>JBHHVJ010000033.1:0-42694 GCA_046754285.1 Myxococcota bacterium | reverse complement strand
ACTAGGCGCCTGATCCCGCTAGAAGTTCGGCTCTCGGCAGTTGATGCGGAAGCGCGCGTCCGAGCCGGTCTTGAGCCGGCAGGGCTCGAGGTCTCCGATCGTGTCCGGGCGTGAGGTGGCGCCCGTCGTGAGTGTGACCTTCACCTGATCCACCGTGAAGGGCTGGATCCCGAGGTTCCGGGCGCGCACGGTGAAGCGGAAGACGTCGGGCACCGAGGAGATCTTCCGGAAGACGGCCTTCTTGCGCCTGTCGGGGCTCTTGCACTTGACGGTTCTCAGGAAGCCCTGCTTCACGATCAGGTCGCACTCGCCGCGCGTGAAGCTGATGACCTCGTTCACCTGCGCCACGTCCTCCACGGTCACCATCAGGACGATCTCCGAGTCGCCGCTCCCGTTGCCCGTGCCCTCCTCGAGGGTCATGCGGAAGCTGTCCAGCGGCGGGTGCACGTTGAGGATGCCCTTGATCGTCACCTGACCCTTCGTGCCGGGCACCTGCGACAGCCCCTTCAGCCGGCCCACCACCAGGCTGCCCTCGATGATCGGCTCGATCTCGCAGAGGCTGCTGCAGCCGTCGCCATCGTCCAGGTTTCCGTCGTCGCACTCCTCCAAGCCACGCACCAGGCCGTCACCGCAGACGGTTCCGCAGACGCTCGGCTCGCCGCTGCACTCGTAGCCCGGCTCCGTCAGGCAGAGCGAGCTGCAGCCGTCGCCGTTGGTCGTGTTGCCGTCGTCGCAGGTCTCGCCGGCGCCGGCCTGGACCATGCCGTCTCCACAGGTGAAGCAGAGGCTCGGCTCCCCGAAACAGATGGCCCCGGACTCCTTCTGGCACGAGCTGTCGCAGCCGTCTCCGGCCAGCGTGTTGCCGTCGTCGCACTCCTCGAGGCCGCGGATCAGACCGTCCCCGCATAGGGCCGTGCAGAGGCTCGGTATGCCTGAGCAGCCGAAGCCCGGCTCGACCTGGCAGATGCTGCTGCAGCCGTCGCCGTTGATCAGGTTCGCGTCATCGCAGAGCTCGGGCGGATCGAGCACCCCGTTGCCACAGCTCGGCGTGCAGGTGCTCGGCTCCCCGCTGCACACGAACCCCGGCTCGATCAGGCAGCTCGAGCTGCAGCCGTCCCCATTGGTCGTGTTGCCGTCGTCGCAGCTCTCGGCGCCCTCGATCACCCCGTTGCCGCAGGCCTGGCAGGAGCTCGGCTCCCCCTGACAGACGTAGCCGGGCTCGACCTGGCAGCCGCTGTCGCAGCCGTCCCCGGGCAGCACGTTCCCGTCGTCGCAGCCCTCCGAGCCTCGAATCAAGCCGTCCCCGCACGTCGCCACGCAGACGCTCGGCTCCAGAACGCAGCCGAAGCCCGGCTCGACCTGGCAGGAGCTTCCGCAGCCGTCCCCGTTGGTCGTGTTGCCGTCGTCGCAGGTCTCGGTCGCGTCGATCATGCCGTTTCCGCAGCTGCTCGTGCAGACGCTGGGCTCGCCGCTGCATGCGAAGCCCGGCTCGACCACACAGGTGCCGGTGCAGCCGTCGCCGTTCATCGTGTTCCCGTCGTCGCAGGCCTCGATGCCCTCGATGAGGCCGTTCCCGCAGCTCTCACAGACGCTCGGCTCGCCGAAGCACTCGAAGCCCGGCTCGACGTCGCAGCTCGAGCTACAGCCGTCGCCGTTGGCCGTGTTCCCGTCGTCGCAGACCTCGCTGCCCCGGATCAGGTTGTCGCCGCAGATGCCGTCGCAGACGCTGGGCGCTCCCGCGCAGGAGTAGCCCGGCTCGATCTGGCAGGAGCTGCCGCAGCCGTCGCCGTTGAGCAGGTTGCCGTCATCGCAGCCCTCGCCCCCATCGAGCGCGCCGTCGCCGCAGGTCGGCAGGCAGGTGCTCGGCTCGCCGCTGCACACGAAGCCGGGCTCGCTCTGGCACGTGCTGCTGCAGCCGTCCCCATTCGTGGTGTTCGCATCGTCGCAGCTCTCGTCCCCGCGCAGCAGCCCGTCCCCGCAGATGCCGCTGCACGTGCTCGGCTCGTCGGCGCAGGAGAAGCCGGGCTCCTCCTGACAGCTCGCGTTACAGCCATCGCCAGGTACGATGCCCCCGTCGTCGCAGGTCTCCGAGCCGCGCACGAGCCCGTCGCCGCAGATGCCGTCGCAGAGGCTCGGCGCGCCCGTGCAGGCAAAGCCCGGCTCCTCGTGGCAGGTCGTGCCGCAGCCGTCGCCGTTCACGAGGTTGCCGTCGTCACACTGCTCGCCGGGGTCGATCACACCGTCGCCGCAGGTGGCCACGCAGACGCTGGGCTCTCCGCTGCAGACGAAGCCGGGCTCGATCTGGCAGGCGCTCGTGCACCCGTCCCAGCTCGCCGTGTTGCCGTCGTCGCAGGCCTCGAAGCCTTCGATCAAGCCGTTCCCGCAGGCTGGGCAGACGCTCGGCTCGCCGGCGCAGGCAAAGCCGGGCTCGATCTGGCAGGTCGCGTCGCAGCCGTCCCCCGGGGCCGTGTTGCCGTCGTCGCAGCCCTCGGCGCCGCGCACGAGGCCGTCCCCGCAGAGCGCGGAGCAGAGGCTCGGCGAGCCGCTGCAGCCGTAGCCCGGCTCGATCTGGCAGGTGGCGCCACAGCCGTCGCCGTTGACCAGGTTGCCGTCGTCGCAGGCCTCCCCCGCATCGAGAAAGCCGTCGCCACAGCTCGGCACGCAGAGGCTGGGCTCTCCGCTGCACGTGAAGCCCGGCTCGATCTCGCAGACGCTGCTGCAGCCGTCCCCGTTCGAGGTGTTGCCGTCATCGCAGGCCTCGTCTCCGCGCACCAGGCCGTCGCCGCAGAGCTCGCAGACGTTGCCCTCCCGGTCCGTGAAGCCGATCAGATGGAAGTCGCCGAACACGAAGGGGGGTGCGATGGGCTGGGAGCACGAGGTGTGGATGGCCTGCTGGTTCACGGCCGCTCCCAACGTCACGCGGTACTCGGTGTTGGAGTCGAGACGGGTGCGGCCGATCAGCGCGGCGTCGACGGCCATGCGCACCACCGCATCCCCGGCGTCGAGCTCGATGCGCGTGATGGCCACCCCGCCCGAGAAGCTCGTCGAGGTGAAGAGCGTGCCGTCGAAGCTCTCCACATCGACGCCGTACGGCGTGGTGTCGAGCCGGCCCTGCTTCGCGGCGCGGGCCTCGATGACGACGGTGCCGCCGGGGTAGGGCACGCGGGTCTCGAGCTCGATGAGGGCGATCCCGCCGTTGCAGGCGCAGCCCCCGTTGTCGTCCTCGTCGTCGTCATCGCTCGCGAGAGCGGGTCCCGCGAGCAGCAGCGCGAGGCAGAGCGCAAGCGGGAACCCCAGGGACCGTGAAGGGGCGTGTAGGCGCCCGGGGCGCGGGCACTCGAAGCGGCTCCTCGACTTCATGGGTTTTCCCTCCTGGGGACTTGGGTCGGACGACTCGGGCTGATCCGGTTCTCCACCTTTCCTGGCCGGCGGGATTCCGAATTCGCTGTGCAGCGAAATTCACCCAATTCTGTGCAGAACAGGAGCCGGATGGCAAGCGAAATCAGGGGGTTTTCGGGCCTTCTTCCCTGTCTTGTGGGGGTTCCAGGGCTGTTCTCTAGGGGTGTTGAGCCTCCCGGGACGGGACTGGGCGCCCGCCCCGCCGCCGAGGACAGGCGCGGGAGGATCGGATCGGCAGGCCCGCCTCCAGGCGTGCCAGGCGCCGGGCCAGCGTCTGCGAGCCCTCGGTCTGCCGGGCGAGCCTGAGCGCCCGGCGGGACGTCCGCAGCGCCGCCTTGAAGTCGCCGGCCTCGGCCTGGGCCGCTGCGAGGGTGTCGAGCAGCTCCGGGTTCGCGAAGCCCGTCAGACGGCAGGCCTGCTCGGCCAGCGCGACGGCCCGAGCTCCATCGCGGACCCGGGCGTCCGGGCATGCGGCCCGCAGCCAGGCGACGTTGTTGAGCGCAATCCAATTGTCGTCGGTCACCGCCAGCGCGTGCTCGAAGAGCGTCAGGGTGTCGGTCCAGGTGCGGACCTGGACGCGGGTGAGCAGGATGCAGACGCTCGCGAGGACGCCCGCCCCGAGCGCCAGGGCTGCACGCCCCGCCCTCGTGTGGCCCAGGAGCTTCTCGGAGAGCCAGACCACGGCGACGAGGACCCCGATCATCGCCACGTAGAGATGGCGATCGGCCATCGACTGGACCCCGACCTGGACGAGCCCGATCACCGGGACCAGCACGCCGAGGTACCAGAACCAGCCGACCCCGAGGTACGGCTGCCGACGGATGCAGAAGAGGACGCCGGCCGAGAGCGCGGCCAGCAGGGCCGCGCAGATCAGCACCTGGGAGACGGTCCACATCTCCAGGCCGAGCAACGCAGGGAACGGGTACAGCACGGCCAGATCCGTCGGCCAGAAGAGCTTGCCCAGGTAGCGGACGTAAGAGACGACGGCGTTCGCGAGCCGGGTCTCGAGCGCGAGGGAGCGCTCCACCGCTCCCGTCTCCTGCTGGGCCCAGAAGGTGACCACGCTCGAGAGCACCGAGAGGGCCAGCAGCGGGAGCTTTTCGCGCACCAGCCGTGCCAGGGATGGCGCCAGGGGTCGTGCGGGATCCAGGCGGCCCAGTGGCCAGAGGTCGAGCAAGAGCAGGGTGAAGGGCAGCGTGACCGCGGTGGCCTTGACCAGCAGACCCGCGGCCATCAGGCCGATCACCGCGAGGTAGAGGCTCCGCCTCTGCGTGCGCACCCACGCGACGTAGCTGCAGAGCGTGAGCAGCCAGAAGAGCATGCTGAGCAGGTTCTTCCGCTCCGCGACCCAGGCCACCGATTCCACGTTCACGGGGTGCACCGCGAACAGCGCCGCCACGACCGCGCTCGGTGCAGGGCGCCCCGTCGCGAGCAGGAGCAGGGCGTAGAGCAGGAGCACGTTCGTGGCGTGGAGCACGAGGTTCATCCAGTGGTGGCCGGCGGGATCCAGCCCGAACAACGTCACGTCGATCATGTGCGAGATCCAAGTGAGTGGAGCCCAGTACCCGAGGTGCTGGTGGGTCAAGGACCAGAGGACCGCGTCGAGGCTCAGTCCGTCCCGAACGTGCGGGTTCTCGACGACGTAGCCGAAGTCGTCGAAGTCGACGAAGTCGAGCGCGCCCACGCCCCGGTAGCTCAGCGCGGTGAGGGTCAGCAGGAGGAGCGGGATCAGCGCGGCCGGACGCCGCCTGCCATGGCGCTGGGAGATCACCCTAACCTCCTGATTTCATGCGGTTTCTCTGCGTGCCGGTCCCCGGGGCGGTCCCCCCTTCGCGAGCCGCGATTTCCAGGCCCGGTCGCCCTCAGGGGGGTATACTCTCAGAAGACCGAAGGGAGGGTCGGCGATGCGACACGGAGCCCTTCTGGCCGCGGCGTGGGTGGCCCTGACCCTCGCCTGCGACTCCCAGCCGAGCCGAACGGCGGCACCGTCCGGGGACGAGATCGAGGTGACCGGGGTCTACCAGGTCGGCGGCATCACCGTCGAGGAGAGGAGCGGCGCGGAGCGGGAGATCGAGGGTACGATCGTGCTCGAGCAGCAAGGGGATCGCTACACGGCGCGCTTCAACCTGGCCACCGAGTTCCCGACGCCCAAGGGGTCGGTGCACAGCGAGGTGATCGGCCATGGCGAGGGGAAGCTCACCAAAGGAATTCTCGAAGGCCGTGCCGAGACGCAGATCGTCGTTGCGGGGGCACCGCGTGTCGATACACGCTTCGCCTTCATCCCGCGCAGAGTGAGCACGCGGATCGTGTCGACCAGCGTCGGACGCATCTCCGACGATGGCACGCTCACGGTGGAGATCGAGAGCCAGCCTGCGGAAGGCGAGAACTATGCGGCGACGCGCACGAGCCTGACGGGTCGGCGAATCTCGACCGCCGTCGGACCGGGGGCTGCGCCCGACGTGGCTACGCCGCCGCCGTCCGACGAGCCGTAGAAGGCCCAGCCCGGCCTCCCCGCCCTTCGCGCTCCGCGGCGGGGGGGAAGCAGCCACCTCACGCCGGGATCGTGGGCGTGAGGTCGGCTCAGTCCGGCTGGGGGAGCGCGAAGGCCATCAGGGCGTCCCCCGGCTCGGACCATCCGTGACCGCCCGCTGCGATCACGATGTACTGACGTGCGTCGCGGCGAAGCCGGTAGGTGAGCGGCGTGGCATTGGCGGTGTAGGGCAGCCGTCGGCGCCAGAGCTCCTCACCCGTCTCGGCATCGAATGCGCGCAGGAAGCGGTCCGTGGTGGCCCCGATGAAGACCAGCCCCCCGGCCGTCACGATCGAGCCTCCCAGGTTCGGAGATCCGAGTGGCAGCCAGACGGGGAACGGTGCCTGATCGCGGGTCGTGCCGAGCGTCGACTCCCAGATCGTCTTTCCCGAGACGAGATCGACCGCCGTCAGGGTTCCCCACGGGGGCGGGTTGCACGGCGCACCCAGGGGCGAGAGCAGCGGCTCGCGCCGGAGTCCGTAAGGCGTCCCGAGCTGGGGGTAGAGCTCGTTCGGGTAGCGGTTCTCGCCCTCGTCCAGCTTCTCGTACGCCTCGCGCGGGATCAGCGTGATCATCGACGCGACCCGGGACTGGTTGACGTAGAGCACGGCCGCCTCGGGGTCGATCGCGACGCTCCCCCAGTTCGCGCCCCCGACCGGCCCGGGGTACTGGACCGAGCCACGCAAGCTGGGCGGCGTGAAGATTCCCTCCGAACGCAGCTCCGCGATCCGCTTCGCGCAGCGCCCTCGGTCCCAGGGCGTGAAGCCCCACGCGTCGTTCGGTGAGAGCGTCGCGGGGTGCAACGGCGGAGGGTGGGTGGGAAAGGGCTGGGTCGGAGAGAGCGTCTCACCCGGCACGCCGTCGCCCGGTACGGGGCGCTCCTCGACGGGATAGAGCGGGAGGCCGGTCATGCGGTGGAGCAGGAAGAGGTGACCCATCTTCGTGGCCTGGACGAGGGCGGGCACGCCGCCCGCCACCGTCGGGATGCGAAAGAGCGTCGGCTGTGAGGCGACGTCGTAGTCCCAGAGGTCGTGATGGACCGTCTGAAAGTGCCAGCGAACCTTGCCGGTCTCGGCCTCCAGGGCCACGGTGGAGCTCGCGTAGTGATCGAGCCCGCCGCGCAGGCCCGCGAAGTAGTCCGGTGAGGCGTTGCCCGTGGGAACGAAGACGAGGCCGTGCTCCTCGTCGCCCGAGAGAATGGACCACACGTTCGGAGTTCCCCGCCGGTAGCCCTCTTGCGTGGGCGGATGGCCCGGTGGGACCGGGTCCCAGGCCCAGCGCAGCGCGCCGCTGCGTGCGTCGAACGCCCGCACGACACCGCTCGGTGCATCGGTGCGAAGGTTGTCGGCGACCAGCGCGCCGAGCACGACGTGCCCCCGGATCACGAGTGGAGGGGACGTGACGTAGTACTCCCAGGCAGGCGCAGCGCCGATCCCTTCGCGAAGCGCCACGCGACCGTCGACGCCGAAGTCCTGGCAGGGGCGCCCGGTTCGAGCGTCCAGCGCGATCAGCTCGGAGTCCAGTGTGCCCGTGAAGATGCGCCGTGCGCAGGGCTGCGTCGGATCGGCCCGGGTGTCCTTCCAGTACGCGACGCCACGGCAGGTACGCGGGTACGGTCCTTGGAGCTTTCTCAGCCGCTGTCGGGGATCGAAGCTCCAGCGCTCCTCTCCCGTCTCCGGATCGAGTGCGATCACGCGGTTGAATCCGGTGCAGAAGTAGAGCAGGCCGTCGGCCACGATCGGTGTGGCGTTGAAGCTCGTGCGCGAGCTGCCATCGCTTCCATCGGAGATGTCTCCGTGGTGATGGACCCAGGCGATCTCCAGCGCGCCGACGTTCTCCCGAGTGATCTGGCTCAGTGGGGAGTAGCGCAGCCCTCCCTTGTCGCCGCCGTACTCGGGCCACTCGGCCACCGGTCCGGACCGATCGATCGGCGTGGGCTCGTGGCAGGCGAGCCCCAGCAGTGCCAGCCCTCCCACCACAGCCATCCTCGCGACGCGCTCCACGGCGCGGGATCATACTCCAGCCACTCGCCCGCGCCGATCGGCGACACCCGCGAGGATGCTCTACCTTCCGCCGCGTGGGGGAGGCTGAAGCCCGAGTCCTGCTGATCTCCAGCGCGAGTGTCGACGCGCGTTCGGTGTCCGAGTGGGTCGGCCCCGAGGGAGCGACCGATGCCGTGACGGTCGAACGGGTCTCTTCGGCGCTCGGGGCCGCCGAGCGCCTGATGCTCCGTCGCTACGATCTGGCGGTGTGGGACCTTCCGGCGGCGGAAGGGCGTGGCGTGGAGCTGCTCCGTGAGATACGCGCGCGGGGCGACGGGACCCGCTTCGTGCTCGTGAGCGACGGACACGCGCGCGCCCGGATCGAGCCCCGCCTGGAGATGCTCGGCCGTGCACGCCTGGCGATCCGATCGTATTCCTCCACCCCGGAGAGCCGGGAGGCGCGGTCGGAGGAGCCCAGGTCTCTAGCTCGCAACGCCGACCGGGCTCCCGTGATGCTCTGGCGCACGGATGCGGAGGGTCTCTTCACTCATTTCAATCTCCGCTGGTGCGAGTTTACGGGGCGAAGCGAGGACAAGGAGAGGGGTCTGGGATGGCTCGACTCGGTCCATCGCGAGGATGCGGCGCGCTGGCGGCGGAACTTCACCCAGGCGCTGGAGAGTCGGCGTGAGTTCCAGATCGATCTGCGTTTACGTCCCGAAGGCGGAGGCTTGCGTTGGCTGCGCTTTCATGGCCGACCCCGAGCCGCGCCGGATGGGAGCTTTGCGGGCTTTCTCGGTGCGAGCTTTGATGTGACCGACCTGAAGCGGTCGCGGACCGAGGCGGTGGTAGCGGGCGGAGAGGTGAGCTCGGCCGCGATCGCGGGGGAGCCGGAGGGGAACCTGGATCGCGGGCTCGAGGAGATCCTGTACGCGGCCTGCCACGATCTCGACGAGCCCCTCCGCACGCTTCAGCACGACATCGAGACGCTCCAGGGTGCCCATCGGGCCCGCGCTCTCGCGAGCGTGCTCGGCATCCGGACGCTCCTCCGTGACCTCCTGGAGTGTGCGCACATCTCGGGTGAGGGTGAGCCACTCGCCGACTGCGATCTGAGCGACTCGCTCCGCTGGGCACTCGAGAACCTGCGAGGTCTGATCGAGGAGACGGGAGCGCGAGTCAGCTTCGATGCGCTGCCGGTCGCGCGGGCGGATCCCACGCAGATCGCACGGGTCTTCCAGAACCTGATCGGCAACGCACTGCGCTTCCGGCGGTCGTTCCCCGTGCGCATCCACGTGGGTGTCGTACAAACGCCCGACGAATGGCGCTTCTGGGTGCAGGACAACGGTCAGGGAGTTCCCGCGGATCAGCACGAGCGAATCTTCGATCCGTTCCGGCGCCTCGCAGGCGGCAAGCCGGGCGGTCGGGGCCTCGGCCTCACGATCTGTCGGCGAATTCTGGACCGGCACGGCGGTCGGATCTGGCTCGAGTCTGAGCTGGGACGGGGCTCGACCTTCTTCTTCGCCCTGCCGCGCTGAGCCCTCGAGCTCCGGGCGCGAGAGGGATCAGGCGAACGTCGAGAGCGGGACGCTGCGTTCGCCCAGGTGCTCGTCCGCGTGGGGCTCGGGCCCGGTCTGCACGGACGGAAGTCCCTGGAGGAAGCGACTGACGATCGCGTCGTGGCGCTCGGCCTCGACGATCCCAGCCTGTGTGAAGGCTCTCTCGGCGACCTTGCTCTCGACCCGCTCCTTCGGCTCCTCCTCCAGGGCGGGGCGTGGGTCGTCGGACTGCACCGCACCCGTGTGTGGGAGCACCTCACTCGCTCGCTCCCCACTCTCGCGCGTAACCTCGCGATTCGCAGCCTGGCGCTGGCCCACCCGATGGTCGGCCTGCAGCTCCGCTCTCCGCCCGTCCTCGCGTAGCGCCTGGGGCTGCCCAATCGTCACCAGCCGACCGGCGTGCGCGGGCGATGAAGCCGCGCGGGTCGTCGGCGACTCCTGTGCGGCGTCCTGGCCAAAGAGCGGGACCTGGTCCTGCCCACGCCCCTCACCGAGCAGCTCGATTGCTGGATTCTCCTCGGTGCGCGTCTCACGGGTCGCGAGGAGCTCCGAGACGCGGGTCACACGGGCCCGCTGGCTGAGCTCCGCACGCAGGCGCTCCTCTACGCGGGACTCGACGCTCTCCAGGGGCGCTGGACCCGTGCGCACCGCCAGGACCGGCAGCGGCTTGGCCTCGATGCCGGTGTCGGGGGTCTGCCCGGAGCCCAGCAGTGCGGGCTCGGGCTGCGTCCGTTCAGGGCCCGTCTCCGCGCGCTGGTCGTGCGGCTCGCGTACCCGCGAGATCGGATGGACACCGGTCCTCGCACTCTGCAGAGCGTGTGCCTGCATGACTCCTACCTTCCCGAGCTGCCCCTTCCCTTCCGCCTCGGATCTGACCTTCTCCTGCAGTCGTATTATCGGCGCGGATGTCGTCCGCCTTTAGGGGCTGTCCACGGGTCTCCAGCTCGTTGACGGGGCCTACTGCAGTCTGGTAGAAGCCCCTCCGGATGAGCGCTCGGACCCTTCGAGGATCCACTCTGCTCGTCTTCTGCCTATCGGGGCCGCTCTTCGGAGCTCCGGGCGCAAAGGCCGCTGTGGTCTTCTCGCACTCGGGCGACGTGGATCCGGTCGATGAGGGATGGAGCCGAGTCGACGCGATCGGAACGGCCGGCCCGGTCGAGGAGAACGGTTTTCTCGCCTGGGCGGTAGACGATCCCTCCACCGCGGGCGGGTCCCGCTACAACTACCGGAAGACGCCGAGCGCGAGCGACATCGATGCGGGGCATGGGCTCGGCTGGACGCTGAGCGCGAGGCTCCGGATCGTGGGCTCCCCCGACACTCCCGACTTCTCGGTGAGTGTCGAGTTCGGGGACGGCCTCACCCGTTACGCGCTCTACTTCGGAAGCCAGGCGGATGGCGATCCGATCGTCATCCTCTGGGATGGTGGCGCGATCGGGAGCGGATTGCGACACGTGGTGGAGGGTGGAGGCTCCCGGTATCACCGCTACGACCTGATCCTGGATCCGACGTCTGGAGCGTCCCGGCTCCTCGTCGAAGGGGTGGAGGTGCTCCAGGGCTACCAGGGTTTTCCCGCGGCCGGCGTTCCACCCCGCGTGGTCTGGGGAAGCAACCACTCGGCTGGAGCGGGCCGGGCCCACTACAACCTGGTGAGCTGGGCCCTCCCGGAAGATCGAGATCTCGACGGCATTCCCGATACGGCGGACCACTGCATCTTCGTCCAGAACCAAGGAAACCTCGACAGCAACGGCGACGGCCTCGGGGACGCCTGCCAGTGCCTCGATCTGGATGGGGACGGCCTGCTCGGCGACTCCGACATCCAGCGCTACCGCGCCTTTCTTCTCGATCCGGATCCCGATGCGCTGAGCCCCGAGGAGCTCGTCCGCTGTGCGGGCTACGGCGACTTCACGAGGTGCGATCTCCTCAGCCTCGTTCTGCTCCGCCGTTCCGCCGCGGGTCTTCCGCCGCCGCCCGAGCCGGCCTGCGCGGCGGCGACCGGGTTCGGAAATGCCTGTGGGGACGGCCTGTGCTCGGAGGGTTGCTGGGCCGAGCCGATCGGGTGTCAGCGTGATTGCGGGAGATGTCGGGTCGGCGCGCCGTGTGTCATCAATGCGGACTGTGCCTCGGGCATCTGTCTCGACCGCCACTGCGCGGCGCGTGAGCCGTTCGATCCGCTCTCTCCGGGTTTTCCAGAGGAATGTGCCGATGGGGTCTGCAACGGGAGCGACTCCTGCACGACCGTCGGCTTCCACGGCTGTCCCGACGACTGCGGCAAGTGCAAGGAGGCGGGAACCATCCGGGAGTGCCGGGACGATACCGAGTGTGGGGGCAGCCGGGTCTGTCAGCCCGAGGGGATCTGCGGCCCCTGCACGCAGGACAGCGACTGCGGCAAGGGCGTCTGCATGGCCGATGGAAGCTGTGCCGACCACTGCATCGAGGATCGGGATTGCCGGAGCGAGACCGGGGAGTGTCTGGTCGAAGGCCGCTGCAACGTGTCCGGCTTCGGCTGTGCCGTCGACTCCGATTGCACGGATCAGAACGATGACTTCTGCAACACCGATTTCCATCGGATCCCCGGGACCACCGGGTTCTTCGGTCTCTGCTCGGACTTCGCGACCGTCTGTCCCAACGATGGCTCCGAGGAGATCATCGGAGAGACCATCGTGGGGGGATGCCGGGACGTCGGGGACCCGAGCGGGATCTGCTACCGCAGGAAGATCTGCCACAGACCGGTATCTACGGGGGTGTTCTGCGGCAGCCTGTTCGCAAACAAATGCCCGAACCTCGCTCCCTGCTCCCTGGATGCGGATTGCCTGTCGGGCAACTGCTTCCAGCCGGCCCTGAAGTATCTGCGCGTCGGCCTCTTGCTGGAAGCCGGACTGGACCTGGTCATTCCCGGCGAGGTGAACATCCCGTTCCCGGGCGTCTGCACTCCCGCGCTTCCCCCGGGAGGGCCCTGCGAAGGGGACGGTCAGTGTGTCACCAACAACTGCTCGGTGTTCGGATTCTGCAGCACGGACCAGTTCGAGCCCTGCCTCATCGATTCGAACTGCAACGCTGCGAATCCCCGCTGCGTCAACGGGGTCTGTGTGCCGGACCGATGCGGCGACGGGTTCTGCGAGGATCTCGAGAGCGCGTGCCAGCAACGACCCATGCAGTTCCAGAGTCCCGTCAACTTCTGCCAGGAGGACTGTGGGAAGTGCCCCTATCCTGGCTTCTGTACGAGTGACGTCGAGTGCGCCAGTGGTGTCTGCGATGCCACGGTTCTGGGCTCGGGTGAGTGCGCGAAGATCTGCGGGGATGGCTTCTGCGACGACGCGGAACGCTGTACCAAGAATCTGATCCTCTTCAGCAGCTCCTGTCCGACCGACTGCGGCCGCTGCAACAACGGATACCGCTGCAGCACGGGGAGCCAGTGCGCGAGTGGACACTGCGAGCAGGGCTTCTGTGCTCCGCCGCCGCCGACCTGCAACGACCTCGGGAGCTGCCCCAACGGCAGCGTCTGCAGCGCGAACGGGGACTGCGCCAGCGGACGCTGTCTCGGCTCACCGCTCGGAGGCACCAGGTACTGCATCCAGACCGGCTGCACCGCCCCGGGAGGCTTCTGCCTGAGTAGTTCGTCCTGCTGCGACTTCCCAGGCGTCAATCTGAGCTGCAAGCTCGGCTTCTGCCGCCCGTAGCCCCGGCTCCGTCAAGCGCCGTGGGCTCGTCAGGAGCTCTGGTGCGTGAGTCCGACCCGCGTCGCGGCCGGCGGCTCGCGCGCGTACGGGGCGCCGGCGGTCAGCGCGCAGCGGGGCCGAAGCAGTCGATGATCGCGTCGACGTTCTCGCGCAGCCGCCCCGGGTCGGCTCGCGACGTGGCCGGGTAGAGCAGCACGTGCTCGGTCAGCCCCTCCCAGCTTCGCAGCCGATCGCGAACCTCGGCAGGCCGCCCCGTCAGAGCGATGGCGTCGACGAGCTCATCGGGCACGGCCTGCTGCATCCCCTCGAGGTCCCCGGCGCGAAAGGCCTGTGCGATCTGCTCGCCGATGGGGCGCCAGCCGTGGACGTCGAGGATCGAGTGGTACAGGCGCGTCGTGTAGTAGAAGGCGATCTGTGCTCGGGCCTCACGGCGGGCCCGATCCACATCGTCGGAGATCGAGCAGATCACGTACGGGGCCAGGACGCAGCGCGACCCTTCGAGCTCCGGGAGCACGACCTCGCGCATGTAGCGTCGCGTGTAGACCGGATGCCCGATCAGCCCGTCCGCCACGGACGCAGCCGCGCGGATCATGCCGCGATTGACGGCGGCCACGTAGATCGGAATCTCTGGACGCGCCGCCCCGGGTCGCGCGAAGCCCGGGATCGACACGCGGTAGTGCGAGCCCGAGAAGGAGAGCCGGCCCGCCTTCTGGGCGCGGAAGACCTCTCGGATCAGCGTCACCGCCTCCCGCATCCGGGGGGCCGGAGGTCGATCGAAGGGCACCGAGTACCAGCGCTCGTTCATCGTCCGCGTCCCGCTGCCCAGCCCCAGGATCACCCGTCCGCCCGAGAGCTCGTCCACGTCCATCGCCGCGGAGGCAGTCAGCACGGGGCTGCGCATGAAGGCATAGGCGATCGCCGTCCCCACGGTGATCTCCTGCGTGGCCATCGCCACGGCGGTGAGGCGGACGAGGCCGTTGTGGTTGTGAAACTCCGTCGTCCACACGGAGTTGAACCCCCGGGCCTCGGCGCGTCGCGCGGCCTCGAGCTGGTCACGGATCGTGGGCGCCATGAGGACGAGGCCCTTGCGCATCCATTGATTAGACCACAATCCGCGCTCCCTGGGACCGCGGCGGGCGTGTCCCCGGGCCCGCGTTCCTGCTCAAGTCCGAGCCCTGCTGTCCCGATCAGTAGGCGGGGGAGGAGACGGGAGCCGTCTTGAGCCTGAGCCCGACCACGGGGACCCTGTCGATCGCGCTCTCGGGGATCGAGGCCGCGGAGCAGCGAATCGGTACCGCCAGTCACAACGTGGCGAACCTGCTCACCGACGACTTCCATCCGCTGCGCACGACCCAGAGCGCGCGGGCTTCCGGTGGCGTGAGCACCCGTACCGAGCGCTCTGAAGATCCCGCGGAGGTCTCCCTCGCCCACGAGCTCGTGGGCGCGGAGCTTGCGTCGGTGCAAGCTCGAGCGTCCCTCCGCGTCGCGGATGTCGAGCTCGACCTGCTCGGCCGCTTGATCGACCTGCACGCGTAGCGAGCTGCGGAGCGCTACACTGCGCGCCATGAGGGGGTGGGGCGCGCCGATGGCGCTTGCAGGGGGAGCTCTTCTTGCGCTGAGCTGCGCCGGGCTCACGCGCGCGCCCGAGCCCGAGGCACGACCCCTCGCGCGTGGCGGCATCCTGCTGCGAGGCGGCCATCTGATGACCGCCGCCGGTCCGACGCTGGTGAACGCGGATCTGTGGATCGCCGACGGCCGGATCCGCGCCGTGGGTGCGAACCTCGAGGCTCCGGCGGGTGCCGAGGTGGTTGAACTCGCAGGTCGCTGGGTCACGCCCGGCCTGATCGACCCGCACAGCCACCTGGGTGTGTATCCGCTGCCCCAGGTCGCGGCACACCGCGATGGCAACGAGGCCAGTTCGGCCCTGACACCGGCCGTGCGGGCTGCGGAGTCTTTCTGGCCCCAGGACCCCGCGCTCGAGAGAGCGCTGGCGGGCGGCGTGACGACGATCCACGTGCTGCCCGGATCCGCGAACGTCGTCGGGGGCCAAGGCGTGACGCTGCGACTCCGGCCGGCCCTGTCCGCACGGGCCATGCGCTTTCCCGCTGCACCGGCGAGCATGAAGCTGGCCTGCGGCGAGAACCCCAAGCGCGTGGCGGCCGAGAAGTCGCGTGCGCCGCTGACTCGCATGGGCGAGGTCGCGCTGCTGCGCCAGGCGCTCACGAAGGCCCGAGATTACGAAGCCCGCTCTCGAAACGAGCTGGACCTGGACCGCGCGGCGCTCGCAGCCATGCTGCGCGGCGAGCTGCTGATCCAGAACCACTGCTACCGGGCAGATGAGATGCTGCTCCGCATCGATCTCTTCGAGGAGTTCGGCGTCCGGCCGCGCGCCTTTCACCATGCGGTGGAGGCCTACAAGATTCGCCACCGGCTCGCTGCGGCCGGAATCGGAGCGGTCGTCTGGGCAGACTGGTGGGGCATCAAGATGGAGCTGCTCGACGCCGTTCCGGCGGGGGCGGCCCTGCTCGACACGGCTGGCGTGCGCGTGGCGCTGCACTCCGACTCCCCGCGCGATATACAGAGGCTGAACCAGCAGGCGGCCGTGGCGTTGGCGGCGGGCCGCCGGGCGGGTCTCGCGGTCGATCGGGATCGCGCGATTCGCTGGATCACGGCGAACGCGGCCTGGATTCTCGGGATCGAGGACCGGACGGGGACGCTGGAGCCGGGCAAGGAGGCGGACCTCGTCGTCTGGTCCGGGGACCCGTTCAGCGTGTACACACGTGCGGAGCTCGTCTACATCGCCGGTGAGCTCGTACACGACCGGGCGCATCCCCCACGTGCGCCCCGCTCGGATCTCGAGCTCGGCATTCGGCGGGAGCCGTGAACGGTCTGCTCGCGGCCATCGCCCTGGTGGGCGTGACCGTCCACACCGGATCGGGCCCACCTCTCGAGAACGGCACGGTGCTCATCGAGGGAAACCGCATCGCCGCGGTCGGTCCATCCCTTCCGCTGCCCGACGGGACCGAGGTACTCCGGCTCGACGGCGCGGTCGTCACCGCGGGCCTGATCGACTGCGACTCGCGCCTCGGACTGACCGAGGTGGTCGCCGAGCCGTCGGCCGTCGAGGCCGCGATCGGGGAAGAGGACGACCCGGTGCGAGCGGCGCTGCGCGTCACCGACGGCTTCGATCCGAGCTCGTTCGTGATTCCCGTCGCCCGCCTCGGAGGGCTCACGTCCGCCGTGATCATGCCGAGGGGCGGCCTGGTCTCCGGCCAGGCGGCCTGGATCGACCTCATCGAGCGCGAGCCCATACGCCGCGATGCCGTCGCGCTTCTGGTCCGTGCAAAGCGGCTCGGCAAGGGGGCAGGAGGTCGGACCCGTGCCTTCCACCGGCTGCGGGAGATCTTCGAGGACGCGAGGCTCTACCGGGCCAACCGCGGCCCCTTCATCGCACGCAAGCTTCGTGTGCTCTCTCTGCCGGCGGCCGACCTCGAGGTGATCGCGCGCGCACTCGACCGGGAGCTGCTCATCGTCTTCGAGGCCGATCGCGCGGCCGATATCCGCACGGTTCTCGGTCTCGTCCGCGATCATCGGCTGCGTGCGGCTCTGCTCGGAGGAGCGGAGGCCTGGACGCTCGCCAGCGAGATCGCGGCCGCTGGGGTGCCGGTGCTGATGGATCCGATCGACAATCTGCCGGCGAGCTTCGACTCCCTGCGCATCCGCAGCGACGGGGCTGTGCGACTTCACCGCGCGGGCGTTCGAGTCGCGTTCACGCTCCGTGGTGAGGCGCACCGCGCGGCCCGGCTTCGCCACGTGGCGGGAAACGCGGTGGCCGAAGGCTTTCCCTACCAAGCTGCGCTGGCCGCGATCACGCGGGTCCCCGCAGAGATCTTCGGTTTGAAGGACGCCGGCGTCGTGGAGCCCGGCGCGCTGGCCAACCTGGTCGTCTGGAACGGCGACCCGCTGGAGCTGCGAAGCTGGCCGATCCGGATCTTCATCCGAGGCCGTGCGACTCCCCTCCGCTCACGCCAGGACCTGCTGACGGAGCGCTACAGCGAGCAGCAGCCGTAGGGCGCGCACGCCTGTGTCGGGCGAGCGGCGTTTGGCCGCGGGAGTCCTTTTCGGTTACAAGGAGAGCCATGGCTGGGAGCGGGAACGACGGGCAGGGCCGCCTGGACCGGACGGCGCTCGCCGACGGCATCCGGTCCGGTGAGATCGAGACCGTTCTGACCGTCTTTCCGGACCTCTACGGTCGTCTGGTCGGAAAGCGGATCACGGGAAGCTTCTTCCTCGATCAGGTGGCGGATCACGGCATGCATGCCTGCGACTACCTGCTCGCGTGCGACATGGAGATGGACCCCTCTCCTGGCTACCGCTTCACGTCCTGGGAGACCGGTTACGGGGACTTCCTGTGCTGCCCGGATTGGGCCACGCTGCGCCGGGCGAGCTGGCTCGAGGCTACGGCCATCGTGGTCTGCGACATCCTGGACGAGGTTCGACACGAACCTGTGCCGGTTGCTCCGCGCACGATCCTGCGGCGCCAGCTCGATCGTCTGCGCGAGGCCGGGTTCCTCGCGCGGGGTGCGTCCGAGCTGGAGTTCTTCGTGCTTCGCGAGAGCTACGCCTCCGCCGCCGGCAAGGGCTACGCGGATCTGAACCCTTTTAGCCACTACAGCGAGGACTACCACGTCCTCCAGGGCACCAAGGTGGAGCCGCTCGTCGGGAGCATCCGCCGCCACCTCGAGCGCTCCGGCATCCCCGTGGAGTTCAGCAAGGGCGAGTGGGGAGAGGGCCAGCACGAGATCAATCTGCGTTACTGTGAGCTGCTCGAGATGGCGGATCGCCACGTGCTCTACAAGACCGCCGCCAAGGAGATCGCTCATGCCCAGGACCGGGCGATCACCTTCATGGCCAAGTGGGATGCCGAGCGCGCCGGCAACAGCATGCACCTCCACGTGAGTCTCTGGGACGCTCCCGACGGGCAACGCAACGTCTTCGCGGGCGACGAGCCCCCACTGGCGGGGACGCGGGCCCGACCCTCGCGGGTCTTCTTGAACTGGATTGGTGGCCTGCTGGAGCACGCGCGGGCCATCACGCTCTTTCTGGCTCCCAACGTGAACTCGTACAAGCGCTTCGTGCCGGGTACCTTCGCTCCCACCGCCATCGCCTGGTCCTACGACAACCGCACGACCGGCTTCCGGGTGGTGGGACACGGCTCGTCGCTGCGCGTGGAATGTCGGATCCCCGGCGGCGACGCCAATCCGTACCTCGCCTTCGCCGCGCTGCTGGCAGCGGGCCTGGATGGGATCGAGCGGAAGCTCGAGCCTCCGCCCCTGCTCTCGGGAAATCTCTACGAAGCCGAAGGCCTGCCCCAGGTGCCGCGCTCTCTACACGAGGCGATCGAGGCCGCGGCGGAGAGCCGCCTGCTGCGCGAAGCGCTCGGTGAAGACGTGGTCGAGCACTACCTGCACTTCGCGCGAACCGAGCAGGGCCGCTTCGAGAGCGCCGTGACGGACTGGGAGCGGGTGCGTTACCTGGAGCGGATCTGAGCGTGGCCCCTCGGATCGGGATCACGACCTACGGCCCTGAGGGAAGCCCGCCGGGCGTGTCGCTTCCCGTCACGTACATCGAGGCGGTCGAGCGTGCGGGTGCGTACGCCCTGCTGCTCGCACCTCGTGGGCTTCCCGTGGAGGAGGCGCTCGCACTCGTCGATGGACTGATCCTGGCGGGAGGAGGGGACATCGCTCCGGAGAGCTACGGGGGAGCCGGGCACGAGACGATCTACAGCGTCTGTCCCACACGCGACGTCTTCGAGATCGAGCTGGTCCGTGGTGCCCTGCTCACGGACGGGCTTCCCGTGCTCGGTATCTGCCGGGGCATGCAGCTGCTGAACGTTGCGCGCGGGGGGGACCTCGAGCCCCACATTCCAGACACCCGCGGCGAGCGCGTCGTTCATCGGCTGCCTCCACGGAACCCCACGGCTCATCCGGTGGAGCTCGAGTCCGCCAGCTTGCTCCACGAGATCTTCGGTTGCCGTGAGTTCCCGGTCTGCTCCTGGCACCATCAGGCCGTGCGCAAACTGGGGGTGGGACTTCGGCCCGTTGCGTGGGCTGCCGACGGTGTGATTGAGGGCTGCCTTCTCGAGGACCATCCCTTTGCGCTCGGCGTGCAGTGGCATCCCGAGATGCAAGTGACCGATGATCCGCTCCAGCGCAGGATCTTCGAGGCGCTCGTCGAGAAGGCGGGAGGGAGACGATGAGGTTGGAGGGGCGCGTCTGTGTGATCACGGGGGCGGCGAGTGGGATCGGATGCGCGTCGGCACTCCTCTTCGCGCGGGAAGGCGGAAGAGTTCTCGTGGCGGATCTCGATGGGGAGGGCGCCTCCCGTGTCGCCGACGAGATCCGCTCCGCGGGAGGTGAGGCGCAGCCCTTTGCGGTAGACGTGAGCCGGTCCGCCGAGGTGGAAGCCATGGTCGCCGCGGCCGAGAGGATCTTCGGGGCGGTCCATGTGCTCTTCAACAATGCCGGAATCTTTCCGGCCGAAGACGGCGGTCCCGAGGAGACGGACGAGCAGGTCTGGGAGCGTGTGCTCCGTGTGAACCTGACGGGCGTGTTTCTGGGCTGCAAGCACGGTCTTCCCGCCCTGCTGCGTGCGGGGGGAGGATCGTTGATCAACACCGCGAGCTTTGTGGCCGTGATGGGCGCGGCCGCAGCCCAGATCGCCTACACGGCGAGCAAGGGTGGCGTGCTCGCGCTCACCCGGGAGGTGGCCGCGATCTATGCGCGACGCGGCATCCGGGCCAACGCCCTCTGCCCCGGTCCGGTCGAGACCCCACTGCTGCGCGAGCTGCTCGCCGACCCTGCCGCGCGAGCGCGCCGACTGGTTCACGTTCCGATGGGCCGCTTCGCGCAGGTCGACGAAGTCGCTGCAGCCGCGCTCTTTCTGGCCAGCGACGACTCCCGCTACGTGAACGGTGCCGGGTTGATGGTGGACGGCGGCATCAGCACGACCTACATCACGCCGGAGTGATGGCTCGAGCCATCGTCACTGCGTTGTACCGCGGAGGCTGCGAGGTGATCTGCGAAGGTCGCCGCGTCCCACTGCGTCTGCCGGGAAGAGCCCTGGAGGATGGGTGGGCCCTCGCGGTCGGAGACGAGATCCGCTTCGATCCGTCCCGCGGTCTGGTGGAGGGCGTTGAGCCACGCAGAACCGAGCTCGTCCGTCAGAGGCAGGGGCGCCCCCACGTGATCGCGGCCAACATGGACCAGCTTGCGATCATTGCCTCGTTCCGGGAGCCCGACTTCCGTCCCGGTGTCGTGGATCGCTTCCAGCTCGCCGCGCTGGCCGGAGGTCTCCGTCCGATTCTCGTGGTGAACAAGCTCGACCGGCTCGAAGCGGACACGCTCCCGGCAGCCGTTCGTGAGTTCGAGGCGGTGCTACCGGTTTTCCCCGTCTCCGCGCGAACCGGGGCCCGGCTGGACGGCCTGCGCGAGCGGCTCTCGGGCCTGCGCACGATTCTGGCGGGCCACAGTGGGGTCGGAAAGTCCACGCTGCTCAACGCGCTCGAGCCGAAGCTGCGTCTGGCCACCGCGCCTGTGACGGCCCATCGCAAGGGGCGGCACACGACGACGCGCGTGAGCTGGATCCAGCTCGACGAGGTCACCGTGGTCCTGGACACGCCCGGCGTCCGCGAGATCGCCAGCGGATCCGTCGATCCGCAGCTGCTGGACCGGGTCTACCCCGAGATCGCGAAGCTCGCGCGGAGCTGCGGCTTTCGGAACTGTGGGCACCGCGAGGAACCCGGCTGCTGCGTCCGAGATGCCGTGCAGCGTGGAGAGCTCTCCGCCGCCCGGCTGGCGAGCTACCAGCGTCTTCGGGCCGAGATCGGCGCTCCGGCCCGATAGCCCGCGGAGAGACCGCTCAGCTCACTTGCAGACGAAGGCGGTGGGCTGCGCCAGGTCGCCCGCCGCCGTGTCGAAGTTGGTCGACTGGCCGACGAGGCGCAGGCCCGTCATATAGCCCGCTCCGATGCGTGAGCAGCTGATCGGCTCCCCGGTGTCGCCCGGGGGCTCCATGGTGAATCCCTTGAGCAGGGCATCGAAGGCGATCAGGCTCATGGTTTCCGTCGTCACGGGGTTGCAGGACTCCGCGATCGTGCTCGGCGGCAGCAGGCCCTTGCACTGGATCTCGGGCTGTCCTTCCGACGCTTCGACGGCCGCACGTACGCCCATCTCGCAGAAAAAGGCTCCGGGCCGCGCGGGCGTGGGCCGGACGCCTGCGGCGATGCACTCGCAGTTGCACTGCTTGGCGTGAGTGGACTTGAGTGGATCGGGGCCCGTGCACTCGCCGCCGGAGGGCGCTCCCTGGCAGTCCCGGCCCAGGCAGCAGTCGGTGTCGTTCACGCAGAGCGCGCCGTTGAGGGGACCCCCGTTGCAGTATCCCTCGCAGCCCCCCTTGAGCATCCGGAAGTCCCCCCCCGGAAGGGAGGCGCAGTGCGCCTCGCACATCGCCAGGCAGTCCGGGCGTCCACGGAGCTTGCTCGGGTCCGGCTCGTTCGGATCGTCGCCGAGGCCGCAGAACCCGATCGTGTGGAAGGCCCGAGTCTCGGTGTCGAAGAGGGCGCCCCCATCGCAGTCGATCTTGCCGGGGGTGCAGCTTCCCGGCGGGAGCGGGCTGATGCAGGCCACTCCGAGCGGGAAGCCGAGATCGAGGATGGAGGGACGGATCGACGGACAGATGCAGGTGGCGACGCCGTCGGGCCCCGGGGGTTCGCACTTCAGCGCGCGCGTGGAGGTGGAGGGCAGGTCGAAGAAGCGCGTCGCACGCTCCAGAATCGGATTGGCGATGTAGAGGATCGTGTTGCTGAGGGCGAGGCACTCTCCCTTGATGCACTCACCGGGAAGGTTGGGGTCGCGGCAGGCCGGCGCGTCGCAGTCCCGGTTGAGGATGGCGTCTGTGCACGGCTCTCCCTCGAACGGCCCGCTCTCGCAGAAGGCGTTCAGGTCGGCGTCACAGATCGACGGGCCGATGCCGCAGCCCTCGCAGGGGTAGCCCGGCAGCTCGTTGGCCGCCGAGATCGCCGCACAGGTACGGCACGCGACGATCTCGCTCACGCAGTCGCCGAGGAAGCCCTCGGGACAGCCCGGTACCGTGCGGGCCTGATCGACGGTCAAGCAGCGGTGCAGAACGTCGGAGTTCAGCTTGGCCCGGCAGGCCCGTGCCACCTTGCCAAAGGGGTCCGGGATGTTCTTGGGATCGCAGACCTCGATCAAGCTCGCGGCATCGCTGATCGCGCCGCTCGCGATCCCCTGTCGCTTGCAGGTGCTGAAGGCCTTCAGGCGGGCGTCCTGGCAGCGTCGGAAGGCCTTGATCACCGCACGCTGGCAGCGTACCCCCTCGGGGTCCTCGCTCTTGAGGAGCACGCCCGCATCGAGATCGATGCCGAGCAGATCCATCAAGATGGAGTTCTGCACGCTGGTCGCCAAGGCACTGAGCGTCTTCACATCCGTGGCGGCAAAATCCGGTGAGCGGACGCAGTTCCGGCCTGCGTTCTGCTCCGTGCGGCGGATCGCTCGTGCCACACGACCGCTGCGATCGGCGTTCAGGCAATTTTCGACGCTCTCATCGCCCAGAGCCTCCCGGCCCGCATCGCGGATGCAGTCGTTGATGTTGCGACCTTGGCTGCCGATCACCCGGCGAAGATCGCGACCCAGGCCGAACACACAGCGCCGATCGTCGCCGCTGAGCTGCGCCTGCGCGGTTCCGAGCACACCCGACACGAGCAGGCTGCAGAGCAGCGCGGCCACCCAGCCGATCCTCCGGTCCAGCGCGCCCAGGAACACCTTGCCAGATCGCATCCCACGGTCCTCCAGACACCCTCCACCCCGAAGCTCCGTTGGGAGCCTGGAGCGAGCGGCAAAACTCCGAGTTGAGGCCATTTTACCACCTGATGCGTACAGTGCGATACGAATTTCGACCGCTGGATCACATTGGATCGTTGGGTTTTCACCACGGTCCGAACCGGATCTGCAGGCCCGCTTCCCCTGCCGTCCTCTAAGGGGTGTCAGCCGGTGACCGCGCGTGACGCGACTACAGGACCGGCTCGTCCGGGAGCTCGAAGGAGTCCAGGAACCTTCGGATCTCCGGGCGCTCCCGTTCGTCGGGGGGCAGCCGGACGCCGAGGTGGTAGATGACGCTCCCGTGCATCAGGAAGCGTGCGCGCTCCAGCGTGCCATCGGGCAGCTCGATCATCACCTCGCGCCCCGGGACGTCTCCGACGTGGATCGCTTCGAGCTCGAGCGTCTTTCCCTCGACCCGCTGCTCGTGGCGACGATGGCGTGCCTCGACGAGCGGGATCAGGGCCCGCAGCGCCTGAATCTGGGGCGGGAAGCGATCGGCTCGAACGAGGTAGCGAAGCGCGTCGCCGGGTGGCTCGGCGCTCACGACGGTGCTGTGGATCGTTCCGAGATCCGAGGGCAGCTCCTCGTGCGTCTCGATTGGATCGCCGGGCACGAGTACGGAGAAGCCCAGCTCCTCATTCGTGTACCGCTCCCAGCTCGGAGCCGCCGTGCGCTCGGCGCAGGCGAGGATCGCCATTCCCAAGAGAAACCCGCATGCGATCCGTGCGTTCACCGTCCCATCTCTCCCGTCCATCCGGCCATCCCGCGGGACCGGAAGCTAGCACGCGTCGACGGTACCTGCGCAGGGGCGAAGTGCTAGCATGGCGGCATGGAGCTCCGCGAGATTGCTTGCGAGGTCTACGCCTGCCTGCAGGAGGATCGGGGACTCGGGTACAGCAACTCCGGTCTGGTCGGGCGCGATGCAGGCCTGGTCGTGGACACCTTCTGGGATCTGCCCCATACGCGACAGCTGATCCAGCACTACGCAGAGGTGTGGCGCCGCCCCGCGTCCCGCGTCGTGAACACCCACCACAACGGCGATCACTGCTGGGGGAATCAGCTCTTTGCGGGCGCGGAGATCATCGGTCACCGTCGCTGCCGAGAAGGCATGCTGCGAGAGGACCCAAAGCTGCTGCAGGCCCTGGCGACGGCCGCGGAGGGGGACGATCCCGCGCTGCGCGCGTTCGCTCGGAAGCTATCGGACTGGGACTTCTCGGGTGTCCAGACCGTACCGCCGACGACGGTCTTCGAGAGCCGGCTCGAGCTGGAGTCCTCCGGCATTCCCGTGCGGCTGATTCACGTGGGACCCGCCCACACGGCCGGAGATGTGATCGTCCACCTCCCCGAGCAGCGCGTTCTGTTCGCTGGGGACATCGTGTTCCGTCGCTGTACGCCGATTGCCTGGGAAGGGTCGACGGCCCAGTGGATCACGGCGCTCGATGAGATCGAGAGGCTCGCTCCCGACGTCGTCGTACCCGGTCACGGGCCGCTCTGCGGGCTGGAGGGTCCACGCGAGATGAAGGCCTACCTGGAGTACGTGAGCACCGAGGGGCGCCGCTTCTTCGAGGCCGGGCTCACGGTCGGCGAGGCCGCGCGCAAGCTCGATCTCGGACCCTACGCGGACTGGACCGAGCCCGAGCGGCTCGTCTTCAACCTCGAGCGGGTGTACCGCGAGCTGCGTGGGGAGCCCGAGGATGCCCCCATCGATGTCGTGCGTCTGTTTCGAGAGATGTATGCGCTCTCGTGTATGCGTCACGGGGAGCCCATCCCGTGATCGAGCTCGAGCACGTTTCCCGGGTCTACCGGCGCGGAGCCGATGAGATCCACGCCCTTGAGCAGGTCACTCTGCACATTGGGCGGGGGCGTTTCGTGGCGCTGATGGGACCCTCCGGGTCGGGCAAGTCGACGCTGCTCAACATTCTCGCCGGCCTGGACCGGCCGGAGGCGGGACAGGTGACGGTCGCGGGGCGCCGACTGAACGACCTGTCCGAAAGCGAGCTCGCGCGCTTCCGGGCACGGCACGTCGGCTTCGTCTTCCAGTTCTTCAATCTGATCCCGGTGCTCGACGCACAGGCCAACGTCGAGCTTCCCTTGCTTCTGACGTCTCTCGGCCGGGCGGAGCGGCGCGAGCGCGCCCGAACCGCGCTGCGCGTCGTGGGCCTCGAGGACCGATTGCACCACGCACCGGGCGAGCTCTCGGGAGGCGAGCAGCAGCGCGTGGCGATCGCGCGTGCGATCGTCAGCGATCCTGAGATCGTCGTGGCCGATGAGCCGACCGGGGACCTCGATGCGAAGAGCGCGAACGAGATCCTCTCGCTGCTGCGCGATCTGCGCAGGGAGTTTGGCAAAACGGTCGTGATGGTCACCCACGACGTGCGCGCAGAGCCCTACGTCGACGACACCCACCACCTCGACAAGGGCGTCCTGCTTTCCGCGGCGCACGGGGGATCGATCCGGCAAAGGCCATGAGGTACCTGCCGCTGATCTGGCGCAATCTCGCACGCAATCGGCTGCGTACGTTTCTGACGGGTGGAGCCATCGCGCTGGCGATCGCTCTCGTGTGTCTGCTTCAGACCATGCCCGCGGGTCTGAACACGCTGCTCAACGACATCGCCTCCACGACACGGATCGTGGTCCACAACGAAGCGGGCCTCGTCTACCCCTTGCCCTATGCCTATCTCCAGAAGGTCCGCGCGCTTCCCGGTGTGGCCGGGACGGCGAGCTGGACGTGGTTCGGCGGCGTCTACGAAGAGGAGAAGGGCGTCACCTTCCCCAACTTCGCGATCGAGCCCGAGATGGTGGGAGGCGTCTGGCCGGACTGGAACATCGATCCCGCCCAGCTCGAGGAGTTCCGCCGCCATCGGGACGGAGCCATCGTTGGAGGCCAGACCCTCGCGCGCTATGGCTGGAAGCTGGGGGACCGGATCACGCTTCAGGGAACGGTCTTTCCGGTGGAGCTCGAGCTCCGCATCGTCGCCACGATCCCGGACGAGCGGGCCCCCCATCTCCTCTTTCAGCGCGAGTACCTGGATCAGGCGCTGCGGGCTCGTGGGAGCTCGCTCGACTTTCTCGGGACGATCTGGCTTCGGGTCGATGACCCGGCGCGCGTAGACCCTCTGCTGCGGACGATCGATGCGATGTTCCGCAACAGCGAAGCGCAGACCGCATCCGAGACGGAGAAGAGCTACTTCAGGAACTTCTTCAGCGTGCTGGAGGGCTTCGTCTTCGTGATACTCGTGGTGACCGGGCTCGTGGCGCTCTGCATCGTCTTCATCGCCGCCAACACGGCCAGCATGTCCGTCCGAGAACGGCGCCACGAGATCGCGATTCTCAAGGCGGTGGGCTTTACACGCCGGACCGTATTCTCGACGCTCGTCGCGGAGGCCGTGCTGCTCTCGACGTTCGCGGGTCTCGCGGGCGGGGGGGCGGCTCTTGGCCTGACGCTCGTGCTGCGCAGCCTCTCGTCGGGGTGGGACCCCGCGCTGGGGCCGCTCGGGTACTTCATCGTGACGCAGACGATCCTCGTTCAGGGGTTCTTCCTCGCGCTCTTCGTCGGCATGGTGGCGGGGATCGTTCCCTCTTACGGTGCGGCCCGGCGGAGCGTTGCCGCAGCGCTCCGAGAGGTCTTCTGATGCCGCTGCCGCTTCGCTACACGCTGGGCAATCTGGCTGTGCGCCGCACGAGGACGCTGCTGACCGTGTCGGTCATCGCCTTGGTCGTCCTGGCCACCTCACTCTTCTCGGGCCTGGCCTCCAGCCTCGAGCGAACCCTGGTCGCAAGCGGCTCGGAGCGGAACCTGATCGTGCTGCGGAAAGGGGCCACGAACGACGGCTCCAGCGCGCTCTCTCTCGAGGCCTACCAGGTCATCCGGTTCTTCGACGGTGTGGCGCGAGACGAGCGCGGCGATCCCGTGGTGTCCCCCGAGCTCGTGGTGCAGCCCTTCTTCCGCACACGGAACGGGGGCCGGGAGAACGTCCTGGTCCGTGGGGTCGAGCCGGTCGCGCTTCAGGTCCACGACGACGTCGTGCTCAGCGCCGGCCGCTTCTTTCATCCCTCCAGCGGGGAAGCGATCGTGGGACGCGGGGTCGCGGGCCGCTACCACGGCGCCGCGATCGGCGACGAGCTCGAGTTCGGTCGAGGCACCTGGAAAGTGGTCGGGATCTTCGAGAGCGGGGGATCCTCGTTCGAGAGCGAGGTCTGGGTCGACGTGCGCGAGCTGGCTCGTGACGCGAAACGCCCGCTTCCCTACTCGGGCCTGCGCATCCGCGTGGCCGCGGGCGAGGACCCGGATGCTCTGGCGCGTCGGATCGGCGACGACCCGCGCTTCACCCTCGAAGCCCGTCCCGAGCCCGAGTACTACGCGGAGCAAGCGGACTCGGCCCGCATCCTGCGTGTGCTCGTGCTCGGGCTCGCCCTGCTCGCTGGGGTGGGCGCCGTCTTCGGAGCGACCAACACGGTCTACGCATCCGTCCAGGCCCGCACCGCCGAGATCGGAACCCTGCGCGCGCTGGGCTTCTCCCGTCGCGCGATCTTGGGCGCGTTCCTGCTCGAGTCCCTGCTGGTCGCCGGCGGCGGCTTTCTCTGCGGCGCCGCGCTGGCGGTCGTGCTGGGCGGAGTCCTGACCCGGTGGCTCGGGGGTGTCGCGTTCGCGGCGGTGACGTTCACCACGAGCGTGATCCAGCTCCGCGTCGGTGGAACGGATCTGCTCTTCGCGCTGGGCCTCGCGCTGGTCGTCGGCCTGCTCGGGGGTCTGTTTCCGGCCCTGCGGGCGGCCCGGCTGCGACCCGTCGAGGCGCTGCGGCGGGCGTAGGCGCGATGACCGAGGGCGAACGCCGAGCGCCGCGTCAGGACCTGGCCGCGCTGCAGATCGATCGCAGCCCCCCGCCCCGACACCACAGACCCCGCTGGCTGGGTTCGGTGATGCTGATCGCGCTCGTGCTCGTCTTCGGGACCCTTTCGGCCGTGGCCTACCGGCTGACGCTCGGCCGCCCGCTCGTCGTCGATGTGGCGTACGCCGTCCGCAGCGGTGGGGAGGGGGGGGCGCCCGAGGTCGTGTTGACCGGCTCAGGCTACGTCGTCACGCGCGACCGCTACATCTCGCTCGGCGTGCGTGTCCCGGGTCGCATCGAGGAGTATCTCGTCGAGGAAGGGGCGACGGTCCGCGCCGGAGATCCCCTTGTTCGCCTCGATGGTCGCCGCTATGAGGCTGCGCTTCGCGAGGCGCGGGCTGCCGTCACGTTGGCACGCGCGAACGTGGCGCTGCGTCGCAAGGAGCTCGTCCGCCTCCGGGAGTTGCGCAGCCGCGACTTCTCCTCGCAGGCCGAGCTCGACGTGAAACTCAACCAGCTGCGGGTGGCCGAGGCGGAGGTCGAGCGACGCGAGGCCGAGCTCGGTCGTCTGGAGCTCGATCTCGAGGACACCGTGCTCCGTGCGCCCACGGCCGGGGTCATTCTGGAGAAGCTCAAGGAGGTCGGCGAGATCGCCACGCCCGGTGGCTTCGCGGGATCGGGCGATCTGATCCGCATGGCGAACCTGGACGAGCTGCGGGCCGAGGTGGACGTGAACGAGTCCGATCTCCACCGGGTCCGGCTGGGACAGCCGGCCGAGATCGTCCCGGATGCCTATGCGGAGCGCGTCTACCGCGCGCGCGTGGTCAAGCTTGCGCCGCGCATCGACCGCAAGAAGGGAACGCTGGAGGTGGAGCTGCGCATTCAGGATCCGGATGAGTGGCTCCGACCCGACATGAGTGTGCGGATCCGCTTCCTGCACAGCGCGCGAGCCGAGGAGCCGGGCCCGGCGGGGGTGCTCGTTCCGGCCGCGGCCCTGCACGAAGGCGAGTCGGGGAGATTCGTCTGGCTGGTCCGGCGGGGCCGCCTCCACCGCCAGACCGTGCGCATCGAGGGCGGGAAGGATCCGGGCGCGCTCGGTCGCGTTCGAATCGTCGAGGGGCTCCGGGGCGGTGAGGCCCTGGCGCTTGGGGATCCCGCGCCCTATCGGGAGAACCTTGCGGTGGAGCTCCATCCGGCAGGCGAGCCGCGCAGCTCGCTGGCGCCGGCCCTCTCCAGCTTCGCGGTGGCGGTCGCCCTCTCGGCCAGGCCCTACGTTCGGGGGGTGTCGACCTGCTTGGAGTCCAGCTCCACGGCAGCGCGGATGCGGGCGAAGGCTTCTGCGCGGAGGCGCCGCTTGGTTCCACGCAGGGCGCGCGGCTCGAGCTTGGCGAGCTCGGCCGCCCGCTCCAGGGCGAGGCGTGTGACCTCCTCGGCGTCTGTGAGCTGATCGAGGAATCCCGCCTCCACGGCTTCCGATGGCGAGTAGATCTCGGCTGCCAGCGTGGCGCGGCTCAGGTACCGAGCCGTGATCCGCTCGCGAGCGAGCTCGATCGCGAAGTGAGGAAGTGTCATGCCGATCGCGACCTCGTTGAGCCCGATCTTGAACGGACCCTCGGCGCCCACGCGAAGATCCGCCGAGAGAAGCAGGATGGCACCCATCGCCAGGGCATGACCCGTGCAGCCGATCACGACGGGCAGCGGCGATTCGTAGAGGCGCAGCGCCAGCCGCGCGCCGTGTCCCACGAGATCGAGCACGGCCTGCCCACCCTGTCCCATCACGCCGAGATCGAAGCCGGCACAGAACCGACCGGGACGGCCGAGCAGAACGACCGCGCGGGCCTCGCTCCTCGCCTGCTCCAGGCCCGACTCGAGCGCGGAGAGCAGCTCGTGGGTGAGGGCGTTCGCCTTGCCATCGTCGAGCTGCAGCACGGCCACGGACCCTTCCCTGCGCTGGTGCAGCCCGCTCATGGCAGGAGCGTACCAGAAATCCGGGTGGCCGGACTCAGGCGTCGAGCAGCGACTCGTAGAAGTCGAGGAACGCCTCGTTCCCCTGATCGATCTCCAGGCCGAAGCCGGGTCGGGCCTGCTCGGCGGGATCGAGCTCGGCGGTGGTCCAGCGCACGACACCCACCACCTCGATCTTGCCGCCGTCGGGCACGTAGAACAGCACGCTCACGCGATCTCCCCGGGCGGGGAGATCTTCGGTGCGCAGAAACAGACCTCGGGGGCTCAGATTCTTGATGTACCCGTGCCCGTGGTCCGCTCCCCCCGCATAGATTGCGGGAATGCGTGCGATGGTCCGTTTGACGACACGTTCGACCACGGTCGACTCTCCCTGCGGGCTCATCGGACTCGTACGGGCTGAGCTGAAGCCCGTGGGTGGCTCGCCCTCGGCTATGATCTGGTACCGAGGGTGATCGCGCCGCCAGCGGGCGCAGCCGCTGCGAGGGGGGCCGCCAATGACCTTCAAGTCCGTGTTCATCGCGATCTTCATGGGTACGGCGTTGGTTGTCGCCGCCCTTCTCGTCAATCGCATGCGGCCGGCGATCGAGGTGGCACAGCCGACGCCCGACCTGATCCGCGCCACGGGAAAGTGCGCGGAGTGCCACCGTCAGGAGACCTCGGCGCTCGTCCACGAGTACGAGCGCAGCCGTCACGCGCGGGCGTCCGTGAACTGCCTCGATTGTCATCAGCCGGTCGAGGGTCAGGACGGGGTAGAGCACAAGGGTTTTCGGATTGCCGCCGGTCCGCTCACGGGAAAGAACTGCGCAGGCTGTCACACGACCCAGTATGAGCAGTACGTACGAAGCCGGCACGCCGCGCCCGCCTGGGCCGCGGTGGCTGGTCGAGCGGACTTTTCCAGCGATCAGATGAAGCTGGCCATGCAGTTTCATCCCGAGGCGGTGGACCGACCCCCGAACGCTCTGGCCCGTCTGGAAGGATCCGCGGCCACGGCGCTCGGATGCAAGAGCTGCCACGGCATCGGCAAGCCGAACCCGGACGGCTCGTTCGGGAGCTGCACGGCTTGCCACGCACGCCACGCCGCGTCGGTGGCTCTGGCCCGCCAGCCAGAGACGTGCGGTCAGTGCCACATGGGACCAGACCACGCCCAGCTCGAGATCTACCGCGAATCCAAGCACGGCGTTCTCTTCGGCGCTCAGAAGGACAGCTTCGATCTCTCCGTGCCCCCGCGTGAGCTGACCACTCGCGCCATGCCGGTTCCAACCTGCGCCACCTGCCACATGAGCGGGCTCGAAGGGATGAAGGTCACCCATGACACGACAGAGAGGCTGTCCTGGTACCTCTTCGCCCCCATCTCCGCGAGGCGACCCGGCCATGCGCGAAGTCAAACCGAGATGAAGGAGGTCTGCCTCAAGTGCCACTCGCGCGGTCCGATCGACGACTTCTTCGAGGGCGCCGAGCGAGTGGTGCGCGCGACGAACGAGAAGATCGCGGCGATGCAGGATCTGATGACGGCGCTGAGACACGAGGGGCTGCTCACCCCCGCTCCCTTCGATGAGCCGATCGAGTTTCTCGCTTTCGATTTCTGGCACTACTACGGCCGCACCGCCAAGCACGGCGCGTTCATGGGGGGCGCCGACTTCGTGCAGTGGCACGGGGCCTACGAGCTGCTGCTGCACCGCGTCGAGCTGGAGAGCATGGCGCGCGAGCTGCGAGCTCGGCGCTCCTCGGGGCAGGCTCGAGAGGGCGACGAGTGAGCGCCATGACCCGCGCAGCGGGGCGGAGTGCGCTGCGCCATTGGGGGATCGAGATCTTCGCGGCCGCGAACCTCACCGCGCTCAGCTTCGATGTCTATCTGGCTCACCTCTCCAACGCCTTCTCGGAGCCGGTCGAGTGGGTTCCCGTGAGCTTCTCGGCCGCGGCGGCCCTGCTGCTGGCCCCGGGTGTCATCGGGCGCGGCTTCGAGCGCCGCCTGGGCGCGTGGCTGGGCTGGGGCGTGGGAGGCGGCGCGGTGCTGATGGGAGTCGTGGGCATGGTTCTGCACCTGGAGGCCTCGTTCTTCGAGGAGCAGACGCTCAGAAGCCTCGCCTATGCCGCACCGTTCGTGGCCCCGCTCTCCTACGTCGGCATTGGGCTGCTGCTGCTCCTGAACCGCATGGAGCCCACGGGCTCGCCGGTCTGGGGACACTGGGTCGTGTTCCTGGCGCTCGGGGGCTTCGCGGGCAACCTCGGGCTGTCGCTGCTCGATCACGCCCAGAACGGATTCTTCGATCGCAGCGAGTGGATCTCCGTCGTGGCCGCCGCCTTCGCCGTCAGCTTCCTGCTGCTCGCAGTCCTGAGACCCGGAGATCGGCCGCTGCTCCGCGCGGCCCTCGTCGTGATCGGCCTGGAGGCGCTGGTCGGTCTGCTCGGTGCGGCGCTGCACGCCCGAGGCATCCTCTCGGTCCCGGGGCCGCTGGGGGACAAGCTCGTCTACGGACCTCCCGTCCTCGCGCCGCTGCTCTTCACGAACCTCGCGCTGCTGGCCGCCGTCGGCCTCTGGGAGCTTCTGGAAGCTCCGCCGGCCCCGGCTAGCTCTGCACGAGTCGCTTGAAGCGGATCCGATGGGGGGCGTCCACGTCCTGGCCGCGGCGCCGTCTCAGGTTTTCCACATACTCCTGGAAGTTCCCGGCGAAGAACTCGACGTGACTCTCCCCCTCGAAAGCCAGGATGTGTGTAGCGATACGATCGAGAAACCAGCGGTCGTGCGAAATCACGACTACGCAGCCCGCAAAGCCGAGCAGCGCCTCCTCGAGCGCACGAAGCGTGTCCACATCGAGGTCGTTGGTGGGCTCGTCGAGCAGGATCAGGTTGCCGCCGCTCTTGAGCACCCGCGCGAGCCGGAGGCGGTTGCGCTCGCCACCCGAGAGCTGCCCCACGTGCTTCTGCTGATCCGAGCCCCGGAAGGCGAAGGATGCCACGTAGGCGCGTGAAGGGATCTCCTGCCGACCGACGGCGATGCGCTCGGCCCCGCCGCTGATCGCCTCCCATACGGTGGCGTCGGGGCTCAGCTCGTCGCGGTCCTGCTCGACGTAGGCGACGCGCACGCTCTCACCCAGGCGCAGGTACCCGGAGTCGGGCGCCTCGAGCCCCGCGATCATGCGAAACAGCGTGGTCTTTCCGGCGCCGTTGGGCCCGATCACTCCGACGATCCCACCGGGCGGAAGCGAGAAGCTGAGGCCATCGATCAGCAGCCGGTCGCCGTAGCCCTTGCGGAGCTCCCGGGCCTCGACCACCTGCTCCCCGAGCCTCGGTCCCGGCGGGATGGCGATCTCGACGCTCTCGGGCAGGCGCGCCTCCTCCTCGGCGCGAAGCTTCTCAAAGGCGTTCAGACGCGCCTTCCCTTTCGCCTGCCGGGCCCGTGGCGACATGCGGATCCACTCGAGCTCGCGCGCCAGCGTGCGGCGGCGTACGGCGGACTGCTTCAGCTCGCCGCCCAGTCGCGCCTGTTTCTGCTCGAGCCACGAGGAGTAGTTCCCCTGAAAGGGGAGCCCGCGCCCTCGGTCGAGCTCCAGGATCCAGCCGGCCACGTTGTCGAGGAAGTAGCGATCGTGCGTGACCGCCACGACGGTGCCGCGGTACCCTTGCAGGTAGCGCTCGAGCCAGGCGACCGACTCCGCGTCGAGATGATTCGTGGGCTCGTCGAGCAGGAGCAGATCGGGCGCTTGCAGCAACAGCCGGCAGAGTGCGACGCGCCGGCGCTCTCCCCCGGACAGCGTGTCCACGGTGGCCTCGGCAGGGGGCACCCGCAGCGCGTCCATCGCGATTTCGACCCGCCGGTCGAGCCCCCAGGCGCCGAGCACCTCGATCCGGTCCTGCAGCCTCCCCTGCTGCTCGAGCAGGGCCGCCAGGGTGTCGTCGTCGAGGGGTTCGGCCAGGCGGGTGCTCAGCTCGTCGAAGCTCCGCAGCAGGGCGCGCACGTCCGCGACGCCCTCCTCGATGTTGCGGCCCACGTCCTTGCATGCGTCGAGATCGGGCTCCTGCGGCAGGTATCCGATCCGCAGGCCGGGAGCAGGACGGGCCTCTCCCGTGAAGTCGCGGTCCACGCCCGCCATGATGCGCAGCAGCGTGCTCTTGCCGGCCCCGTTGGCCCCCAGGACGCCGATCTTGGCCCCGGGCAGAAACGCGAGCGTGATCCCGTCGAGCAGAATCTTGTCGCGGCCGACGACCTTGCGAAGGTCCCGCAGCGTGAACACGAACTCGGGCATCGCCTCCCCCTCTGGCGCTCCCTCGTATACCCTAGAGATCTGGACCCGCAAGGTCACCGCATCGGGCGTGAGGCAGGCGCCGGCCGCCGGGAGGACTGGGATGAGCATCGAGGCGAACAAGGCCGTGGCACGAGAGTTCATGGAAGCCCTGAGCCGGGCGGACGGCAAGCGCGTGATGGAGCTCTACGCTCCGGATGCGATCTGCTGGACCGCGGGCACGTTGCCGTTCTCCGGCGAGCATCGCCTGGACGAGATCGGGCCCCTCATGGAGGGCATCCTCGGTGCCTTTCCGGAGGGCCTGCGCTTCACGGTGCGGCAGATGACGGCCGAGGGAGAGCGCGTAGCGATCGAGGCTGAGTCGTTCGGCCGACACGTGAGCGGCAAGACGTACCGGAACCAGTACCACTTCCTCATGGTCATTCGAGACGGCCGCATCCACGAGTTCAAGGAGTATATGGACACGATGCACGCCAAGGAGGTGCTCGTGGATGCGGCCCCGCAGGCGTGATCGGCTCCGACTTCGCTCCCGATCTCCCCGAGTTCTATCTGGAAGATCCCGATGCCAGCTTTCGGCGGCTGCGCGCCGAGGATCCCGTCCACTGGTACGCGCCGGGGGGATTCTGGTGCATCACACGGCATGCCGACGTCCAGTACGTGTCGCGGACGCCGCGGCTCTTCTGCTCGCGCCACGGCACGCAGATCTTCGAGATCCAGCAGGTCCGGGAGGGACGCCGGAAGGGTGTGGAGGGGGCGGCCCCCTCGATCATCCAGATGGATCCGCCGCAGCACAACCGCTTCCGCAAGCTCGTGATCCGGGCGTTCACCGCCCGGACCGTCTCGGCTCTCGAGCCGCGCATCCGCGAGATCGCCCGCGAGAGCCTCTCCGCCATCGAGCCCGGTGAGTGCCTCGACTTCGTCGAGAAGGTGGCGATCCCGTTGCCGATGCTCGTGATCGCCGAGATGCTCGGCGTGCCGAGCGAAGATCGAGAGGACTTCCGGCGCTGGTCCGATGCAATGATCGAGGCCGGCGGCGGAGGGACGGAGGAGACCACGGTTCGCACCGTCTCCGAGATGTTCGCTTATTTCCAGGAGAGAATTCCCGAGCGACAGCGCGAGCCGCGCAGCGACCTGCTCTCCGCTCTGGTACACGCCGAGATCGATGGCGAGCGACTGAGCGAGCCAGAGATTCTGATCTTCTGTCTGACGCTGCTCGTGGCCGGAAATGAGACGACCCGCAATCTGATCTCGGGAGGCGCACGAGCGTTGATGGAGAACCCCGACGAGAAGCGAAAGCTCGTCGAGGACCCCCGCCGCATCCCGAACGCCGTCGAGGAGATGCTGCGCTGGGTGACACCCGTGAGAAACTTCGCGCGACGCGCAACCCACGACACGGAGCTCGGCGGTGCCAAGATTGCCGAGGGTGACTTCGTGGTGCTCCTCTACGGATCGGCGAACCGCGATGAGGCCGTCTTTGGAGAGGACTCTCATCGCTTCGATGTCACCCGCGAGAGGGCGCCGCGTCACCTTGCCTTCGGCTTCGGGGAGCACCTCTGCATGGGTGCGTCGCTCGCACGCCTCGAGACTCGCGTGATGTTCCAAGAGCTTCTCGCCCGTTTTCCCCGGCTCAAGCTCGCGGGTCCCGTGACCCCCCTGCGTTCGATCCTGATCAACGGGATCGAGAGGATGCCCGTGGTCTTCGAGCCCTGAGCTTCCGACGCTCAGCCGCGGAGCGGCACGATGTAGCTCTCTGCGTACTTCTCGAGCCCCGCTCTCTTCTGCTCCAGCGCCGAGCGCGGCCCCAGCCAGTAGCTGAAGGGCCAGTGCACGATGGCCGTCACGCCCTGGTCCTCGACGCGGCGGAAGAGGTCCGCGTCGGGTGCGGCCCCCAGCGCCACGAAGATCTCGAAAGGCTCGACCTCTCGGCCGGCCTCCCGACGAAGGATCCGCAGACGCTCGACCACGCCGGGGATCTCCTCGGGCAGGCTGCCCGCGCTGATCCAGCCGTCGCCGAGATGCGCCGCTCGGCGAAGTGCAGCCGGTGAGTTCCCGCCCACGTAGATCGGAATCGGCGCGGACGGCGTGGGCGTGACCTCCAGGGATGCGAACTCGAAGAACTCACCGTGATGCTCCACCATTCCGCCTTGCCAGAGCTTGCGAAGCACGCAGATCATCTCGTCGTAGCGCCGCCCCCGCCGAGCGAAGTCCACGCCGAAGAGTCTGAACTCCTCCCTCATCCAGCCCGCGCCGGTCCCGAGGGTCACCCGCCCCCCCGAGAGCCGAGAGGCGGTGGCCACGCTCCGAGCCACCGTGAACGGATCGCGCAGCGGCAAGATGTAGACGGCCGTTCCGAAGCGCAGACGTTGCGTGACGGCCGCCATCGAGCTGATCGCCACCCAAGGATCGGGCCAGTCCGTACCGGGACCGAAGCCGGGCTTGCCGTCGGGCGTGTAGGGGTACCGCGACGAGAGCTGCTCGGGAAAGATCGCGTGGTCGCCGAGCAGCACGCCCTCGAAGCCGACCTCCTCCGCGATGTGCGCGATGCCGTTGAGCTGCTCGACCTCCATGAACGGGAGAAACTGCCAGAACTGCATCCTGTCTCCTTCGCGGTCCTCCGGAGCCATGGTACTGCATCGCACACGACACCGGCGGGGCTCGTTCGGGAGCGATTGACTCCTCCCCGGTGCTCTGATTGAATCGAGTCGGGACGCGGGCAGGGGGAATCATGTCGTACGACCTGCTGATCGCAAACGGTACCGTGGTCGATGGAACGGGGGATCCACCGCGCCGGGCCGACGTCGCCGTGCAGGGAGGACGCATCGTCGCGGTCGGGCGGGACCTGGGTCGGGCGCGACGCACCATCGATGCCGAGGGCCAGATCGTGACCCCCGGCTTCGTCGACATCCACACGCACCTCGACGCACAGATCTGGTGGGATCCCACGGGGAGCTCGGCCTGCTGGCACGGTGTGACTTCGGTGGTCATGGGCAACTGCGGTGTGGGCTTCGCGCCCTGTCGTCCGAAGGACCGCGAGTATCTGGCCCGACTGATGGAGTCCGTCGAGGACATCCCCGCGGAGAGCATTTTGGAGGGCCTTCCCTGGGCGTGGGAGAGCTATGGGCAGTATCTCGGAGCGCTCGCGGACCGTGGGGCGCTGGGCGTGAACGTCGGCGGCCTCGTGGGTCACTGCGCGCTGCGCCTCTGGGCGATGGGCAAGCGGGGGCTCGATCAGAAGCACGCCGGGCGCGACGACATCGACCGGATGCGTGAGGGTGTGCGCGAGGCGCTGCGCGGGGGCGCACTGGGCTTCTCTACGTCGCGAACCCTGCTCCATCGGACACCGGAGGGCGAGCCCGTACCGGGAACCTTTGCCGACTTCGACGAGCTGCTGGGCATCGCACGCGTGCTGCAGGAGGAGGATCGGGGTGTCTTCGAGGCCGTGCCGTACCTGGACAGCGAGGACCCGGAGGTGCACGCCTCCGAGCTGCGTTGGATGGCGGAGATCTGCCGCGAGACCGGCAGGCCGCTCACCTTCGGCCTGATCCAGATGCCCGCCCTGCCCGACGCCTGGCGGGACGTGCTGCATGGCGTGGACGCGGCCGTCCGGAATGGCGCCCGGCTCCGGCCACAGACCCAGGTCCGATCCGTCGGCGTGCTCTTCAGCGTCGTCAACCTCACGCCCTGGGATCTGGCCGGTGGCACCTGGGGCCTGCTCAAGCTGATCCCTCTCGAAGAGCGCCTGGCTGCGTTTCGAGACCCCGACAAGCGCGCGAAGCTGATCGCGGACTCCGAAGCCAGCCCGTTCAAGGACTTTCATCACTACTACCTGCTGCGCGAGGAGAACGGCAACACGCGCTACGACGCGCGACCCGAAGACTCCCTCACGGCTCTGGCCGCCCGAAGGGGGACGACCCCGGTCGAGGCGTTCATGGATCTGGCCCTCGAGACACGGGGCGAAGCGACCTTCATCTTCCCCTTCGCCAACTTCGACCTCGAGGTGGTCCGCGAGATGCTCCGTCACCCCCAGATGCTTCTCGGCCTGGCCGATACGGGTGCGCACTGCGGGCAGATCATGGACGCGAGCCTTCCGACCTATCTGCTCTCCTACTGGGTGGGGGAGAGGCAGCTCTTCGCGCTGGAAGAGGCGATCCGGAAGCTCACCTCGGAGCCTGCCGAGTTCTTCGGTCTCGGGGGCCGAGGTGTGATCCGCGAGGGAGCCCACGCGGACCTGAACGTGATCGAGATCGAGGCGCTGCGCGTGCGTGCACCGGAGTACGTCCGGGACTTTCCGGCCGGCGCCTCACGCTACGTGCAACGCGCCGAGGGCTACCGCCACACGATCGTGAATGGACAGCCCTTCATGCAGAACGGCGAGCACACCGGTGCCCACGCGGGCCAGGTCCTGTGAAGCGGACCGCTTCCGAGCTGAGCCGGCTCAGCTTCTCTCGCTCTCTCGCCGAAGTCGCGCAATCCGACGGTCGATCTCCCAGAAGATCAGCTCGCTCGCGGGGCCTACGAGACGGGCGAGCAGCCAGGTCGGCCAGTCGGGGACGATCGCGAAGCGGTGCCTCTCGATCCCTCGCACGATGCTCGCCGCGACGCTCTCGGGCTCCAGCGGCGGCAAGGTGCCGGCGAGCGAGCGCGTCTCGGGTGGCTTGAAGCGGTCCTCCTCCTCCAGCATCGGCGTCCGCACGTCCGGGGGGTAGACGCACGCCACGTGGACTCCGTGGGGTGCCAGCTCCGTGCGTAGCGCCTCCAGGAGACCGCGGACAGCAAACTTCGATGCTGCGTAGGCCGTGTATCCGTACACCCCGATGAACGCGGCCGCCGACGAGATCCCCACCACGCTCCCGCGGCGCCGCTCGATCATTCCCGGCACGACCGAGCGCAATGCGTTCAGCGTTCCGAAGTAGTTCACGTCCATCTGGGTCCGGAAGCTCTCGGCCTCGAGGGCTTCGAAGCGGCCGGGCCGGCTGACTCCTGCCGAGGTCACCAGGATGTCGCACGGACCCTGCTGCTCACAGAGCGAGCTGAACGCCGCCTGGAGGGCCTCCGCGTCCCGCACGTCCACGGCGGCGGTCGCGACCAGACCGCCCATCGCGCGCAGCTCCTCTGCCGCACGTGCGAGACGCTGCTCGCCCCGCGCGACGATGGAGATCCGTGCCTCCCGCTCGATGAGCTGCCGCGCGAGTGCGAGACCGATCCCGCTCGATCCCCCGGTGAGGATCGCGTGGCGGCCGACGATGCGATCGTCGCGAACGGTCACCTCGGCGGTCTCGAGCGCGAGAGTGTGGCCGTCAGCCGCGAGGCTCCAGGCGCCGGATCCCGATCGTGACCAGGGCCAGCGCGAGCAGCCCCAGGACGTACGGCGGAAGCATCGGAACGACGCCGCCCCCGGGTGTGGAGCTGGGATCCGTCGGATCGCTTCCCTGGCTCACCTCGAAGCCATCGGAGAAGCCGTCCCCGTCGGTGTCCGCGAGCAGTGGATCGGTACCGGTGTCGAGAGGGCTCACGAAGACGCCCGTGTTCGTCTCGACCTCGTCGAGCAGCCCGTCGTCGTCATCGTCGGCGTCGCAGGCGTTCCCAGCGCCATCGGCGTCCGTATCGAGCTGACTCTCGTTCGGCGTGATCGCGCAGTTGTCGATCCCGTCGAGGGCGCCGTCCCCATCACGGTCCACGCCCATGCGCTGGCCGGAGCCGGGGGGCACGCAGGTGTACGTCAGCGGTCCATCGCTGGTGGCGAGCGCACGCAGCGAGCTGTCGCTGATGGTCGTGTTCGTGTCGTCCAGGAAGAGACCTCCGCCCTGAAGGACCCAGCCGCGCTCCTGTCCGCCCACCACGCCCTTCACGATCAGGTCGCACTCCGTCACGCTGCCGCCCAGCATCAACGACGTGAATGGCGTTCCGGCTCGGTCGATCAGGAGATCGATGCGCGGGTTCGCGACAGCCGCGTTGGTTGCCGTGAGCGTGACCTGCTGGCCCACGATGGGGGCGAGATCCGTGTCGAAGGCGAGCAGGAAGGCCTCGAGCTCGGCCTCTTCGGTCGAGGACAGCGAGAAGACCGACGAGGCCAGGAAGTCCCGCACCGTGCCGATGCTCCCGTCGTGCAGGAACCCGAAGCCCCGCACCTGCGGACCCAGCGGCGGGCCGACGCCGATGCCACCCAGGGTGTTGGCCCCCGCGAACATCCCGATCTTCTGGTACATGTTCCGCAGGTGGGCGATCTTGAAGTTCTGGGGCTCGGTCTCGAAGCTCTGGAAGCCCTGAGTCCCGAAGAACCCCTGCGCGGCATCGAGCTCGTGACACTGGTTGCAGCTCAACGGGCCATCGGAGCCCGGAATGAAGTACTTGATTCTCCCCGCGTCCTGCGCTGAAGTGAGCGAGCCGTCGAGCGCGCGGACGGGGTTGGGCGGGAGCAGGATCTGGAGCGTGAAGTCGGAGAACTTCTGCATGTCGGGCGCCGGCAGGATCCCGTCGCGGCCCACCAGCCCCTCGAACGCCACGATGAAGTTCCGGAAGCTGTGATCCTCGTCGCAGGCAGAGTTCACCGGATCGGTACACGGATCCGTGCCGAAGAACCCGTCCACACGGTCCCCGCGCCAGTGCATCCCTCCGTGCGTCGCCAGGCCGCGGAGCGTCTGGGTGGTCATGGGACCCTTCATGGGGTGGAACGACGTCTCCCCGCCGATGATCGCCGGCTGGCTGTTGGTCGAGACCGAGGCGTCGGGGTCGCCGAGGTTCCAGGCCAGGCTGTCGAAGTCCGCGAAGATGTGGCAGCTCGCGCACGAGGCCTCGCCGTTTCCCGAGGTCTGCACGGCGTCGTAAAGGAAAGGCCGGCCGACCACGACGGAGAGAGGCTCGGGGTTGTGTAGGCCCACCGTCTGCAGCGCCGCCTTCGTGCTCAGGTCGATCGAGACGACCGAGTTGTCGAAGCGCGTGAGCACGTAGAGACGGCCGTACGTCTCGTCGAGGGCGAGCCCTGCGGGCCCGCCGCCCGTGGCGATGTAGTTCGCGCTCTCGACGGTCGGGTCGAAGTTCATCTCGAAAGCGGGGTCCTCGATGTCGGCGGCGTCGAAGACCCCGATGCGGGCCGAGCCGAAGGCCGCGAGGTAGATCTTGCTCCCGTCGCTGGAGACGATGGCTTGAAGGGGCGTCGCCAGGCTGTGGCTCTTTTGGTTCGGGTCCACGAGGTCGGGCACATCCGTGTGGAGCTTGCTGTAGTCGATGTGCTGGTTCAGGTGCTGGGGATCGACGCTCGGCCCGAGCGGGTCGAGCACGCTGATGCGGGTCTCGGAGAGGTGACCCTGGACCGTGCTCCCCCCGTGGTTGCCGGGCCCCTCGAAGCGCACGTGATTCGGAGACTCGATGTTCGTCACGTAGAGCTTCCCCGTGACCGGATTCACGACCATGTTGAAAAGGATCGTGCCCACGTGGTCGAAGATCGGACCGGGAGCGAGCGTGTCGGCGTCGAAGGCGAAGACGTCGTGATCCGGAAGCTCGATTCGCACCACGGCGCTCCAGTCCCGCCCGACCGCATCGCGCCAGGCCGAGCCGTCGAACTTGACGATCAGGCCGGTTTCGGGGGCGGGTGCGCTTGCGAAGTTGTCGCTGGGTCCGGGCACGCCACCCGGTGCGAAGATGCCTCCGCCGAGGCTGCAGGGCGGAGCGGCGTCGAAGCCGTTGCAGACCAGCGCCTCGGTGATCGCTGTCGTCTGGTTCCCGGAGTGGAAGGCGGCGACGTAGACCGTGCTGCCGTCCGGGCTCACCGCCAGCGCGCGGGGCGTATCGGCGAAGAAGGTCAAGATCCGGATGGGTGTGCCGCCCACGGTGCTGCCCGGGCTCGTCGCGTCGAAGACCCAGACGTCGGCGCGTCCCACGCCCTCGGTCGTGAGCTGCGGATCGCCGGCACCGGGCACGCCCGAGATGGAGGGGTCCGTTCGATGCTGTCCGCGATGCGCCGTCGTGATGAACGCGTGGCTCGCTCCGCTCCCCGCGAAGACGATGTCGCGGGGCTCGTCGCCTACCAAGAGCGTACGCACGACGCGCGGCGGGCTCGCGGCCAGATCCACGATGCTGACGCTGTCCGACAGGTGGTTCACGACCCAGACCTCGGTCGCGCTGCGCACGGCCACGGCCACCGGCTCCATCCCCACGGGGACGGAATCTGTGTACGCAATCCCCCCCGCCGTCACGTCGAAGATCTCGAGCCGGTTGTCCGGTGTGTTGACGGCGAAGAGCTGGCTGCCATCCGAGGAGAGCGCCAGCGGCCGCACGGGACCGCTCTCGAAGGCGACGAAGGACGTCTGGGCGGCTGCGAGGCGCGGGCTGGTGAGCGCGAGCGAGACGAATAGCAGTGAGAGGACGGAGGATCGGATCCGGATGTGCATGGGGAGATCCCTCGGGGCAGTTAGCGGGCCGCGATACCCCGATGGGATCCGATGGGATCGGAGGTCCGTCGGGGTAGGAAAGACATGATCCCGTCGCAGGGAATTTCGTGTCAAGGGGAAAAGCTCAGGCGTCTTTCGAGCCCTGAGAGGACGCCCCGCTGTGGCTTCTTGTCGCCCGTCGGCCGGCGCCGGCCGCCGGGTGTAGGGCCGCGCGGTAAGGGATTCGACGGCG
>JBHHVJ010000032.1:0-43076 GCA_046754285.1 Myxococcota bacterium | reverse complement strand
CTAGGCTCCTCCCGCAGCCTCGATTCCGCTCGCGGGCCGCCCGACGTTGAATGGATCCGGGGCACAGGTCGATGGGGAAGGGGGGAGGGCAAGCGCATTCCCGAGGCTGCCCACATTCTGCTGCCGACCTTCGTGGCGCTCTGTCTGGGTGCGCTGGTGGGGTTGGAGCGCCAGGTGGCCCAGGAGGAGAGCGGCGGCGAAAAGGACTTCCCGGGAGTGCGCACGTTCGCCTTTCTGGCGTTGGTGGGTGCCCTCGCGGTGCTCGTGCGAGAGCCCCTGGGGCCCTGGATGGGCGTGGCGCTCTTTCTCGCAACCGCCATGTTCCTGGTCCTGCGCTACAGCCACGACGCCACGACAAGGGGCGATCCCGGTTACACCACGGAGATCGCGAGCCTCTGCACGTTCGTGTTCGGCGCGCTTGCGCAGTCGGGTCAGCTCCTGGTCGCCAGCGTTCTCACCATTGCCATGGTGGCTCTGCTGCGGTCGAAGCGGGCCCTGCACCGTGCGGGCGATCTGCTCGAGCCCCTGGACATGGAGGCTCTGATTCGATTCCTGGTCATCACCGGCATCGTGCTGCCGCTCCTGCCCAGCGAGCCACTCGACCGGGTGTTCGAGATTCCGCTGCTCGCGGTGCTCCAGCCGCGCGACATCTGGCGCATGGTCGTGCTGATCTCGGGCGTGTCGTTCCTCGGCTATGTGCTGATACGGGTGGGGGGTGGACGCTCGAGCCCGCTGGCCGTCGGGCTGCTCTCGGGCCTCGTCTCGAGCACTGCGGCGGCACTGACCTGGGCCCGCGCGGCACGCGAAACACGTGAGATCCGAGGCGCGGAGTGCCTGGTGCTCTTGGCGGCGTCCATGACGTTCGTGCGCTTGGGGGCCATGATCCTCGTCATCGCGCCTCCCGTGCTCGTACGCGTCGCCCTCCCGCTGCTGGCGATGTTCGGGGCGGGCCTGCTCCTCGTCGCCCTCCGCCACCGGCCTCACGAGGGGGTCGCGGCCGCCCCCGCGCTACGCAACCCTCTGCGCCTGAAGCTCGCGTTCGGCTTCGCGGGAGTCTACGCGGCGATTCTGCTGCTCATCGCGGCGGTCCAGAGTCAGGTGGGTGAGCGGGCCGTCTACCTGCTCAGTGGTGTGGCTGCGCTGAGCGGCGCCGATGCGCCCAGCCTCTCCCTCGCGCGGCTCGGGATGCAGGGCGGAATCGACCTCCGGACCGCGGCCACCGGAATCGTGATCGTGGCGGTCACCACGACGCTCGGCAAGCTCGCGATCGTCGGGCTCGCCGGGCCGGCGCCGCTGGCCCGGAGAATTGCCCCCAGCCTGATCGCCGTGGCGGCGGTGGGCGTGGCTAGCTTGCTCCTGCTCTGAGCACGCGAACGTTTCCCTCCCGGCGCGTGAGCTTTTCGGCGTCAAAGTGTTCCATCAGCGGAACGGTGTACTTGCGCGTCTGTCCCGTCAGCTCCTTGTAGGTCGCCGGATCGATCCGCCCGTGGCCGCGGAGGTAGCTGAGGACCCGAGCCCGAAGCTCGTCGATCTCCTTGCGCGAGAAGTAGAGGACTGCGGTGACCCGTACCAGCCTGCCCTCCCGCTCGAGATGCTCGATGACCGGCCGCAGCTCCCGGGTGCTGATGCCGAGCTCCATCGCGAGCGCTTCCAGGGTCGGGGGAGCGAGTCCTGCGGACTCGAGCCGATCCGCGACGCGTCGGGCCAGCGCGGGGTCCCGGACGTGCGCCGCGTGTCCGGGGAGGCGGTGGCCGCTCGGTCCTTCTTCGATCAGCCTCCGCTTGCTCCCCTCCTCGAGCGCCGCGCGGATCGCATCCCGGGGCACGTGGCGGGGCAGTCGGCTGGCGACGGCCGCCAACCCCACCCAGGGTTCGCTGGGCCTCTCGCTGTGGTCCTGTGCGATCGCGCGCGTGCAGCGCTCGATCAGATCCTCGAAGGCGGCAACGCCGAGCCAGCGGTCTCCGCCCACGCGAATCCCGACGATCCCCTCCAGCGACGTCACCTCGCGGAGCAGGTCGATCTCCCGCACGCCGCGCAGCTTGGCGCGCTCGAGGCGTGCAGCCAGGGCCCTGCCTCGGTCGGCGGAGGCGAGCATCCGAGCCTCGGCAGCGCGCTCCGCACGCGACCGACGTGAACGGAGTGGGGCCGCATCGAGGATCCGTCCACCTCCCAACGTCCAGCCGGCCTCCGGGATGCGGCGGAAGCCACGCACGATGAAGCGGTCACCTTCGACGGCTACCGCGGGCCGCTGGAAGCGCAGCTCGGCGAGCGCGCATCCCCCCGGCTCGATGCGGTCGCACTCCAAGAGCACGAGCCGCGCGTTGCGCTCGCAGGTACCGATGTGCACGGTCAGCTCGGTACCTCCACGCAAGGGCAGCGCGTTCGGGAGCAGCCGGAGCTCGACCTCGATGCGGGGCCTGTGTGCGAGACGGCCCGGTGTGGCGACGACACTCCCGCGTGGCACGTCGGCGAGCTCGACACCCTGAAGGTTGAGCGCGCAGCGGGATCCTGGCTGCGCACGTTCCACGCGCTCTCCATGCACCTGGAGCGTGCGAATGCGGGTGGCGAGTGACTTGCCCGCGCTCTCGGGCAGGATCTCAACGGCCTCGCCTTCGCACAAGGAGGCACCACGGAGCGTCCCGGTGACGACCGTTCCGAAGCCCTTCATGCTGAAGACCCGATCCACGGCGAGCCAGGCCGGACCGTCGCGTGGCGTGCGGGGGAGGGCCGTTCGCGCGACCTCGTCGAGCCTCCAGACGAGCTCGTCGATCCCGTCACCGCGGAGCGCTGAGACCGGTACGATCGGAGCCCCGGACAGACACGAGACCGCGAGCTCCTCTTCGACCTCGAGACGCGCGAGCTCCACGAGGTCGGGTATGGCGGCGTCGATCTTCGTCAGCGCCACGACGCCGCGCTGCACGCCGAGCAGATCGCAGATCGCCAGGTGCTCGCGGCTCTGCGGCATCATTCCCTCGTCGGCGGCAACGACGAAGAGCACGAGATCGATTCCGGTCGCGCCTGCAACCATCGTCCGCACCAGCCGTTCGTGCCCGGGCACGTCCACGATTCCGAGCGCGGCGCCCGACGACAGGACCAGCGGTGCGAAGCCGAGCTCGATCGTGATGCCACGCTCGCGCTCCTCCGGAAGCCGGTCGCAGTCCACGCCCGTGAGGGCCCGGACCAGCGCGGTTTTTCCGTGATCGATGTGGCCGGCCGTGCCGAGGATCAGCCTCGTCGTCATCCGATCCGATCGAAGCCGGCGTACGGACGTAGCCGGGCGGGGATCTCGATCGATCCGTCGTCCCGCTGGTGGATCTCGAGCAGCGGGATGAGCGCACGCGAGATCGCGATGGCCGTGCCGTTCAGCATGTGCACGAAGCGTGTCTTTCCCGTCCGTTCGTCCCGATAGCGGATCCCCAGGCGCCGAGCCTGATAGTCGAGACAGTTCGATGTGCTGGTGATCTCGCCCCAGTCTCCCGAGTCCGCGCGACCGGGCATCCACGCTTCGAGATCGAACTTCCGATACGCGGGCGCACCGAGGTCTCCGGTGCAGACGTCGACGACCCGGAAGGGAATTTCCAGCCCCGCAAAGAGCTCCTCTTCGATCGAGAGCAGCTCCTCGTGCAGAGCCTCGGAGTCTTCGGGCCGTGTGAAGGCGAACATCTCTACCTTGGTGAACTGGTGCACGCGGTAGAGTCCCTTGCTCGCACGACCCGCGGCGCCCGCTTCGGTGCGGAAGCAGTGCGAGAGACCGCAGTACCGCAGCGGCAGCCGTTCCACATCCAGGATCTCGTCGCGGTGCAGCCCACCCAGCGTGATCTCAGCGGTACCGATCAGCACGAGATCGTCGTTCGCGATGGAGTAAACCTGCGTCTCCTCGCCCCGCGGGTTGAAGCCCAGGCCCTCGGCCACCTCGGTCCGGGCCAGATCGGGCGTCTGGAAGAGCGTGAAGGCCCTCTCGCGCAGGTGGTCGAGCGCGTAGCGGATCAGCGCCTGCTCGAGCAGCACGAGCTCGTTTTTCAGGAAGTAGAACTTCTGCCCCGCCACCTTGGCGCCGCCATCGAAGTCCACGAGATCGTGCAGGGCTGCCAGCTCGACGTGGTCCCGCGGGGAGAAGGTAAAGCTCGGCGGCTCGCCGCTCCGGCGCAGCTCGCGGTTCGAGGTCTCGTCCCGGCCCACCGGCACATCGGGATGGGTCAGATTCGGAACCTGAAGATGCAGCGTCCTCAGCTCTCGCTGCGCCTCCAGAAGCTCCGCCTCGAGCGCGGCATCGCGCTCCTTGAGGCTCTTCCCGAGAGCCCGCTCCTCGTCGGTGGGCTTGCGTCCCTTCAGCTCGGCCGCGAGCTTGTTGCGCTGCTCGCGAAGCGATTGCTGCTCGGCGATCAGGCTGCGGCGACGTTCGTCGAGCTCGATGAGGCGATCCAGGTCTAGGGTCAGTCCTCGGTTGCGGCAGTTCTTCCGCACCGTATCGACGTTCTCACGGATGAAGCGCAGGTCGAGCACGTCCGTCCCGTCCTCGTGGTCCCCGACAAGCGGTCCACGGGCCCGCCATTCTACGGCTTGGTGCCCGCCTGCGAAAGGTCCGGGCTCCTCTCCCGCCGTCGAGCTCCGGCGCACCACCCGTAGAGCGCGGGAATCACGAGCTGCGTCAACGCCGCGGAGGTGACCAGACTCTCGAACCCCACGGTGGCGAGCGGTCGCTGTACCCCGCTGCCGGTCCCGCGCGAGAGGAGCATTGGGATGAGCCCCAACGAGGTGATGGGGGCGGTCTTCGGGACCGGACGGAGCCGCCGGCAGGCCCCCTCGACCGAGATGTCTTCGATCGCCCGCTCCTCGTGGCGGAGCGGGTTCAGACAGATGACGAGAACCATGCCGTTCAGCAGCGCGATCCCGGAGAGCGCGATCAATCCTACGGAGGCCGAAACGGACCGCCCCACGTGACGCGGCAGCCGGGCGGGAGATCCACGCTTCGCGCGATCACAGCCCGAGCCTCCCGAACGAAGGAGACGATGTCGCGGTTCACGACGTCGCACTGCACGTGATGAATCGCGGGTTCCGCTCTCCCAGGTGGCGCGACTCGAGTTCTCCACGGTCCCCCGAGGCTGGCAGACGACGACTACCGAATCTTGGTACCAGAGCTAGAATCCTGGATCGGGAAAGAGGGTCGGCTTCGACTGCTTTGACAGGTCCGTTCATCTTGACGTGGACGAGCTGGAGGCAGCGTGGAGCTGGCTTGGTCAATCGTGATCGACAATCCGTCTCCGGGACACCGCGGCTCGTGTGCGACGGGTTGAGGAAGCACCGCGCATGAGCGAGGTTCCCGAATCCACGCCGGGCAAAAGCGGGAGAACCCGTGCCTCAAGGCGCAGGCATCCGCGGCCGAAGCACGGCGGTATAGAGCAGAGCGAATGAGGCAGAAACACCACAGTTCGGTACTCCTCGTGGCATCGCTCACGGCGTGGGTTGTGAGCAGCCTCGTCGGCGCTTCCGACTTCGTCCTCTGCCGCGGTACGAACGGACACCGCGCGATTGAGTTCGAGCACAGCGTGACCGGATGCCCAACACTGGCGAGCTCGGGGGGCGCGAGCGAGTTATCCGTGCAGTCCCCGGCCGACTGCATCGATATTCCGTCCACCGGTACGGGTCCAATGACCCCACCCGCCCTCGTCCCAGACGGGGTTCCCACGCCTCCGGTAGCGTTCATCGTTCCGGTCCAGAAGCCGACGCCCCGGATGGAGATGCGACTCTCTGCATCCGCCGACGCGCGCGCCGGCCCGCCCGACCGTACAGCCCACCTCCGCTCGACAGTCCTGATCGTCTAGGAACCACCCGGACCCCCCGATCTCTGGTGCGCCGACCCCCGGTCGGTCCGCGTCGCACACCCCTTTGAGCAGGATCTCCATGACCCAGAACACCCTGGCGTTCCAAGCCAGAGCGCACGGAACTTCGAGTGCCGTCTTGGCCCTCGGTCTCTTGGCGGGAGCGGCCCTGGCCGGCTGTGCCAGCGAGCCTCCGCGCATCGAGCCACCCGTCCCGCGCCTTCTCGGAGCTTCGCTGTCCGCGTACTCCGCGCCTGAAGCAGCGGGTTCCGCCGCGAGAAGAACCCAGCTTCCTGAGGAGCCCAAGGGTGCGATCACGCTGCGTGACGCCCTTGCTGCTGCCCTCCTCGGCAATCCCGACCTCGCGGCTTTCTCCTGGGAGATACGCGTGCGCGAGGCCCGCGCCCTCCAGGCTGGCCTGCTCCCGAACCCGGAGCTCGCGATCGAGGTCGAGAATCTCGGGGGTTCCGGGGACTTCAGCGGCGCGGACCAGGCGGAAACCACGCTTGCGCTCGGGCAGCTGATCGAGCTCGGCGGCAAGCGGATGAAGCGCCGCCGTGTGGCCGAGCTCGACGCCATGCTTGCCGGCTGGGACTACGAGGCGCGCAGGGTCGAGGTCTTTGCGGAGGTCACGCGCGCATTCGCGGAGCTTCTGGTGGCCCAGGAGCGGCTGCGCCTCAGTGACGAGCTTCTCGGCCTCGCCGAGAAGTCCCTGAACTCGGTTACGCGGCAGGTCAGGGCGGGTGCCGCCTCTCCCGTGGAGCGCACCCGGGCCGAGGTGACCCTTGCCACCCAGACCCTTGAGCGCCGCTCTGCCGAGGCCGAGCTCGCGGCTGCCCGGGTGCGGCTTGCCGGAACCTGGGGCGGTCGCAAGGCACTCTACGAGAAAGCCGAGGGGGATCTTTTCGCGGTTGCCTCGCCCCCGACGCGTGAGGAGATCCTCGAGCGGCTCGACGAGAACCCCGAGCTTGCCCGCTGGGTCCAAGAGATCGAGCTTCGGAAGGCAGTCGTGGCTCTCGAGGACGCCCGGCGGGCCCCGAATCTGGTGGCCAGCGCAGGAATGCGTCGCCTTGAGGAGTCGAACGACACGGCGCTCGTGTTCGGCGTGAGCATGCCGCTGCAGGTTTTCGACCGGAACCAGGGCGCGCGACTCGCGGCACAGCGGGACCTCACCAAGGTCCGGCATCAACGGATGGCTGTGGAGGTGGGCGTCCAGACATCGTTGGAGGTGGTGATCCAGGAGCTCGCTGCGAGCTACCAGGAGGTGGTGACACTTCGAGAGCAGGTGCTCCCGAAGGCCGAGCGGGCCTACCGGGACGTCCGCCAGGGCTATCTGCGAGGCCTATTCCGCTACCTCGACGTCCTCGATGCCCAGCGGAGTCTCTTCGAGCTGCGGAGCCGGGAGCTCGACGCCCTTCGGGCGTACCACAGTGCCGTCGCGGAGGTCGAACGCCTGACGGGCACGCCCATTCGGGGACGGCCCTGAGAGGAGAACGAAAATGAGATTGCGTCACCCGGAGCAGCGAAGGAAGAGGTCGAGCCTTGTCCCCGCCTTACTTGGGGTCGTCCTTGCCTTCGCCTGCGGTGGCGACCCAACCACGGATTTGGGCATCGACATGGAGCATGCCGGAGATCACGGGGGCGAAGAGTCCGACCACGACGGCCCCATTCGCCTGAGTGAAGCGGAGAGAACCGAGTTCGGAATCGAGCTGGAGGAAGCAGGCCCCGGCCAGATCGCGCTCACTATCGAGCTACCCGGAGAGGTCCGCCCCAATCAGGACCGACTCGCGCACCTCGTACCTCGGTTCAGCGGCATCGTCAAGGAAGTCCGCAAGCAGATCGGCGATCCGGTGAAGGCGGGTGAAGTGCTCGCCCTCATCGAGAGCAGCGAATCGCTCGCCAGCTACCCCCTGAAATCGCTGATCGCCGGCACCGTAATCGCCAAGCACATCACCCGCGGCGAGGCTGTGTCAACGGAGAGCGAGGCCTTCGTCGTCGCGGACCTGAGCAGTGTGTGGGTAGATCTGAGCGTCTACCAGAAGGATCTCGATCGTCTTCGCGTCGGTCAGCCCGTTTCGATCGCCACGGGGCACGCAGCACCGGCAGCAGAAGGAACGATTTCGTACCTCGCGCCGGTGGTGGACGAGCAGACGCGAACCGCCACGGCGCGCGTGGTGCTGCCGAACCCGGAGGGGACTTGGCGGCCCGGACTGTTCGTGACGGGCACCGTGACTGTGGACCGCGCCGACGTCCCCGTCTCCATTCCGCGAGACGCCGTACAGACCCTCGGTGATCAGACGGTGGTTTTCGTGCTGGACAGCGACGGCCTCGAACCCCGGCCCGTACGCCTCGGTCGCTCCGACAGATGGCGGCTCCAGATACTCGATGGACTCTCACCGGGAGACCGCTTCGTATCTCGGGGGGCATTCACGCTGAAATCTGAGCTCGAGAAAGCTGGATTCGAGGCGGGCCATGGCCACTAGCGCCAGCCGCTCCGACCCCCGGAGGTTGAACGGGCGCCCGGACGTTCAGAGGAGTTTCTCATGCTGAACCGCATCGTCGAGGGAGCTCTCAAGCAGCGCTTCCTCGTGGCCGTGCTCAGCGTGGTGCTCGTCGGGTTTGGAGTCTACTCCACGCTCCATCTCAACGTGGACGCCTTTCCGGATGTTACGAACATCCAGGTCCAGATCAATACGGCCTCTCCCGGGCTGGCTGCGGTCGAGGTAGAGCAGCTCATCACGTTCCCGATCGAGACCGTGATGAACGGCCTTCCGGACATCACAGAGGTGCGATCGATCTCGAAGACGGGGCTCTCCGTGGTGACGGTCGTGTTCGAGGACGATGTGGACCTCTACTTCGCCCGCCAGCTCGTGCTTGAGCGATTGCAGGTGGCGCGTGAGCGCATCCCGCCCGGACTGGGCGACCCCGAGATGGGGCCCATCACCACTGGGCTGGGGCAGATCTACAAGTACCTGCTCACCGGGCAGGACTTCTCCGCGATGGAGCTGAGGACCCTCAATGACTGGGTGGTCAAGTTCCAGCTCCGCACGGTCCCGGGCGTGACCGACGTCTTGAGCTTCGGAGGGGAGGTCCGGCAGTACCAGGTGCAGGTGGACCCCAATTTGCTTCTCTCCCATGGACTGACGCTTGCCGATCTTCGCGAGGCGATCGAGGCCAACAACAGCAATGCGGGCGGCTGGTACCTCGAGGGAGCGGAGCAGCAGCTCGTGGTGCGTGGGGTCGGTCTGATCGCGGGCGGTCCTCAGGGCCGCACGGACATCGAAAACATCATGCTGTCCTCTCAGGACGGCACACCCATTTTCATCCGGGACGTCGCAGATGTGGAGTACGGGCCTGAAATTCGGCAGGGGGCGGTCACGCTGGATGGCGAGGGCGAGGTGGTGATGGGGATCGTCCTCCAGCTGAGGGGGGCCAACACCAGTCGCGTCATCGAAGGTGTCCGCCGCAAGGTCGAGCAGGTCCAGGCCACACTGCCGCGGGGCGTGGAGATCGTACCCATCTACGACCAGTCCGCTCTCGTCGACAAGGCAGTGGAGACCGTGACCGATGCCCTGTCCGAGGCTGCCGCTCTCATCATCTTGGTACTCTTCGTCTTCCTCTGGAACGTACGCTCGGCGCTCGTAGTGCTCGTGTCGATCCCCCTCTCGATGCTGATTGCCTTCATCATGATGCGCTGGTACGGACTCTCCGCAAACCTGCAGTCGCTGGGGGGTCTGGCGATCGGCATCGGCATGATGGTCGATGGCTCGGTCGTGGTCGTCGAGAACATCGTGCGCCACCTCACCGAACCGAACGAACGGGGTGACTCGCTTCCGCTCCGTGTCCTTCGGGCGACGCAGGAGGTCGCTGAGCCCGTCTTTTTTGCGGTTCTGATCATCGTGGTGGTCTTCCTGCCGCTCTTCACTCTACAGGGAGTTGAGGGCAAGCTCTTCAGTCCGATGGCCTTCTCGATCGCATTCGCGATGCTCGGCTCGCTGATCGTGGCGATCACGATCGTTCCCGTGATCGCGTCGTTTCTGTTCACAGGGTGGTTCGATGAGTCTGATCCCTTCCTGGTGCGCTTCCTCAAGCGCACATATCGGCCCGCCCTGCGCTTCGCACTCGAGCACCGCGCGATCGTCGTATTCAGTGCGGTCGCTGCGCTCCTGTCTTCGCTCGTGACTCTGCCCTTCCTCGGAACGGAGTTCGTCCCAGAACTCGACGAGGGCACCATGACGATCCGCGTGACCATGAACCCGAGCATCTCGCTTCCCGAATCGAAGCGGATTGCCGCGCGGCTCGAGAAGAGGCTGCTGAAGTACCCGGAGGTCACGTACGCGCTCAGCCAGATCGGACGGGCTGAGCTCGGTGGGGACCCCGAGCCGATCTCGAACAACGAGATCTTCGTAGGACTGAAACCCCAATCCGAGTGGACGACCGCTGATTCCCGAGAGGAGCTGATCCGGATCCTGAACGAGGATCTGAACGAGCATCCGGGTCTGCTGCTGAATTTCTCCCAGCCCATCGCAACACGGGTGGACGAGCTGCTCTCCGGGATCAAGGCGCAGATCGCGATCAAGCTCTTCGGCGAGGATCTCCACGTCCTCGAGGAGAAAGGAGAGGCGATCGAGGCTGTCGTCCGCTCGATTCCAGGCGCATCAGACATCCAGATGGAGCAGATCAGTGGCGAGGCACAACTCGTGGTCCGCGCCGATCGAGACGCGCTGGCTCGCTACGGCCTGAACGTGGCGGATGTGATGGAAATCGTCTCGACCGCCGTGGGGGGTGAAGCCGTGACCCAGGTCATTGAGGGTCAGAAGCGCTTCGACGTCTACCTGCGAATGCAGCGTGAGCATCGATCGGACCCCAACGCAATCGGAAGACTCTGGATCGCGAACCCCGGCGGGGCCCGCGTTCTGGTTTCTGAAGTAGCCGACATCCGTCTCGTTGAGGGTCCCCCGACCGTCAGTCGCGAGGACGCCCAGCGCCGGGTCGTGGTGCAGTGCAACGTGCGTGGGCGGGACATGGGCGGATTCGTCGAGGAAGCCCGCAGGGCGGTACGTGATCGCGTCTCCCTGCCGCCGGGTTACTTCGTGACCTGGGGTGGCCAATTCGAGAACCAGCAACGTGCGCAGGCGACGCTGGCTGTCGTCGTCCCCGTATGCCTGGGGCTCATCTTCCTCCTGCTCTACCTCTCCTTCGGCTCGATCAAGAACGCACTCCTCATCATCATGAACGTCCCATTCGCACTCATCGGTGGGATCTTCGCGCTGGCGGTCTCCGGCCAGTACCTGAGCGTTCCGTCCTCGGTGGGATTCATCGCTCTGTTCGGAGTGGCGGTCCTGAACGGGGTCGTGATGGTGTCCTATTTCAACCAGCTCGTTCGCGATGGCCTCACGCCCGACGAGGCCGTCGAGCGGGGAGCCATGCTACGTCTGCGCCCAGTGATGATGACTGCAACCGCGGCCAGTCTCGGCCTGATGCCCCTGCTGTTGTCCACGGGCATCGGGTCGGAGGTCCAACGCCCGCTGGCCACCGTCGTGGTCGGGGGACTCGTCACGTCCACTTTGCTGACATTGCTCGTGCTTCCGGCCCTATACAGGTGGTTCTCAGCGACGCCGGAGCGAGCGGCGACGGCAGCAGGGAGCGGCTAGCAAACCGGGCGTTGCGCCCTGGGAGAGAGAAGCCCAATGAAGCATGTCATCGCGTTCATCCAAGATCACAAGCTCAGGCAAGTCACGCACGCGCTCCACGGGGTCGAGGGCTTGACCGGCGCGACAGTGTTGTCGGTGCGCGGATTCGGACGCACACACTACGCGAAAGAAGGTCATGACATCACGGAGGAGCTGGAGCTGCTCAGCCAGAGAGTCCGCCTCGATGTCTTTTGTACCGACGACCGCGTCGAAGCCGTCATCGAGACGATCCGCAGCGCTGCCCACACCGGTCTCCGTGGAGATGGCAAGGTCTACGTCGCACCGGTTGAAGATGCCCTCAGGATCGAGACCGGGGAGCGCGGCGAGCAGGCCATCTAGTGTCAGGCGGAGGCTGTCACCCCGCACGATCAGCGGCCACCGTCCCGGCATGCCGTCACCCAAGTCAAAGACGAACCGACTGGTTCTTCGCGTCCGAGGACTGAACTGCGCCGACGAGATCACCGAGCTGCGCGGCCAGGCGTGGACGCTTGAAGGAGTCGCCCGGGCTCGCTCTGTTCCAGAGGAGCGATACCCTTGACTCTGAAGCTAGGTTCAGAGTGTAGAGTTCCAGCTTGGGAGGCCAGCGTGGCGATCGAAAGGCTGCGGATCGGCGAGGTGGCTCGCCGGACCGGCGTGAGCGTTGAGACGGTTCGATACTACGAGCGGGAGGGGCTGCTCGATCCGCCGGCACGGCGGCCGTCGGGCTATCGGATCTACACCCAGGAGGCCGTGCGCCGGATTCGCTTCGTGAAGAGGGCCCAGCAGCTCGGGTTTCCGCTTCGGGGCATCCGAGAGCTCTTGGCCCTGCGCCGGAATCCCGAGGGACGGGCGGGGGACGTGAAGAGCGCGGCCGCCCTGCTCGTCACGGAGATCGAGGGGCGCATCAGGAAGCTGACGCGGATGCGAGACAGTGTTCAAGCGCTCGAGCGGAGTTGCGACGGGAGCGGCCCCGTGACCGGCTGTTCGATTCTGGAAGCGCTCGACGGGGAGGAGAGCGGCCTGTGATGTGGAGCCGATGGCCCGTGGGGTCGATCGTGATCGCTGTGCTACTGGCATCGGCGAGCACCGCGGGGGCCGAGGTACGGACGGCCGAGCTCCAAGTCAACGGTATGACCTGTCCGTTCTGTGCTTTTGGGATCGAGAAGAAGCTGCGTGACGTCGAGGGGGTCGAAGAGGTCGAGGTCCGCCTCGATGAAGGTTCGCTGCGGCTCAGGCTGCGGAAAGGGAACGGGGCCTCGATTCGGGACCTCGCGCAAGCGGTCGAAAAGGCGGGCTTCGAGCTTGCGGCGTTGCAGCTCGAGGTGCGTGGGACCCTGGAGCGGCACGGCCGCGACAGCTGGATCGTCGTTCACGCCGACCTCCGCATCCGGCTCCTCGAGCCGGACGGCGAGGGGGGCACGCGGCCTCTTTCCTCCGACCTGCGTGAGCGGCTCCTGCGCGATGACGAGGGTGCCAACCGCGTGATCGGCCGCGTCCTGGATCCAGCGGCCGAGCAGCCCGCTCTGGTCGTGGCGCCGACGCCCCCCGCGGCCGAAGATGAGGAGCGCCCCGAGTGAGCGGACCGGGCTCGCTTGGCCCTCCCGGTCGGCGAGGCGCCGCGTGCGAGACGCGGGAGTGAGGCCTGGAGCTCGGCTGGCCGCGGCAGCCGCAGTCGCGATGCTCGCGTGTCGGGCTTCGCTCGTGGATCCACCCCGGCCGATCCTGGCGCTGGGAAGTTCGGGCTCGGCGCCCGGAGAGCTCTCCCGTCCGACCGGTGTGGCGGTCTCCGCGGACGGGGAGGTGTTCGTTGCGGACACGGGAAACGACCGCGTGCAGGTCTTTGGCGGCGATGGCAGCTTCCTACGCACGTTCGGGCGATCCGGCGACGCTCCCGGTGAGTTCCGGCGTCCAATGGATCTCGACCTCGATGCGCAGGGACGTGTCTATGTTGCGGAGCTCGTCGGGAACCGGATCCAGATCTTCTCCACCTCGGGTCGCTGGCTGCGGACGATACGGGGGGAGGGTACAGCCGCGGGGCCCTTCGATGGAGCGGCCGGCGTGTGGGTGGCCCCCGCGGGAGATGTTTACGTGGCCGACTTCTACAACGATCGCATCGTCCGCTTCTCTTCCGATGGATCCTTTCGTGGCGTGATCGGTCGGCCCGGCCGTCTGCTCCCGGGCCGGCTCCACTATCCGACCGACCTCGACGCCCTTGGGGAGACGCTCGTCGTGGGCGATGCGTACAACCACCGCGTGCAGGGTTTCTCGATGGGGGGTGAGACGGAGTGGCGGCTCGGAGGTCCTCTCGGGCTCGGAATCCCGGGCTCACGGTCTGGCTGGTTCCGTGTGGCCACCGGTGTGGCGACCGACACTGGGGAGAATCTCTACGTGGCGGACTTCCAGAATCATCGCATCCAGGTTTTCGATCGCGAACGGAGGCGCCTCACCCTCTTCGGCCGGCGTGGAAGCGAGCTCGGCGCCTTCGAGCGCCCGACGGATCTCGCGATCGGTCCAGACGGGCGCATCTACGTGGTGGACTTCGGAAACGATCGGATCCAGGTCTTCACGCCACTCGGAGCGCCGCCCCGTTGAGGTCCCGGTGGCTCGGGGCTCTGATCCTGGGGCTGCCGCTCACGGCGGGGGCCCAGGGGATCAACACGAACGTGGCCCTTCCCGTAGCGGTCGGCGAGGGAATCTGGCGCTCCCAGCTCCGATTCACACGTGCCACGAATGACCTCTCTCCCGCCAACCGGAAGCGCCGTGTGCTGGCGATGCCCCAGACGCTGGTCCTCGGCGTGACGCCGCGGCTCACGGCATTCACCACGCTTCCGATTCTCGCGAGGCGCCGAACCTCGTCACTGCTCGGCTCGATCCGGACCGAGTCGGCGCTGGGCGACGTCACTCTTCTCGGACGTTACACCGTATGGTGGGATGACTACGCGCCCCTCTCGACCCGCCGCGCCGCCCTGCTAGCGGGCGTCAAGCTGCCCACGGGCGCGGACCGTTTCGGTACGAAGACCTACGACCCTCTCCTGGGCGCCGTCGCAACCTGGGCAGAGGACCGCCACGAGCTGGATGTGGACGCGCTCTACAGCATCTCCACGGAGCGCAAGGATTTTCGTCGCGGCAACCGGCTCCGCTACGACCTGGCCTACCGCTACCGGATCTGGCCGAGGCGCTTCGGCCGTCGACTCCTGCAGCTCAACAGTCTGCTGGAGCTCAACGGGCTGTGGACCGACCGTGATCGCAGCCAACGGACGCGGGTCAGCGACAGCGGCGGGCACGTGATCTTTGTGTCGCCGGGTCTCCAGCTTGCGGCGAAGACCTGGATTCTCGAGCTCTCCCTCCAGCTCCCCGTCTTTCAGGAGCTCCATGGCCCGCAGATCAAGAAGGCCTTCGTCGCTGTGCTCAGTGTGCGCATTCCATTTGAGGTCTACGACTGATCGGGGAAGCCGCCCCACGTCTTCCGATCCCCGGTGGTAGAGTGGGCTCCTCGCATGGCAAGGCATCCTCTCGTCTGGACTGGGCCCCTCGTCGCACTCGCGGGGCTCGTGAGCTACTGGAAAGTCTTCTATCGCTGGCCGGCGCTCAGCGATGTGCCGTGGGTCAATTTCGCGGCTCTGGGGCTGGCGATCGGGATCTCGGTCCTGGCCCTGGCCCGTGCCTGGCGGCGCGGCCTTGGATCCCGAGTCGTGGCGGGCCTTGGCCTGATCTGTTCGCTGCTCCTGACGGGTGTGCTGATCGCATACTGCTTCGTCTGGAGCCGCAACCTGCCGGATCCGGGGAGCGCCCTCGAGATCGGGGCGGAGGTTCCCGCCGTCGTGCTTCCCGACCAGAACGGACGGCCCGTGGATCTCGCCCGGCTCGCCCGCGATCCCCTCGTGCTCGTGTTCTACCGAGGCTTCTGGTGACCGTTCTGCAGGACGGAGCTGCACGGGTTGCAGTCAAGGCTGGAGAGTTTCTCCCGGGTCGGTGCGCGTGTCATCGCGGTGAGCCCCGATGCGATCCCAAAGAACCGTGAGGTCGTGAACCGCGACGGCCTCGAGTTCCTGGTGCTCTCCGATCGCGAGCTCGAAGCGACGCGCGCCTTCGGGTTGCTGCATGCGGGAGGGGGTCCGCGGGGTGCGGACATCCCTCGACCGGCCACATTCGTGATCCGCGATGGCAAGGTGCGCTGGCGGGATCTCACGATGAACTATCGCGTCCGTCCCCGACCCGAGCGCCTGCTCTCCGCCCTGCGTCGCGTCGCGGGCGAGTGAATCCGTGCGGCCCGAGCAGAGCCAGGAGAGACCGCGTGATCCCGGCACGGTCGCTCCCGGAACCCTCGCCTGGGCGAACGCGCCGTGGGCCTCTACCAGCTCTCGGCGAAGGGGCGCAGGTCGAGCTCGAAGGTCCAGGCCGAGCGATCCTGCTGGCTGAGCTGGTACATGGTTTCTGCGATCGCCTCGGGCTTGAGGAAGAAGTCCTCGGGGTTGTCCGGCAGGAAGCTACGCGTGCGAGGGGTGTCGATCACGCCATCGATCACCACGTAGGCGACATGGATCCCCTGGGGGCCGAGGCTGCGCGCCATCGACTGGGCTAGAGAGCGCTGCGCCGCCTTGGCGGGCGCGAAGGCCGCGAACCCCGCTCCGCCGCGTAGCGCTGCGGTGGCCCCACTGACGAGGATGCAGCCCCGACCCGCCCGCAGCATCTCGGGCACGACCTCCTTTGCGCAGAGAAAGAGACCCAGCGCGTTGGTCCGGAAGGCCGTCTCGAAGATCTCCGCATTCATGTCCACGAAGGAGCCGAAGGCCGCGCTCCCCGCGTTGTGCACCAGAACGTCGACGGGGCCGAGCTCGGCACGGATGCGCGTGAAGGCCTGCGCGACGGCCCGTGGGTCCCCCACGTCGAGGACGTAGCCTCGAGCCCCGGGGACCTGTGTGGCGAGCGCCTTCAGGCTCTTGGTGCCGCGCGCCGTCATGGCGACGCGATACCCCGCGGCCGCGAAGCGGCGCGAAATCGCGAGGCCGTTGCCGGGCCCCACGCCCGTGACGACGCAGACCGGCTTCGCAGTGCTCATGCCTTGCCGCCGATGCCCGCGCTCGGGAGCGAGCACGCGCGAGTTGGGTTCTGCCTGCAAGGGCGACCCTCACGGGAGCGGCTCTGCTCCGCTGCGGCCGGTGCCGTGTCGCGTGGGCTGGCGCGACGGCTGACGGGACTCATCCGCGCGAGTGTATCAGACACGCCGAGCACACCGTCCCGGGAAGCTAGAAGGTACTCATCTCGCCGATGTCGAGGATCCAGACGTCTTCGCTGGGAACGCCCCGCTCCCTGGCTGCCTCACGAAATCGCCGTGGGGGCTCATCCAAGGGCTCGTCCGAAAGGTCGAAGGTGCCGAAGTGCACGCCGAGCAGGTGGTGCGCACGCAGATCGAGGCCGGCCTGGACGGCCTCTTCGGGGTTCAAGTGCGCCTCCTGCATCATCGCGACGGGCCGGTAGGCACCGATCGGGAGCGCCGCGAGATCGAAGGGGCCCAGGAGCCGTCCGATCTCCGCGAATCCAGCGAAATAGCCACTGTCACCCCCGAAGTAGAAACGTCGCCTAGGTCCCGTCACGGCCCAGGATGCCCACAGAGAGCGCCGGGCGTCGCGCAGCCCTCGGCGGCTCCAGTGCTGCGCGGGTAGACAGTGCACCTGGACCCCGGCGATCCGGCGGACCTCGCCCCAGTCCAGCTCATCGACACGAAGGATGCCGTGCCGGCGCAGCAGATCTCCGTTGGCGAGCGGCACCAGAAAGCGCGTCTTTGGATCGCGCTTTGCGAGCTTCTCGAGCGTGCCGAGATCGAGGTGGTCGTAATGGTTGTGCGAGACGAGCACGAAGTCGATGGGCGGCAGATCTTCGAGTGCCAGGCCAGGCGGAACGAAGCGACGGGGACCCAGAAGGGGAACTGGGCCGGCCGTGTCGGACCAAATGGGGTCGGTGAGGAAGCTGACGTGGTCCATCTGAACGAGCAGCGTCGAATGACCCACCCAGGTGACCGTCGGCGTGCTGTGGTGCGCGTTCTGGCGCAGGAAGGCGCCGTCATTCTCGATTTGCGGCGCCGCTCCACTGCGCCCGACGAGCGATCGAGCCATGCGGCGCAGAAAGAAGCGCAAGCGAACCCCCCACGTTCCGTGGCTCATCTCGAGCCCGGGATTGATGAAGCGCCCGTCCTCATCGCGGAGCGCCGGTCCGAGCTCCACGCCGCTGGCTCCGGGAGCGAGTACGACCCAGAGCAGTGACGCCAGCGCGAGGCACACGAGCGTGCGACGATGACCTTTGCCTCCACGCTGCGCTGCTGCTGAGTCACGCCTTGGAACCTCGCACGCGTCCGCCCCTCGAAGCTGGCGCCGGCCGGTGGTGGGCGGCGGGATCGAGAGAGGGGAGGCTAGGGCTGAAGTCGTGTCGCGCTCCACCGTCCACCCACGAACCCTTCCCCGGCTTTCGTGAGCTTCCGGGTCCAGCGGGCGCGGTCGTGGACGCGGCCCGGCAGTCCGACCCAAAGCTCGATCTGTTCGATCCAGACTCGAAAACCTCCCCAGTACGGCGGACGCGGAACGTCATCCGTTCGGAAGCGCCGCTCCGTCTCTCGAACCCTCTCGAGCAGCGCCGCCCGCGAGCCGAGCGCGTGGCTCTGCTCACTGGACCACGCGGCGATCCTCGCCTCGCGCGGACGCGTCGCAAAGTAGGCCTCGACCTCGGGATCGGGAAGCGGTGTCACGGGCCCGTCGATCCGGACCTGGCGGTGGAGCCGATCCCAGTAGAGGACGAGCGCCGCGCTAGGTCGTGCCCGCAGGGCCTCCGCCTTGGCGCTCCGGAGGTCCGTGTAGAAGACGACGGACCCCCGCTCGAGGTCTACGCCCCGACACATTACCATGCGAAGGCCGGGCGCCCCGTCGGGCTGCACCGTAGCCAGGGCCATCGCCATCGGATCGTCCTGACCCGACTCTGCGTTCGCCTCCTCGAGCCACTCGCCCAGCAGCGGGAGCGGGGTTTCGGGAAGTCGATCGGGCAGCCGGCGATTCTCCGAGTTCGCTGGAGCAGGCACGTGGGGAGGATACCCGCTTTTCCGACGCTGGGCTCCTGGGGGCCCGCTGGGCCACTGGGGACGTTGATTGACTTGTCTTCCGCATCGAGTGTGGGGACGTGGATCGATCTCAGCTCCGTGCCAGTGATTGGATCCAGCGTGACTGGGGTCTTGCCCACGTTCCGGCCGGCTCGAATCCTCGCTGCGCGTCTCTTATCCGTCCAAGTGGCCCGGGATCCACCGCGGACGGTTGAGCTCAGGTAGTGCGATCCGGGGAGTGAGAATGGTGTAGGGTATCCCGAGGGCCCGATGCGGCTCCCCGGAGGTTCTGGCTTGCGATGCCCGTCCTGCGAACGGCAGAACTCGAAGGGCTCAGCGTTCTGCCTGGGGTGCGGAACCCCATTGGCCCGCGACTGCACCGCCTGCGGACAGGCGCTGCCTCCTGACGCTGCGTTCTGCAACGCCTGCGGTCGGCCGCTCGGGGTCGTCGCACGGCCGCAGCCGCCGCACACGCTGCCCCCGCGCGACCCCCGTACCTACACACCCAAGCACCTCACCGAGAAGATCCTACAGTCGAAGTCCGCGCTCGAAGGCGAGCGCAAGCAAGTAACGGTGCTCTTCGCAGATGTGAAGGGCTCGATGGAGCTGGCGGAGCGGGTGGACCCCGAGGAGTGGCACCGCATCCTGGACGGGTTCTTCCAGATCCTGACGGATGGCGTTCACCGCTTCGAGGGGACAGTCAATCAGTATCTGGGCGATGGGATCATGGCGCTCTTCGGTGCGCCCATCGCCCACGAGGACCACGACCGACGTGCCTGCTACGCAGCCCTCTACCTGCTGCGCGAGCTGCGCGATTACGGGCAGGAGCTGCGCCGCGAAGGGGGGCTCGACTTCGCCGTCCGGATCGGGCTCCACTCGGGCGATGTCGTCGTCGGTAAGATCGGCGATGACTTGCGCATGGATTACACCGCACAGGGGCACACGGTGGGCCTGGCGGCGCGCATGCAGGAGCTGGCCGAGGCGGGTCGCGCCTACATCACGCACACCACGGCCGAGCGCGTACGCGGCTACTTTGAGCTCGAAGAGCTGGGGGCCTTCCGGGTGAAGGGGGCAGAAGAGTCGATATGCGCCTTCGCCTTGCTCGCTCCAGGCACGGTGCGGAGTCGGTTCGACTTCTCGCTGGCCCGCGGCCTCACCCGCTTTGTGGGACGCGGCGAGGACCTCGGGGTTCTCACGACGGCCCTCGAGAGAACGCTCCGCGGCAACGGGCAGGTGGTGGGTGTCGTGGCTGAGGCGGGTACGGGCAAGACGCGCCTCTGCTATGAATTTCTGGAGCGCTGCCGCGCGCGTGGCGACGTCTTCGTGGTCGAAGGGCGCGCCGTCGCTCACGGAAAGAACATCCCGCTGCTCCCGATTCTCGAGGTGATACGAGGGTACTACGGAATCAGCGAGCATGACGACGACCGCAGCGCTCGGGAGAAGATCGCCGGTCGCATGCTCCTCCTCGACGAAGCCTTCCGCGATGTCCTCCCGCTGCTGTTCGACTTTCTGGGAGTTGCCGATCCCGAGCGCCCCGCTCCACGGCTGGATCCCGAGGGCCGCAAGCGCCAGCTCTTCGGCGTGCTGCGTAAGCTGCTCCAGGGGGACGAGAGGCGCTCGAGTCTCGTTCTGATCGAGGACCTACACTGGATCGATGGGGCGAGCGAGACCTGGCTAAACGAGTGGGTCGATGCCGTCGTGGGAACAAACAACCTGCTGCTGGTGAACTTCCGGCCCGAGTACCACGCGGCGTGGATGCAGCGCTCCCACTACCAGCAGCTCGCGCTGGCACCGCTCGGCCCTGAGGCGATCCACGAGCTCCTGAGCGACCTGCTGGGGCACGACCCAAGCCTGGAGGGACTGGGTGATGCGATTCACGAGCGCACCGCTGGCAATCCCTTTTTCATCGAAGAGGTCGTGCAGTCCCTCGTGGAGTCGGGAACACTCGAGGGGACGCGGGGCAGCTACCGGCTCCTGACACCGATCGGGACTTTGAGCGTCCCCGACTCGGTTCAGGCGGTGCTGGCGGCGCGTATCGATCGCCTGGCCGAGCGTGAGAAGCGCGTCCTCCAGACGGCAGCCGTGATCGGCAAGGATTTCTCCGAGTCGATTCTCAAGGTGGTCGCTGGGTTGCCCGCGCTGGAGCTGCACGACACGCTGGCTGCCCTGCGCGCGGCCGAATTCGTTTACGAGACGGCGCTGTACCCGGTGGCGGAGTACGCCTTCAAGCACCCCCTCACTCAGTCGGTGGCCCTTCACTCGCAGCTTCACGAGCGCCGCCGCCGTACGCATGCGGAGGTCGCCTGTGCGCTCGAGGCTGCATGCGCTGACCGGCTCGATGAGCGGGCCGCCCTGCTGGCGCACCACTGGGAGGAGGCCGGAGAAGCACTCCCCGCGGCGCGCTGGCACCGCCGTGCGGCCGAGTGGGCGGGACCCAATGACGTCAGCCAGGCGACCCATCACTGGGACTCCGTGCGTGCCCTTCTCTCGCACCGCGAAGAGGAGCTGGAGGTCGCGCGGCTGCTGGCCGTTGCATGCCAGCACCTGCTGCACATGGGATGGCGGGCTGGCACGACGGAGGAGCGTGCGCGTGAGGTCTTTGAGAGTGGAAGGCGTCACGCGCAGCGCAGCGGCGACGTCGCGACGGAGGCCCGTACGGAGGGCGCGTACGGTGCGGTGCAGACACTCCAGGGAAATCTCGGGGGCGGCCAAAACCATATCGGGGAGTTCGAGCGTCTCGCGATCGCGTCGAAAGATGAGGAGCTCGCGATCATTGCCCGGGGGTGGGGCGGGTATGTGCGATTCCTGCGCGGCGAGCTCGACAGCGCGGCGATGGACTACCGCGCCGTCCTCGAGCTCACGCGCGATCGCCTCGATCTCGGTGTCGATTTTCTCGGCAGCAGCGCCCACGCGTTCTTCCTGGCGCTGCTCATCGGCGTGGAGGGACGCGTCTCATCCCTCCCCCTTGTCGACGACCTGCTCTCACGCGGTCTCCGCGTATCGAGACAACGCGGCGAGCTCGAGAACGAGGCGTTCCTCCTGCACTGGGCATCGGAAATCGTGATTCGCTTTGTCGGCGATGTGGAACGTGGTTGCCTCTTGGCGCAGGAGGGCCTCGAAAAAGGCGAGAGGGTTGGGAGCCCTCTGCTCTGTATCCTCGGGTCCACGGGGCTGAGCCTGGGGCTGGCCGCGGACGCGAGATACGCGGAGGCGGAGACGCTGCTCGACGGTGCCTTTCGCATGATGGAAGAGCACCGTACGAATCTCGAAGAGATGCCCGCCTTGGTCGCTCTGCGTGCGGAGCTGAGGCTGGGCGAGGGCGACAGCGAGGGAGCGCTCGGGCACGCGCGCTCCGCCCTCGCCCGCGCGGAGGAGCTGAGAACGGGAATCTACCGCCCGGAATGCGAGCGCGCGCTCGCTCACGCGCTCACGGCGCGGGGTGAGCTCGGCGAAGCCGAGGCGGCGCTGGTCCGTGCGGCTGCCCAAGCGGAGAAAATGGGCGTCCGCAACTATCGTCCGCTGCTCCACATGGATCGGGCGGCCATCATCCGTAGGGGCGGCGACGGCTCCGCGGCCACGCACGAGCTGCGCGAGGCGCTTCGCCTGTTCGAGGCGATCGGCGCCCTGGGTCACGTCCGGCGCGTACGCGCCGAGCTGGCCGAGACCGTGTCGTGAGCTGTCCCGGCTGCGGCAATGAGGCGCCGCCCGGCTCGGCCTTCTGCAACGCGTGCGGCGCGAAGCTCGGGAGTCCGAGCGCGTCATCCGCTCCGGCGGTCCGCGTACCTCTTGACTACACCCCCAAGCACCTCGTGGACAAGATCCTCCGGTCGAAGACCGCTCTGGAGGGGGAGCGCAAGCAGGTGACGGTGCTCTTCGCCGATGTGAAGAGCTCGATGGAGCTTGCTGAGCAGGTGGATCCCGAGCGCTGGCACGACATTCTAAATGGATTCTTCAGCCTCCTCGCGGAGGGTGTTCACCGCTTCGAGGGCACCATCAATCAGTTTACCGGCGACGGCATCATGGCTCTCTTCGGGGCTCCCATCGCTCATGAGGACCACGCCCAGCGGGGCTGCTACGCTGCCCTCCGCCTTCGCGATCGCCTGCACGACTACGCCGACGAGCTGCGTCGTTCCCACGGCCTCAACTTCTCGGTTCGCATGGGCTTGAACTCGGGCGAAGTCATCGTGGGCACGATCGGCGATGACCTGCGTATGGACTATACGGCGCAGGGCCACACGGTAGGTCTGGCGGCACGAGTGGAGCAGCTCGCGGCTGCGGATCGGGTGTACCTGACGGAGCAGAGCGTACGCCTGGTCGAGGGCTATTTCGAGCTGCGTGACCTGGGTCCCTTCACGCTCAAGGGCGCCAAGCAGCCAGTCCGCGTGTTCGAGCTCTGTGCACCCGGAGTCCTCGGCACGCGACTCGCGGCCTCTCAGGCGCGCGGCTTCTCACGCTTCGTGGGTCGTACCACAGAGACACAGATCCTCGAGACCGCGCTCGAGCGAGCCCGTGAGGGCCGGGGACAGGTGGTGGGCATCGTCGGCGAGGCGGGCGTGGGCAAGAGCCGACTCTGCTTCGAGTTCGTCGAGCGCTGCCGTACGAAAGGGGTTCCGGTGTACGAGGCGCACTGCCCCGCCCATGGCAAGACGGTACCCTTCCTGGCCACTCTTCAGCTCATGCGTGCTTACTACGGGATCAGCGAGCGCGACACGCCAGCAGAGGCGCGTGCCAAGGTGGCCGGCACGTTGATCCTGATCGATCCACGCTTTCACGAGTCGTTGGCCCTGGTGTTCGACTTCCTCGGCATTTCAGATCCGGATCATCCACTGCCTCGCATGGACCGCGAGACACGTCAGCAGCGCTTGATCGGCCTGGTACGTGAGATGGGACGAGCGCGCGCAATGCGCGAGACTTCCATCACACTCGTCGACGACCTTCACTGGATTGATCCCGGCAGCAACGTGTTCGTGGGTCACCTGGTCGAGGCCATGACGGGAACACGCGGCCTGATGCTCGTGAACTTCCGCCCCGAGTACGAGGCTGCTTGGATGCACCGATCCGACTACCAGCAGATCCCGCTGACGCCGCTCGGTCCCGAAGCGGTCGACGATCTGATGGCTTCTCTGCTCGGGGACGACGTATCTCTCTCGCCCATCAAGGAGCTCGTCAGTTCACGAGCAAACGGGAACCCCTTCTTCGTCGAGGAGCTGATTCAGATGCTGATCGAGGAAGATCGTGTCGAAGGTGAGCTCGGTGTGTACCGTATGGTTGGGCGAGACCGGTCGTCGTCCGTGCCGGCGACTGTGCAGAGCGTGCTGGCTGCTCGCATCGATCGTCTCGACCCGGCCGCCAAGGCGGTGCTCCAGGCTGCGGCAGTGATTGGGCGCGAGTTTAATAAGCTGATCCTGGAGCAGGTCTGCGAGCAGCACCGCGACGTTCTCGATGGCACGCTTGATGTGCTTGGACGCACCGAATTCATCTTCACGCGTTCGCTCTACCCCGAGACGGAGTACAGCTTCAAGCATCCCCTCACGCAGGAAGTTGCCTACAGCTTGCAGCTCGGCGCACGTCGCTCACGGCTCCACGAGTGTGTGGCGAAAGCGATCGAGAAACTACAGCCCGAGAAGCAGCGGGAGAACGCGGCCCTGCTGGCCCACCACTGGGAAGCCGCGGGTAACCCCCTGGAGGCCGCGCGGTGGCACAAACACGCCGGAGTTTGGACTGCGCTGACGAACGCGGTCGAGTCGATCCGGCACTGGGGCAAGGTGCGCGAGCTGCTCGCAGATCTGCCGGACTCGCCGCGCACGAACCACTGGCGGGCGGTGGCGTGCAGCCAGATTCTGAACCTGGGCTGGCGTCAGGGAGGTATGCCGCCGGATGAGGCCAGGCGGCTTTTCGAGGAGGGTGCGCAGTTCGCTCACGAAGATCCCGGCATGCTGGCGCTGGTGCACATCGCCTACGGGACCGTGCTGGGGACCCTGGGCCGCTCCCGGGAGTGGATCGAGCTCGGCTACCGGGGGCTGGAGCTGGCCGAGCAGACCGGAAGCGAGATTCTCGAAGTCGTGGTGCTGGCCACCCTCGCGCCGGCCTTCGCGACGACCGGCGATTACGGTCGAGCGATCGAGGTGGCCGAGCGCGGCATGGCGCTGGCCGATGGGAGCCCTGACATGGGCGCTCAGTTCATGGACTTCTCACCTTACCTCTTGCTGCTATCGGGCGGGGGCTTCTCGCACCTGTATCTGGGTGACCTGGACGAGGGGGTGGAGAGCATCGGGCGTGCTCTCCGCCTGGCCCACGAGCGCGACGACGTTCTGGTGCAGGCCTGGGCGAATGCGTGGCTGATCGACTGGGCCTACCTCTCCGGCGAGACCGACGGGGCCCTGGCCCGCGGACGCGCCGCCGTCGAATTCGCGGAGCGCGTGGGTAGCCCCGGTCTTCTCACTACGACCTATGCCTATCTTGGTCTTGGCGCCTTCCTGGAGGGCGATCTCGTGCAGGCAAGTGAGGTGCTCGAGCACGCCCAGCAGGTCCGCCACGAGAAGTTCGATACCAGCCACACCGAGATCTCCACGCTGTCCATCCTCGCGCAGGTCTACGCAGCCAGCGGACGCCTCGACGCCGCGCGGACGACTCTGGAGGAGGCCACGGAGAAGGCTCAGCGACTCGGTACCCATCGATTCGACACCTCCATCGAGCTTGCGCGGGCAGATCTACTGCTGAAATCTGGCGGCAGGGATGAACACGAGTCGATCCGCCTCGCTCTGGACCGCGCGGAAGAGTGCGCGAGTGAGTTCGAGCTGCGTGCACTGCGGCCTCTCATCGGAATTGAGCGCGCCCATCTGGCCGCGCGGATCGGCGACGACTCAGGTCGCATGCGAGCGCTACGGGAGGCACTCCGCATCGCCCAGGCGATCGGCGCCACCGGCCATGCCCGTCACATCGCGCAGGCTCTCGGGAGACTTGATACCTGGTGAAGCTCCGGACGATCACCGGAGGTAGAAAGGAGTGGTAGCTTGATCTGGCGTCGGAGCCTGGCGTTCGCCGCAGCGGGAGTGATCGCACTCGTGAGCGTACGGCTCTGGCAGCTCCTGGACGCCGCGGCAGGTCACAATGCCAAGGTCCTCTGCTCGGCCGTGTTCATCTCGGGACGGTCCTTGGAGGAGGCTCGGGCCCACAGCCTGCGTGTCGAGCCGCCGCTCAGCCAGGTACGGCTCGATCGTGAGGCGCGTATCGTTCAGGTGACGATTGCGGGTCTGATCCGGCGGCGTGCCGTGTTCGCAGAAAGCCAGGGCTGCATCGGGCTTCCACGCGGCCTCGACGCGCCCGAGTTCGAGCCTGTGGCGGTTAGCAGCAGTCTTCCGCCTCCCGATTCACTGGATTGGCCCATGGGCGACCGCGTCCGCAATGACCCCCCGAAAGGTATCGACGCCGGTCGGCTGAGATCTGCGGTCGAGGCAGCGTTCAGCGATCCGAATGCCCACACAGCCGCGTTCCTGGTGATCTATCGTGGCGAGATCGTGGCCGAGCGATACGCACCCGGAATCCGCAGGGACACACCGCTCGAAGGCTGGTCGATAGGCAAGAGCATGGCGGCGACGCTCGTCGGACGGCTGATCCAGGAGGGGGCCCTGCGGCTGGAGCAGCCCGCGCCCATCGCCGAGTGGCAGAGCAAAGGCGATTCGCGCGCAGCCATCACGGTCGCCGATCTGCTGCACATGTCGAGCGGTCTGCGCTGCTCATTCCCCAAGGTCCTGAGATACGCCGGAACCGCGAGTGTCTCGTTGCTGGATCTCCTGTGGCGCGGCCTTCCGGACCATATTCGAATCTACACAGGGATGCGTGACGTCTACCGGTTCGCGATCCACTCGCCATCAGAGCATCCAGCGGGCCAGGTGGGACGCTACCGCAACTCCGATCCGCTCGTGCTGGGAGCGATCGTGCGCCGCACGGTGGAGGCCCGGGGCGACGAGTATCTGAGCTGGCCCCAGCGCGCGCTGCTGGACCGAATTGGAATCCGTCACATGGTTCTGGAGACGGACGCACGGGGGAACTTCATCCTTCCCGGGCTCGTCTTTGGCGCGGCCCGTGACTGGGGGCGTCTCGGGCTTCTGTACCTCTCGGGGGGTCTCTGGCTCGGCGAACGGCTGTTGCCGGCTGAGTTCATTCGCTTCGTTTCGACCCCCGCACCGGCCTGGGAGGAGCCGGTCTACGGAGGGCTCTTCTGGCTGAACCGTACAGATCGCGTTCGCATCCCGCAGGACGCCTACTGGATGGGCGGGGATGGGGAGCAGCGCGTCACGATCGTCCCCTCCCTGGAGCTGGTCGTGGTCCGCTTCGGTCACATCGCCGGTGGCACGGCCGCGACCGCGACCCTGGCGCGTGCGCTCGAGGAGGTGGTGGCCGCGCTGCGCGGTGCACGCGAAATCCGACGGGAGAGGGAACCGGAGAGCCGAGCGGGCCGGCACGAGCTCCGGACCCTTTGTGGGGCATCCGCTCGGCGGGGCGGGATGGGTCCGACGGGGCCTCACTCCCGATCGCTAGAAACGCGAGACCTCGCGGGTGGGGTTCGGGGAGGATGCTGCGGTCATTGCGCCGCCCGCCTACGCCTATAAACTCGCAGAGTTCCGACCTTGCTCGCGGAGAGGTGGCCGAGCGGTCGAAGGCGGCGGTCTTGAAAACCGCTGACCCCTTGCGGGGTCCGGGGGTTCGAATCCCTCCCTCTCCGCCAGCCCCGCGCCGTGTCGGTGTACCCTTGCCGGGCGGGCAGGAGGCGCAGCGCATGGCGTATCGGGTGATCCAGTGGGCGACGGGGGGTGTGGGCCGGGCGGCTATCCAGGCGGTCGGGGATCACCCCGAGCTCGAGCTGGTCGGTTGCTGGGTGCAGCAGTGAAGACGAGCCGGACCGCAGGGACGGACGGAACGGCGATTCCGCGGGTACCTTCGCGGGAGGCTCCCTCGAAAGCGCGATCATGCTCTCGCCGCGGCGAGGAAAAGGCGGCTCAAGCGTTCGCCGCGGCCCCCGCCCCCCTTGCCGTGAGGCGCTGCCCGTCGGCCTCGCGTCCCCGGGTCCTGACCGGCGCGCTCCTGCTGCTCTCGGCCGCGCCCGCCTCCGGCCTCGAGCTGCCGCTCCAGCTGAGCGGGCTCTCGCTCGCCTTCGCGGAGAGCCGCGTCGTCCGGGTCGGGGCCTCGACGAGCGAGGAGATCGTGTCCGTTCCGCGCGAGACGGTTGTACGCCGCATCGTGGCCGCGAATGGCCGTGCCTGGCGAGCCGCATGCGATCTCGAGATCTCCAGTGGTGCTCTGATCGTGCGGGTGGGGATCCACCTCGTGCCCGACGGCTCGACCCGCCGGCTGCAGGTCGATCTGCGCAAGGCGGAATGGGAGCGTGGAATCGAGAAGGTCTGGGACCGAGCGTTCGGGCTTGCTATTGCGCCCGGAGTGGTCTTTCCCATCCGGGTCGACGCCAGCTTTCGCGGTCCGCACTTCCACCACACCGTGATCGTGCGGAATGCGCCTCCCGCGATCGACCAGCTCAACTGGAGCTGGCGGTCGCCGCCGCCCGTCATCGCCCACGAGTTCGGCCACATGATCGGCGTGTACGACGAGTATCCCAAGGGTGGAACGGACCCACTCGGCGCCGTCACCGACCCGGAGAGCATCATGACAACGCGTCCAGCCGGGGGCCGCGCGTTCGAGCGCCACTACCACCTCATTCGCGCGTGGGCAGCGGAGCGGCTCGGCGATCCGGCCGTCCGGATCGTGCCGCTCGCGGACCGGGTCGCTACGGACTGAATGCGGTCGCGACCGAGCGCATGTGGATCAGGTAGGCCGGGCCCCGCTCGATCACGAAGTTCGGGCCCGTCAGCTGGTCCAGATCGTAGCCGGCGGTCTCGAAGCGACCGGTCACGGGATCGAAGCGCGAGATGCTGCTCACCACCGATGGGCCGCCCAGGTCCGTCAGGAGCTGATAGGCATCGTACCCGATCGGGAGCCCGGGAAAGCCGGCGAGGTTGACGCCCGGGTCGTAGTCCCGGCTCCGCGCCGCGGTCCGGCCTTCCCAGACGGCGTCGTACTCGCCCAAGAGCCTCACGTAGTAGCCTTCCCCGGAGACGATCGGAAAGACCGGTCCCTGGGGCACGCCGCCGACCAGCTCGGTGGTCTCGAGGAGTCGGCTCGGGGTATCGACCCGGCTGATCGAGATGGCCAGCCCGCCAAAGCGCGCCAGCAGATCCGCCGAGCTCAACGGCGGGTCGAGGTCGACCGGGAGCGAAATCAGGTTGAGCCCGGCGGCCAGACGAATTCTCACATCGGGCACCCCCGGATGGGTGCCGCGGTCGAACTCCTCGCGTTCGCGACTGCCATCGCCGTCGGAGTCCTCGATCCCCGTGAAGCTGAGATCGCCCAGAAAGAACCGCTCCCAGAGGTCCGACATGAAGTCACCGTCCCCGTCGGCGAGGCCGCGATCGATCGTCACGGTTGTGCTCGAGTAGACCGTCTGCGTCTGCGACGCATCGCTCACCCGAGCGTACACGTAGTACGTGCCATCGGTGACACCCATCGTGTCCCAGTCGAAGGCATCGGCCGCGCCATCGGGTGCTTCGGGGAGCCCGCCCGCGATCAGAGTGCCGTCCTCTCCCGAGGCGTTGTCGTCGTAGTACAGGCTCACCTCGCCATCGGGCGCGGGAAACGAGTCGGTCCAGCTGATCAGGATGGTGCTCTCGCCGCGCGTGTAGATGTCCTGGGAAGGCTCGACCAGCGCGATGAAGGGTCCCACGGGTGAGTCGAAATCGATCAGGTAGGCCATCCCGACCAGGAAATCGGCGCCGAAGCTGATGTCGAAATTCGGCGATTCGGCCGTGCCGAAGCCTTTGCGGAGCGTGATGGTGACGGGCTGTGTTCCCACTGGCTGCCAGTTCCCGCCCGAAATCGCGAACAGCTGGGCCAGGTTCAGGAAGGCCTGATTTGAGCCAGCGCCGTCTCCGACGACGGCCGAGACGGGATAGGACGTCTCGACGCTGCTCGCGGTCACGATCCAGCCCGTTGGATCGGGCATCGAGAAGCTCACCAGGGCCTGGTGCGAGCCGGTGACGAAGGAGTTCGCTCCGGCGGTGGTGACGAGCAGGGGCGCGCCGATGGGGAAGGTCCCCATCGTGCCCCCGACCTCGGAGGTGACACGGTAGTAGTAGCTCGTGTTCGGCTGGCCTCCGTGTACGCGCAGACGCATGAGACCCTTGCTTCGGGACGCCTGACGGAGCGCGGACCGGGCGGCGTCGGCTGCGAGCTCGTCGGCCGCCGAGGGATCACCCCCGCGCAGCGGGAACGCCGTGATCTCGAACTGGTCGGTGATCTCGATCGTGCCTGCCGCGTCGGCGTAGATCACGATGTTCGGCGTCGACGGCTCCGAAACGGTCCAGATGGCGGAGAAGCCGAAGGGCGTCACGTCGACGGTGGTCACGTCCTGGATCGTGGGCGCGGCGCTGCCGCGGCCACCGACGAGCAGGATCGCGGCGGCGAGACCCGCCGTCCACCAACGTGTATGCGAGCTACTCATCGGTCCGGCCCGGCGTCGTGATCGTGTGGGTCTCGCTCTGGCCGCGCAGCCGCACGGCCGTCCCGCCTCCGACGAGGATCGCCACGCGCTTGATGCCGCGCCCGGCCAGGCGGCGGGCCGCAGTCTCGGCCAAGCGCCCATCGCCGGAGTCGATCAGCACGTAGAGCGTATCGGGGGAGTAGTCGTGACGGCCCAGTACCCCGAGCGGCCTCATCCGTCCCTCGGTCAGCCGGGAGCGGCTCGAGCCCCGGGGCCCGATCACCCTCGCGCCGGGGAAGACGAGCTCGAGGTCCTCCAGCCCTTCGTCCGAGGGAGCTCGCAGGTCGACCAGGACGAGATCCCGCTCGACCTCGAGCGTCTCGAGCAGCTGGGCATAGGTGAGCTGCAGCCCGGTCGTTTCCAGCCCCGCCTCGCCGGAGCGCGGGAGACCGCGCCCGTTCCACGCGGGGTAGCCGCCCTCGAGGATCTCGGCCCGGATCCCCGGCTTCTCGTTCAGGCTCGCCACCGCTGCCCGCGTGGCCGCGACGTTCAGCCCGTCCCCGTAGGCCACGATGAAGCCGAGCCGGGGCATGCGCTTGTGAGCGATGATCTTTGCCGGCACGTTGATCGCGCCGAGGATGTGGCCCCTGGCATACTGGTCGCGGTTTCGCACATCGACGATGCGAACCGACTCGCCGCGCGCGAGCAGCGCCTCGAGCTCCTCGACCGTGATTGCCGAGGCGGGGAGAGGCACGAGCGCGAGCAGCGAGGTAAGTGCCGCGAGCCGGGTGAAGGGGCGCATCAGTTTCCCTCTCCCGGTGTCCACTGAGGCCTGGCGGCCTTGAGGTCCAGCAGCACGACCGTGACCCGCGGAATCGTGAAGTTCTCCCCGATCAGGTTCCCCGCCGACACGGACGCCACGGTCCAGCGGCCGGTGCTCGAGTCCAGGACGCGGATCGCATTCACGTTCGCGATTCCCAGCTCGCGGATGGCCTGGTAGGCGGTGTAGCGATCGGGGAAGCAGGTGTAGCTGAGTGCGCTGATGCCCGCGGCGAGATCCACTGCGCCACAGCTCTCATGGCCCAGGTCGAGGATCTCGCTATCACCGAACTCGACCCACAGGAAGCTGCCGGGCACCAGCGGGAAGTTGTCTCCCGTCGCGCTGGCGCTCCAGCTCGCGGTCTCCGAGACCGGCGTCGGCAGCAGGTTCGTGAAGCGCGAGAGCTGCGTCACCCCCGCCTCGGCCTGCCACAGCTCCAACAGCGAGAACGCATCGCCGTGTAGGGCGGCCATGTCGGCCGTCACGACCACGGCACTGTTGTTGTCGAAGACCGGCTGCAGGTCGGGCACGCTGCCGACCATGACCCGTTCATCGCCGCTGCGCTTGTCGACCCAGACGAGCCGGCCGGAAGCGAGGCTGGGCTTCTGCTTCTCCGATTCGAAGTTCGTGAGCTGCAGCGACGCCAGGCTCGGCAGGTACAGAAGCCGCAGGTCCACGTTCGTTCCGTCCGCCAGGTCGTCGGTGTACACGACCCAGCCCGCGTTCGCGGCCGGCCTCGCCTCATCCTGTGGCGTGTCCGTCAGCTGAACCTCGACACCGCGCTTGAGGTTGAAGCCATACAGATCCAGCTGTAGCCCGGCCCGGTTGTCGGCCCACACGATCCATTGGTCGTCGATCGTCGGCTGGATCTGGCCACCCGGGTCCTGGGTGATCCGCCTGACCGCACCGCTCGGCAGATCGACCAGATAGATCTCGCCGGCACCGGGGTCGCGATAGTCCTCCCAGACGGCGCGCCCGTCCCGCACGACGGGTGCGAGCTGATTCTGGGTCGTCGGATCCACGGACCCCGTCGCGAGCGTCGCGAGGTTCACATAGGCGAGCTGCCAGGGAGCCGTCGGGTCGGCGACCGCGCGGCGCTGGAAGACGACCCAGGGCCAGTCCACCGAGGGCCGCCGCTCGTCGAGCGTTGCGGTCGTCGTCACCGGGAAGGGGGGCGTGGCGTCCGTCAGATCGTCGGCCCAGATGTCCCAGCTTCCGTCGGCCTGCCGGTCCTCCCAGACGACGTACCGCCCGTCCGTGCGCGGCCGCTCCTGGTTGCGGGCGTCGATCGTCACCCGCACGGGAGTCGCGGCCGGGTCGCTCAGGTTCAGGGCGAAGACGTTCCAGTCGCCGTCCCGCTGGTCCTGCCAGACCATCCAGTCGCCCGATGCGTGGGCTTCGCGCTGATCCGCGCCCGGGACGCCGGCCACCGCGGTGCTGTCCGCGAGGAGATCGCCGACCCGCACCAAGGCGACGTCGCTCGTGGCGCGCGAGAGCGAATCCGTGACCGTCACCTTCACAGTGTACCAGTCGGGCGGGACGTGAGCGCCGTTCTCGTCCAGTCCGTCCCAGGTGAAGCGGACCGGGGCGCCCCCGATGTCGGCGAGGAACTCTTCACGAACCCGCTGGCCCGCCGGCAGATCCGTTCCGTACGAGCGATCGATCGTCCACGAGAAGGCGATGCCGGGCACGTCTCCGGGGCAGGGATCCCCCGCGCTCGCGCGTGCCCGCACCTCGACAACGTGAGAGCCCTCGTCGAGCTCGCTCAGGACGATCTGGGCGCCGGGGCTCGACTCGGGCTGATAGAACCCGCCGTCGACGCGATAGCAGTAAAGGGGCGTCCCGGTCACGACCAGAGTGGCGCCCGCCGAGCCGGAGGGCGTCTGCGGGCCGGCGATCCTGATCGGATCCGCACCCGCAGCGATGGTCCAGGTCGCGGTCACCGCCTCCGCGTCGGGCCGGTAGTCTCCGTACCGGCTTCGGCCCTTCACCCGCAGCTCGACCGTTCCGGAGAGGCCCGACAGTGCGATGGGATTCGCGACCGGCTCCTCCGCCGTCCAGGGAGCGCCGTTCAGGCTGTACCGATAGAAGTCTACGTTCCGCCCGGCTACGGTGATCGTGGCATCGGTCCGCTGCGTCGGAGACGAGGGAACCCCTTCGATCGTCGCGTAGCCGAAGACGCCTCGGAACACCTCGATGAGCCCGTTGACGGTCGTCGCGGGGCTTCCCGGGTCGAAGCGGACCACGGCCTCCTTCGAGCGGATGGATACCGAGTCCCCGGTGAAGAAGAACTGGCTCGTATCGAGGGCAAGGTTGCCAACCGAAGGAAAGACGGACGACAGATCGAGAGTCGCGAACTTGTGTCCCTCTTCGTTGCCCGCGGCGTCGATGGAGAAGTACTCGATCTCATACACGCCCGGCACCGCAAGGAAGAACGGAAGCGCCGGAAGGAAGTCGGGGTCCGTCGAGAACTTGTAGAAGATCGCCACGGGGCTGGCGTCTTCCACGGTGAAGTACATCTGCGTCTCGGGGCGGATCTGGAATACTCCGGCTCGTTCCTCGACATCTCCGACGAAGCGAAGGAACGTTTCGGGTGGGTCGACGTCGGCCGGCGGCACCTCGTAGGTGATCTCGTACGTGTACTCCCCTAGGGCGACGAAGTCGAAGATGTTCAGGAAGGTGAGTTTGATGTTGGTGGATTTCTCGAAGCGGACGTTCGTCCAGTAGTTATTCGGGTTGAGCACCTTTCCGTCCGATCGCACCACGCTGGCGATCGGGTACCTCGCCTGCTTTGGATCGTCGAGGCGCATGTAGACCCAGCCCTCGAAATCGGCCACGGCGCGAACGGTCGCCGTCAGCGAGGTTGAGCCGATCAGCTCTACGTCGACGAGCGGATTCACGGGCAGCGTCGTGCAGTCCGTCTCGAAGAGCGTGTCGGGGAGGATCTCGTCATCGTCGATTGTGTCGGCGAGGAAATCCTTGAGCCCGTCGCGCCCTGGCTGGTCGTTGAGAACCTCGTGCGAGATGAAGTAGGCATTCAGGTCCTTGATGATCGAGGTGTCGCGCCCGCCCAGCTCCGAGGCGTGGGTGTAGGACGCATTGAACTCGATGAACTCGCCAGAGAGGCTCGTGATCATGTCCCAAGCGCCCTTCCGGCAGTTCCCAGACTCGATGTCGCCGAGGTTGAGCGTGAGTGAAGTCTGATCTGTGGGCTGGTCGTCCACGCGTGCGCCCAGGAGCTGCGCCACCAGGATCAGGGACTGCTGGTTCTCGACGATCTTCGGCTGTTCCGAGGCGATCTTCACGTCGTTCGCGCGCCCGAAACCCACGTTGTTGACCAGCACGCCCAGCGTGAACGGGATTGGCGCCTCCACGACGTCGGTCGTGAACGGATCGTCGCCGTCGACGTCGCGGGGCTGAAAGTACGTGATCTCGAGCTGAGGCTCGGGCTTGACGGTGATGATGTCGGGGAAGACCTGGAGGACCTCGGGTGCGATTTCCTGGCCGTAGATCGACCCGGCCAGCAGCGCGCCAACGCTGTACCGGACTCCGAGGGGGGTCACTCCGCCCGCGTCGATCTTGGGGATGATGAACCAGCGCACCACCGCCGTCTCGCCTGGATGAATGATTCCAGAGCCGTCGATGGCGTTGATCCCCTGGAGCTCCGGCGGCTGGACGAAGAAGAGCTCGGACGCGTCCGTGCCGCCTCCGTCGAAGTCTTCGAAGGTGAGCTGAGCCGAGAAGTTGGTGATGGCCGCATCGCCCTCGTTGTTCGTGACCTCGAGCGTCGCGAGGAAGCCGATGCGCTCGAGGGTCAGCTCCTGGAGGATCTCGATCTTGACCAGGGCGCACAGACCCTGGAACTGCTGCGCCGTCCGGCCGAGCTCCGCAGGCGCGAGCGTCAGCAGCCCCAGGCAGACGAGCCCCCACACGGCGCGCATCGTTCGGCTCCCGCAATGCCTCATGGCGACACCTCGCTCGCCCGGGCCGACCGGGGTCCGGGGCTCCCCGCTGCCCCTCCGTAGAGTTCGCGCAGCTCGGCCGTCATCCGCCCCTCGATGCCCGCTGCGTCGGCGCCGCACTTCTGGTAGACGAGGGCGTCGTTCGCGAAGTACGTGCGACTCCCCTCGACGTCGAGGTTGTAGACCTTCTGGGGTCGCCCGTAGCGCCGGGTCTCCACGACCTGCGCCAGAACGCCGCCCCTCAGGGCCAGATGATCGCCGATCTCGAGATCGCGCGCGGCGACCCACTCACGGCCGCGTACCCAGAACAGGTGCTCGTCGGTCGTCTCGAGTCGCCGTAGCTCCCCCGCGGCGGTCAGCGGGGCCTCGCCTCCGCTCGTCGGAACGACCTGGTAGCGGATCTCGCGCACGTGATCGCTCTCGATTACGTAGGTCTTCTCGACGCGGGCCGGCTCTCCGTCGTAGCCCAGGATCCAGTCGCCCGCCTGCATGGCCTCGATCGGCTTGCGGCTGCCGTCGGGCATCCCGATGGGCGTCCCGGCGCTGAAGCAGCCCACGTTGCCTCCCGAATAGCCGACCGCCGCTTTCTGAGCGCCCCCGTTACCTCCAGCGCTACCCCCGCTGGCGCCGCCGCCCCCGCTGCTAATGTCTGCGAACGCGCACGCAATCGCGTTCGCCACGAGACTGAACGGCGTCGTGATCGTCGAGACGATCGAGTAGATCTGGGCGGCGACGATGGCCCCGACCGCGACGTTCGCCAGAGCCTGGGTCTGTTGCGACTGAGCGAGTCCCTGAATTGCGACGAGGCCGTTCACGAAATCCTGAGCGCCGCTCGCGTCAGGGAAGCCGGTGACGCATGAGACGTATCCCGCCGCGTCGCCTGGCAGCTCACACGCGGCCCCGCAGGCCCCGGGGCGGACGACGACATGAATCGGGATCTCCACACTCTCGTCCGGTCGCAGCTCCGGGATGAAGCTGATCAGCGGGATTGCCTGGAGGTCGCTCGTGTCGAAGCGATCGATCTCCAGGTCGAAGATCTTGATCAGGCCCGCATTCGTGACCGTGATCGTCAGATCGGTCGTGAACCCTTCGTCCACGATGCCCAGATCGATGTAGGGCGGGTCCGCGACCAGGAGCGGCACCGGTACGCGTGTGCTGAACGTCTGCTCGACCTTGATTTCGTAGCGGTCCGTGAAGGGCACCGGGACGACCGAGAAGTTGATGGTCACGAGGCTCCGCGCCGGCGCAGCGTCGACGAGCACGACCTGGTCGGGCACCACCTCGACCGTGTCGGCCACTTGATAGGACCAGATGCCTTCCTGCAGTCCCGCGATGAGCAGGTCGCCCGTGACGTCCGTCCGGGCGGGCGTGGTCTCGGTGCCGAGGTCGAGGTTCCGCATTCGCACCGTGGCGCCCTCGACGGGCTGCCCGAGCGTATTCACGACCGAGAAGAGCACTTCACCGGTGAGATTGCTCGTGACGAGCGCGTCCACGAAGATCTCGACCTGCTGGGCCGAGTTGGAGCCGGTGACGACGAACTTGTCCTGCCGGAAGCCGAAGGGCTCGCCCGACGGTGGGGAGACGATCACGTCGAAGGTCCGCGACTCGCCCACACCGATGTCTCCCAGGCTCACCGCGCCGTCGGGTTGGAGCGGGAGATTCGTCGTCATCCAGGGGATCGCCGGGAGGGTCAGGACGGCCGCCCGCAGGGCCTCGAGGCCGTTGTTCTGGACCGTGACTGGAACCGTGCGGGACCGGCCGCGGTCGACGCTCACCTCGACGAAGCCGGCCACCGGGTCGGTCACGTCGATGACGGGGATGGGCGCGAGGAGGTCGACCGAGGCTTCGAAGAGTGCGCTCGCGGCTTGATCGCTGATCACACGGTACTCGAGGTTGGCGCTGTCGGGGGCATCGAGGTCGGCGGACAGCGAGAGATCGATCGATTTGCGCTCGCCCGGCCCGAGCTCGAAGCCCGGCGGCAGGGTGAGCCGCCCCTGGAGCCTCGGCTCGTCGATCTCGTTGTCGAACGCGTCGATCGTGAAGGCTCGGAAAGCGAGCACGAGGCCCGTCAGGGGCGTGTCCCCGGCGTTGAACAGGTCGATCCGGAAGTCGAGCGTCTGGCCCTTCGACGAGCGGATCGCGCCCGCGCTGGGAACGGCATACAGGCGGTAGAACGAGAAACGATCTTGGTCGATGGAGTCGAAGACGTCGGGATGGGCGGCCCAGATCATAAAGTCGCCGGCGATTCCCGGACCGGGACGGTACGTCGTCGTGTAGCTGCCCGTTCCGTCGGTCACCACCTCCTGGAACCACTTGTAGCCACGCAGCAGGAAGCCGACCTTCAACGGCGTGTCCGGCAGCGGCAACCCACTGACGCGGTCGATCGCCTGGCCCGTGATCGTCACGATGTCTCCATCCGCGTAGGCGGCGCGATCGGCCTGGGCCGTTCCGCGATAGGTCGAGAGCGTGATGCCCGACTGCATGCTACCGGCCAGCGCCGCGGTTCCCGTGATCCGCGCGCCCGTGATGTCGTAGCTCCACGAGCTCACCGACCCGACGAAGCTCAGGGTCGCGCCCGGGTCGAGGGCCTCGGGTACCAGGATCGTCATGTCGAAGCACCGCTCCTCGCCGGGCGCCAGGCGGACGTAGGCGAAGCCGTTGCCGAAGCGGCTGCCGGACGGGGTTCCGATGAACGACTCGCGCGCGATCTCGAGCCCCTCCGAGTTCACGATGGCGAGGTGCACGTCGCCCGGCTCGGTGCCGCCCGAGCGGTTCACCACGATGTCCATGTCGACCGATCCGTAGTTGGTCACGCACTGCGTGATGTCCGCGAAGCCGCCCGCGAGCGGCACATCGGCCGTCACGACCTCGACCTGGATCGCCGGCTGCTCCACGTCTCCGAACAGGAAGTTGCGCTCGTAAATCACCGTGCCACCGAGCGGCTCTACCTGCACGGCCTGAACCCGCAGGAGCTGATCGGACGGGTCGCCTTCGAGGGCGAAGACGAGCCGGTCGGCGTACTCCGTCTGGGGCGCGAGGTCGGCCTGCACGTCCACCGTCGCCGCGAGCGTCTCTTCCCCCGCCACCGATAGCGAGAGCTCCACGCGATCGAGCGGGAGATGGAGCAGGGGGTCGGCGTTCAGCGCGCTGAAGTGGATGCGGTTGAGGTAACCGGCCACGAGAGGCCCGGGCACTCCGTTCGGGTCGGGGTTGGCGACGGCACCGAGCGCGACCGGAAGCACGGTGACCTCGCGCAGCGGGCTCTCCTGGGACAGACCATCGACCGCGCTCACCCCGTAGGTCACTGCGGTCGATCCGGCGAAGAGCAGGTCCTCGAATTCAGGGAGGAGCAGCGGGGTCGGAGTCAGCAGCACGCCCCCGCGGTACACGTTGAAACCGACCACCGCCGGATCCGTGCTCCGCCAGGTGAGCAACGGGACGCCTCCGTCGGCCACGAAGGCCTGGAGATCCGTCACGGCGCCGACGAGAAGGCTCAGGTTGGCGGGGACGCTGGGGCTCTCGTTTCCGATCTCGTCCGACGACGCGACCACGTACTCGTAGCTGCCGCCCACGCTCGGCAGGGCCGATGCCGCGAAGCTGCCCCCGGTGCCACCCTCGATCGTCGCGATCGGGGCACCATTCTCATAGACGATGTATCGGGCGGGCAGCTCTCCGCTGCTGGGGGCGTCCCAGGTGATCTGGACGCCGATCGGGGCGAGAGCCACCGCGAGAGCCTCGGGGGCGCCCGGCGCCCGGCGATCCGACACGACCTCCACCAGCGGAGAGAGCGCGCTCACCGCGCCCAGACGCTCGCTGGCTACGCCATAACAGTAGGTTCCGTCCGCGGCGGGCACGTCGCTCGCGGACGTCGTGGCCAGGCCGCTGGCGACGAGGCCGGCGGGATCGGCGTCGCAAGGGCCGCTCTTGCGCAGGAGCTGGTAGGTCTCCGCCCGCTCGGAGGCAATCCAGTTTAGCTGGATCTCGCCGCCCGGCTTGGACACCGCGGTCAGTTGCACGGGTGGATCGGCCGGGAGCGGCGCCACGGCGTCGTACACCTCGAGGCCCGCGCCGCTGACGATCAGCGTGCCGAGGTTCCCCAGGGCGTCCTGCGCCGAGAACGAGAAGTTTCCGATTCCGACGCCCATCCCCGGGCCAAGGCTCAGGCTTCCGCTCCAAGCGGCGCCCGTGCTCGCCAGCGGGACGACGATCGGCGAGCCCAGTGGCGGCGTGAACTGCAGGAGCGGCTGCGTGCCGGGCTTGACGGGCTCGCTCGGAGTCAGTGTCACCGGCACATCGACATCGGAGGTGATCTGGATCGGCTGCTCGGCACCGACAGCGATCGCCGCGGTGGGACCGTCGGTGTCCAGAACCAGCGCGGGGCCCACCGGCGTGCCGCTCGTGAAGTTTCCCGCGAGGTCCCGTCCGGACACGCTGACGGTGGCCGGACCCGAAGGCGTCGTGGCGTCGATATTCAGCGAGCCCGTGAATTCCAGGCCGTTGATCGTCTGGAGCAGCACGCTGAGCGGTGCGCGGGCACCCTGGGGCCGAATCGTGAGGCTCGGGGTTGAGACCAGGGCCTCGTTCGTCGTGAGCGTGATGGGCAGCGGGCCCGGCGGCACCGGCGCTCCCGTTCCGTAGCTGATCGCAAAGCTGGGTGGGGTGCCGTCAAACTCGACCGACAGGACGTTGGAGAGCGCGCTGGAGTTCCCCGCCAGGTCGACACCAACGATGCCGTAGTAGTAGAGCCCATCGGCCAGCCCAAGGTCGCCGTGGCTGAACTGCTTCAGGCCTTCGATGACCAGGGTCGCCGGCGACGCCGTGCTGAAGGGCACCGGGCTGCGGTGCACCTCGTAGGAGACGGGCTGCTCGCCCGTGGACGAGGCCGACCAGAGCAGCCGGATCCCCAGCCCGCCGGCCAGCGGCGTCGCCTCATTGAGCTCGGGCGCCGGTGGTGGACCCGTATCCACGGTTACGACGCTCGAGGTCGCCGCGGACAGGCCGATCGCGTCCTCGGCCTGTGCCACCAGCGTGTTCTGCCCCTCGACGAGCAGCACACCCGCGATCGAGTAGCGGCCATCGGACAGAGCGTTCTGGGTCCCCTGGACCGAGCCGTTGCGCGACACCGTGACCGGGCTGAACGGCTCCGCCGTTCCCGCCACGGTGACCACGGTGGCGCCTAGGACGGCGCCATCCAGCGGGAAGTCGATCGTCGGGGCCGGCGGCGGCAGCAGATCGACCGCGATCGTCCGTTCGACCGCGCGCGTGTTCCCGGCCGAGTCGATGGCAAAGAGCGTCACCCGATGGTCGCCTGGCGCGAGCGTCCGCGGATCCCACCAGAAGCTGAGGCTCCCCGACGGGTCGCTGTAGACCACGGCGCCGTCGACACGGAACTCGACGTCGGCCAGTCCGAGCAGAGCCGTGACCGTTGCATTCACGGTCAGCGGTCGGCTCACGATCTGGCCGTCGGTCAGGTCGAACGATTCGATCACGGGGCCCTGGTCGACGAAAGTGATGTCGATCGAGATCGGTGCCGACTGGGCCCCGGTCGGGCTCCTGAACTCCGCGTAGATCGTCTTGACGCCGCCGCTCTCCGACAGCGTGAAGAGCAGCGGCGTTGCGAACGGGTCGAAGAAGACACCCGTGAACGTCGAGTCCTCGCTCAGGCGAACCTCCTCGGCATTGCGGCTCGCCAGCGCTAGCTGGACGTTTCGCGTCGCGACGACGTTCTGGCCGTCCGCCGGGGCGATGGCTGGAGAGAGCACCGGCTCGAAGAGCAGGAAGCCGGAGAAGTCCACGGAGGCCGTCACGCCGGCCTGGATCGTCGCGGCGTCCAGGCTTCCCCACCAGTTGCCCGAGGCCCTCATGATCGCGCTGCCGTCCGACGCCGCGTCAACGGTGTTGTTCTTGACGACGGAGTCGCTGATCGTCAGCAGTCCGCCGCTGGCGACCTGTGCGCCCACGTCGTTGAACTCCAGCAGCGCGTCCGTGGTCACGAGCTCGCCACTGCCCTGGACCGTCAGGCCGGCGGTGTTGTGGAAGGCCGAGAGCTCCGCCACCTGCGGCAGGATCCCGCCGACCTTGAGACCTTCACCGTACCGGAGAGTCACGTGCGTCAGGCTCGAGCCGGTGTCCCCGGTGCCGAGCAGCACGCCGCTCCAGTCCCCCGGCGCCGGCGTGCCGCCATCGACGTCCTGCTCCGACGTCAGCAAGATCGGGTCGAACGGCGAGCCATCGGCCACGAGGGCACCGTTCTCCACCACGATTCCCGTGCCCGGCGCGAAGCGCAGCGTGGATCCGGGGGCGATCGTGAGCGTCGCGCCGCTCCGGACGATCATGGTCTCAGTGATCAGGACCTCTTGTGCGAGCCCCGCCCCGATCGTGGTGTCGTGCGCGATCTCGCCTGCGTAGGGATCCGACCAGACCGCCGTGACGACGGCCTCGTTGCGCTGGCCCGCCCCGTTCACGCCCACGACCGCGAAGTAGTAGAGCTTCGTCCGGTCGAGTCCGTTGACCAGGAAGGTGAACTCGTCGGGGCCCAGGACGGCGCTCGGCGTAAGACCAGCGACGGAGCTGAAGTCGGTGTCGCGGAAGTACACCTCGAAGCCGGCGAACCCGCACAGGCCCGCCGTCGAATAGCTACTCCAGTCCACCAGCGCCGAGTCGGCCTCTCCGCCGCCCCCCACCCGTGGAGAGACCGGCGGAGGCACCGGCTGGTCGATGAAGATCGGAACGTCGTTCACCGCCGGATCCAGGTTCCCGACCACGTCGATCGCGGAAACCGCCGCGTGGTACGGCGTGGCGACCCCCAATCCATCGAGCGTCGCCTCGAACAGACCCGCGGGCACGAAGGTCTTGAAACTCAGACCGGCCGTGGTCGAGATCGGTGACGTCTCCAGGTAGACCTGGTAGCCGGAGAGGTCCCCGGGCGCCGTGTATCCCGCCCACGAGATCGTCGCAGAGTCGCAGGTCGTGCCCGCCAGCGTTCCGACCGGCGCTGCGGGCGGCGTCGCGTTCACTTCGGCCCGAAAGACATCGGCCTGCGGATCCATCACGTTTCCCGCCCAGTCCCGGGCCGACTGAACGTCGACACTGAGCGTACCGTCCATTCCCGGCGTCAGCACGATGTCCGCGGTCGTGAAGGTGTCGTTCGGATACACCGTAGTGAGCCACGTGCCGCCGGGAGGCACGACGGGATCAACGGCGCCGGTGCTGGTGATCGTCACGACCGGCTCGACCACGGTATCCATCGACGAGTTGAACTGGAGGGTGAGCCGGTAGTCCGTCGTGGAGCTCACGGGGCTGATGTAGAACGCGCTGACGTTCGCGACCCGAGGCCCGACCGTGTCGGTCAGACCGAGCACCGCGGTGTTCGAGACGGCGTTCCCAGCGCGGTCCGTGACCTCGGCGGAGGCCGTCACGATCTCTCCGCCCACCACTGTGAATCCGCTGGTGATGAAGACCGTCACCTGCGTGAAGTCGGGGCTGACCACGACCGCGTTGACATCGCCGTATTTCCTCCCCTCCGGGGAAAGATTGAGATTGGCCTCGGTCGAGCCATCCGAGAGCGCGAACGTCCTCATGGGCTCGTCGAATCGGAAGGTGTAGCTGTCGCCCAAGGAAACCGCGCCATTGCCGTCGGCATCGTCGAAGCGCACCCCCAAGAACACGGGCGCAACGCTGTCGCGCCCCGTCAGGTCCCGCGTCCCCGTGACCGGGTTGCCTGCTACGTCGGTCAAGAAGCTGCTCGGTAGAACCGTCTCGTCGCCGATGACTGTTGCGCCCACGGTGATGGTCACCGTGACCGAACGGCGATCGGGAGCCCAGACGATGGTGTTGACGTCGCCGTAGCGCGCGCCCCCGATCGGCCGCAGCAAGACGTTCGCATCGGTCGTGCCGTCGCGGATCGCCGACACGTCCATCGCCTCGTCGAACTGGAACTCGTAGGTGTCGCCGAGGCTCACGCTTCCCGAGCCATCGACGTCGGTCCAGCCGATTCCGGTGAAGCTCGGACGGATGGTGTCGGTGGTCGTGAGCAGCCCGCTCCCGACCGCCGCGTTGCCGAAGGCGTCCCGAAGGTCCGGCGTCACGACCTCGCTGCCGGTCAGGGTGAAGCCGGCCGTGAGGCTGACGATGACCGTCCGCGCGTCGGCCGTCCAGCGGCTCTCGTTGACGGTTCCGTAGCTCATGCC
>JBHHVJ010000031.1:0-43214 GCA_046754285.1 Myxococcota bacterium | reverse complement strand
GAGCGGATCAAGGCCGCGCCGGTTCTGGACGCGGGGCCCATTCGCACCGAGTCGGACGAGCTCGAGCCGGAGGTGGAGGAGGTGCCGTAAGCCGGTTCAGCCCTCGAGCACGTCGCTGTCCCTGCGGACATTGACGCGATTGCGGTATGAGCCCTGCGGGAAGACTTTGATCTGGCGGCGGCTGAGCTTCGCGCTTTCGGCGATGGCGTTCTTGATCGCCTTGATAGCGTTCTCGCAGCGCCGACTAGCCGACTCTTAGGAAACTATCCTTTACTTACGCCATCTCTAAGGAAAGAATTCTTTCCTACGCGAAAATCGCGAGGCTCGCAGCCAGCGGGTATCCACGACGCGCTAGATCGCTTCTGCTTGGTCAGGCTCCGCGATTGCTGCGAGCGCTCCGCGCATCCATGCGGGGGCTTGGTTGATCGCACCCTGCAACATACCCCGGTCCTTTGTGCTCACGGCCCGGCGAACTTTGCGAACCGCCGCGTCGTCAAAGGCCTGCGGACCAAGAAAGCGGAAAGCCTGCAATACGGCACCTACCACGCTACCCGCGCCTGCGAGTGTTCGCGGGCTCGCGTGCCGGAAATGGATCTTGCGATTTCCAACGGCCACCGTGCGTGTCGGACCATCCGTCAAGTACACGAGCTGCGCCGGCAGCTGCGTCGAAAGCCCCAAGGTGTTTGCAGCTTGGGCTCCCGAGATCTGCAATCGGCTCCCCGTCGAACGCGCGATGGCTTGCGCTACTCGATGCAGAGACGGTGGAACCATCCCGAGCTGAGAGTGCTGCGTCGGGTAGTCATAGACTCCTCGCGTCACGCGACGCAGCTTCTGCGAACGCACCAGCCGGCCGAGCGCCTGGTCTACGGCGGCCCGGCTTCCGAGGTCGAGGAAATCCGAGGGTACATACACGTGTCCCCTTCCCTTCCTCCGGACCCGGGCCCAGATCTGATCTTGTACGGACGCCATGTCGCCCCTCTAACAGCCCGAAACCTTACAGGCGATCTGTCAGAAAACATATATGGTTTTTCGGACTATAGAATACTTCACTTGAGACTCCATTACGCACGCAGGTACTATCGTAACTATATGATTATATTTACTATTAATCCTAACCGATCAAATCCGACGCACGCGATGGCAAGCTCCCCGCCCCGCACCGGCAGGCGGAACATGTCGCCCGAGCGCTGGTTTTGCGACAGGTTCCCTTGACCTGTCGCTGCCGGCGACATAACCTCCAAATATGTCGCAAAAATCGAGTTTCGGAGACATATAGTGGCCTCAGCCTGGCGGCCGGATCGGCCCTATAACGACCTCCCAGAGCTTCCCCCGGCTATCGAGCTAGAGACAAAATCCATTCTAAAACAGTGCGTTACGGCACGAGCCGCACTTGCGCAGCTGAGCCAGGCAGCCGCGCTGATCCCGAATCCCGGGATGCTAATCAATACCCTTCCGCTACTCGAGGCCCGGGCCAGCTCCGAGATCGAGAACATCGTCACCACGGCGGACAAGCTCTTCCAGCATCTACAGAGCGAGGGTGCCGCCGACCCCGCGACCAAAGAGGCACTGCGCTATCGCCATGCCCTGCTCGAAGCCTTCGGAACCCTCAAGAAGCGCCCCCTCAATACACGCACCGCCGAGTTCGTCTGTAGCCGCATTAAGGGTGTTGAGATGGGCGTGCGAAAAGTTCCCGGTACCGCGCTGGTCAACCAGACCAGCGGCGACGTGATCTACACACCCCCCGAAACCGAGGCTCGGATTCGCAAGCTGCTCGCGAACTGGGAGCGATTTCTCCATGAAGCGACGGATATCGATCCGCTGATCCGCATGGCGGTCGCGCACTACCAGTTCGAAGCCATTCATCCGTTCACCGATGGCAATGGCCGAACCGGACGCGTCCTGAACAGCCTGTTCCTAGTCGAGCAGCAACTCCTTCCGCTGCCGATTCTCTACCTCTCCCGCTACGTCATTGCACACAAGGAGGACTACTACCGCCTTCTCCTGGACGTGACCCGCAAAGACGCTTGGGAACTCTGGATCCTCTATCTGCTCCGCGGCGTCGAGGAGACGGCCACCTGGACCACGACCAAGATCGAAGCCGTCCGTACCCTTGCGGACCAAACGGTGGATCATGTGCGCGCCAAGCTACCGAAGATCTACAGCCGCGAGCTTATCGACGTCATCTTCGAGCAACCCTACTGCCGCATCTCGAATCTGGTCGACGCCGGCATCGCGGCACGTCAAGCCGCATCGCGCTACCTGAAAGCCCTCGTATCCGAGGGCGTCTTAACAGAGCGAAGCGTCGGCCGAGAGAAGCTCTTTCTCAATCCGAAGCTTCTCAAACTCCTAACCCGGGAGGCGGGTGAAGCATGATCGTGTCGCGCACGATGGCTGAATCCCCCTCGCGAAATCGCGATTTTGGCTTACCATTGGCTTACCGAAACTTTCAACAACCCATGAAAGGCCACGAATCCGCGAATCAAGGCCGATTTCGAGACGGGCGTTTTGGATGGGGTTCAGAAGGTCGGCGGTTCGAATCCGCCCGCCCCGACCAATGATCTCGAGGGGTTACAAGAGTCGCCCTACAGACTTGTAGGTCGTTGGTGTGCGTAGGGTGCGCGAATTTCCCCGCGAGTGTGCGAGAGCGAGGCCACGCGGGCCTGTCTAGCGACCCCGGGAACGCGCTGACCGCGGCCCCATCGGAGCCGGGGCGTGTCGCGCTTGGAAAACCGAAGGACCGATCACGGGCCGCCCCGCACGGCACGCACCCAGCCGGGGCTGTGCTTGGCGGAGAATTCCACGAAGCCAAGGCCGAAGTCCACGGACCAGGCGCTGCCCGTGCCCACGAGCGAAGTGGACGACCAGTAGGGGATCGTCCTCGTGCAGCTGCACGTGAGAACAGTGCACGTCGGAGCGCAGCCCGTATTGAAAGCGGGAGCAACACTGGGTTCATCCCCGTCGTCCTGACAGCTCAGCGTGGCTCCGGCCTGACCAGGCACCTATTCCCGGCAAGCTCAAGAGCTCCCGTAAGATTCCCGCGGAGACGATCATGCGTCCACGAGCGGCCTTTGGGAAGCAGAAATGTGTAAATTCGTGACGTGGAACGCTTCTGGTCTGTTCGAAGCAGCCCTCGTGTATGATGTGAGACGTGGAAGCGCGAAGCTTCGCAGCGGCCGTGCTCGTGACCGTCCTGGCGGCGGCAAACAGCGCAGCAGCGTTCAACGGGCCGGTCCAGCTCGACCTGTCGATTCCCATGGCGACGCATCGCGGGGCGAGAGAGCGCCTTCGCGTGCCGATTCCCCCGGGGGATGCCACCCTCAAGCTCGTCGCGCGGAATCAGCGGGACGGGGAGACGGTCCGGATCGACCTGAGGTTCGACTACCGGATCTCGCCTGGAGTGATCGCCTTCGACGAGCTGATTGAGGGAATCGAGCTGGAAACGCGGGACACGCTGGGCAATGTCCGCGGATTCGTGTCGATCGACACGCAGCTCATCAATCTGAACCCGAACCGCGCACGGCTCTTCTACCGAGCCACACTCTACTACCCCACCGCGGGGCAGAGCTACAGTCTGCGCGTCCGTGTCTTCGGGAACTACGAGTAGCGCTCTCCCCCTGGAAGCCGGCCCAGCTCGTCGATCGAGCTCAGGCCAGGTCGTAGTTCGCCAGCTTCGGGGCCGCCATCTCCTCGCGAAAGCGGTCGAAGGTCCAGGGCCACGCCATGGGAATGCCCCGGTCGTCCAGGTACCAGCTTCGGCAGCCGGTGTACCAGACGGTCTTCTTCGCGGCCTCGGTGCGCTCCTCGTCGAAGCGGGCCGCGGCCTCGCGCGCGGCGGCCACCTGCCGGCAGCGGCCGGAACGGACCAGCTCCACGAGCTGCATGATGTACGCGAACTGCAGCTCCGAGACCTCGATCAGGGAGAAGTTTCCGACCGGGCCGTTGGGCCCATTCAGCATGAAGAAGTTCGGGAACTCGGGGATCGAGATCGCCATGTAGGCCGATGGGCGGTCACGCCAGACCTCCTCGAGCGTGACGCCCCCGCGGCCGATCACCTCCATGGGCCGCATGAAACGATCGACCCGGAATCCGGTGGCCAGCACCAGGACATCGAGCTCGTGAAGCTCACCGTCCTGGGTGCGCACACCCTTCGGCTCGATCCGCTCGATCCCCGATGTGATGAGGTTGGCGTTCGGACGCTGAATCGCCTCGTAGAAGTCGGGCGAGATGATCAGGCGCTTGCAGGCCGCCCGGTAGTCCGGTCGGAGCTTCTCGCGAAGCACAGGGTCACGGACATTCATCTCCAGATTCTCGCGGCACATCTCCTCGATGCGCTTCATCTGCTCGGACTCGGCATCCACGACCGCGTTCGAGAAGCCGTCTGCGAACATGCGGGAGACCTGCTCGCGCATCTCCTGCTGGAGCCGGGGGTTCGCGCGAAACTGCGCCTTCTCCTCCTCGGAGAACTCGGCGTTCTCCTGCGGCATGATCCACTGTGCCGTGCGCTGGAAGAGGCAGAGCTTGCCCACCGTGTCCACGACGGCGGACGTGATCTGGACCGCGGTCGAGCCGGTCCCGATGATTCCCAGACGCTTATCGGCCAGCGACACCGTGTGATCCCAGCGGGCGCTGTGGAAGCAGGCCTCTTCAAAGCTCTCCAGGCCCTCGAGCTCGGGATAACAGGGATGGTGAAGCACGCCGCTGGCCGCGATGATGAAATCGGCCTCGTCATGCTTGCCGTCGCAGGTCTCGACCCGCCAGCGGCCCCCCTCGAAGGCGCAGCGGCGGATCTCCTGGCCAAGCCGCACGGACTTGGCCACGCCGTAGCGCTGCGCGACATCCTCGAGGTAGGCCAGGATCTCCGGGCCATATGAGAAGCGATGACTCCACTCGGGGTTCGGAGCAAAGGAGTAGCTGTAGAGCACCGAAGGAACATCGCAGGAGAGGCCCGGGTAGGTGTTCTCGCGCCAAGTCCCCCCGAGGCGATCGGCCTTCTCGTAGATCGCAAAGTTCGTCAGCCCCGCTTCCTGGAGCTTGATCGCGCTCAGGATTCCGGACATTCCCGCGCCGATGATGATGAAGCGGAGATCGTGCGATCCCGCTCGGGAGACACTCCCGCTGCGTGGCTTCATGATCTCTCCTCTCCCGGCTTTTCAAGCCACCCGGAGTACACGCATGCGCAGACGCTTGCACTCGGATTATAGAGGGTCTCCGCGCGCGCCGTCCGTTCACCACCGGCCGGTCCTGGCCCGGCCGCAGGACCGGGATGGCGCCGAGGGGCCACACCGGTCCCCTCGCCTCGTCCCGTGCGCTCACTCCACACCGGCTGCACGGATCTCCCGTCAGCCCCGGGCTGGAGGGAGGGAGGAAGGGCTCTCGAGAGAGAGCCTCGGTGTGACCATATGCAACACTCCCAGGTGGGCCAGGTGGGCAGCGGAGCCGTTGTGCGTTCGCTTCTCAGCTGGGTCGGGCGGATCCGAACGGTCGCGCTCTCGGGGATGTGCTTCAATCCACCGAGAGCCTCCGCAACCTGCACACGCGTGACCCGCCACTGCCGACCGGCTTCCTCGCATCCTGTGCAGTTCGATTCGAGAGGCGAGTTGATATACTCGTCCCGTGGTTGCTGGTCGCCCTGCTGAATGTTCCTCCATGCTCCCCCGCTTTTCCCCCCGCTGCGCGCTGAGCCTCTGCGCGGCGCTGATGCTGGCCGCGCGCCTCGCGATCCCCGCCCCACTTCCCGACGATGTCAACTGGGATGACCATCTCGGGGGAACGGAGCCCATCGGCGAGGTCCACGCGATGGTCGTGGCTCCCGACGGGACCGTCTACCTGGCGGGCCAAATGGCCGTGAACCCCGATGTGGACTCCTTGCAGTGGCCGGTGGTCGCACGTTTCGATTCGGCCACCCGCGAGTGGAGCGAGATCGGCCGCTTCGAAGGCACGAGCCCACTCTTCGGCCTCGAGACGATGGTGCTCGTGGGCGATGAGCTCATCGTCGGCGGAGCCTTTGACAGCGTGGACGGTGTGCCCGCAGCGAACGTGGCGCGCTGGAGCGCCACGAGTGACACCTGGTCGGCGCTCGGAAGCGGCACCGACGGCGTGGTTCACGCGCTCGCCCCGGAGGGCACGGAAGTGTACGTCGGTGGGGGCTTCCAGCACGCCGGGGGAATTCCCGCTGGGCTCGTGGCCCGCTGGGACTTGCAGACGGGGAGCTGGTCAGCGCTCGGCACGGACTTCCTCACGGGGGACGTACTGGCGCTCGCCGTGGATGCGTCCGGCCTGTACGCGGGGGGCGCCTTCGTCCGGGCGGGGTCGACCGACCTCACCCACGTGGCCCACTGGAGCCGGGATACCGGGAGCTGGGGACCCGTGGGGAGCGGAGTGGACGGGACGGTCTACGCCATTGCGCCCGCGGACTCTGGCGAGGTGTTCTTTGGCGGCGAGTTCACGGCGGCCGGTGGCTTGATCGTGAACAACCTCGCGGTGTGGGAGCGCACGCTGCAACGCTGGTCGGGCGTCGGGGGAGGTGTGGATCACTCGGGTCCTCCCCCGGCGAAGGTCAAGACGCTCCTTCCGATCGGCTCGGAGCTGTGGGTGGGAGGAGGCTTCGAGACGTCCGGCGGCATCCGCAACTTTAATCTCGCGATCTGGGATCGGGTGTCCCAGACCTGGCTCGCGGACGTCTCTATCAACCTCTCCACCATCCGCATCGAGGCGCTGGCCGCCCTGGGGAGCGACGTGTACGTGACGGGCTCAGGAGTAGGCGGAAGCGGCTTTGAGAACACCCGGTTCTCTACGATCTTCCGGCAGTCCGGATCCACGGGCGATCGGTTTCCTCTGCGCGACGGTCTCATCGGGAGGGTCTCGGCCCTCGCTGCACGGGCCGACGAGGTCTGGATGGCCGGACGTTTTCTGCCCCCCGGCAGCCTCGACTCGATTCCGGTCCATCTCGCCCGCTGGGACGTATCGACGAACACCTGGACGCCGGTGGACCAGGCCCCCGCCGGCATCACCTCCCTCGTCCTCCGGGGAGACGACCTCTATGTCGCAGGGGGGTTCTCGGAGGCGGGCGGGGCCCCCGCCGCGAACATCGCGCACTTGAATCTCAGCTCGCACACATGGTCCCCGCTCGGTGCGGGAGTGGAAGCCACGATCCGGGAGCTCAGCGCCGCCGAGAACGGCGATCTCTACGCGCTCGGCCGCTTCCGGATCGACTTCACCGGGCTGCCATCGAGCTGGCTCGCCCGGTGGGACTCCGCGGCGCAGACCTGGACCTACGTCCCCAGCCGGGTCACGCGCGGTGGTGAGCTCGGGGCGGTCGCGATCCTGGGTGATGACATCTACGTCGGCGGCCGATTCATCGACATCGAAGGCGTCGCCGCTGAGAACGTGGCGCGCTTCGATCCCGCCACCGGCACCTGGGCACCTCTGGGAAGCGGCATCGATCGCGGAAGCTTAGGAGCGGGCGTTCTGACCATGGCCGCGGCTCCGGAAGGCCTCTTCGTGGGGGGGACCTTCGTGGGTGCGGGGGGGAGCGCCGCCCAGCACATCGCCTTGTGGGATCCGGTCCAGGCACAGTGGTCGACGCCGGGGACCGGTGTTCCCCCGGAGGAGTGCTCCGGGCCCCTCGACTGCGTCGTTGCGATGACGGTTCTCGGCTCCGATCTCTACGTGGGCGGGCAGTTCGGAATCATCAGCGGAGTCGCGGCCAACGGCATCGCGCGGCGCAGCGGCGTCACGGGCCTCTGGTCCGGCCTCGGATCCGGGACGTTGGACTCCGTATACGAGATCGCGGCGGATGGACCCGACGTGTACCTGCGCGGGAACTTCATGAAGGTGGGAGGCAAGCCATCACCCCGAGTGGCCCACTGGCGCTGGAACGACGCCGCCGACCTCTCGGTCACCCTCGTGGATGACCCCGATCCCGTCCCCCGCGACCAGACCTTGCGCTACACGGCCCGGATCACCAACTCGGGCCCGGCCCTGGCCACGGGCGTGGCGTTCAGCATGCCGCTGCCGGCCGGGTTCGCCTTCGGATCGGCCACGCCGAGCCAGGGAGCCTGCTCGACGATCGGCGGCCTCCCGGGCTTCCCGCTGAGCCTGGTCTGTGATCTCCAGAACCTCGCCCCGGGTGGCACAGCGACGGCTGTCATCGAGGGCTCGCCGACGGCCGCGGGACCGCTCGGCGCCACCGCGCGAGTGAGCGCGAACGAGTTCGATCCGGACACGGGAGGCAACACGGGACTCGCGACCACGGAGGTTCTGGGCCTCGCCGACCTGGCCGTCGGCGTGACGGCCGCGCCGGATCCCGTCGCCAGCGGAGAGACGCTCCACTACGGCGTGAGCGTCATGAACCACGGACCCGATCCGGCCTCCCAGGTGAGGATCCGCGACACCCTCCCCACGAGCCACGTCCGTTTCCTCACCGCGGCGCCGGAGCGTGGAAGCTGCTCGGAGCTGAACGGCGTCGTCACGTGCACGATCGACACGCTCGTTCCCGCCGAGACGGTACGGATCGACATTGCTGTCGAGGCGAGCTCCACGGGCCAGGCCGCCAACGTGGTGACCGTCTCTGGCGCGATCAGCGATCCGGATGGCAGCAACGACTTCGCAATCGTACGCAGCGACATCCAGCGGCCCAACGACGTCTCGGTCACGATGACCGCATCGCCCGAGCCGGTGCCCTTCGGAGGGGACCTGACCTACGACATCGTCGTGTGGAACCACGGGCCCGACTCGGTCCTGGGCGTAACGCTCACCGATACGCTTCCGGCCGGCGTCTCGCTCGTCTCGGCCACGCCCACGAGTTGTACCGAGACGGGTGGTGTGGTGAGCTGCGACCTGGGAGGTTTGCTGGGAAGCAGCGGAAGGTTCGTGACCCTCGTCGTACGACCCTCGACAACCGGCCTGATCACGAATACGGCTCGCGTCAGCACGACGAGCGTGGATCCGGACCCCAGCAACGACGTGGCGGAGGTCACCAGCACGGTGCTGGGGCCGCCCTCGATCTCGATCGGCGACGTGGTCGTGATCGAGGGGGATGCGGGCACGCGGGATGCCCAGCTCGCCGTGACGCTCTCGACGCCAGCCGCCGTTCCGGTCGGTGCAGCCTGGCACACCGTGGGGGACACGGCGACGTCGGATGTCGACTTCCTGGCGGCGTTGGGGGAGATCGCGTTCCCCCCAGGGACCGACACGCAGATCATCGGTGTGGGAATCGTCGGCGACCTCGGGGTCGAGCCCGATGAACGATTCTTCGTGGAGCTGACGCAGGCTCAGAACGCCACGTTGCTCCGTCCCCGTGGCGAGGTCACCATCCGGAACGACGACAGCCCCATCCGGCTCGATCCTGGCGGGCCGTACTCGGGGATCGAGGGGGAGCCAATCCGGATGAGCGCGGACGCCATCAGTGAGAGCGGGCCGATCGAGCGCTACGAGTGGGACCTAGGGGATGGAACACTCGACTCCGGAAATCCCATCTGGCACGCCTATGCCCAGCAGGGTGAGTATGCCGTGGCGGTGCGGGTCACAGACGCCCTCGGCTTCACGCTGGAAGCCCGGACCGGCGCCTCGGTGCTCGACACGGGACCGACCGCGAGCTTCCACGCGGGTCTTCCGAGCTGCACGCCGCCCTGGGTCGTTTCGTTCACCGACACATCCACCGCCCACGACGCCCTGAGCTCCTGGGAGTGGACCTTCGATGACCGATCGCCGGTGGACACCAGCCAGAACCCCACCCACAGCTTCGAGCTCGCCGGCACCTACAAGGTGCAGCTCGTGGTCGTCGACGCGGACGGCTCTCGCGACGCCATCGCTCAGTCGATCACCGTGGGATCGCCCCTGCTCGCCTGTCAGGGCCTCTGTGGCGACGTCAACGGCGATGGGCTGATCGACCCGAACGATGTCGACACCTATCGCGCGTTCCTGGCAGATCCGATCGGCTCGGCGCTCCCCAGCGCAGGAGAGACCCGCTGCTCCGTGATCGGGGGGCCGGACGACTGCGACATCGCCGATGTCGTCGTGCTCCGCCGCTTCCTGGCCGAGCCCTCTCAGCCGCCCGGGATCGATCCGGTCTGTGCAGCCGCGATCGGGCCGTAGCGGTGCGCCCGGCTTCCGCGGCTGGGCGCTCCCCGTGCTTCATCCCTGCGCGCGGCGAGGATACGCGCGAGCCGTGCTGCAGGTGTCTCTGGCCTCGGTTCTCTCGGGACTCGCCTGTACGCCCCAGCCGCCCACGCGCGATCAGGATCTCATCTGGGTCGAGCCCGGGCGCTACTCGCTCGGCAGCGATGCCGGAGAACGAGAGCTGGGCTACCGCCTCTCCTCATCGGTCATCCGGACCCAGCACTGGTACGATCTCTGGGAGCGGGCGCCCCGAAGCGTGGATCTGACCGGCTTCTGGCTCGAGCGCACGCCCGTCACGCAGGCGGCTTATGCGGCGTTCGTGCGGGAGACTGGACACCGAGCTCCGGACATCTCGGCCAAGGAGTACCGCAAGCAGGGATTTCTCGTGCATTCGTATGCAACGGTCCAGCGCTATCGGTGGACGGACGGAGATCCTCCGGCCGACGCGCGGAGCCACCCCGTCGTGCTCGTGAGCCGCACGGACGCGCGGGCGTACTGCCACTGGCGCGGGAGGCGTCTTCCCACCGAGGACGAGTGGGAGGCCGCCTGTCGCGGGCTGGAGCACCGCCGCTTCCCGTGGGGCCCGGAGTGGGGCTCCAATCGCCGCGCGCAGGTCCAGGCTTCCGGTACAGCGCCGGTGGACGCACATCCCGCCGGCGCCACGCCCTCAGGCATCCTGGACCTCGCGGGCAACGTCTTCGAATGGACTGCCTCGAAGTTCGACGCTCAGCGTGCCACGCTCAGGGGCTGCGCCTGGGACGACGCACCGGGGACCTGCCGCTGTGCGTTTCGTCACGGGCGCCCGGCCGAGGCCCGCCACATCCTGATCGGCTTCCGCTGCGCTGCGGGCGCCTGAGGCGTCGACCCACGCGCCCGCCGGCTGCAGCCCCGGTGAGGGCGCCTCGGGGCGGCCGCTCTGGACCTCTGAGCTTCCGACGCTCCCGAGAGATTTTTCTTCCCATCACCCAACGAAGGGCATACACTACACTCGTTGTAGAGTAGGTGGTGGAGCAGTGTTGGAGGCGAGATGGCAGAGCTCTGGATGAGAAGGATGCGCGAGATCTTGGCCTCAGGGCTGCTGATGACCTGCCTGCTGGTGGTGGGGGCAAGCCCAGCCCGAGCACTCAGCCTGGCGGATCTGACACCCGATGCAAGCTTCGGCTTCAACTCCGGAAACGGCGCGCTCAGCTTCGATTCGTTCGCCGCCACGCCCGCGGGGTCGATCTCGAGCGATCTGAGTCTCTATCAGATCATCGTCCTCGACGATGGCTTCTCGCTCACGGGACCGTTCTCCGCAGCGGATGGCGAGCTCGGTGACATGCTGCTCTCCTTCCGGGTGACGGCGACCGGCCCTCTTACCAGCGTGCAGCTGAGCTTCAACGGACAGGCTGCGGGCCTCGGGGCACAGGCCGGGGTCACCGAGACGTTCCTGGGACTCAATATAGGTTTGCAGGTGCGGGCCACGGGCGGCGGCGGTCTGCAGCTCCAGGACTCCGCTGCGCTCAGCGGCCCGAGCCAGCTTGAGGTCGTGTTCAAGGACATCCTCGTCGACAGCACGATCCTGGGTGGGGGGCCGGGGGGCTCGGCGCAGATCTCGCTCATCACCCAGCGCTTCACGGTCCCTGAGCCCGCCAGCGGTCTCCTCCTCATGCTCGGAGTCGGCACCCTCGCCGCCTGGCGGCGCCGGGCCGCATAGAGCCCCTCAGGGACGACCCAGGATCGCGATCCCACAGGCCTGGGGAGCCCCTCCGATGTTGTGGCTCAGGGCCAGGCGTGCGTCCTTCACCTGACGGGGCCCCGCACGGCCCTGGAGCTGGAGCGTGTTCTCGTAGATCATCCGAACGCCAGTCGCGCCGGTCGGGTGGCCAAAGCTCTTCAGGCCTCCGTCGGTGTTCACCGGGAGCTCGCCCTCGAGCCTGAACGTCCCGCTCGCCACGTGATCCTTGGCCTCGCCCTTCTTGCAGAGCCCGAGATCCTCGTAGGTGAGCAGCTCGGTCAGCGAGAAGCAGTCGTGGAGCTGCACGACATCGAGCTCTCGGAATGGATCCTGAATGCCCGCCTGCTCGTAGGCCTGGCGCGCCGCGTGGATCGTGGGCTTCCAGGCCAGAAAATCGAACTCCGGATCGGTCTGTGGGTTCTCGGCGACGGCGATGGCCACGGCTTTGACGAGAACGTAGTCGTCGCGGAAGCCGCGCGCCAGATCGGCACGCGTGACCACCGCAGCCGCCGCACCATCGGACTGGGCGGCGCAGTCGTAGAGGCCAAACGGCCAGGAGATCATTCGTGCGTTGAGCACGTCGTCGATGCTGATCTCGCGCTTGAGCATGGACTTGGGCGCGAGTGTGCCGTTGTGATGATTCTTGACCGCGATCCGTGCCAGGTCCTCACGGCCTGCCCCGAAGGTCTCGAAGTAGCGCGCCGCGCAGAGCGAGAACCAGCCCGCCGGCGTCGCGGGCAGCCCGCGGACACGATCGAAGGCGACCGAAGGCCCCGAGACACCGCGGTCCTTGGGCTTGTCGAAGCCGACGACCAGAACCGTGTCGTAGAGACCCGCGGCGACCGAGAGCACGCCATAGCGAAAAGCATCGGTACCGGTCTCGCAGTAGTTCGAGAGCAGGCTGATCGGCCGGCCGAAGAGCTTGAGCGCCTCGGCGACCTCTCCGGTTCCTCCATTGGGGTAGACGGAGCCGCAGAAGACCGCCTCGATGCGCTCGTGCGGGTCGTCGATTCCGGCATCGGCGTAGGCCTCGTACGCGGCCTCCACGATCATGTCCTCTCGCGAACGGTCCCAGTTCTCCCCGAACTGACACGCGCCGACGCCAACCACGGCGGTGCGATCGCGGATCGACTCCCTCATGCTGAATCTCCTTCCGCGGCAGGAACGGCCTTCCAGAAGTAGTTGGGCTTGCCGCCGGCATCGTGAATCTTCCGGAACATGAACTCCACGGGCAGCTCGAGACGCACGTCGTCCGGTGCGATGTCGGCGAGCTGGATGTGCACGCGACACCCCTCGACCTCGACCACGGTCATGATCGTCGGCGGCTCGGGGGATGGGAAGAAGTAGTCGAACGTGTAGGCGAGCACGCGACCCCGACGGTCCGACAGCCGGAGCGGCTCCCATCGGTCGCGGCTGTGGCAACGGTAGCAGACGCGTGGCTGCGGAAAGTGCCCCTGGCCACAGCCAAGGCAACGACCGCCGCGAAACGCGACGTCGGTGTCCCGCTCCCGGTAGCGCACCGTGGCCGAGAGACCCGGACCGGGCGCGGCGGGCCACTCGTTTGGCTCCAGCCCGCGGGAGCGAAGATAGATCTCGTAGCTGCGCAGCGGGCGACGCCGCGCGAGATGTCCCGCGACCCCGGGGCGGGGCTCGAGCTTCTCGATGCGCTCGCTGACGCGGAACGCGAGGGCCTCGGCCCCGTCACCGTAGCTGGCCAACAGGATCCGCTCGCCCGCGCGTGCCGCCTCGAGAGCGGCAGCGAGAAGCAGGGGCGCGAAGGCGACCCCCGCATTGCCGAGGCGCCCGAATAGCGGATCGCAGACCCGCTCGGCGGCCAGCCCGAGCTCTCGAACCACCGTGGCATGGCTGCGTGCGTCCGGGGCGTAGAGGGCGGCCCGGGCAAAGTCATCGGGGCCCAGCCCCAGCTTGTCGAGCAGTCCGCCCACGGCCTCCGTCAGGTTGGGGAGGTAGCCCTCCTGGATCACGAAGCGCTCCTCCCAGCTGTGCGTGAAGCGGTCGCCCTCGATGCGCCACAGATCCTGGAGCTCGTTGCTGATCGAGTGAGCGCCCTCCAGCGTCGCGATCGCATCGTCGCGGCCGACCAGGAACGCCGCCGCGCCATCTCCAAGGTTGCGGTCGAGTGGACCGCGGGGCGCTCCCATGCGGCAATCGCTGGCGATCACCAGCACGTGGCGCGCCGATCCGGCGTTCACGCTATCGATGGCCGCGCGCAACGCCGTCGTGCCCGCGCGCAGAGAGCCCGAGTGGTCCTGCGTGAGCACGTCCCGACGCAGGTCGAGTGCGCGGGCGATGAGCGCCGCCCCCTGCTTCTCCCGCAGCCGGTAGGTCGTCGAGGCGAAGAGCAGCCCGTCGATGCAGGCCCGATCGAGACCCCGGAGGCAGTCCACCGCCGCGGCCACACCCATCGTGACGGCATCCTCGTCGGCGTAGGCGACCGCCTTCTCGGCACCGCCCTCCCGGGGCGTTCGGCCCGCGATCAGGGCCAGCGGAAGGCGGGTCCGCGGGACGTAGGCGCCGTAGGCTGTGATACCGGTCATCTCCTGCTCCTCACGCCAGCACGCCGGCTTCCGCCAGCGTGTCGATCTCTTGCGGGTCCATCCCCAGGAGCTCCTCGAGAACCTTTCGCGTGTGCTCACCCAGATTGGGACCGGGAGCGTGGTAGGCGCCCGGGCTCCGAGACAGTCGATAGCCGGGGCGCTCGAAGTGGAGCTTTCCCAGGTGAACATGCTCGAGCGTCTGGAAGTGTCCGCGATGGGCGAGCTGTGGATCGGCGAGGAGATCGGCGTAGCTCTGCACTGCCCCCGCCTCGACCCCCGCCTCCTGGAGCATCTGCATGAGCTCGTGCGCGTCGAAGGCGGAGGTCCAGCGCACCAGCGCCTCATCGATCTGCGGCTCGGCCGCGAGGCGACCCTCGACGCTCTCGTAGCGCGCGTCGCGCGCCCAGCCCGGCTCCCCCATCACGCGGCGAAGCGCGAGCCACTCGGCGTCGCTCAGGACGGCGATCGCGATCCAGCGATCCTCGCCCCGGCAGGGATAGATGCCGTGTGGGGCCGCCCTCTCGCAGCGGTTTCCCTGTCGCGTCACGATCTCCCCGTTCGCGCTGTAGCGCACGATCATCTCCGAGTTGCTGTACACGCCGGTCTCGATCTGGGAGATGTCGATGTACTGCCCCCGGCCCGTGCGGTGCCGATTCAGGAGCGCGCCGACGATCGCGAGCGCGACGTAGCGCGGGGACAGGGAATCCGTGATGGTGTGCGAGGGACCCTGCGACGGCCGGTCGGGCCAGCCCGTGAGATGGTTGTAGCCTGAGATCGCCGAGCCCTGCCCACCGAAGCCGGGGTAGCGGCAGTGCGGACCGGTCTGCCCGAAGAGGCAGCCGCTCACCATGACGAGATCCGGCTTGAGCTTCCGAAGATTCTCGTAGTCGAGCCCCCACTTGCGCATGGGACCGGGAGCGAAGTTCTCGGCGACCACATCGGCCCAGAGCACGAGACGCCGGGCGAGCGCCACGCCTTCGGGGCGCGACATGTCGATGGCCACGCTGAGCTTGTCCGGGTTCAGCAGAATGAACATCGGTGAGCCGTCCACGCCGTGGGGGCTGTCGCGGGTGAGCCAGAGGATGCGAAGAAAGTCAGGCCGACGGGAGGACTCGATCCGCACGACCACCGCGCCCTGCTCCACGAGGTAGCGGGTGGCGACGGGCCCCGCCGCGCCGGAGCCCAGCTCCAGCACCTTGACCCCCTCGAGGACGCCTCGGGAGCCCGCCAAGGCTAGATGACCCCGTCGGCGGCGAGAGCCTGCAGCTCCCCCGTCTCCACGCCAAGCTCACCGTAGACCTCGGCGTTGTGCTCACCGATGCGCGGTGCCCGGCGACGGATGCGAATATCGCCCTGGCTCGAACGCCCGAAGAAGGCCGGATGCTCGATCACGGCGTCGAACTCGGGGTACTCGAGCTTGACGAAGAACTCGCGTGCGCGGAGCTGAGGATGCTCGATCAGCTCCTGCGCGTCGTTGCAGGGGGCGAGCATGATGCGTCGCTTGACCGCCTCCTCGTAGAGCTCACGCATGGTCCGCGTACGGAAGAAAGTGGCGAAGGCCTCCTCGAGGCGGGCGACCTCCTCCTCGCTCAGCGTGTTGTGGTTGTAGCTTTCCCAGTCGTAGCGTTCGAGCCACTCCGGCGCCATTCCACACTCCGCCATGTACTGCGCCGTCGCCCTCAGGTTCGCCACACGCGCCGGCCCCCCGCGCAGCCCGAAGCTCACGTAGCCATCGCGTGTCTCCCAGATCTCCCGGGTCCCACCCAGGCGATCACCGCTGCGGCGCGTGGGACGACCGTGGAAGGCGAACTGGGCCGGCGCACTGAGCAACGTCTGGAGCTGCGTCTCGGTGAGCGAGACATCCACGAGCTGACCCTCGCCCGTGTTCACGCGCGCCCAGAGCGCCAGCGCCGTGGCCAGGGCCGCCTCCGGTCCGACGTGAAAGTAGGCGGCCGGCATGCTGCAGCGAACCGGCGGACGATCTGGATGCCCGGTCGTCAGCGCGTTGCCCCCGAGTGCGACTGCGACCAAGTCATGCGCCCGGTAGCGGGCCCAGGGCCCCGTCTGCCCGAAGGGAGTGATGGCGGTGTAGACGAGCTCCGGCCTCGAGCGCCGAAGAGCCTCGGGGCCGACGCCGAGCGACTCGAGCGCGCCGGCAGGCTCCGATTCGAGCACGACGTCCGCTCCCGCGACGAGCCGCTGGAAGAGCTCACGGCCGCGCTCATCGCCGAGGTTCAGCGTGATCCCGCGCTTGCTCGTGTTGAGCGCGAGCCAGAGCAGGCTGCGCTCAGGATCCTCGATGCCCGCCAGATAGGGCGGGCGCCGATCCGGATGCCCGCCGGGTGGCTCGATCTTGATCACGTCCGCGCCCATGTCGCCGAGGATCTTGCCGGCCAGAAAGCCCGGCTCCCCGCTGAGATCGAGGACGCGGTATCCCTCCAGCATGAGGGATCACCCCGAGCGAGGTGTGACGCCGTCGTAGAAGGGGTACGGCCGCTTCATCAGCCCGATCGGCTCGAGCTTGTTGCCAAGGCTGGACTTGAAATACTTGCGGATTTCCTCGAGGGTCCAGCCACCGGGCTTCATGAGGCCGTGACCGTACTTGGGCTGGTCGAGCAGCAGGATGCGATCCCCGCCCGTGCCAAAGACCTGCCCCGTGATGTAGTTGGCCTCGTCGCTGCACAGGTACACGACCATGGGGCCGTTCAATGCCGGGTCGACGAACGGCATCTCGACCTCCTTGCCGTCCGGACCCTTGTAGGTCGCCGACATCCGGGTCGTTCCCGAAGGGGAGATGCAGTTCGCCCGGATGCCGTAGCGCGCCAGCTCGAGTGCCCAGGTGTACGTCATCGACGCGATGGCCCCCTTCGCCGCGCCGTAGTTGGTCTGGCCGAAGTTTCCCATGTGGGCCGCCGAGGTCGTGTTCACGATCGAGCCGCCGCTGCCCTGCCCGCGCATTCGCAACGCCGCCGCCTGGGAGCACCAGAACGTGCCCTTCACGTGGATCCTCCAGACGTCGTCGAACTCCTCGTCGCTCATCTTCAGGAAGGAGCGGTCGCGCACGATGCCGGCGTTGTTCACCACGAAGTCGATCCGGCCGAGCTCGCTCACGCACTGCTCGATCAGCTCCTCGGCGCCCTTGCGGGAGCCGATGTCGGCTCCGCTGGCCACCGCACGGCCGCCGGCCTCCTGGATCTCCACCACGACTTTCTCCGCCTCCGCGCGGTCGACGTCGTTCACGACAACGGCCGCGCCCGCGCGGCCCAGGTGGAGGCAGTGCCCCCGGCCGATCCCACGGCCGGCCCCGGTCACCACACCGGCCTTCCCGTCCAGTACGCCCATCTCAGACCTCCGAGCTCCTGCAAAAAGTCATTCTAACACACCGTCAGATCCAGAAAGAATCGAGTGATCTCCATGGGTTATCCAAACACGCCTCGGGCCCGCAGCGGCTCGATGCGGTCGGCCGGAAGGCCGAGCTCCGCGAGCAGCTCGGCCGTGTGCTCCCCCAGCTCCGGTGCGGAAGCGCGGATCGCCGCCGGGGTCGTCTCGAAGCGCGCCACGGGGCCGGGCACACGCATCCGTCCGGCCCGGGGATGCTCGAGCTCGACGAGCAGCCCGTTCGCGATCACCTGAGGGTCTTCGTGCAGCGACTCGAGCCCGTTGACCGGCGCGTGGGGCACGTCCTCCGCTTGCAGACGTGCGGAGAGCTCCTTGGCGCTCCAGCGACGGGTGTGGGCCTCGAGCTCCTCGGCCAAGGCCGCACCGTGGCGAAGCCGCTCCGCGAGGCTCGCAAAGCGCCGATCGCGCTGGAGCTCGGGCCGCTCGATCGCGCGACAGAGCCCCTCGAACTCACGCTCGGCGATCGCGGAGATCGCCATGAAGCCATCGCCGGTGCGAAGCAGGCTGGGGTAGGCGCCCGGCGAGAGGGGGCGCGTCACGTCCTCGCCGAGGTAGGTGTGGTTCTGGAGGGCATCGGGCCAGAGAAAGGCGATCGCGGCGTCCAGCATCGCGACCCGGATGTGCTGTCCGCCGGCGCCACGCGCACGCGCGAGTAGCGCCGCCGTGATCGCCTGCGCCACGGTCAGCGCGGTGACCTTGTCGCACACGATGTTGCGGATGAGCTGTGGCTCGCCGGTACCTGGATCGGTCTGCGAGGCCGCGAGGCCGGAGAGCGCCTGCATCACGCTGTCGTAGACCTTGCGCTGCGCGTACGGCCCGGCATCTCCGAACCCGCTGATCGAGACGTAGATCAGCTCGGGGTTCGCAGCGCGCAGCGTCTCGGGGCCGATCGACATCCGCTCGACGACACCGGGGCGGAAGTTCTGGACGAAGACGTCGGCGCGACGCGTCAGCTCCAGGAGCAGCTCTCGACCCCCCTCGGCACGTAGATCCAGAACCAGGGAGCGCTTGCCACGGTTGAGCGTGTTGAAGATCGCAGAGACTCCGCCTCGCGAGGCGCCGATGCTCCGGAGGAGATCACCACCCCCCGGGGGCTCGATCTTGATCACGTCCGCACCCTGGTCCGCGAGCACGGCGGTGGCCAAGGGACCCGAGACCATGGCCGTAAGATCGATCACGCGCAGCCCGGTCAGCGGGCCTGCCATCGCATCCTCCTCATCGGGACCGGCCTCGGTCCCGGATTCTACTCCAGCGCAGGGCGGGACCGCTCAGCCCGCGACGTAGAGCGGCGTGCCCCTTCCGTCATCGTAGCGCTCGGCCTCGCCCGCCAGGCGCAGGTGCTCGAGGTGGGCGTAGGTCTCGCTCTCCGCCATCGGGCCCCAGCTCCGACGCTGAAAGAGACGCTCCGAGAAGGCCCGGACCGGAGCGGGCCCCAGCTCGCGCGAGATCGCCTTGAGCTTCTCGAGGCGCTCGTAGTGATGACGCTTGATGGCCTGGGTGCGGGAACGCAGATCGTCGAAGGGATGACCGTGCGCGGGAAGAACCTGCTTGACCCCGGTGATCTCGGCCACGCGATCGAGCGAGTAGAAGAACGAGGCCAGCGGATCCCGCGAGGACGACAGGCCGGAGATATGGGGCGTAATGGTCGGCAGGACGTGATCTCCGGCCAGGAAGGTCCCCGTCTCGGGATCGTGCAGACAGACGTGATCGCAGGTATGGCCGGGCGTGTGGAGCACGAAGAGATCTCGGCCAGCGAGGTGAAGCTCGTCGCCGTGCTCGACGGGGTGCGTGATCACGGGCACGAAGCTTCCTCGACCGAGCAGGCGCAAGGTGCGCCACAGCAGGTGCTGACCGAGCCGCAGGCCCGGCCTGCGTCCCCCCCAAGGCGTGGTCCCCGGTTTCGCGGGGGGGGCGGGCGGCTCGACCTCCGGCGACTCGGTCTCCGGCTCGTCGTCGGGCTCGCCGCCGAGATGCTCGACCGAGACCTCCGGCTCGCTGAGCCCGGCCGGTGGCGGCCCAAAGGAGAAGCGCCGGTGGGCGATCACCCTTGCGCCGACCTCCCGGCGCAAGCGCTCGGCCGCTCCGAAGTGATCGGGGTGCGAGTGCGTGACCACCACCGTGTGCACGTCTGGTAAACGCAGCCCGGCCCGCTCCAGACGCGCGCGAAGCGCCCGCCACGTCCCCGGACCCGGGAGGCCCGGATCCATCAGCGCGCAGCCTTCGTCGTCGAGCAGCGCGTAGCAGTTCACATGTCCGAGGCCCGGCAGACGGATCGGCAGCTCCATCCTGAGGATCCCGGGCGCAACCTCGCTGACCTCCTCCCGTGCAGGTTCCCTCTCTTGACGTCGGGCCATGGAGTCATGCTAGGCGATGTGGCGCCGCGTCGCACGCACGTACGACGGGTCGCTGCACCGTCTTTGGGCAGGGGCTGTACGCGAAGCATGCAGGCTCGCCTTCGAGTCCCGCTCCGCGCGTGAGATTCGGTCGATCTTCTGGCACGTGGATTGCTCCTCCGCCTCCCAGCCGTTCACGCAAGCGGGCTCCGACGTGCGCGTCGGGGACCGAAGGAGGTTCAAATGTCCTGGCCAGGAATCGTCCTCGGAGGGCTGGTGGTGGTCGGGCTGCCCGCTGCAGCCCTCGCCGAGGAGAGCGTCTCCCCCGCCCTCTTTACGGCAAACAATCTCTGGATGATGATTGCGGCGGCGCTCGTCTTCATCATGCACCTCGGCTTCGCAACGCTCGAGACAGGGCTGACGCGCTCGAAGAACGCCACCAACATCCTCTTCAAGAACACCTTCATCATCTGCATCGGGATCCTGACCTACGCGCTGGTCGGCTTCAATCTCATGTATCCGGGGAAGTTCAACGGGGTGCTGGGCTTTGCCGGCGTCGGGCTCTTCCCGAGCGCCGCGGATCTCACGGCCGGCTACGCCGACGGAGGCTACACCTACTGGACCGACTTCCTGTTTCAGGCGATGTTCGCGGCCACCGCAGCCACCATCGTATCGGGAGCCGTGGCCGAGCGCATCAAGCTCGGCTCGTTCATGGCGTTCTCTACGCTCTTCGTGGCCTTCGTCTACACGGTGCTCGGATCCTGGAAGTGGGGCGGGGGTTGGCTCGACGAGCTGGGCTTCTACGACTTCGCGGGCTCGACGCTCGTGCACTCCGTCGGAGGCTGGGGTGCCTTGGCCGGCGCGCTGCTGCTCGGTCCACGGCTCGGAAAGTACGGCAAGGATGGCCGGATCAGCCCCATTCCGGGCAGCAACCTGCCCATGGCCGCGATCGGGGTCTTTCTGCTCTGGCTGGGCTGGTTCGGGTTCAACGGTGGCTCGGTGCTGAACGCCGATCCCGCCGCCGTTTCGCTCACGCTCGTCACCACCTGCCTGGCGGCCGCGGCCGGGGGCGTGAGCGCCACCTACGCCTCGTGGTTCCTCTTCAAGAAGCCCGACCTCACCATGGCCCTGAACGGCATCCTCGCCGGCCTGGTCGGCATCACCGCGGGCGCCGACCAGATGGCGATGTGGTCCTCGATCGCGATCGGTGCGGTGGCCGGGGTGCTCGTCGTCTTCTCGGTGGTCTGCTTCGATCGCATCCGGGTCGACGATCCGGTGGGCGCCATCTCGGTCCACCTGATCTGCGGAATCTGGGGCACACTCGCCGTCGGGCTCTTCGGCGCCAAGGCTGGGCTCGCGCAGCTCGGGTTCCAGGCCGTCGGCATCCTCGCCTACGGCGCGGGTGCCTTCTTCTCGGCGCTGGCCATCTTCGCGCTCGTCCGGATTCCGCTCGGGCTGCGCGTTCCCGCCGACGAGGAGATGGAGGGTCTGGACATCGGGGAGCACGGGATGCACGCGTACGATCTCGTGTCGGCCGACACACCGCTGGGCTCGAGCCCGGCTCAGGGCGCAGCCTCGGCGTCGCCCGTACCGGTGCAGACCTCGTCGGCTGCGCTCTCAACGGAGTCGCTCCCATGAAGCTCATTCAGGCCATCATCAAGCCGTTCAAGCTCGACGATGTGAAGCAGGCACTCGGCCAGCTCGGGATCCAGGGCGTCACCGTCAGCGAGGTCCGGGGCTTCGGCCGCCAGCGTGGCCACACAGAGCTCTACCGGGGCGCCGAGTACGTCGTGGACTTCGTTCCCAAGCTCAAGCTCGAGATCGCCGTGACGGACGATCAGGTCGAGAAGGTCCTCGAGGCCGTTTCGGAATCGGCCCGGGAGGGGCGCATCGGCGACGGCAAGATCTTCGTGCAGCCGCTGGAGGAGGCGATCCGGATCCGCACCCACGATCGGGGCGAAGCCGCTCTCTGAGTCCCTGATCCGGGCTCGAGAGCGGGGGTCCCTGGCCCGGGCCGGGGACCCCTCTCTCGAACCGGCGGGATCGAGCTCAGGGGTCGGTCACCAGCTCGCGAATCTTCTCGAGCTGGCCGCGAATTCGGCGGAGCTCGGAGCTGGAGACACGCCGCCCCTCTTCCCCCGCTGCGGTGCCGGCCTCCTGGCGCCGCAGCGCGGCCAGCCGCTTTCGCGCGCCCTCGATCGTGAAGCGCTCCTTGTAGAGCAGCTGCTTGACGCGAAGGACGGTCTCGATGTCCTTCTTGCGGTACATGCGTTGCCCGGATCTCGACTTGGGAGGCGAGACCATCTTGAACTCCGTCTCCCAGAAGCGCAGCACGTAGGGCTTGAGCCGCGTGATCCTCGCCACCTCCCCGATCCGGAAATACGTCTTGTCCGGGAGCGACTTGAGAATCTTCTCGATCGGATCCATCCCCCCCTCGTTCCCCCTCGTTCCCTCTCGTTCCGTCTCGTCGGGTAGAGTGGAGCGCTCACTTTCCGATAGCCTACCGCAGCGAGAGCCCGATGACTACTCGTTCAGCACGTTCTTGAGCACGAGGCTGGGCTTGAACGTCAGGACACGCCGCGCCTCGAGCTGGATCTCCTCACCGGTCTGGGGATTGCGACCCTTCCGCGCGTTCTTCTGGCGGACGACGAAGTTCCCGAAGCCCGAGAACTTGACCTTCTCGTTCCGGACGAGAGCCTCCTTGATGACCTCGAAGACCGTCTCGACGAGCTCCGCCGACTCTTTCTTCGAGAAGCCGACGCGCTCGTAGATGGTCTCCACGATGTCGGCCTTGGTCATGGTCATGCCTCCTCCTCCGGCGGGCCTCCGCGAAGCTCTCCGCCAAAGCGCTGGGCCAGCGTCTGCACCACGCGCTCCATCATTCGTTTGATCTCCGACTCCTTCAGGGTTCGGTCGGGACGCTGGAAGACGAGCCGGAAGGCGAGGCTGACCTTGCCGTCCGGGATTCCCTTCCCTTCGTATCGGTCGAAGAGGGTCACCGACACGAGTGCCGGGCCCACGCATTTCCGGATCGCCTCTAGGATCTCACCCGCCGGTCGATCTCGATCGAGCAGGACCGCGAGATCGCGCCGGACGGCAGGCTGGCGGGAGAGATCGCGCAAGCGCCGAGGACGACGCGGAAGCTCCTCGATGGCGCTCAGGTCCAGCTCCCCAACCGCGCAGGGGACCTCGATCCCGTAGAACGCCGCCACGTCCGGGTGGAGCTCCCCGACCTGGGCCACGACCTTGCGCCCCGCCACCAGCGTGCCGCTCGCGCCGGGGTGCAGATAGGGCGGCGCTTGGCCGGCCCGGAACACGGCCTCGATTCCCAGGCGGTCGAGGGTGTGCTCCACCAGACCCCGGAGCTCGAAGAAGAGGGGTGGCGGATCGCGCCGTTCCCACAGGTCCTGGGGCTCGCCCCGAGTCAGCACGAGACCGGCCGCACTCGGCTCGCGCGGCAGCGGCCCCTCCTCCCGCGCGTGAAAGACGTGGCTCACCTCGAAGAGCCGCACGCGGTCGCACTGTCGGGCCAGATTCGTGCGAACGGCCCGGAGCAAGCTGGGCACGAGCGTCGTGCGCAGCCGGGAGTCTCCCTCGATGATCGGGTTTCGGATCTGCACGACCGCGCGCAGCGGGTGATCCTCGGGCAGCCGCAAGGCGTCGAGCTCGCGCGCGGAGATCCCGGGAAAGCTGCGCATCTCCAGCAGACCGAGGCCACAGAGGCAGTCCCGGACCCGATCGGCCAGTTCGTAGCGCGCCGGCGCCGTGCCGGCTCGGAGCTCACAGACCGGAAGCCGAATCGGGATGCGATCGTAGCCGTGGATCCGCGCCACCTCCTCCACGAGGTCCTCGGCGATCTGAAGATCCCCTCGATGGCTCGGGATCCGACAGCGCAGCCGACCGTCCGCATCCAGCGCGGCCCGCAGCTCGAGGCGGCCGAGCAGCGCCACGATCTCCTCGCTGGTCAGTTCCGTACCGAGCAGGCGATTCACGCGCGCGGGATCCAGAACGACCTCCTCGGTACGCGGCCGCACGGCCCCGCGCGCCTCGACGGTGCCGCGCGAGACGTCGCCCCCGGCCAGCTCGGCGAGGAGCCGCGCCGCACGGTCGGCGGCGCGACGAACCCCTTCGGGATCGACGCCGCGCTCAAAGCGGTAGGAGGCCTCGGTTCGAAGCCCCAGCCGGCGCGCCATACGACGGATACGCGACGGATGAAAGAGCGCGCTCTCGATCAGCACGTCGCGTGTCTGGGGGCGAACCTCGCTCTCCGCCCCTCCCATCACACCGGCCAGCGCGATCGCCCGCTCGGCGTCGGCGATCACGAGGTCCTCCGGGACGAGCTCCCGGGTCTGCCCATCGAGCGTCTGCAGCTTCTCCCCCGCCCGGGCGGCTCGCACGCAGACGAGACCCCCTCGTACCGTCGATAGATCGAACGCGTGGAGCGGCTGCCCGAACTCGAGCAGGACGAGGTTGGTGACGTCGACGACGACGTTCAACGGTCGCATTCCCCCGGCCTCGAGCTTCTGTCGTAGCCAGCGGGGAGAGGGCCCGAGCTGGATCCCACGCACCACACGCGCGACGTAGTGCGAGCAGCCCCCCTCGTCCTCGATGCGTACCGAGACGTCGTCGGCGCAGGATCGCTCACCCTCAGGTGGAGCGTGGGGCGGGATTCGCAGTGGACCCCCGAAGAGCGCGCGCACCTCACGGGCGATCCCGAGCAGAGACGCCCAGTCTCCGCGGTTCGGCGTGATCTCGAGATCCAGCACCGTCTCTCCGCTGGCGACCACCTCCGAGGCGGGGGCCCCCACCGGCGCTTGGGGATCCAGCACGAGAATGCCGTCGTGGTCCTCGCCCAGGCCGAGCTCTCGCGCCGAGCAGATCATCCCCACAGAGGTCACGCCGCGAATCTTCGTCCTCTTCAGGCGGGTTCCGTCCGGCAGCGTCGTACCGGGCTGCGCCACGACGACCTTCTGACCCGCCGACACGTTCGGCGCACCGCACACGATCTCGAGAGGATCCCCCTCGCCGATCGTCACCCGGCAGAGCGAGAGGCGATCTGCATTCGGATGTGGACCGCACTCCAACACCTCGCCCACGCGGAACGCCGACAAGTCCGGCCCCTGCCGCTCCACGTCCTCGATCTCGAGCCCGGCCAGCGTCAGCCGCTCCTCGAGCAGGGCCGAGCTCTCCGGCAGATCGACCCACTCCGAGAGCCAGCCCAGCGGCACGCGCATCAGATCTGCTCCAGCACGCGCTGGTCTCCCTCGAAGAGAAGATGGATGTGCGGAATTCCGAAACGCTGCATCGCGGTGCGGTCGATTCCCATTCCGAACGCAAAGCCCTGGTAACGCTCCGGATCGATCCCGCAGCCGGCCAGCACCCGCGGGTGGATCATTCCGCAGCCACCCCACTCCAGCCATCCGCCGTTCCAGGCGAAGTCGATCTCGGCGGAGGGCTCCGTGAACGGAAAAAAGTGCGCCCGGAAGCGCAGCTCTGCGTCGGAGCCCATGAGGTGGCGGGCGAACTCGTAGAGCACCCCCTTGAGATCTCCGAACGTCACGTGCTCGTCGACGAGAAAGCCCTCGATCTGATGGAACATCGGGTAGTGCGTCGCATCGCTGTCATGCCGGTAGACGCGGCCCGGCGCAATGAAGCGAAACGGAGGCTGGCGCCCGGTCATGGCGCGGATTTGTACGGGCGAGGTGTGCGTGCGAAGCACGTGACCTCCATCAACGAAGAACGTGTCCTGAAGGTCGCGCGAAGGGTGGTCCGCAGGAATGTTCAGGGCCTCGAAGCAGTGGTACTCCGTCTCCACCTCGGGGCCGAGCTCGATCGAGAAGCCCAGAGCCGCGAAGAAGCGGGTCATCTCGCGCTCGATCAGCGTTACGGGATGGAGGTGGCCTCGCGGAGGGACCCAGGCCGGTAGGGTCACATCGAGCCGGCGGCTCTCGAGATCGCGGGCCGTGGCCGAGAGCTCGAGCTCCCGACGCCGCTCGCGCACCCAGGCCTCGATGCGGGCCTTGGCCGCGTTGATCCTCTGACCCGCGCGGCCGCGCTGCTCGGGGGGCAGGGCCCCGATGCCCCGCAGCAGGCCCGAGACCGATCCCTTGCGGCCCAGGTAGCGGGCACGCGTCTCCGCCAGCGCCTGGGCCGTCGCGGCACGCTGGATCGCGGCCCGAGCCTCCTCCTCGAGCCGGGGGAGCTTATCGAGCTGCGCAGGGTCCAAGCGCCCAACCGGTCACGCGGCGTTCGCCTTCGCGACTTCCGCAATCTCCGAGAAGGCCTTCGGATCCGTCACGGCAAGATCCGCGAGGATCTTCCGATCGACCTCGACACCCGCGCGTCTCAGACCGTTGATCAGGCGGCTGTAGGACAGGCCGTTCTCTCGTGCGGCCGCGTTGATGCGAACGATCCAGAGACGATGAAACTGACGCTTGCGCTGGCGACGATCGCGGTAGGCGAACTTGAGGCTCCGCTCGACGGCGAGCGTGGCCGGGCGGATCAGCTTGCTCCGCGAACCACGAAACCCGGAGGCCTGCTTCAGGACACGTCGGTGGCGACGATGCCGTACGAGACCCCGTTTGATCCTCATCTCGATTCCTCCTAGAGGTAGGGAATCAGCTTGTGGATCCGCGGCTCGTCAGCCGGGTCCACGAGCGATCCGCGCCGGAGCTGTCGCTTCCGCTTCCGTGTCATCTTGGTCAGGATGTGGCGACGGTATGCCTTGCTGCGGGCGATTCGGCCCGTTCCCGTCACCTTGAAACGCTTCGCTGCGCCTCGCCTCGTCTTGATCTTGGGCACTGTCTATTCCTCCGCGCCTTCCGCCTCGGCTGCTTCGGCGGCCTCGACCGCCTCGCGCTCCTCCGCCCTGCGCTCCTCCGTCTTGATCTTCTCGATCGCTGGACGGTTCGGGGCCAGCGTCATGCTGAGGGTCCGGCCCTCCATCTGGGGCCTCGACTCCTGAGTCGCCACCTCGGCCAGGCTCTGAAGCACCCGCTCGAGCAGCTCGCGCCCCACGTACGGGTGGACGATCTCACGTCCCCGAAACATGACCGTACACTTGACCTTGTCTCCTTCGAAGAGAAACTTTCGCGCGTTCTTGAGCTTGAAATCCAAATCGTGCTCGCTGATCTGTGGCCGGAACTTGATCTCCTTGACCTGGCTCTGATGCTGTGCCTTCTTGGCCGACGCCGCCTTCTTCTTGAGCTCGTACTTGTAACGCCCGTAGTCCATGATCTTGCAGACGGGCGGCTGAGCCGTCGGCGCGATCTCGACCAAGTCCAATCCGATTCTTCCCGCGATGTCCCTCGCCGTGTCCGTCGCCATCACACCGAGCTGCTGCCCGTCTTCGTTGACGACGCGAACCTCCGGGACGCGGATCGCCTTGTTGATCTTGACCTTGTCTTCTTCCGGTCGCGCATCGCGCCAACGGCGCCTACGAAATCCCACGCGTTCGAATCTCCTCCTCCAGTTGACTTCTGAACTCGTCCACCCCGATCGACCGCTGGCCCTTCTGGTGACGGCGGCGAAGGCTGATCGTACCGTCCGCCTGTTCGCGATCCCCCACCACGAGAATGCAGGGGACCTTCTGGGTCTCCGCTCCCCGCACACGGTAGCTGAGCGTCTCCCCACGCGCGTCGAGATCCGCGCGAATCTTCGCGGAGGTCAGCACGTCGACCACCTTGCGTGCGAACTCCTCGTGGCGCTCCGCCACGGGCAGAACCACCGCCTGAACCGGGGCGAGCCACAGGGGCAGGTCCCCCTCCGTGTGCTCCAGATAGATCGCGATGAATCGTTCGAGCGAGCCGAGCACCGCGCGGTGCAGCATCGAGGGCCGGTGCTCCGCGCCGTCCGCGCCCACGTAGCGCAGCCCGAAGCGCTCCGGCATGGCCATGTCCACCTGAATCGTCGCCAACGTCCAGGCGCGACCCAGAGCATCGCAGAAGTCGAACTCCACCTTGGGCGCGTAGAAGGCCGCCTCGCCCGGCTTCAGCTTGCACTCGAAGCCCGCTCCTTCGACCGCCTCGATCAGAGCACGCTCCGCCTCCTCCCACGCGGCCGGATCCCCGATGAATTCCTTTCCCCGCGTCGAGACGTAGACATCCACGCCGCCGAGACCCAGATCCCGATAGACCTCCGCAGTCATCTCGAAGAAGCGCTCCACCTCGGACGCGACCTGCGAGGGCTCGCAGAAGATGTGGGCGTCGTCCTGGGCAAACGAGCGCACGCGTGTGAGACCGAGCAGTGTGCCCGATCGCTCGTTGCGGTGCAGCTTGGAGAACTCGGCCAGGCGCAGCGGCAGCTCGCGGTATGAGCGCTTGGTCGCACGGAAGAGCAGCGCATGGCCCGGACAGTTCATGGGCTTGAGGCCGATCTCCTCACCCTCGTCTCCCTGCATGATGAACATGTCGTCCTTGAACAGCTCGTAGTGTCCCGAGATCTTGAAGAGCTCGGTGGAGAAGATCAGCGGGCAGATCACCTCCTGATAGCCGTACTTGCCGTAGAGCTCGCGCATGTAGCTCACCAGCCCGTTGTAGAGAACCACTCCTTTGGGCAGGTAGAAGGCCGACCCCTGCGACCACTCGTGGAAGCTGAAGAGCCCGAGCTCCGCGCCGAGACGGCGATGGTCCCGGCGTCGGGCCTCCTCGAGACGCTGGCGATACGCCGCCAGCTCCTTGCGGCTGGCGAAGGCCACGCCGTAGATGCGCTGGAGCATCTTGTTGCGCTCGTCGGAGCGCCAGTACGAGCCAGCCAGGTCGGTCAGCTCGAAGGCGCCGATCTGGCCGGTGTGCTGAACGTGCGGGCCGCGGCAGAGGTCCACGAAGTCCCCGTGACGGAAGAGCGTGATCGTCTCGCCTTCCGGGATGTCCGCGATGCGCGAGACCTTCAGCTCCTCGCCCAGCGAGCGGAAGAGCTCCAGTGCCTCGGCGCGCGAGGCCGTCTGCCGCTCGAAGGGCAGGGCCGCATCGACGATACCCTGCATCTCCGCCTCGATGCGGGGAAGATCCTCGGGGGAGAGCCGAACCGGAACATCGAGATCGTACTGGAACTTCTCGCCGTGATCGCTACGGCCGACATCGATTCGCGTCTCCGGCCAGAGCCGCTTCACCGCATCGGCCATGACGTGCTCGGCCGAGTGACGGATGACCTCGCCCGCTTCCGGATCCCGCGTGGTCACGATCTGGAGGGCGCCGCCCTGCTCCAGGGGCTCGCGGAGATCCAGCCAGCGCCCATCGAGCCGAGCGGCCACCGCATCGCGAGCGAGGCGCCGCCCGATGCGCTCGGCGACCTCGCGCGCAGTGGTGCCCCGTGGGAAACTCATGCGAGTCCCATCGGGAAGCCCGAGCTCGATCTCTTCTACGCTCATGGGGGCACCGCAAGCGGGAGGCACCGGAGTGCCTCTAACTTGGCGAATTTCATATCAATTCGCCCTCTGGGTGTCAATTTTCGGGAGTCGGTGCGCGGGCGGGGCCCGTCTCTTGCCGCGTCTGGCGGCCGGGAAGCGCCTCCTCGGAGGTGTCCCGCGCGACACGCAGCTCGACGCTCTGGCCCGATACCGTGACGGGACGGAGCCGAAAGCCTGCGAAGGCGGTGGCGGCGAGTCGGTCCTGGAGCCCACCGGGGGAGAGCGAGCCCGAGACCTCGAGCTCCGCGGTCCGGGCGCTGAGCTCGGTCAGATCCGCCCGTACAGCGCCGAGACGCTCTTCCAGCACCCGTTGAACGGCCGTCACCTCCCGCAGGCTGCTCACCTGGAGCAACCTCAGGCGGATCGGGCCCTCCTCGCGGGCCAGCGTGCGCCAGTTGCGCTCGAGCTGGCGGACCAGGTTCCCGGCGAGCTGCTCCCGTGCGGCCTCGATGCCGAGTGCGAACGCCTCCTCCGGATCCTCGTGGTACGCCGGACCCTCGAAGCTCGAGAGACCGATCTCGAAGCCGTCCGCGGCACGCACCGCGCGGGCTCGCAGCACCGCACGTCCCGCCGCCAGGGGCCCGGCGGAAGAGGTCGGCTCCCAGCGAACGGTGATCTCGACCCCGATGTCCGCGCCCAGCTGACGGGCGAGGGTCTGCAAGGAGCGCGGCCCCGACGGTCCACCGGGGTGGAGAGCCGGCTCGACAACGATCATTCCCGCATCCTCGAGCCGCCGAGCCACGTAGCGCTCGAGCGCCCGGAGCGCCGCGCGCGGCTCGGCTCCCGCGCGCGGCCTCTGAACCGCTCGGATCACCACCGAAGGACCCGACTGGGCTCCCCCCAGCAGACCGAGAGACTCGAGCGCCTGCCGCACCGCGCTGGCATCCACCGTTGCGGTCAGCCGAACCACGAAGATCCGAAGCTCAGGATCTTCCGCGGCGGGCCGCGGACCCTGACTCGCCTCGACCCGATACGTCAGCACGAACCCCGCGGCTCGAGGCTCGAGGCTCTCCCGCAAGCGCTCCTGCTCGACGGACATCCGCTCGGGTGAAAGGAGGCCGCGCGCGACCTCGAGAACCGCCTCCGTCAGTGCCGCAGCAAGCGCACGCTCGCGGCCCTGCGCGACCTCTTCGGGGGCGAGTTCCACGCGGCCCTCGGCGCGGACCGTCAGGGGCTCCAGCGCTCGAACGGGCAGGGGAAGCAGCAGGAGCCCCAGCCACAGGGAGGCCAACCGGCCGGCTAGACTCGACACGAGGTCACCGGCGCCGAAAAAAGTCGATCCACACGCTGGACGAGCTCCTCGCTCACCGCCACCTGATGCCCGCGCAGCCCCAGGACCGCCTCGGCTCCGTTCGCCAGCCGCAGCTCGAGACGGACGGGAACCCCGCCGGGCGCCAGATCGAGCAGCTTGCGCAGCTCCAGCAGCCGATCCTCGTTGACTCGTTCCGCGTCGACGCAGATCTCGAGCTCGTGGACGAGACGCTCCCAGGCCTCGGCCAGGCGCAGAACCTGGTCCACGTGCAGCTCGGGGCGCTCTTCCTCTATCTGGAGCGTCCCGCGCAGAAGCAGCGGCTCCGTGCTCCGCAGGATCGCGCTGTACTCGTCGTAGACGCGCGGGAAGAGGACGAGGGGAAGCGTACCGCCCAGATCCTCGAGACGCGCGCGCGCCATCAGGCCACCCCGGCGGGTCTTCTGGGTCGCCAGCCCGCTCACGATCCCGCCGAGCCAGAGGTTCTGCCCCGCCCGCTCCGGAGGGATGCGATCGAGCCGTGTCGCTGAGAAGGTCTGCAGCGCGCGTTCGTGTGCATCGAGGGGGTGCCCGGTGACGTAGAATCCGAGGATCTCCTTCTCGGCGGCCAGACACTCCCCCCGCCCCCACTCCTCGACCTGCGGTGGAGCCGGATCCGCCGCGATCTCTCGCTCGCCGAAGAGGGAGGACTGTCCGCTGGCCCGGTCGCGTTGCTCGCGCACCGCCCGCTCCAGGGCGGCCGCAAGGGCCTGCATCAGGCCGGCGCGCGTCGCCCCCTGGAAGTCGAACGCCCCACAGCGGATCAGGCTCTCGAGCACGCGCCGGTTCACGCGCCGGGTGTCCACGCGCCGGCAGAGATCGAAGAGGCTCTTGAACGGCCCGCCCGTGCCGCGCGCCTCGAGGATCGCCTCGACCGCGCCCTCGCCGACGTTCTTGATTCCGCGCAGCCCGAAGCGTACCGCGCCACCGTCGGCCGCGACCCCGAAGTCCGCATCGCTCTCGTTCACGCTGGGCGGCAGCATGGCGATGCCACGAGCTGCGGCGTCCTTCATGTAGCGGTCGAGGCGATCGTGCTCGCGCCACTCCGCACTCATGATGGCGGCATAGAACTCGGCGGCGTAGTGCGCCTTCAGATAGGCGGTCTGATGCGTGAGCAGCGCGTACGCGGCGGAGTGCGCTTTGCCGAATCCATACCCGGCGAACTGGTACATGAGGTTGAAGATCTGCTCGATCTTGTCGGCTGGATGGCCGTTTCGGATTCCGCCCTCGATAAAGCGGGCACGCTGCTTCTCCATCTCGGCGGGGATCTTCTTGCCCATGGCGCGTCGCAGCAGATCCCCCTCGCCGAGCGTGAAGGAGGCGAGTCGGTTGGCGATCTGAAGCACCTGGTCCTGGTAGAGGATCACCCCGTAGGTCTCCGAGAGGATCTCCTCCAGCTCCGGCAGCGGATAGCTCACCCGCGTCCGACCGTGCCGGCGCTCGACGTAGTCGTCCACCATGCCCGACTGCAGGGGGCCCGGGCGGTAGAGCGCCACGAGCGGAATGAGGTCACGGAAGTGCCGGGCCTGAACCTTGACGACGAGCTGGGTCATGCCGCTGGACTGGCCCACCTGAAAGATCCCTTCCGTGTCGCCGCGGCTGAGCAGCGCGTAGGTCTCGGGATCTCCCAGATCCGTGTCCTCGATGCGGAAGTCGGGATCGTGATGCTGGCGGATGCGTCGCACCGCCTCATCGATCACGGTCAGCGTACGGAGGCCCAGCAGGTCGAACTTGATCAGACCCACCCGCTCCGCGTCCCTGTAGTCGAACTGGGTGACGATCTCACCGGTGCGCGGGTCCCGGTAGAGCGGGACCGTCTCCAGGAGCGGGCGTGAGGAGATCACGATACCGGCCGCGTGCTTGCCGGGATTGCGGATCTGCCCCTCCAGGGAGCGGGCGAGAGTGAAGAGCTCCTGGAGCCGCGCATCGGCGTTGACGGCCTCGCGAAGCTCCCGAGACTGCGCCAGAGCCTCGTCCAGCCGGATCCCCAGGGTGCTCGGAATCAGCTTCGCGATCCGATCAACGTCGGCAAACGGCATCCCCATCACACGGCCGACGTCCCGCACCACGGCGCGAGCCTGCATGGTGCCGAAGGTGACGATTCCCGCGACGCGCCGGCCCTCTTCGCCGCTCCCGTTGTACTTCTCCTCGACGTAGCGAATCACCTCGCCGCGGCGATTCATGCAGAAGTCCATATCGATGTCGGGCATCGAGACGCGTTCAGGGTTCAGGAAGCGCTCGAACGGGATGCGGTACTCGATCGGGTCGATGTCGACGATGCGCAGTACGTAGGCGACGAGGCTGCCCGCCGCCGAGCCCCGGCCGGGGCCGACCGGGATGCCACGCTCGCGCGCATAACGAACGAAGTCCCAGACGATCAGGAAGTAGCCGGCATAGCCGCAGCGCGAGATCACGCCGAGCTCGTACTCCAGGCGCTCCCGGTACTCGTGGGCCTCGTCGGGAAGCGCCGCATCGGACGCCAGGCCCAGCCGCTCCCGAAGCCCCCGGCCCGCCAGCTCCCGCAGATAGCTGTTGACGTCGTGACCGGCAGGGACGCTGAACTCGGGCAGCAGAAGCTTTCCGGTCTCGAGCTCGAAGCCGCAGCGCTCGGCGACCTCGACCGAGTTCGCCACGGCGCGGGGCTGATCGTGGAAGACCTCCAGCATCTCCTCGGCGCTCTTGACGTAGAAGCCCTCCCCCGTGAATCGAAAGCGGCCCGGATCGTCGAGCGTCTTGCCCGTCTGGACGCAAAGCAGCGCCTCGTGCGGATGTGCGTCCTCGGCCGTCAGGTAGTGCGCGTCGTTGGTCGCCAGCAGGGGCAGCCGGAGGTCCTCGTGCATGTGCAGAAGCTCCGCATTCACCTGGTCCTGCGCAGGGATCCCGTGCCGCTGGAGCTCGAGGTAGTAGCGGTCGGGAAAAAGCCGCGCGAACGTCTCCACGCTCTGCCAGGCCTGCTCCCGCCGGCCGGCGAGAATGGCTGCAGGCACCGCGCCGGAGAGACAGCCAGAGGTCGCGATCAGCCCCTCGCTGTGAGCCCTCAGCAGCTCCAGATCCACGCGGGGCTTGTAGTAGAAGCCCTCGAGGAAGCCGCGCGACACGAGCTGGACCAGGTTCGCGTAGCCCGTCGCATTCATGGCGAGCAGCACCATGTGATTGATGCCGTTGAATCCCCCGGTGTCGGGGTCGCGGTCGAAGCGCGACCCCTGGGCCACGTAGACCTCACAGCCGATGATCGGCCTGATCCCCCGCTCGACCGCGGCCCGATGGAACTGCACGGTGCCGAACATGTTGCCGTGGTCCGTCATGGCGACGGCCGGCAGCCCCAGCTCGCAGCAACGCTCGATGAGCCGTTCGATCCCGATCGCCCCATCCAGGATCGAGTACTGCGTGTGCAGATGCAGGTGCGCGAACCGTGATGATTTTCCCACGAGATCCCCACCCCCCTTGGGGAACTTCAGGTCGTCAACCTCTGCCCGGCCTCACTCCCACTCGATGGTCGCGGGCGGCTTGCTCGAAATATCATAGACCACGCGGTTCACGCCGGAGACCTCGTTGATGATCCGGCTCGAGATCCGCCCCAGCAGCTCGGGATCCAGGGGCGCCCAGTCCGCCGTCATCGCATCGCGCGAGCTCACGCAGCGCACGGCGATCACGTGCTCGTAGCTTCGCGCATCACCCATCACTCCCACCGTGCGGACCGGCAGGAAGACCGCGAAGGCCTGCCAGAGGTCGTCGTAGACCCCGGCCCGCTCGATCTCCTCGAGCACGATTCGGTCCGCCTCACGCAGGATCGCCAGGCGCTCTTCGCTGACCTCACCGAGCACGCGAATGGCGAGCCCCGGGCCGGGAAAGGGGTGGCGCCCCCAGAGCTTGCGGGGGATCTCGAGGTGCTCGGCCACCTCGCGGACCTCGTCCTTGAAGAGCTCCCGCAACGGCTCGAGCACCGCCAGCTGCATCCGCTCGGGAAGCCCGCCCACGTTGTGGTGGGTCTTGATCGTCGCCGAGGGGCCCCAGACCGAGACGGACTCGATCACGTCCGGGTAGAGCGTTCCCTGGGCCAGAAAGCGAGCGCCCGGAAGCTCCCGTGCCGCAGATTCGAAGGCCTCGACGAAGATGTGCCCCACCCGCACCCGTTTCTTCTCGGGATCCTCGATGCCCTGGAGGCCCTCGAGGAAGTGCCGCCGGGCATCAATGACGCGCAGCGGGATTCGCAGCTCGCGACGGAAGAGCCGCTCCACCTCCTCGGCCTCACCGGCCCGCAGCAGACCCGTGTCCACGAAGAGGCAGTGCACGCGATCGCCCAGCGCACGGCGCAGGAGTGCGGCAACGACCGTGGAGTCCACACCTCCGGAGACCCCGCAGATCACCTCCGCATCTCCGACGCGCTGTCGAATCTCCTCGGTCTGGCTCGCGATAAACTCGTCCATGCTCCAGTCGCCGGCCAGACCCGCGATCCTGTGCAGGAAGTTCCGTACCAGCGCGCCCCCCGCCTCCGTGTGCACGACCTCGGGATGAAACTGCACCCCGTAGCAGGGTCGTCCGCGCTGGCGAACCGCAGCAAAGGGGCTGTTCTCCGATGTGGCGAGCACCTCGAAGCTCTCCGGGAGCCGGGTGACGCGGTCGCCGTGGCTCATCCAAGCCACGCTCTCGCGGGGCACACCGACGAGCAGCGGATCATCGGGTCGCTCGACCCGCAGCCGAGCGCGTCCGTACTCGCGCTCCGGAGCCGCCTCGACTCGACCGCCAAAGTGCCGCACGAGCAGCTGCATGCCGTAGCAGATCCCCAGCGTCGGAATCCCGAGCTCGAGAAGCTCCTCGTTGGGACGGGGCGCATCGGCATGGTTCACGCTGCCCGGTCCGCCCGAGAGCACGAGGGCCCGCGGAGCGATCTCTTGAATCCGATCCGTCTCGATCCAGGGCGGGACGATCTCGCAGTAGACGTGCTGCTCGCGAATCCGCCGCGCGATGAGCTGCGTGTACTGCGACCCGAAGTCAACGACGAGTACGCGCTGCGTCGGGCTCACGAGCCTAGCGGCTCCGTGCCGGAGCTCTGCCTCGGTCGGGGAGGAGCCGGCACTAGCGATCGATCCAGTAGTTGGGCGGCTCCTCCGTGATGATCACGTCGTGCGGGTGGGACTCCCGCAGACCCGCCCCCGAGATCCGGATGAAGACCGCGCGCTCGCGGAGCTGCTCGAGGTCTGCGGCCCCCACCAGGCCCATCCCCGAGCGCACACCGCCAAGGAGCTGGTGCAGGCTGTTCGAGAGCGGCCCCCGATGCGGGACACGACTCTCGACACCCTCGGGCACGAGCTTCGCCGCATTCTGGACCGCGTCCTGAAAGTAGCGGTCGCGGCTCCCCTGCCGCATGGCCGAGAGCGATCCCATGGCGCGATAGATCTTGTAGGAGCGACCCTGGTGCAGCACGACCTCGCCAGGGCTCTCGTCCGTGCCCGCAAAGAGCGAGCCGAGCATCACGGTGTCCGCGCCGGCTGCGAGCGCCTTCGTGATGTCGCCCGAATAGCGGACGCCTCCGTCCGCACAGAGTGGGACGCCGTGCCGCCGGCAGACCTCGGCCGTATCCAGAATCGCCGTAAGCTGCGGCACACCCACCCCCGCGATCACCCGTGTCGTGCAGATCGATCCCGGGCCCACGCCGCAGCGCACGGCGCGGACCTGCGCCTTGATCAGGGCCTCCGCCCCCTCGGCCGTCGCCACGTTTCCGCCGATGATCTCGACGTCGGGCAACGTCGTGTGGAGCCGATCGATCGCCTGGAGCACCGCGCGGGCATGGCCGTGCGAGCTGTCCACGAGCAGCAGGTCGGCCCCCGCCTGGAGCAGCGCTTCGGCCCGCTCGAGGAGATCCTCGGCCACGCCCACGGCAGCGCCGACGCGCAGACGTCCGAGCTCGTCTTTGTTCGCATTGGGGAAGCGCTCGGCCTTGTCGATATCCTTGACGGTGATCAGGCCGCGCAGGTTGCCGTGCGTGTCCGTGACGAGCAGCTTCTCGATGCGATTCGCGTGCAGCAGCTGCTTGGCGCGCTCCAGCGTCACGCCGATCTCGACGGTCACGAGCTCGCAAGTCATGAGGCTCGAGACCGGCCGGTCCAGATCGCCCACGAAGCGCAGGTCGCGCTTCGTCACGATGCCCACGAGCTTCTCGCCTCGGACGACGGGCATCCCCGAAATCCCGTGTTGCTTCATCACCGCGAGCGCGTCGGAGATCCGCTGCTCCGGCTCCAGCGTGATCGGCTCGACGACCATCACGGACTCCGAGCGCTTCACCTTGGCGACCTCGGAGGCCTGCTCCTCGATCGAGAGGTTCTTGTGGATGATTCCGATCCCGCCCTCGCGCGCCATGCAGATCGCCGTGCGATGCTCGGTCACGGTGTCCATCGGCGACGAGACGAGCGGGATCGAGAGCCGGATCGCTGGCGTGAGCTGCGTGCCGAGATCGGTGTCGTTGGGGTGCACCGACGAGGCGCGCGGGACCAGAAGAACGTCGTCGAAGGTCAGGCCATCTGGAAACTCGGCCCGTGGCAAGAACGCCTCCTGCTAATGGCGGCGCACTGTACTCAGGTGGGGGGGTGAAGTCAAGCCTGCAGGCCGCTGGACCCTTCACCCGGAAGCACGGAACGGACGACCCGGGCGAGCTCACAGAGGATCGCTTCCTGGAGATCGAGCGCCAGCTGTGGATGATCACTGCGCAGCCGCACGTAGCTCTCGCGACTCAGGACGAGGAGTCGAACGGGCTCCTCGCAGAGCGCGTCACACTCGCGGTTTCCGATCACGACCAGGCTCCCCGCCCCGAAGCTCTCGCCGCGGCCGATCACGTCCACCATCGCTCCCCGGGCCTCGAGTCGAACCTGCCCCTCGACCACGAGATAGAGCTCCCCCGACTCGTCGCCCTCCGAGAACACCATCTCGCCATCGCGCAACGAGCGCTCCTCGAGAAAATCGCCCAGGAGCTCGCGGCCCTCCTCGCTGAGCGACTTGAGCAGCGGGAAGCCCGACAGATCCGCGCTCATGGCACGAGCCTCGCGAAGAGGTTGCGCATCACGCCCACGCGATCGGGGCTGGGCGCCGCCGGCAGCACGAGAACCGCGCCCCCCTCGAGCGTGGCGAGATGCTCGCGTGTGCGCGTGCGGATGCGCCCCGTGGCGCGCTCCTCGAGCAGCAGGTGGAGGACGCTCCGCGCTCCCCACACCCTCAGCCAGCCGAAGACCGCCTCGGTCGCCTCCAGGGGTGCCCCGTACGGCGCGCCCGGAATCACGACCGCCCCCAGCATCCCGTGACAGGCTACGGGCCAGAGTGGCGCGTGGGCCTCCCCAGCGCCCAGCGCGAGCACGCGCAGCCGCAGCCCCTCCCCCAGATCGAAGTGCCCCAGGGTGCCGGCCAGCCCATCCGAGCCCCGTCGCTCGGGTGCACGGGGATCGGGTCGGAAACCCGGGCACTCGGTCAGCGCGTCGAAGAGGCTCTCGGCGCAGCCCTGCTCCCCGATCAGAACGGGAACCTTGAGCACGGGGCTGGCCGACCCCCGACGCGACGCCGCCCACTCCCGCAGACGTCCGATCTGCGTCGGGGTGTAGAGACTGAGCGTCTCGGTCGGGTCATCCGGCGGTAGGGGATCGGAGCGCCCGTCCAGCGTCGCCGCACCGCGACGCATCAGATCGGTGATGACGCGCAGCACCTGATAGTCCGGGAAGGAGCAACGATCGACGACGGTGCCGACCCGGCGGTAGCGATGGATCGCGTCGATCACCTCGCGGGTCAGGGGATGAACGTTGGAGGGAACACGCTCCGGCGCAATCGTCAGTCTCAGGCGGGCCTCGGGCGCGGGGAGGCGTGTGCGCTGCTTCTCGGCCTCATCGATCTGACGCATCCCCTCGAGGAGGAGAGCGCGCATCGGCTTCCGGATCCGTCCAGGACCCGCGTCGATCTCGGAGCGTGGGAGGAACTCAAAGCGCCCGCGCCGCCAGTCCAGCATGCGGTAGAGAGCCTTTTCTCCCACGACGCTCTCTCCGTCATCCAGAGGAACGCTGGCGTCCATGATCTGCCCCTCCTGGAGCACGACCGCTCCTGGAAGGGAGCTGCCCTCCGCATGAACGCGCAGCAGGCCGCTCTTCTGGTTCATCTGGAAGAGCTGGAGCAGATCGAGCACCGTGATCTGACTGAGGCGTCCCTCCATCTCGGCACCGGAGCCCGCCCCGCCTGCGCGTGCGTTCCGCTCGAGCACCGCGTCGAGGTGCTCGAGCGCCGCATCGGCCGGCCAGGGCGGCCCGAGGTTGGCGTCGCGCGGGTCGGGATCGAAGCCGGGCCCCCCCTCCTCATCGACGAGGAAGAGGAAACTTACATCGCGAGTGCGTGGGTTGCTGCGAAGGATCTCCGCCAGCCGCAGGCCGTCGATCACCGGCAGCTCCAGGGGGCAGATCAGGACATCGGGACGCTGCTCGAGAGCCAGTTCCAGGGCGGTGGCACCGTGCGAGGCCCGCGGCCCCGGGTGCCCGCGGCCCCCGCACGCCTCCGCGAGCATCTTGGCTCGCAGAGGGTCGCGATCGGCGATCAGCACACGCATCTCAAGCTCTCACTCCGAAGCCGACCTCGGCCCGCAGCCGCAGGCTCAGGTGCTCGACCAGCGACGCGTCGGCGGTGTGGAAGACCGGGCGCTGGCCGGATTCATCGGGCGGCCCGGCCACGAGGGCGTAGGCCGGTCCCTCTCCGTAGCGGACGATCCAGCTCGAGGACTCCGGGACCCCGGGCGGGCGTGGGAGAACCGTGACGTGGCGGCCCCCTGGCAGCCGCTCGGGGTCCGCCGCCACGAAGACCTCGGTCGCAAGCGGCTGGTCCCCCAGGACCCTCAGGGAGTCCAGCACCACCGCGCTGGGATCGCCCGGCGCCAGGTAGAGCAGGCCCCGCTCCCGCGGCGCACACGTGAGCTCGCCCAGGATGATCTCGGCGGCGTCTGCGACCAGCGCGCCGGGAGCCGTATGAGCACGCTCCAGAAGCCGCTCGGTCGTCTCCGCGAGCGGCGTCTCGGGGCTCAGATCGAGCTGACGGAAGAGGCTCGAGCGCTCCTCCTCCAGCCGGGCGAGGGCGATCCCCATGAGGTCCTCGACGCGATCCGCATCCAGCGGATAGCTGGCGACGCTGACGGTGAGCGCGTCATCGAGCCCGGCGCGACGCAGCGCAGCAGCGAGCGTGCTGCGGAGACGGTGCTTGAGGATCACCGAGCCAAGCGGCGCGCTGGCGCTCGCGAGCACCCAGAGCCTCTCGTCCCCCTCGGCCGCAACGATGTCGGAGCTGCGGAGCGCGCGGCCCAGAGCATCGACGAGCACCTCGGTGGGTCTGGAGCTCTTCGCCCCATCGGCCGACCCGAGCTCGATGCAGTAGAAGGAGAGCCGGCGCCCGTAGCGATGCGCCTTGTGGATCTCGGTCTCGGCCACCATCTCGAGGTAGGGCCGGGTGGGCAGCCCGCTGAGCGTGTCCCGGAAGCTCGTCTGCCGCAGCTCGTGAAGCTCGAGTGAGTTGGCGATGGCCAGAGCCCCGATGGCCGCGAGCTTCTCGCACGCCACGAGCCTCGCCCCCGAGAAGATCCCCCCGGCGGGCTCGGAGAGCCGCACCACCGCCAGCAGCTCGCCCTCGTGCGAGCAGGGGAGCAGCAGGGCCTTGCGGTCGCCCGATGCGAGCAGGGCCCGCCCTTCCCCCAGCAGCTCTTCGACCTTGCGGTCGGGCGCGGTCCACTCCAGCGGCGTCGTCTCCAGATCCACCCGGCCGCGCAGTGCCGTGCGCACGAGCGGCCCGCTCGGACGTTGGCGGAGCCAGACGGTTCCCTGCCCGGCACGAGTCTCGGTCGCGATCAGCTCCAGCAGGGTCCGTCCAATGTCTCCCGGGCGCTTGACGTCGAGCATCGCGACCGCTCGCTCGAGCTGTGAGAGCCGCGCGAGCATCTCCAGGTTCTCCCCCACCAGGCGCTCGTGCTCGGTGCGGAGCCGACGACTCTGGAGGACCGTTGCGATGGATTGCACCAGGCTCTCGCGCTCCAGTGGCTTCTCGAGGCAGCCGACCGCCCCCTGACGCAGGGCCGAGACGACCGAGTCGCCCTCTTTCCGGCCGGTCAGGACGATCACGTCCTGGTCCGGGTAGCGGCGGCGCAGCTCGGCGACCTGTTCGGCGCCCGCGCCTCCCGGGGCCACGAGGTCCATGAGCACGACGTCGAAGGGGCCCTCGCGCTCGAGCAGAGCGAGGGCGGACGGGTAGCCCGGCGCCGTCTCCACCCGGTAGCCTTCCTCCGAGAGCAACCCCTCGATCAGGCTCCGGAAATACAGCTGGTCATCAATGGCGAGGATGCGCGCCCTGGAAGCCAATCCCTGTCCCCAACGAGCAGAGGGGAACGACCTACATCTTGTACTTTCCGAAGTCCTCGGGATCCATCTCCTCGAGGATCTTCTTCCATCTCTCCTTGTCGGCTTCCGCGGGGATTTCTTGCGGTGCAGAGCGGCTCTGCTCCAGCACCTTCTCATCGACGAAGATCGGAGCATCCGCTCGCAGGGCGAGCGCGACGGCATCGCTGGGACGGCTGTCGATGCGGATCTCCTCGCCGTGCGCGTCCGAGAGCACGAGCTCCGCAAAGTAGGTGTCGTCGCGCAGATCGATGACCTCGACTCGAGCGATCGACACGCTCAGGCTGTGGAGTGCATCGATCATGAGGTCGTGCGTGAGGGGCCTCGGCAGCTCCACCTCATCGAGCTCCTTGGCGATCGACGTCGCCTCAGCCAGACCGATCAGAATGGGAAGGATCCGGTCGTCGTCGCCGGCCAGCACGAGCACCGCACTCCCCGTTGACGCATCGAGATGGACACCGCTGACCTCCATGCGCACCATGGCCTCTCCCCTCTCGGCACTCATACGACGGGCAGCTCCAGGCTGGCCCGGGTCCCCAGGGGCTCGGCCAGAAGCGAGTGCGGTGTGGCCGCGACGATCCGAACGTCGACCCGCTCGCCCGGGTGCAGCACTCGATCGGCCGTCAGGTTGACCACGCGATTCTGGGGGCACCGCCCACAGACCTGCCCCGACCCGCGACGGCTGGCCCCCTCCACGAGCACCCGTGTACGTGAGCCCACGCGGGCGCGGTGGGCGGCCAGCGTTCGGGCTCTCTGCTCAGCCTGAAGCTCGAGCAGTCGCTCACTGGCCTCCCGCGCGTCCACCGGGACCCGGCCCTGACGCTCGGCGGGGGTCCCGGGACGGGGGGAGTACTTGAACGAGAAGGCATCCACCGTATTGGCTTCCTGGAGTAGGCTCAAGGTCTGCTCGAAGTCCTCTCGGGTCTCTCCCGGAAAGCCTACGATGACATCGGTGGTGAGCGCCAGATCGGGACGCACCTTCCTCAGCCGCTCCACGATGCGCAGGTAGTCCTTGCGGTCGTAGCGGCGACGCATCGCCGCCAGGACCCGGGAAGAGCCGGACTGGACCGGGAGGTGGAGATGGGGGCAGAGCGCGTCGATCTCGCCGTAGGCGGCAATCAGATCCTCGCTCATGAAGAGCGGGTGGGGGCTGGTGAAGCGGATGCGCTCGATGCCGGGAACGTGCGCGATCCGGCGGAGCAGCTCGGCGAAGGGGACCTCTCCACCTCCTCGGTGGGGGCGCGGTCGACCGTAGGCGTTGACGGTCTGGCCGAGCAAGGTCACCTCACGGGCGCCCTCCCCGGCTCGCCGTCGGACCTCCTCGAGGATGGTCCGGGCCGGTCGGCTGACCTCACGCCCACGGGTCCTGGGCACCACGCAGTAGGTGCAGAAGAGATCGCATCCCTCCATCACCGTCACGAAGGCCCGGCCCGGCGTCGGCGAAGAGTACTCGGGGTGACGCTCCGGGAGCTCAAAGCGCGCCTGGACGTCCCCGTCGTAGTCGACCCGCAGCGAGCGGGCCCGGCCGTCGGCCGCGCGAACCAGGGCGGGGAGGTGGACGAGGTTCTGGGGCCCGAAGACGAAGTCCAGCGCGGGGAAGCGTCGCAGCAGGGCGCCACCCTCCTGCTGGGCCACACAGCCGCCGACGCCGAGGATCGGTCGACCGGAGTCCGCCTTGAGCCGGGTCAGCGCTCCGAGCTCGGAGTAGAGCTTCTGCTCGGCCTTCTCCCGAACCGAGCAGGTGTGGATCAGAACCAGGTCCGCCCGCCGCGGCTCGTCGCTCGGCCGGAACCCTTCGTGGTGGAGCAGATTCGCGATCTTCTCCGCATCATGCTGATTCATCTGGCACCCGAAGGTGCGCAGGTGGAACCGCCGGCCCATCTCGGGGGAGCTTAGCCCAAGACCGGGAACCCGCACAGGTGCCCGATCGAGGGCGGGTCCACCCGGCCTTGTCCCGGCCTTGTACGACGGAGAATAAATTTAGATTCTTCCAATAT
>JBHHVJ010000030.1:0-44454 GCA_046754285.1 Myxococcota bacterium | reverse complement strand
GCCGTCGGTGGCCGATCTCTCGCAGGACGAACTCGAGCGCCGTGGGCACGTCGAGCTGGGCCAGCTCATCGAACGTCCAGCGATGGACACGCCGGTGGCGCCCAGGTGGCGGTCGGCTGCGGCCCCGGCCTCGCAGCTCGACGACCCAGGCGTCGAAGCCGGAGCGGGCCAGGTAGCGGGCCAGGGAGTAGCGATCGTCGAAGTCGATGAAGTGCCGGTTGCAGGCGTAGCCCGAGCTCAGCAGCACCGCCGGCGCCCCCGGGCGCGTCGCCGCGTAGCGGTAGAGGGCGAGGCTCCAGCCGTCCGGTGTCGTGGCGTAGTGGATGTCGGGCCTGGCCGCGTCCGGGTCCATCCTCGTAAAGCGTACCACCGGGCACGCGGCGGTCGTATGACGCAGATCGTACCCCCCGCTCGGTGCGTGGGATATCTTGGCACGGGGGTGGGAAGGGGAGGCGCGACGATGACGACCCCCGCCGGCGAGCGACCCAACCCGGAGTTCGATCCCGAGGCCTTGCAGAGCTGGCTCGATCTCCTGCGCAAGACGATCGCACGGTACTTTCGCCTCGAGGTCATCGGCGCCGAGAACATTCCGGAGGGGCGCGTGATGATCGTGGGCTGCCACTCCGGCGTACTCCCGTACGACGCCGGGTGCACGCTGGTAGCCATCGAGCAGGAGACCGGTCGACTCGGCCATGCGGTCGGCGACTGGATCTTCGGCCGCTGGAAGCCGGTGGAGAGATTCCTGCGCCGCATCGGCGCCATCGTCGGTGAGCGCACGGAGACCGCGGCTCTGCTGCGCAACGACGAGATCATGCTGGTCTTTCCCGGTGGCGCAGACGACATGACGCGACCGATCTGGCGCGACCCCTACCGGGTGCTGCCACACAAGGGATTCGCGAAGGGCAACGGCGGCTACATCAAGATCGCGCTCGAGACCGGCACGCCGATCGTTCCCCTCGCCGTCGTGGGTGCTGAGGAGATCCACATGATGATCTGGGACTTCTGGCCGCTGGCCCGGCTCCTCGGCTGGCCCTACTTCCCGATCCTGGGCTCGCTCGTGCCGCTTCCGGCCAAGCTCTACGTCCGCTTCGGCCCGGCGATCGATCTGGGTCACGGACCGGAGGCGGCCCGCGACCAGGCGATCGTCAACAAGCTCAACGTGAAGGTTCGCCGCGAGCTCCAGGACCTGATCGACGAGACGCGGAGCCGACGCCGCGGGATCTTCTGGAGCACCTACGCGAACGGGCGCAGCCGCCCCGACAACCCCGCTCGCCGGCGCGGCTAGGCTCTGGGCAGGTCGATCAGGCGGCGCAGGCTCTGGACGACCGGTGTCCGCTCCTGCTGCCGGAGGTCGTTCACTCGGCCACAGACGTGATCCCGTTGGACGATGCGCGCACGAATCGCCGCCGCCCGCAGACCCGCCCAAACCTCGTAGAAGAGCAGATCGCGGACCTCGCGTCCGAGCGCCTGCTGGTAACGCTCGAGGATCGCCTCCCGCCCGTGGAAGCCCGGCAGGTCCTCGAGCCAGATCAGCGCCGTCTCGTGCAGGAAGATCATCCAGCCCAGATCGAGCTCGGGCGGCCCCAGGCAGGCCATCTCCCAGTCCAGCAGCGCGGCCGGACGGAAGTCGTCGCCGTAGATCACGTTGCCGATGCGTGCATCGCCCCAGCTCAGTCCGACCGATCCCGTGCTCGCCGGTCGGTGCTCCAGACACCATGCGAAGGCTGCCTCGAGCACGGGGAGCGGATGCTTCGCGCCTGCCCAATCGAGGTACCGCCGCCAGTAGCCGAACTCCTGGTCGAGGCCCAGCGGGCCACACTCCGGACGGTCGAGATAGTCGAGGCCGAGCTTCCGCCAGTCCAACCGGTGAAGCCTCGCCAGGGCATCAACCAGGCTCTCCTGCGCGCGACGTTGCTGCGCCGGCGTGGCGTCATGAAGCCAGCCCCCAAGCAGGTAGGGCGGCACATCGGAGGCCACGCGACCCGGAACGCGCTCCATGACGTAGAACGCCCGCCCGAGAACGGTCGGGTCGGTCTCCAGCCAGAGGACCCTCGGCACCGGAAGCTCGGTGCGCTCGCCGAGGATCTGCTGGAGGCGGAACTGAGCCTCGAGGTCGTAGCGGGGAAAGAGCGGCAGGCCTGCGGGGGCCAGGCGCAGCACCAGGTCGCGCACCCTCCGTTCCAACCCATCGTCCCAGCGAGCCCGGAAGAGCCGCGTCTCGTGCGAGAGGCCTCCGTGGGAGGGGGCCTCCAGCTCCGAGAGCTCGAGGTCCGACACCGCGATCCGCTGGGAGAGCCACCCCCGGAAGGCGCCGGAGGGCCCTTCGCTCACCTCGTCCGCTTTCCCGCGCCGCGGCATGGGCCGGCATCATACCGTCGCGGCCGACGAACGCCGAGCCGGATGGCAGGGGAATCCCGTAAGATCTCCGAGCCTCCGGCTGCGGAACGGACGCCGTGGCCGCGGGGCATGGAGGTGTCAATGGAGCGCACGCTCGGTCCTCTGCTTGCGGCGGACGAGGGCTTCAACCATCAGATTCCCGAGACCTTCGCCAGCGTGGCACAGACGGACCGCGCCTGGGCCGAGCGGGTGGCGGCCATGGCCGCCACGCGGGATGGCTCCCTGCAGCTCGACTTCGGAATCGGCAAGTACACCAATCGAGACGTGCTGGACGCCTTCGCGGGCGTCTCGCGGGGCGTGGAGCAGTGGACCGTCCGCGCCAGCCGCGTGCTGCACGCAGGGCCCGAGTCCACATCGGTCGGACCGATCCACTACGAGGTGCTGGAGCCCTACCGGCGCATCCGGTTCCGACTGGAGCCCAACGAGATCCAGCCGATCGCGTTCGAGTGGACCTTCGAGTCGGCCCTGCCCGCCGTTCTCGAGGAGCGCGAGCATCGCCGCAGTCGCGAGCGCTTCCGCGTCGAGGAGGATCTGGTGCGCTACCACCAGATCGGCGTCGCCTCGGGCTGGGTGGAGCTGGAGGGGGAGCGCCACGAGGTGGAACCGACGAGCTGGGTCTCCACGCGGGATCACTCCTGGGGCGTCCGGCTCCAGGTCGGTGCGCCCCTTCCGGATCTGGCGCCCCGACCCGAGCCGGAGGGCCTCGCCGTGCTGGTGAGCTGGTCGCCGATGCTGCTCGAGCGAGACGGGCGCGAGCGCTACGGCCTGCACCACTACCACCACTCGATCTCTCTTCCGGGCTACCGGAGCGAACGCTTCCAGGGGGGCGCCGAGCACGCCGACGGGCGGCGCATCCCCTTTTGCTCGCTCGATCCGCAGCTCGGGTTCGACGACCGCAACCGTCGTCTCACGGGGGGCACGCTGGTCTTCACCCTGGAGGACGGATCCAAGCGGCCGGTGAGCGTCGAACCGATCGGTCAGACGGGCTTCCACCTGGGGGCGGGCCTCTACTTCGGCCTCGACGGACACTGGCACGGGGAGTACCGCGGCCGACTGCACGTGGACGGCGAGCACATCGCGGACTGCTCCGACCCTGACACCGCGCGGCGTATCCACCAGCTCCGCGACTGCCTCGTGCGTGTGGAGGATCCCGTCGGGGGAGGCCGCGGCTGGGGCAACATGCAGACCATCGTCACGGGCCCGTTCCCCGAGCTCGGCCTCAGCGCCGGCTCCTCGTTCCTGTGACGGGGGGCGGCGACCGGGCTCGTACCCGTTACGGGCGCCCGGGAGGTAACCGTCCGGGGCACCCGACCGTATCGGGTGCAAGGCTGGGGAGAATGACCCTGGGCAGGCTAGAGCCATGCCCGGGCAGCTTCCATGCCCAGAACACCTGAGAGGGAGGCGTGAGAATGACGTCTGTCAAATCGTTCGTGGGGAGGGCGTTGGGGACGGTGGCCGGAGTGGCGCTGCTCGCGGGGATGTCTCCGCACGACGGCCGTGCAGCAGAAGTGACCATGCGCGTGAGCGGTCGCGCTCCGGCCTATCAGGTCGGGCGCCATGACGAGCACGACCGCTTCTGCTACGACGGCCACTGCCTGATCCGGGGCGAGGGGAAGATCGACATCAACGTGAACCCCGAGGCAAACGTGGGCGCGATCGTGGCGACCTTCTCGGGCGCGGACGGAGATTGGAAGATCGTCGCGAAGAAGTTCAAGCTGATCCGCACCGACGTCAATCTACACGGTGCCACCGGAGGCGACGTGGACCCGACGCTGAGCCCGCCGGTGCTACCACAGGTGTGGTCGTACCTGGCCACGTGGGGCCCGGCGGCCGTCTGGCACAACGGGAAGCTCGCCTGGAAGGGCCCCGCGCACCTGATGGTGACCGAAGAGGTGCGAGATCCCGAAACGGGCAGGGTCGATTTCCAGGGGCCGAAGAAGGCCAAGGCCCATCCGGGATCGGTACACAACAAGCACGCCATGCAGATTCACTTCGTCGCCCATCCCCAGGAGCTGCCCACCAAGGGGTACCTGCCGCCGTTCACCAAGTTCGTGCATCTGATGTACGAGACGGTGATCTGGCAGTAGCGACCTGAAGATGCCGAGTGACGCGGAGCGCAACGACGCGCTGCGATACGGGCGCGCCGCAACCCCAGCTCGAGATACCCACCGGCGCAGCTCAATGCGACAGGGAGTGCTCGTTGCCGCTGTTGCTTGCGCGCTCCTCGCCGCGCTTGCAGGTGGGGAGCGGAGCGGCGCAGAGGGTCCGGGCCCGGAGGGTGCCGCCGTCATTACGATCGAGAACCTGAAGTTCTCACCGGCGCGGCTCGTGGTGTCAGCGGGGACAACGGTTCGCTGGCTGAACCGCGATCCGTTCCCGCACGACGTGACGAGCGGACGATCCGTGGTAGGCCGGGAGGCACGGGGTCTCGAGGAGACACGCTTCCCGGACGGCCGCTTCTCCTCGGGCCTGTTCGGAAAAGACGCCGCGTTCTCCTTCACCTTCCGCGAGAAGGGTGAGTACTCCTACTACTGCAATATTCACCCGTTCATGGTGGGCCGGATCGTCGTCGAGTGATGCCGAGCTCGGATCCACCGGCCACGCGCACCCCAGCGGCATCATCGCGCAGGGACACAGGAAATCGATAGCAAGTTCCGAAACTTAGGGAGGCGGCGACCGGATTCGAACCGGTGATCAGGGCTTTGCAGGCCCGCGCCTTACCACTTGGCTACGCCGCCGGGCACCCGTTCTTATAGGCGAGGCCCGGGCGCGCTTCAAGCACGCTCAGAGGGCCTCGGGCTCGACGGTCCCATCGGGGGACTCGACCAGCGCGCCGCAAAAGTCGTAGCGGTGCCAGTAGACCAGACGCCGGCAGCCCTCGGGCAGGTAGTACACCCAGCGCTCGTTGAAGCGGATGCCGTGCTCCTCCTGTGCGCGGGGCTCGTTCACGCTTCCCCACCACTCGTCGGGCTCGCCCCAGCGCTTCCGCGCCACCGCATGGTCGAGGGCTGCCGCTTGCGTGGGCTCAACGGTCACATTCGCCCCCGATCATGTTGACCATGTCGAAGGTGGGGATGATGTCCGCGATCATCTGGCCGCGGAGCATCTCGGGCAGCGGCGCCGTGTTGATGAAGCTCGGCGGCCGACAGCGCACCTTGTACGGCTTTCCACTGCCGTCCGAGACGATGTAGAAGCCGAGCTCGCCGTTGGCCGACTCGAGCGCGAAGTAGGCCTCGCCGGGGGGGACCTTGACCCCCTCGGTCACGCCCTTGAAGAGCTGGATCAGCTCCTCCATGCGGTTGAAGGCCCGGCCCTTGGCCGGCCAGCGGATGCGCCGATCGGCCACGTTGATCGGCTCGCCACGCGTGCTGCGCAGCACGGGCAGACACTGCCGCACGATGCGGAGGCTCTGCATCAGCTCCTCCTGCACCACCAGGAAGCGGTCGAAGTTGTCGCCGATCGTCCCCACCGGCACGTCGAAGTCAAGCTCCCCGTAGACCAGGTAGGGCTCCGCCTTGCGCAGATCGAACGGGACGCCCGCTGCGCGCAGCAGGGGGCCCGTCACACCGTACTCGATGCAGCGCTCCCGTGGCAGGGTGCCCGTGTTGCGGAATCGGTCCACGAAGATGCGGTTCGCCGAGATGATGCGGTCGAAGTCAATCAGGAGCTCCTCGATGCGCGCGAGCGAGCTCTCGCAGCGCGCTTCGAAGCCTTCCGGAACGTCGCGCTGAATCCCTCCGATCCGGATGTAATGCGAGGTCACACGCGCTCCGCAGAGCATCTCGAGCAGATCCCAGGTGATCTCACGTGCCTCGATACCGTACAAGAAGGGGGTCATCGCGCCGAGCTCCAGGCAGGCGGCACCGAGGCGGGTCAGGTGGTCGCCGACGCGGGAGAGCTCCCCGCCAAGCACCCGCATCCACTGGCAGCGGCGCGGCACCTCGACGTCCAGCAGCTTCTCGACCGTCATGCAGTAGGCCAGGTTCGCGAGCACGGCGGAGTTGTAGTTGAGTCGGTCCGTGTATGGAACGGCCTGGTAGTAGGTTCCGCTCTCGCACTCCTTCTCGAAGGCGCGGTGGAGGTAGCCGACCGCCACGTCCATCTTCAGGATGGTCTCTCCATCGAGCTCGACGAGGAACTTGACGGTCCCGTGCGTCGCTGGATGGGACGGACCCATGTTGAGGATCTGGTGATCCGTGTGCAGCGTCTCGACCTCTTCGGCCGCCGACTCCTTGCGTAGGGGCTCGACCATGGCGCCTCTTCTCGCTAGTTCCGGGGCCCAATGAGGGGCTGCCGCCGCTCCTTGGGGTAGTCCTTGCGCAGGGGATGACCTTCGAACTTGTCGTAGAGCAAGATACGCCGCAGATCCGGATGGCCCTGGAAGCGGACTCCGTAGAGATCGAAGACCTCACGCTCCATCCAGTTTGCGGCAGGCCAGAGCTCGACGACGGAGTCCAGCACGCCCGGCTCCTCCGCGACCGCCGCCTTCACGCGAAGCCTCGCGCGCAGCGCGCTCGGCTCCGTGCCCCGCGGCTCCGTCTCGATCGAGGCCAGGTGATAGACCACCTCGAAGCGCGGCTCGCGACCCAGATAGTCCACCGCGGTCAGGTCCATGAGGAAGCAGAAGCGAAGCTCTTCGTCGTCGCGAAGCGTGCGAAGGCACTCACGGATGTGCACCGGGTCGACCTGCACGGTCGCGTCCCCGCGGTGGTCGTGTCGATCCAGGACCGCATCGCCCAGGCGCTCGCTGACCTTCTCGAGCAGCCCCTCCATCAGCTCTCGTACTCCTTGCGGATGAACTCGAGGCGCCGACCGAGCTCCTGCTCGCTGCGAAGCAGATCCTTCTTGTGGAAGATCATCTCGCCACGCTCGTAGCGCGCCAGCTCCACGTCACGGCTCATCACGATCGCCTCCTCGGGGCAGGCCTCCTCGCAGAGTCCACAGAACATGCAACGCGACATGTCGATGTCGAACTCTCGCGGGAAGCGCTCGATGCCCACCGCGAGCTCACCCGGGAGGATCGTGATGCAGTCGGTGGGGCAGGCGAACTCGCAGAGGCCACAGGCCACGCAGCGCGGCGAGCCGTCCTCGAGCGCCACGAGCACCGGATGTCCACGGAAGGCGTCGGGATAGTCGACGCGCTCCTCGGGGTACTGCACGACGAAGGTGCTGCGTCTGCCGACGATGTAGCCCCAGAGATTTCGGAAGAAGTGACGCGCAGTGATCCCCAGACCCACGAAGATCATGGGGAGGTAGAGCCTTTCGGCCAAGCCCATCCGCTCACGGCGGCGGACCTTGACCACCTTTCCCGGCATCCAGGACCTCCGTTCGGGGCGCCGCGCGAGTATAAGAAAGGGCGGCGCCGATTCAACGGGTGTCGGCGGCCGCATCGCGCGCGAGCCGCTCGGCTCGGTACGAGCTGCGCACGAGGGGTCCCGAAGCCACCTCCGCAAACCCCATCGCGCGAGCTTCGCGCTCCCAGGACGCAAACTCCTCCGGCGTCACGTAGCGCTCGACGGGAAGATGGGAGGGACCCGGTCGCAGGTACTGGCCGATCGTGAGGAGCCGGCAACCGTGATCGAGCACATCGCCCAGCGTACGCCGGATCTCGTCCTCGCGCTCGCCCAGCCCCAGCATGATTCCCGTCTTGGTGGGGATTTGGGGATCGAGGGCACGGGAGCGCGCCAGCAGCTCCAGCGAGCGCTCGTACCGGCCCTGCCGGCGCACACGGCGCTGCAGGCGCTCGATCGTCTCGAGGTTGTGGTTGAGCACGTCGGGACCGGCCGCCAGCACGGTCTGGAGGGCCTCCGGGGAGCCCTTGAAGTCCGGAATCAGCACCTCGACGCGGCAGCCCGGCGCGAGCTCATGAACCGCCTCGAGGGTGCGGGCGAACTGCTCCGCCCCCCCATCGGGAAGGTCGTCACGCGCCACGGCGGTGATCACGGCGAAGCGCAGGCCCAGGGCGTGAATCGCCTCGGCCACGCGGCGGGGCTCCTCGGGATCCAGCGGCTGCGGCCGACCCGTCTGCACGTCGCAGAAGCCGCAGCGTCGCGTGCAGACGTCGCCCCCCAGCATGAAGGTCGCCGTGCCGTGCGCCCAGCACTCCGGCAGGTTCGGACAGGAGGCCGACTGGCAAACCGTGTGGAGCCGTCGTTCGCGAACGAGCGCCTGCAGCGCGTCGATCCTCTCGGACGGCCGGTATCGGATGCGGAGCCAGGCCGGTCGGCGCTCTTTCCCGGAGCTCTCCTCTGGCCTCTGGATCTCGATCAGCTCACTCATGCGAAGCTCTTGCGGATCTGGGGCTCGAGCCGTTCACAGACCTCTTCGATCCCGACTGGACGGCCCAGGACACGGCTCAGGCTGGTCATCTGCACACCGGGAAGACCGCACGGAACGATCACGTCGAAGCGCCCCAGATCGCAGCAGACGTTCAGCGCAAATCCGTGCAAGGTGACCCACCGGCGCAGCCCGACCCCGATCGATGCGATCTTCGTGCGCCCGTCGATCCAGACCCCCGCGTAGTGCTCGCGGCGCCGGGCCATCACGCCGAACTCCGCGAGCGTCTCGATCAGTACGCTCTCCAGACGACGCAGGTACACGTGGACGTCCCGCCCGCGCACCGAGAGATCGAGGATCGGGTACCCCACGAGCTGACCGGGGCCGTGATAGGTCACATCGCCCCCCCGATTCACCCGATGAACATCGTAACCCGCGCGGCGCAGCTCCTCATCCGTGAGGTGCACATGCCCCGGTCTGGAGCCGCGTCCGAACGTGATCACGTGAGGATGCTCCAGCAGCAGGACGGTGTCCGGCACCTGGCCCCGCAGCCGTCTGTCGCGCAGCTCGGTCTGCAACGCCAGCGCCTCGTCGTACGGAATGACGCCGAGCCGCCGGAGGATGAGGCCCTCAGGACCCGAAGCCGTGACCATCGTCGACGAGCTCCTCCGGGTTCTCGAGCAAGCGCTTGATCTCGGCGAGGAAGCTGGCCGCCCTGACGCCGTCGAGCACGCGATGATCCACGGAGAGGCCGAGGGTCGTCAGCGTGCCCGTGCGGATCTCTCCGTCCCGCACGATCGCACGCTGCTCCAGCGCACCCACCGCCAGGATCGAGCTCTGGGGCGGCGTGATGATGGCATAGAAATGGCCCACGCCGAACATGCCCAGGTTGGAGATCGTGAAGGTCCCGTCCGCGTAGTCCTGGGGCTGGAGCTTGCGCATCCGAGCGCGCTGAATCAGAGCGTTGGCCTCCTCCGCCAGACGGAAGATGCTCTTGCCCTGGCAGTCCTTGATCGTCGGAGCGACGAGCTCGTCGTTCACGTCGACGGCCAGCCCGATGTTGATCGCCTCGTAGATGGCGATCTGCTGCTCTTCGGCACGGTAGGTCGCATTCGCCTCGGGAAAACGCTCGAGCGCCAAGGCTGCCGCCTTGATCATGAGATGCGTGTAGGTGAGTCGCGGTCGAGCATCGCCCGACTCAGCGTTGATGCGGTCCCTCAAGGCTCGCAGCGGGTCGGTCTGCGCCTCCATCGAGAGATAGAAGTGCGGCGCCTCCGCTTTGCTGCGAATCATGTTCCGGATTAGCGCCTTGCGTTTCTGGGAGAGCTGTTGAGCTCCGCGGAAGAGCTCCGCCTCACGCTCGGCCGCGAGCCGCTTCTCGCGCTTGAGGTACTCCAGCACGTCGGCCTTGGTGATCCTCTCCCCCGGCCCGCTGCCCTTGACGAACTCGAGGTCGACGCCGAGCTCGGCCGCCATGCGCAACGCCAGAGGCGTCGCACGGAGGCCCTCCACCTCTGGAGCCTGGCTCTCGAGCTCCGCGAGGTAGCGCTCGACGTCCGCAACGAGGATCGCGCCCAGAGGCCCGCTGCCCTCGATCTCGCCCAGATCCACGGAGCGCTCCTCGGCGAGTCGGCGCGCTCGCGGCGTGGCCCGAAGCCGACCCGGCTCATCGATCGTCGGAACCTGGAGGCGCTCACCCGGCACCGCCGGCGCGGGCGGCAACGGCGCCCCAGGCACCGCGCTCGGTTCGACCGGAGCCCGCGGGGCTGCGGCGGCCGCAGACACCTCGGGGCGCGTGGGCGGCGGCGCGGGGGCGACGGCCGGTGCTGACTCGCGGACGCTCTGCGAGGCGGCCACATCCTCGTCGCGCTCCCCCGCAAGGCGGATTCGTGCGATCAGGGTTCCCACGGGAACGGTCGCTCCCGGCTCCACACAGAGCTCCAGCACCGTGCCTTCGGTGTAGGACTCGAACTCCATGTCGGCCTTGTCCGTCTCGATCTCGGCGAGCACCTCGCCACGCCGGATCGGATCGCCGGGCACCTTGCGCCAGGCCAGGAGGGTGCCCTCCTCCATCGTATCGGAGAGCTTGGGCATGCGGATTTCCTTGGGCACGGCTCCTCTCCCGTCTAGAGCGTGATCTTCAATACGGCCTCGGTGATGCGCTCGGCCCTGGGGATCGCGAGGCGCTCGAGCTTCTTGGCATAGGGCGTCGGGGTATCGGCCGCGGCCACCCGCTGCACCGGCGCGTCGAGATCGTAGAAGAGATTCTCCTGAAGACGAGCGGCGAGCTCCGCACCCACGCCGACGTTTCTCCAGCCCTCTTCGGCGATGACCACACGCCGCGTCCGTAGCACGGAGGAGACGATGGTGTCGAAGTCGAGCGGGTCGAGCGTTCGCGGATCCACGACCTCGGCCTCGATTCCCTCGTTCGCGAGCCGCTCCGCGGCCTTCAGCGCCTCGAGCGCCATCTTCGACCAGGCCACGATCGTCACGTCGCGGCCGGGTCGCTTCACGTCGGCAACACCGAGAGGGAGCAGGTACTCTTCCTCCGGCACCTCACCGCGTGTCGAGTAGAGAATCTCGTGCTCGATGAACAGCACCGGGTCGTCACTCCGGATGGCCGTCTTCAGCAGACCCTTCGCGTCGTACGGGGTGGAGGGAATCACCACACGAAGGCCGGGCGTGTTCACGAACCAGGACTCGATGGCGTGGGAGTGCTGCGCGGCCTTCTGGGTCCAGCCACCTCCGGGTGCACGGATCACGAGCGGGAGCGCAGCCTGGCCTCCGAACATGTAGCGGATCTTCGACACGTGGTTGACGATCTGGTCCATCGCCACGATGGCGAAGTTCATCGTCATCAGCTCGGCGATTGGGCGCAGGCCCGCCATCGCAGCGCCGATCGCGATACCCACGATTCCGGCCTCGGCGATCGGCGTGTCGCGAACGCGCCGGGAGCCGAACTCGGCCATCAGCCCCTCGCTCACCCGGAAGGTGCCCCCCGCCAGCCCCACGTCCTCGCCCATCATGAACACGCGCTCGTCACGCGCGAACTCCTCCTGGAGCGCCTGGTTGAGAGCTTGGTAGTAACGCAGCTCGGGCATCAGGGATTCTCCACGTAGACGTCCTCGTAGAGCGCCTCGGGCGGAGGCTCGGGGCTGGCCCGAGCGAAACGCATGGCGTCTTCGACGATCTCGTTCACCTCGCGCTGCACCCGATCGAGCCTCTCCTGCTCGATGCCCCGCTCCCGGAGCTGGCGGGCCAGCCTCGGGATCGGATCCCGCTTGCGCCAGAGATCCGCCTCCGCCTGGCTTCGATACCGACCCGGGTCGGTCATGGAGTGCCCCTGGTAGCGGTAGCAGCGGCATTCCAGCAGAACCGGACCGGATCCCTGGCGCACGTACTTGACCACCTCGTCGCAGGCCTCACGGACCGCAATCACATCCATTCCGTTGACCACATGCCCCGGGATGCCATAGCCCTGGGCCTTGCGGTGGATCTCGTTGAACGCCGACGCGATCCGCACGTCGGTGGCGATCCCGTAGAAATTGTTTTCCACCACGAAGACGACCGGCAGGTCCCAGAGCTTGGCGAAATTGAGCGACTCGTGGAAGACACCCTGGTTCGAGGCCCCGTCGCCGAGAAACGCCATCACGATGCGATCCTCGCCACGCATCTGACACGCCAGGGCCAGCCCCGCAGCGATCGGCAGGTGCCCCCCGACGATCCCGTAGCCTCCCATGAAGTAGTGATCGGGATCGAAGAAGTGCATCGAGCCGCCCTTTCCCTTGCAGATCCCGTCGGCACGCCCGTAGAGCTCCGCCATCAAGTTGCGTGCGGAGGCACCACGAATCAGGGCGTGGGCGTGATCCCGATAGGTCCCGATCGCGTAGTCATCGTGGTTCAGCGAGGTGATCGCCCCCGTCGCCACCGCCTCCTGGCCGATGTACAGATGCGTGAAGCCGCCGATGAAGCCCTCCGCGTAGGCCTCCGCCACGCCCTCCTCGAAGCGACGAGCGAGCACCATCTTCTGGTAGAGCTGGATCTGCTCTTGCAGCGGTACTGCCAACTCAGACCTCGAACTCGGCCTCTTCCAGGTAGCGCGCCACGCGGAAGAGAAAGCCGTTGCCCGTCACGCCGTCGATGATGCGGTGGTCGTAGGAGAGAGCGAGATACATCATGGGGTGGATGGCGAGCACGTCCGCACCGTCCTGCTCGACCACCACGGGTCGCTTCCGGACTTCGCCCATGCGCAAGATCCCCACCTGCGGCTGATTGATCACGGCGAAGCCGTAGAGGTTGCCCTCGCGTCCGGGGTTGGTGACCGTGAAGGTGCCCCCGTAGAGCTCATCGGCGCTGATCTTGCGCGCACGAGCCCGTCGCGAGAGATCCTCGATGGCCCGCGCAATCCCGGTCAACGAGAGATGATCGGTATCGCGGATCACGGGCACCAGCAGCCCCTTCTCGGTCTCGACCGCCACACCGACGTGGATGCCCGATCGCTCCACGATCGACTCGCCCACGACGGCGGCGTTCATGCGTGGAAAGTCGCGCAGCGCGCGAACCGTCGCATGCACGACGAACGGCAGGTAGGTCAGCTTGAAGCCATGCTTGCGTTGGAAGTCGCCCTTCGCGCGCTCACGAAGCCGCACGAGCCGATGCAGGTCCACCTCGGCCACGGTGCCCACGTGCGGTGAGACGATCTTGCTGACGACCATGTGCTCGGCGACACGACGACGCACGGTGGAGAACGGGATCACACGATCCCCCTCCTGGAGCTTGTGGACGGGAATCCGGAGCTGGGTCAGGAACTCACCCAGCGTTCCGGGGGCCGGCTTCTGGTCGTCGGGCGATGCGGCGACCGGCGTCCGGCTCGCCGCCGCGAGCAGATCGTCCTTGGTCACACGGCCCGCAACCCCCGATCCCTGCACGGCCCGCAGGTCGATGCCTCGCTCCTCGGCGATCCGTCGCGCCAGCGGGGTGGCACGGGGCTCGGACGCCGGCTCGCTGGCCGCAGCGCCGGAGTCCTTCGGCGTCGGGGGCGTCTGCGGCTGCGCAGACGCCGACCTCGACGTGGGCGCCTCGTCCTCCTCCTTTGGGGACGCAGCCACGACATCGATCAGAGCGAGCTCGGCGCCCACCTCGACCGTCTGACCCTCTGCAACCAGGATCTGCGTGAGGATCCCGGCCTCGGGCGCGGGAATCTCCGCGTCCACCTTGTCCGTGGTGATCTCGCAGAGGATCTGATCCTTCTCGACACGGTCCCCCTCGCGCACGCACCAGCGCTCAACGGTTCCCTCGGAAACGCTCTCGCCCATCTGGGGCATGATCACGGTCACAGCCATCTGGATAAACAGACGCCTCCCTGGGGCTCAGAAGTGAATTGCCGCACCCTCGGCCGCCAGCGCGGCTTCCATGATGACCTCGGAGAGCGTGGGGTGCGCGTGACAGGTCTCCCCCACCTCGCGCACCGTGGACTCGAGCGTCATGGCCAAGGTGACCTCCGCGATCAGCTCGGTGACGCCCGCGCCGATCGCCTGGCCGCCCAGCATCTCACCGTAGCGCGCATCGCTGACGATCTTGACGAAGCCCTCGGTGTGTCCGCTGCCGACGGCCTTGCCGTTGGCCACAAAGGGGATCTTGCCCACGCGCACGTCGTAGCCCGCGGCTCGGGCCTGCTCCTCGGAGAGGCCCACGCTGGCGACCTGGGGCTGACAGTAGATGCAGGCCGGCACGCGGTTCGGGTCCAGCGGACGCTTGCGCCGGCCGGCCATGAACTCCACGGCGGCACGACCCTGCTCCGACGCCTTGTGCGCCAGCAACGGTGGACCGATCAGGTCGCCGATCGCCCAGATGCCCGCGGCGCTCGTCCGGTGGTCCGGCTGCGTCTCGACGAAGCCCCGCTCGACGTGCACGCCGGCCTCTTCGAGCCCCAGCTCCTCGGTGCGCGCGCGGCGTCCCACGGCCAGGAGCATCTGGTCTGCGGAGAGCTCCTCCTCGCCCTTCTCTCCCTCGACCGTCACAACGACGCCTCGGTCGTTCACCTCCACACCCTTGAAGCTCGTGCGCGTCGCCACGCGGATGCCACGGCGCGTGAACGAGTGCGCCAGCGTCTCGGCCACCTCGCGGTCCAGGCCCGGCACGAGCTGGTCCTCCATCTCGACGACGGTGACCTGGGTTCCGTAGGCGGAGTAGCTGTAGGCGAACTCGAGCCCCACGGCCCCGCCACCGATCACGACGAGCGAGTCGGGCCGCTCCCGCGCCTCGAGCGCCTCGCGGCTCGTCAGCACTCGCTGACCGTCTACCTCGACGCCCGGCAGGATCAGCTCCGTGGAGCCGGTGGCCAGCAGGACGTTGGGCGCCTCCAGGGCCTGCTCCCCATCGCCCGAGCTCACCACCACGCGTGGGCCCCCGTCGAGCCGCCCGCGACCTCTCAGCAGCTCGATCGCGTTCTTCTTCATCAGGCTGGCCACGCCACGGCTGAGTCTCGCCGCGGCATTGCGGCTGGCGTCGATCACCTCACCGTAATCGCAGCTCAGACCCTCGGCCCGTACCCCCGGAACACCTCCCTCCCGGAGCGCCTCGAAGTGCTCGGCCGCGTTGAGGATTGTTTTCGTAGGTATACACCCCCAGTTGAGGCAGACGCCGCCCAGCGAGTCCTCCTCCACGAGCGCGACCCGCATCCCGAGCTGGGCCGCTCGGATCGCCGCCACGTAGCCCCCCGGACCGGATCCGACGATCACGAGGTCAAACGCCATCATGCAGCCCCTCCTCTGGGCCCGGGAGCCCTCCTTCCCGCTATCGGGGACTTGGACGCGAACTTTACGCTGTGGTTTCGCGGCGGGAGCGCTCTCAGGCGATCGGCTTCTCAATGATAGGAAGCTGGAGGTCGCTTGTCTCTCGGTGTCGAGGGCGATTCCACCCAGGAGAGCCCTGGACCATCTCCTGAAGCCGCATCAGACCGTCCAGGACCGCCTCCGGCCGTGGCGGACAGCCGGGGATGTAGACGTCCACGGGAACGATGGTGTCGATGCCCTGGACCGTCGCGTAGTTGTTGTACGGTCCGCCCGAGCAGGTGCAGGCCCCGAAGGCCACGACCCACTTGGGCTCCGCCATCTGGTCGTAGACCTTCTTCAGGATCGGAGCCTGCCGATGGCTGATGGTACCGACGACCATCAGCAGGTCGGCCTGCCGGGGCGAGAACCTCGGCAGCGCCGCGCCGAAGCGGTCGATGTCGTAGCGCGGCCCCGCCACCGCCATGAACTCCATGCCGCAGCAGGCCGTCACGAAGGGGTAGAGGAAGAAGGAGTACTTCCGGCCCCAGTTGATGACCGCATCGATCCGTGTGGTCAGGAAGCTGTCGTCCCCCTGTCGCAGGATCTCTCTTCGCTCCGTCATGCGGCTCAATATAGCTTTCAGGCTATGCTGCGTCGCGTGGCGGTACTGCTGGCATGGCTGGTCCACCTCTACACGGCCTCCTCGGTCCTGGTCGGTCTCTGGGCCGTGTGGGCCAGCTTCGCGGGACAGCTTCAGCGGGCGGCGTTCCTCATGCTGGTGGCGCTCGCGATCGACGCCACCGACGGCGCGCTGGCCCGCGCCATCGACGTACGCCGACGGATCCCCTCACTGGACGGCCGCCGGCTGGACGACATCTGCGACTACTTCACCTACGTGCTGGTGCCGACCCTTTTCCTGCTCGAGGCCGGTCTGCTCCCGCAGCCCGCATGGGCCGCGCTCCCGGTGCTCGCCTCGGCCTATGGCTTCAGCCAGACGGACGCGAAGACCGAGGATCACTTCTTTCGCGGCTGGCCGTCGTACTGGAACGTGCTCGCAGTCTACCTCCACCTCCTGCACGCCTCGCAGGCCGTCGCATCGATCGGGGTGCTGATCTGCAGCATCGCGATCTTCGTGCCGCTCCGCTACGTCTACCCGAGCCGCACACGCACCCTGCGGCCGCTGACGCTGGTCGTGCTCGGGCTTTGGCTCGTGGGGCTGGGCGCGCTCGTCCTGCAGCCCCAGCCGCGGCGGCTCTGGGTCCTGCTGAGCCTGCTCGGGCCTGCCTACTACCTCGGCCTCTCCCTGGCCCTGAGTCGCGCGCGCCGCCCGGCGGGGGCTGGGTTACCCTGAGTCCCGATGGTCAACGCCGACCGCCGCATCCTGCTCGCGAGCCCGCGCGGCTTCTGCGCTGGGGTGGACCGGGCGATCGAGATCGTCGAGCTGGCCCTCGAGGTCTTCGGGGCACCCGTCTACGTGCGGCACGAGATCGTCCACAACCGACACGTCGTCGAAAGGCTCCGAGAGAAGGGAGCCGTCTTCGTCGAGGAGCTCGCAGAGATTCCGCGCGGCGGCCTGGTGATCTTCAGCGCCCATGGGATCGCGCCGCACGTGCGTGCCGAGGCAAGACGCCGGGAGCTGCACAGCATCGACGCCACCTGCCCGCTCGTGACCAAAGTCCACGTCGAGGCCCTGCGCCTGGCGCGAGACGGCTACGAGATCGTCCTGGTCGGACACCGCGGGCACGTCGAGGTCGAGGGCACGCTCGGGCACGCACCGGATCGCATGCACCTGGTCGAGAAGACCGAGGACGTGGCCGCGCTCGAGGTCGCCACGCCCGAGCGGCTGGCCGTGCTGACGCAGACGACGCTCTCGGTCGACGACACACGGGAGATCATCGCGGCTCTCCGGCAACGCTTCCCGAACATCCGCCTGCCCGCCAAGGACGACATCTGCTACGCGACGCAGAACCGACAGAACGCGGTCCAGTCGATCGCGAGCCACTCCGACGTGGTGCTCGTGGTGGGCGCCCCGACGTCGAGCAACTCCAACCGTCTGGTGGAGGTGGCGCGTGCGGGAGGCGCCCGCGCACGCCTGACCGAGGACGCCGGCGAGATCACGCCCGACTGGATCGCAGGCGCTCAGACGGTCGGGGTCACGGCGGGAGCCTCGACCCCCGAGCGCGTGGTGAACGCCGTGATCGGTCGCCTGCACGAGCTGGGCTTCGAGCGGGTCGAGGAGCACAGCATCGTCGAGGAGCGCATCCGCTTCACACTCCCTCCCGAGCTGAAGCAAGCGCTGCACGACTGAGGCCGCCTTGAAAGCCCTGGTCCGCTCCGTGCTACACCGAATCGCGAGTCCGGACCCGCTCGCGCGCTGGAAAGGCACGCGCGAGGCCCTCGGCCGCGTGGGAGACCCCGATCCCGAGAAGGCGGTCGACGCACTCCTGCGCGCTGCGGAGCATCCCGACCTCCGGGCCAGCCGCACGGCCTGGATTCCCGCCCTGCTGGAGAGCGCGCGACCCGGGTTTGGCGCCTCCGCCCTGCACGAGCTCGCCACGCGCTACCGGCAGACGCGGCACCGTGCGCTCGATCCGGCTCGGCTTCCCACGTTGCCCCGTGTGCTGGCGTGCAGCGACTTCCTGGCGCGGGTCCTGCTCCGGCATCCTCATTGGGCGGAGGAGCTCGCCGGGGATCCCCCCGGGGCCCCGTCCGGTACGCCGCCGGAGGCCGACTGGACGTCAATTCGCATTGCCAAGTATCGGGGCCTGCTGCGCATCGCCGCGCGTGATCTGGCCGGGCGTCCCTTCGCAGCCAGCCTCCGTGAGCTCGCAGACCTCGCCGACGGCTGTTTGCGTGCCGCGCTGGCGTGCGCCGAGCGCGAGACCGGCGTGGAGGCGCCCGTTCTCCTGGCGCTCGGGAAGCTGGGCGGGCGGGAGCTCAACTTTTCCTCCGACGTGGATCTCCTGTTCGTATACGAGACGCGACCCGGCATGGACGAGCTGGCGCGAAACGCCGAGGTCACGCGGCTCGTGCAGCTCTTCAAGCGCCGGCTCGAGGTCGCCAGCGAGGATGGCTTCGGCTATCGCGTGGATCTCGACCTGCGGCCGGAGGGGCGGCAGGGCGTGCTGGTCAACTCGATCGAGGCGGCACTCAGCTACTACGAGAGCTTCGGGGAGGAGTGGGAGCGTCAGATGCTGCTCCGGCTGCGCCACGTCGCCGGTCCGAATCACGGTGCCGCGCTCTTCACACAGCAGCTCGATCCCTTCGTCTATCGGCGCGCCATCGACCCCGGCGCCATCGAGCGGGTTCGCGAGATGAAGCACCGCATCGAACGAGAGCGACGCTCTTCGGGGCGCGATCTGGAGAACGATCTCAAGGAGGGCCCCGGCGGAATCCGCGACGTCGAGTTCCTGGTGCAGGCGCTGCAGCTCTTTCACGGCGGCCGTCACCGGACGTTGCGCGGCGGGAGCATCGTTGAGCTGCTGCCCAAGCTGTCCGAGCTGGCGCTGCTTCCGGCCCGCTCCGCCGCAGCGCTTCGGGAGGCCTACCTGTGGCTGCGCCGTGCCGAGCACTGCGTGCAGATGGTCGAGGAACGGCAGACCCATCGCTTTCCACACGATCAGCACGCCCAGCTCGCGCTGGCGCGGCGCATGGGATACCGCGAGGCCGACGCGAGCCAGGCCCGCGAGCGGCTCCTGCGCGACCGGGAGCGCGTGCGCGCGGGGGTGCGGGAGTCGTTTGACTCCCTGGTGCTCGCATCGGGGGGCGAACAGGTCCTGCGCCGTCGCGTGCAGATCGAGCTCGAAGGTACGCCGCTGGCCGCCCGCTTCGAGAGATCAGCGGCCCCGTTCCTTGAGGCGCGCAGCGCCGACGACGCGATCCACGAGCTCGCGGGACCCGCCCTGCACGGGATGGCGCGTGTGCTGGCGAGCCAACCGGACGCGGCGCGTTACCTCTCGCACCGTCCCACGCTGCTCGAACGCCTCGTGCGGATCGGCCCGGAGACGCTCGAGCAGCGGGCCCACGAGCTCGAGCGGGCGCCTGCGGTGAGCCTCGGATCGGACCTGGAGCTCTTCCTCGACCGGATGCGCCTGATCCGCTGGGACGAGACGTACCTGGCGGCGTGCGTCGATCTCGCGGCGCTCGTGCCCTTCGAGCCGGTCTCACGCTTCCACTCGATTCTGGCGGAGACCTGCCTGCGCTGGGCCCTGGAGGCAGCCCTGAAGGCCGCTGAGCCGCAGAGTCCCGTCTCCGTGCTCGGGATGGGTCGGCTCGCGGGGCGCGAGCTCACCTACTTCTCCGATCTGGATCTGATCTTCCTCTACCCCGACCGCCGCGGTGAGGCTGCACGCGCTGCGCGCGTCGCGCAGCGCGTGATCCACTACCTCTCGACGCCCACGGGTGCGGGGATCGCGTACACCGTGGACTCGCGTCTGCGCCCATCGGGGCGTCAGGGAACGCTCGTGTCGAGCTTCGAGGCCTTTGCACGCTACCAGCGTGAGCGGGCCGCTCCTTGGGAGCATCTCGCTCTGATGCGTGCGCGCGCCGTGGCGGGCGAGGTGGAGGCCGCGCAGCATCTTCTTCGGGATGTTCGCGAGACCGTGCGGCGAGGCCGGTCCGGCGCGCCGTGGGCCGCGATCGCCGAGATTCGCGAACGTGTCGAGCGCGAGCGAGGCTCCGAGTCGGGAGAGGCTGTGGCACTGAAGACCGGGAGAGGAGGCATGATGGATCTGGACTTCCTGGCCGCGGGCGGCCTGCTCGAGCGGCCCGAGCGGCCCGACGGCGAGAGCCGGAGCCTGCCGGACCTGTTGCGCACGGTCGCAACGGGGCCGCAGGTCGAGGCACTGATCGAGGCCTACGGTCTGCTGAGGCACGTGGAGGCGCGGGCACGTTGGGTCAGCGCCCGCGCGATCGAGAAGGTCCCCATGAAGGGGAGCGCGGCGGAGCTGATCGCCGAGCTCGTCGAGCCGGGCCTCGCAGCGGCCGCGCTCCGGGCGAAGGTCCAGGCGGCCCGCGATCGGATCCGCTCCAGCTTCGACGCCGTGCTCCGGAGCGGCACGATCGAGGCGCTCGAGCGATGAGGGTGCTCGTCACGGGTGGCGCCGGTTACGTGGGGGGCTTTGCGGCCCGTCATCTGGTCGCCACGGGGCACGACGTGACGGTGCTCGACGATCTGTGCAACGGTCACCGGGCGGCGCTCCCTGCGGAGCTGCTCGTCGAGGGAGACATCGGGGATCGCGATACGGTCGCGAAGCTGCTTCGAGAGCGGCGGATCGAGGCGGTGATGCACTTTGCCGCTCACGCCATGGTGCGCGAGTCCATCGAGGATCCGCGCATCTACTACCGGAACAACGTCGCCAAGAGCTTGGCCCTGCTCGAGGCGATGCTCGAGCAAGGGGTCCGGCGCATCGTCTTCTCCAGCACCTGCGCGGTGTACGCAGAGTCCCCCGACGCCCCGCTCGATGAGGACGGCCCGCTCGATCCCGTCAGCCCCTACGCGTTCAGCAAGCTCGCCATCGAGCGGATGATCCGGGACTTCGCGGGCGCCTACGGGCTCGAGTACGCGCTGCTACGCTACTTCAATGCCGCCGGCGGCAGCGAGGACGGCGCCCATGGAGAGGACCATCGGCCCGAGACGCATCTGATCCCGCTCGCGCTCGGGGCTGCGGCCGGCCGGCGACCACCGTTGCAGGTCTTCGGCGCCGATCACCCCACGCCCGATGGCACCTGCATCCGCGACTACGTTCACGTGGAAGATCTCGCGCGCGTACATGCGGCGGTTCTGGAGCGCCCGGGAAGCTGTCTCTTCAACGTGGGGACGGGCCGGGGCCACAGCGTTCTCGAGGTGCTCCGCGCGGTGGAGCGCGTCGCGGGCCGCGCGGTTCCGCATCGGATCGGTCCACGTCGTGCGGGCGATCCCGCTCGACTGGTCGCGAGCTGCCACCGACTGGAGAAGCAGCTCGGCTGGACGCCCCACTACGCGGATCTGAACGCGATCGTCGCAAGCGCCTGGGCGTGGCACCAGCGCAACCCCGACGGCTACGGGTCCTGAGCGAACGGGGCGCGTCTACCAGCCCGCCAGACGAGCCGCGCGCTCGCGCTGCCGTGCCGGTTCTCCCAGGAAGGTACGATCGAACATCGCACGTTTGAACCAGATCTGGACGTCACACTCCCAGGTGAAGCCAATGCCCCCGTGCACCTCCACCGCGTCGCGCGCGATCTGCATGAATCGGTCGCTGATGTGGGCCTTGGCCAGGGCCGCGGTCCGCTCGCACTCTTCCGGAAGATGGTCGAAGGCGTGCGCCGCGTACCAGTAGAGCCCACGCGTCGGCTCGATGTCGAGCGCCATGTCTGCGAGACGATGCTTGACGGCCTGGAACTGCGCGATCGGCTGTCCGAACTGCTCACGCGTCTTGGCGTACTCGATCGACACCTCGACGAGCCTCCAGGCCCCGCCGAAGGCGTCCGCGGCGAGCAGCACCAGACCCGCGTCGCGCACGCGCCCCGCCACCGGCGTGGCCAAGGGCTCGGCGCAAGCGCCCTCCAGCGTGAGAGAGCTCAGGCGGCGTGTGCGATCCACGCCGTCGACGGTCTCGAGCTTCACGCCGTCGGCCTCCCGATCGAGCACCGCCAGGGCTCCCCCGCGTGTACCCACGACGATCAGGTTGGCGAGACCCAGCCCCGGCACGTAGCTCTTCTTGCCGCTCAGGCGGCCCGACTCCAAGCTGCAGCTCCAGCTCTCGGGCTCCCAGCGTCCCCCCGGCTCGGCCAGGGCGATGCTACCGATCCGCTCGCCGGACGAGAGAGCCGGAAGCCAGCGCTCTCGTTGCTCCTCGCTTCCGCCCAGCGCGATCGCCAGGGTGGCCAGCGAGTGCTCCAGGAACGGACCGGGCAAGGCGCCCGCACCGAGCACCTCGGAGACGAGAGCCAGGTCGAGCAGCTCCAGCTCCGCCCCTCCGTACGCCTCGGGGACGACGAGCCCGGCCACACCCAGCTCCGCCAGACCCGACCAGAGCTCGGCGAGGTCGGGCGCCTCGCTATCGAAAATCTCGCGCAGTCGTTTGGGAGGGCACTCGTTCGCAACAAAGCCGCGCACGGTCTCCTGCAGCAGCTCCTGCTCATCGGACAGCCCGAAGTTCAACTTCGCTCCCTCCTCTGCACCGCACGATCCCGTGGCAGGCCCAGGCCCCGCTCCGCAATCACATTGCGTTGGATGTTGGCCGTGCCCCCGGCAACCGCGATCCCGAGCGACCACATGTACTGGCCGACCCAGGCCACCGTCCCGCGCAGCTTGAGGCCCGTCCCCTCTCCGCTGGGGGGCGCCTCGAGCCCGCCCTCCCCGATCAGGTCGTAAGCCAGCTTGGCCATCTGCTGGCCGAGATTCGTGGAGTAGAGCTTGTTCATCATTCCGGCCAGCCCGGCTTCCTGCCCCCGTGCGGCCAGCGTGAGCTGCCGGTAGCCCGAGTAGAGGTGTGACTGAGCGTAGCCCTCGATCTCGACCAGCCGCTGCCGCACATGGGGATCCTGGATCGCGGGCCGGCCATCGATCTCAACCTGGCGGGCCAGCTTGACCAGCGAGCGGAAGGTCGCCATCGCACCGCTCGCGTTTCCGATCATGTTGCGCTCGTGCTTGAGGGTCGAGCGCGAGACGATCCAGCCCTGGCCCCGCTTGCCCACGATGTTGCGAGCGGGAATCCGCACGTTCTCGAAGAAGACCTCGCAGAAGTCCGCCGCTCCCGTCATCTGGCGAAGCGGTCGCACGTCGATGCCGGGCGTCTTCATGTCGATCAGCAGATAGGAGATCCCCGCATGCTTCTCGGCCTCGGGCTCCGTGCGACAGAGGCAGAACATGTAGTGCGCGATGTTCGCCATCGTCGTCCAGATCTTGTGGCCGTTGATCACCCACTCATCGCCATCGAGCTCCGCGCGCGTCTGGAGCGACGCCAGATCGCTGCCCGCGCCCGGCTCGCTGTAGCCTTGGCACCAGATCATCTCACCGCGGATCGTGGGAGGGATGAACTGATCCTTCTGCCACTCCTGCCCGTGCTCGAGAAGCGTCGGAACGAGCATCGAGGCACCGATGCCCCGGATGTCGCCCGGGGCCCCCGCTCGGCCGAACTCCTCGTCGATGATTCGGGCCTTCAGCACATCGGGCTCCTGCTCCGAGCCGCCGTACCGTCGTGGGATGGCACGCGCCACATAGCCCTTCTCGATCGCGCGCTCCCGAAAGAGCGCGCTCTGCCGCGCAGGGGGCAGCTTCGTCTCGTCCCCGCGCAGCGGCCAGTTCGCGGCCAGGAAGCTCTTGACCTCCTCACGAAAACGTTCGTACTCCGTGCTGTAGCTCAGATCCATCGCTCTCCTCCGCTCTCAGACCACCGTGAGATAGTGCACGCTGAAAAGCCGTTCCGGATCGTACCAGGTGCGGCTCGGTGACCAGCCGGCCTGTACGGCCAGCGCGCGGAAACCCTCCAGGCTGTACTTCTGGGAGTTCTCCACCTGGACGTACTCCCCGCGGCCGAAGCGCAGCTCCACGCCGTCGATCCGAACGGTCTGCGCCCAGAGGCTCACCAGGCCCATCTCGACCCGTCCTCGCTCCTCGTCGTAACGCATACGGTAGGAGAATCGCTCCGGATCGAGATCCACGCCACACTCCCGATTCACGACGGAGAGCACGTTTCCGATGAAGGCGGCGGTCAGACCCTCGGGCTCGTCGTAGGCCCGCTCGATACGCTCACGAGGCTTGCGCAGATCGACGCCGATCAGCAGCCCGTCTCCCCGCGCACCCTGCCGCGCAAGCTGGGCCAGGAAGCGCGTCGCCTCCAGCTCCGTGAAGTTCCCGATCGTCGAACCCGGAATGAAGACAACGCGCCGCGCGGCGGGCGTACGAGGTTGGGGCAGTGTGAGCTTAGAGGTGAAGTCCGCGCAGACCGGCAGCAGCTCGAGCCCCGGGTAGCGAGCGCCGAGCTCCCGGACGCTGTCGCGCAGCGATTCGAGCGAGATGTCGATCGGCTGGTATGCGGCCGGCGCCTCGAGGCGGTCGAGCAGCACTCGGGTCTTCTCGCTGCGACCGCTTCCGTACTCCACCAGAAGCACGCCCCCGCCGATCTCACGGGCGATTTCATCTCCGTGCTCGTGAAGAATCGCCAGCTCGCAGCGCGTGAGGTAGTAGCTCTCGAGAGAGCAGATACGCTCGAAGAGCTGCGCGCCCCGCGCATCGTAGAGGAATTTGCAGGAGATTCGCTTGTCCCGCTCGCGCAGCCCAACCAGGATCTCGTCGCGAACGCGCTCGCCCTCCGGCCGCAGGTCCTCGATCACGTGGATCACGTCGTTCTCTCCGAAGCCCCCGGAAGGGGCACCCACTCTGCCGGAAACCGCCGCGCGCGTCCAGAGGCCGGGATTGACCGCTCCACGCGGCTCCCTACACTGAGGCGCCCATGCTCGATCTCCGTGAGGTCACCCGGAGCTACGGCGACGTGCTCGCGGTCGATCGTCTCACGCTCACCGTCGAGCGCGGCGAGCTGCTCATCCTGCTCGGCGGCTCGGGCTCGGGGAAGACGACGACCCTGAAGATGGTGAACCGGCTCATCGAGCCGTCCAGCGGCCGGATTCTCCTCGACGGGATCGACACCCGCGAGCAGCCGGCCTTCGAGCTGCGACGACGCATCGGCTACTGCTTCCAGCAGATCGGCCTCTTTCCACATCTGACGGTGGCCGAGAACATCGGGATCACCCTCGAGCTCCTGCGCTGGGATTGGGAGCGCCGTGCGGGGCGCGTGGACGAACTGCTCGAACTCGTCGAGCTCGAGCCCGATCATTTTCGCGAGCGGGCTCCCGCGGAGCTCTCGGGAGGCCAGCAGCAGCGTGTCGGACTCGCACGGGCGCTCGCGGCCTCCCCTCCCCTGCTGCTGCTCGACGAGCCCTTCGGTGCGCTCGACCCGCTCACCCGGGATCGCCTGCGTCTCTCGTTCCGCGAGATCCAGCGCTCGCTCGGCCTGACCTCGATCTTCGTGACCCACGACATGGTCGAGGCCCTGATGCTCGGGGACCGCATCGCCGTGCTCCAGAGCGGACGTCTGATCCAGCTCGGCACGCCGCGCGAGCTGCTTCTCTCGCCGGCCAGCGAGGAGGTGGGAGCGCTGATGCAGACGCCACGACGACAGCTCGAGCGCCTGGAGGCTCTGCTCGACGCGCGTCGCCCACCCTTCGACGCCGGAACGTGAACGAGCAGCTCACGCTCCTGCCTGGCTATCTCACCGCACATCTCCAGCTCTCGCTCGCGGCTCTCGCGCTCGGTACGTCGATCAGTATTCCTCTGGGCATCTGGCTGACGCGCAGCGGCCGTGGGGAGGGCGCCGCCCTCGCCGCCGCAAGCGTGATGCAGACCCTCCCGAGCCTGGCGCTGCTCGCCATCATGGTGCCCGCGCTCGCTGCGCTGGGCTCGCTCACGCGTCGGGTGGGGGTGGAGCTCTCGAGCATCGGCTTTCTGCCCGCGCTTCTGGCGCTGGCCCTCTACAGCATTCTGCCGATGCTCCGCGGTACGGTGCTCGGCCTGCGCGGTGTCGATGCCGCGGTCCTCGAGGCGGCCCGTGCGGTCGGGATGTCCCCGGCGCAGCGCCTGCTGCGCGTGGAGCTGCCGCTGGCGCTTCCGGTGCTGGTCGGCGGCGTGCGCACGGCGGCCGTCTGGGTCGTGGGTACCGCGACCCTCTCGACACCGGTGGGCGCGACGAGCCTGGGAAACTTCATCTTCAGCGGGCTTCAGACGCGAAGCTTCGACGCGGTCCTCGTCGGCTGCCTGGCCGCCGCGGGCCTGGCGCTGCTGCTCGATGGCACCCTCGCGGGGCTCCAGAGGGGGCTCGCCGATCGCAGCCGGGCGCGAACGGTGCTGGCCCTGACGGTTCTGCTCGGGCTGATCGGCTACACGGCGGCGAGCGCACGGAGCGGAGCTCCGGAGCGAGCCGAAGCCGTCGTGATCGGCGCCAAGACGTTCAGCGAGCAGTACATCCTGAGCGAGCTCCTCGGCTTGCAGATCACGCACGCGACGGGGCTGCCCTGCCGGATCCTGCAGTCGCTCGGATCGACCGTGGCCTTCGACGCGCTGCGCAGCGGCGAGATCGACGTGTACGTGGACTACTCGGGGACCATCTGGGCGACGCTGATGGGACGTCCGGGGGCTCCACCGGCCCGCCGGAGGCTGCTCGCCGAGGTCGAGGAGTTCCTATGGGCGCGACACGGCATCACGCTGGCCGCCGCACTGGGCTTCGAGAACCGCTACGCGCTCGCGATGCGGCGCGAGCACGCCGCGCGGCTGGGCGTTCGCCGCATCGGCGACCTCAGCACGATCGCCCCCCGGCTCGAGATCGGGGGCGACTACGAGTTCTTCGCACGGCAGGAGTGGGAGGCCCTGAGGCGAGTCTACGGCCTGGCCTTCCATCGGCAGCGGGCCATGGACTCCTCGCTCATGTATGCCGCGCTGCAGGCGGGCGAGGTCGACGTGATCAGCGCCTTCTCGACCGACGGTCGAATCGCCGCCTTCGATCTGATTCTTCTCGAGGACGAGCGGGCTGTGATTCCCCCCTACGACGCGATCGTCCTGGTCTCCCGGCGCCTGAGGGAGCAGCACCCAGAGGCCCTGGCCGCGCTCGGCGGGCTCCGGGGACGCATCGATTCCGCGCGAATGCGCCGCCTCAACTTCGAGGTAGACCAGCGGGGCCGCACCCCGGCCGACGTGGCCCGGGAGCTCTTCACCACCCTCCACTCCGCCGCGGCGGACGCGGCACCGGGGGGCTCCGCTCACCGGTGACGCGTCAGAACGGCGAGGAGCGGAGCTGAAACGAGGTCTTGAATCCGACCCCCACGAATCTGGACAACGGAGTGGATTTTTCGCAGGCTCGCGTCATGCCCCCTGGCGAAACGCGCGAGCGCGAGGAACGCCACGACCGCCTGGGCCGTCCGATGCGCGATCTGCGCATCTCGGTCACGGACCGCTGCAGCTTCCGCTGCCCCTACTGCATGCCGGCCGAGCTCTTCGGGGAGCGCTACGAGTTTCTGCCCCGCCGCGAGCTGCTGACGTTCGAGGAGATCGAGCGGCTGGCACGGATCTTCGCTTCCCTCGGTGTGCGCAAGCTCCGTCTCACGGGTGGGGAGCCGCTTCTGCGCGCCCAGCTTCCCCGCCTGATCGAGAGGCTCGCGGCGATCGAAGGTGTGGAGGATCTCGCTCTCACCACGAACGGGCTGCGGCTCCCGTCGCTGGCGCAGGCGCTTCGGGACGCCGGGCTGCAGCGCGTGACGATCAGCCTGGACAGCCTCGACGAGGAAGTCTTCGCCCGGATGAGCGGGGGCAAGTACTCCGTGTCGCAGGTGCTCGAGGGGATCGAGGCCGCCGAGCGTGCCGGTCTTCGTCCGATCAAGCTCAACTGCGTGGTGCAACGTGGGGTGAACGACCACACCCTCGTGGAGCTCGTCCGTCACTTTCGCGGGCGAGGACCCATTGTGCGCTTCATCGAGTTCATGGACGTCGGGACCTTGAACGACTGGAACCTCGCCCGCGTCGTGAGCGCTCGTGAGATCCTGGCCAAGCTCCGTGCCGAGATGCCGCTACACCCTGTGGCACCGAGCACGCGCGGGGAGGTAGCACGCTACTACGCGCTCGAGAACGGCGGCGGTGAGATCGGCCTGATCAGCTCCGTCACGCAGCCGTTCTGCGGTGACTGCACGCGCGCCCGACTGACGCCCGACGGACAGCTCGTGACCTGCCTGTTCGCGAGCGCGGGGATCGACCTCAAGGGTCCGCTGCGCGGCGGGGCCTCGGACGACGTCCTGTGCGAGATGATCGCCGGATGCTGGGCCCAGCGAGCCGATCGCTACTCAGAGCTTCGCTCGCTCCAGACCGCACGCCAGAGCGGAGATCGCTGGGAGATGTACCGGATCGGCGGCTGATCGCGCCTCCGGGCGGCCCGGCGAGGGAATTGGCAGAATCAGCGCCCGCATGAATGGGCGGACGATTCTCTGGCTCGTGGGGGTGGTGCTGGGTGTCGTGGCGCTGGCTCAGGCCCCTTGCCTGATCCTGGCTCTCGCACTCGCAGAGCCCTGGCAGCCGTTCGGCCTCGCGATCGTCAGCGGTCTGGTCCTGATGGGGGCCTGCCTGCTCCCGTTCCGTGGCCGGGCCCACGCGCTGGACCATCGCTCCGCCTTTCTCGCCGTCACCCTGGGCTGGCTCGCCGCCTGCGTGCTCGGCGCGGCTCCCTTCGCAGCGCACCCGGAGCTCGGCCTCTCGGCGGTCGATGCCTTCTTCGAGGCCACCTCGGGCTTCACCACGACGGGGGCGTCGGTCCTCTCGCAGCTCGACACCATGCATCGTTCGGTCCTGCTCTGGCGCAGCATCACGCAGTGGCTCGGCGGAATGGGCATGGTGCTGCTGGGTGTGGCCGTGTTCCCGATCCTGGGGCTGGGCGGCATGCAGCTCTTCAAGGCCGAGGCGCCCGGCCCGACCAAGGACAAGCTCACCCCGCGCGTCGCAGACACGGCGAAGCTGCTCTGGACGCTCTATCTCGGGCTCACCGTCGCCGGGGCTGCACTCCTGTATGCCGGCGGGATGACCCCCTTCGACGCCGTTTGCCACATCATGACCACGATCTCCACAGGCGGATTCTCGACGCACGACCTCTCACTGGGCTACTACCCCTCGACGTTCATCCGCTTCTTCACCACGATCTTCATGCTGCTCGGCGGCACGAGCTTCGCCATCCTCCATCGCGGCATGACCCAGGGCATTCGCTGGTCCGACTACCCGGAGCTCCGCACGTACCTGGGGATCTACACCGTGGCTCTGCTCCTGATCGCCATGGACCTTCGCCTGGGCCGGCCCGATGAGTTCACAACGTTCGGGGTGGCCGTGGAGCACGCCGGCTTCCAGGCTGCCTCGCTGCTGACGACCACGGGCTTTGCCACCCGCGACTTCGATCTCTGGCCCCCGGTCTCGCACGCCGTGCTCTTCGCACTTTTCTTCATTGGGGGAATGGCCGGCTCAACCGGAGGCGGCCCGAAGGTCATCCGGGTCGTGATCCTCGCGCGCCTGGCTCTCTCCCAGTTCTTCAAGCTGGTCCATCCGCACGGGTTCAACGCCATCAAGCTCGGCGGCCGTGTGATCGATCCGCAGGTGGTACTGGGCGTTGTCGGCTTCGTGGCGCTCTGGCTCGCGGTGCTCGGCGCGGGCACGACCCTGCTCTGCGCCTTCGGCAGCGACCTGTACACGAGTCTCTCGGCTGCGGCCGTAACGCTGGGGAACATCGGGCCCGGCTTCGGTGGTGTGGGACCGAGCCACACCTACGCAGGCTTCGTGCCCGGAGCCAAGTTGCTCATGAGCGCGTTGATGATCCTCGGCCGCCTCGAGATCTACACGGCCCTGGTCATTCTGACGCCCGGGTTCTGGAGGCGATAGCGATCAGCTCGCCTCGGAGATCATGGCCTCGAGCCGTCCGGGATTGAAGCCCTTCAGGATACGTCCCTCGATGTCGAAGACCGGGATGCTTCGCCCGCCGCTCTTCTCCACGAGCTCCCGCTTGGGACCCGGCTCATCGACGTTGCGCTCCTCGTAGCGGATCCCCCGACCGTCCAGGAAGGCCTTCGCACGCCGGCAGGCCCCGCACCAACTCGCCCCGTAGAGGATGATGCGCGGGCCGCGATTCCCGGAATCCGCTCCGATTCGCGCCGCAAGGCGGCGGTAGTCGGCCGCCATGGCCCGCCTCATGTCGTCCGGAGAGATCGGGGGCGGCGTGCTGGACTCCAGGAATCCCACGCTTGCGCGCCAGCGTTCGGGAACATGCTCCAGGCTCTCGACGAAGTGAACCGTCCCCTGGCCGTCGGTGAACTGGTAGTAGATGCGAGTCGCTTCCGCGTCGGTGACCGTGACTACGTCGCTCTCGGAGGCGGCCTTGCCGCTCGGAGGGAGCACGAGATCCACGATGGGCTCGCAGGCGGAGGCGATGAGCCCCGACACGAGAGCTGCGCCGATCCGCAGGCGCGTGGCCCCTGGTTTGCCCAGCATGCGTCCTCCCCGAGCCATCCAGCCCGTGGCCCCACGGAGGGGATCCGCGTGAACTCGCATCGGACGTCGCGCGCCGTGCCTGTAGCGGGGGGCGGAGACGGGAGGGTGTATGATGGTCTCGGGGGGGCTGCGAGTACGGCGGGTCCGGGAAGATGCGGAGCGGAGTGGAGCAAGCAGCCAGGCGCCCAGCGCTATGGATCGCACGTGGGCTCGTCATCGGAGCCGCATGGGGCGCTTGGGCCGTGGCCGAGCCGGCCCTGGCCCGCAGCGTGGCCCAGATCATCGATGCCGGCGGGGATGGCGCGGCCGCGCTCGCGACACCCTTCGGTCTGGCCCTGGATCCTCTCGGCAACGTCTACGTGAGCGGCCGTCAGAGCGGCAACGTCTTCCGGATCCGTCCCGACGGGACGATCCTCGAGGTGATCGGTCCAGCCGGGGACGGCCGGGGTCACACGCTCGGGTTTCCGCTCGGGATCGCGACCGACTCTCTCGGCGCGGTCTACGTCACCGGCAGCAGCACGGACAACCTCTTTCGCGTGGATCTCGACGGTACCGTCAGGCAGCTGCTCGACGCGGGAGCAGGGCTCGATGCGCCGTTCGCGGTCGCCGTGGATCCTGCGGGCGTCGTCTTCGTCGCGGGAGGCAACAGCGACAACGTTCTGCGCCTCGATCCCAACGGGACCGTACGCGAGATCGCCGATGCGACGGGCGCAGGCGCCGGAGCACCGCTCGACCTTCCGATCGGCATCGCCACGGACGGAGCCGGAGCCGTGTTCGTCGTCGGGAACCTGAGTCAGAACGTTCTCGAGATCCTTCCCGACGGCCGGATCTTCAAGATCCTGGATCCCAACGGCGATGGCATGGGCAACGGTTTCACCTCTCCGCGTGGTGGGCTCGCGGTCGATGCGGCCGGCCGGGTCGTTGTCTCCGGACACCTGAGCCACAACGTCTTCGCGATCGACCCGTCGAGGGCCATCACGGAGATCCTGAATTCGACCGGCGACGGAGCGGGAAACAGCTTCTCCCTCCCCGACTCCTTTGGCCTCGCCGTGGATGCGGGCGGCAACGTCTACGCGGCCGGCCGCGGGACCAATAACGTCTTCCGCATCGAGCCCGACGGGACGATCCGAGAGGTGATCGACACATTTGCGGATGGGACCCACCGCCTGTTTGCGCCCCGCGGCGTCGCCGTGGATGCGGCCGGAAGCGTCTACGTCGCGGGCTCGGACAGCGGAAACGTGTTCCGGGTCCGCTTCTGCGGGGACGTCGACGCAAGCGGGGATGTGGATGCGGCGGACGTGACGGCGTTCCGTGAGCACCTGGCCGATCCCGTCGGACAGCCGCTCCCGGCCAAGGGGCTCGCGGAGTGCTCCGTGACGGGCAGTGCGACGGACTGCGACATCCTCGACATCGTGGTCCTGCGGCGGGCCCTGGCCGTTCCGCCGCGCGGGCCGGGAATCGCGCCGGTCTGCGACGCGGCCTTCGCCCCCTGACCGCTCAAGGGAGCGCGGATCCGAGCCGATCATCGTGCTGGGAACGAGACGGGGGGCCGGCGTGAGGAATCAGGAGACACGCGAGCTGGCAAGGCCAGTCTCCGGCGGGGGAGCAAAGCGCTTCCTGCGCCGCTTCCAGGCCAGCCTGGTGGTGCTGAGCGGGCCCGCGGCCGGCAGCGAGCACCCCTTGGATCGTCACTCGGTGAGCATCGGGCGAGGACCGGGCGTCGACCTGGCGTTCGAGGATCCCGCGATGTCACGCGAGCACGCGCTGCTGGAGCTCGTGGAGGACGCCTTCCGGATCCGGGATCTGGGGAGCACGAACGGGGTCCAGATCAACGGAGAGGCCGTACAGGTCGCGGATCTGAAGCACGGGGACCGCATCCAGCTCGGGGAGCACCACTTCCAGTACGTGCTCGAAGAGCAGACTCAGACCTCGACCACCTACGCTCTGCCGGAACGCTAGGGTTCGCCGGGGCGAGGCGGCGAGCCGCATGGGACGCGCCCGCGAGAGAACGCTCGGCGCCTTCGTGATCGAGCGGGAGCTCGGCGAGGGCGGGATGGGCGAAGTGCTGCTGGCTCGCCACCGAACGCTCGACCGGCCCGTGGTGCTCAAGAAGCTGCGCCGCGAGCTCGCCGCCAGCCCGGAGGGCGTGGAGCGCTTCGAGAGGGAGGCTCGCGCGGCGGCGCAGATCCACCACTCGAACGTGGTGACCGTCTACGACTGCTTCTGCTTCCGGTCGGATCATTACATCGCACAGGAGTACGTCGCCGGTCTGGACCTGCACGCCGCGCTCGGTCGCGTGGGATCGCTTCCCTCCCGTGTCGCCGCCTTGATCGCGCTCGAGATCGCGCGCGCCCTCGAGGAGATCCACGCGCACGGAACGGTGCATCGAGATCTGAAACCGGCCAACATCCTGCTGGGCGTGCGGGGCGAGGTGAAGGTCGCCGACTTCGGGATCGCCCTGCGCCCGACCGCGCAGGGGCTGACACGGCCCGGCATGATGATCGGGTCGCCGCCGTACATGTCGCCCGAGCAGATGCTGGGCGAGCGGGTCGATCCTCGCAGCGACCTCTTTGCGCTCGGCGTCGTCGGATACGAGATGCTCACCGGCTCCCCTCCCTACGCGCCGCCGAGCGAGATCGCGGGTGAGACGCTGCTGGCCCGGATGCAGCGTGAGCGGTACATGCCGTTGCGTCGGGCCGCCCCCCGATCACCGCGCGCCCTGCGCCGGGTGCTGCGGAGCTGCCTCCGTGCGCGACCTCGGCAACGGCCTCGGGATGCCGCCTGGGTCTGCGAGCACCTCGAACGGCTGCTGGGCCACCCCTCGCCGGCGGCCGCTCGCGACGAGATCGCGTCCTGGCTGCGGAACCGGGCCGTCTTCGCCGGGCTCAGCGTGGAAACCCGCGTGGCCCCGCGGCCGGAACGCCGCGCGGCCGGGCGCGGCCGTTGGGGGCGACGAGCGCTTGCGGCCTGCGCCACCTCGGCAGCCCTTGCGACCTTCGTCGTCGTGACCGAGCGCGTTCCCTGGGCTCCGTACGCGTACCGGGGCGGCGCAGCCGAAGCGGAGATGCGGCCGGCTCCGGGCGGGGGGCGATCCGCGCGCCTACGAATCGGGACGGAGCCCGCCACGCGCTGCCGGATCGACGATGGACCCTGGCGGCCCGTGGTCTCCGGAGATCCCCTGCAGCTGCGGCCGGGTACTCACCGTTTGCGCTGCGAGCACCCCGAGCTCGGCGCGAGCGACCAGGAGATCGAGCTTCGGCCAGACACCGACCACCGGCTGACCCCGCGCTTCGCGCCCGTCGGGGGCGAGCGCAGTGCGACCGCGACGGACGGGGCCCGCCCCTGACCTCGGCCGGACGCTATCCTCGCTAGCTCGGCAGTTCGCAACGGCCGTGCTCCGAGGGCGGTACAACGGAGAGCCGTAGAGTCAAAGGGCCCGAAATGAATCAAGAGCCACAGCCTTCGAGAGGGGGCGTGAGGGGGGAGCACCCGCTCCTGGTCGCGGTGCTGGTCGGTGGGGCCTTGCTCGGCGCCCTGGCGGGGGTGCTGCTGCTCGGCCCGGAATGGTCGCTCGCTCGTCGGCTGATTGGCGGTGCGGCCGCTGACTTCGGCGTGGGACTGCTGGTCACCGCCACGCGGATCGTCGGCTGAGCGTCCGTTTCTCGATGCATCTTCGCGGCCCAACGATGTGTCAGCCCAGAGGAGCGTCGCAGCCGGAAGGCGGCCGATGAGGACCCCCTCGGAGCGTGAGCCCGCGGCAGCGGCTCGGGTCCGATCCGGTACCCCGGAGGTGACGCCGGTGCAGATCCACACGGGCCTCTTGCCCTGGCTCGCCGGGGGGAGCGTCACACTCGTGCTGCTCGCTCTCTTCCTCAGCCTCGACGAGCCGTGGAGCCTGCGCGGAGACAACAAGCTGATGATCTTTCCCGGGATGCTCGAGGCCTGGCGCCAGTGGGTCTCGGGTCAGCTTCCCGTCTGGACCAACGGGCAGTGGAGCGGGTTTCCTCTGCTCGCGGACCCCAACCTCGGCAGCTTCTACGTTCCGAACCTCCTGATGTTTCTGCTCACGCCCGCCCCCCATCTGCGCGCTTTCGACGTGGGAACGGCACTGCACGCGGGCGTGCTGATCTCCGGAACCATCACGCTGCTACGACGTCTAGGGGCGGGCCGCGCCGCAGCGTGTTTCGGCGCGTCGCTCACGCTCATGCTTCCGCAGCTGCTGTTTTGGTCGAGCTTCCTCAATGCGTTCTCAGCCCTCGCATGGCTGCCGTGGCTCGTGATCATGGCCGACGCCTGCACGAGCGCGCCGAATCTTCTCAGCCGACCTCTGGTCCTGGGAGCCGGGATGCTGGCCGCTCAGCAGCTCAGCAGCTACCCGGAGATCGGGATCTACGGGGGAGGGCTCACCGTGCTGTGGATCCTTCTCTGCGGCCGAGGGATCTCGCTTCGCCAGCGCGTGCTGCGAGCCGGGCTGCTCGCTTTGGGCGGGCTGCTGCTCGCCGCACCCCAGCTACTCCCGACCGCGGTTCAGATCTCCGACTCGCAGCGCGCGCTGCGCAGTCCCTGGTACTCCCTGATCACGGTCGAGCTCGCGCAGCCGTGGCATCTGGTGGATCCCCGGGCGGCTGCCGACGGGGGGCTACTGGTCCTACCCTTCCTCGGCGCCGCAACCCTGTGCCTGGGCGCCGTCGCAGTCATCAGCCGGAGGCGGGGGGCGCTCTTTCTCACCACGATCGCGCTCGGCGCCGCCCTGCTTGCGCTCGGTGAGGCCCTGCCCTTCTACCCTCTGCTGGTGAAGTTCCCGCCCTTCGAGCTCTCGCGAATTCCGGCCAAGTTCTACCTGCTCACACAGCTCGCGACGGTCTGGCTCGCTGCGCTCGGGCTCCAGCGGCTTCTCTCGGCTCGCGGGTCCGGCTCCGGACGTCGCGCGATGGCGGGGCTGCTGGCCAGCCTCGCGCTGGTCGAGCACGCCTACCCCTTCGCAGCCCAGCTTCCACACGCCTCGCAACCTCACCGACCGGCGGAGACGCGCGTGCCCGCGGGCCTGGAGCCCCTGCGCGATCTCCAGCCAATGCTCACGGCACCCCAGGCGACCGGAGGGCCCCCTCCCCGGGTTCTCTTCCATGCCACGGCAGACGTCTTCGGAGGCCTGGGGATGATCTACGGGGTGGAGGCGACGAATGGCCCGATCACTCAGCTGCTCAGCCCACGCCATCGGACGTTGCTGCGCGGGTCACCGATGAGCCGCGCAGCGCTCGATCTCTTCGGTGTGCAGCTCGTCTACATCCCAGGTCCCTGCGCGGGCTACCCGCCCCGCGGTCTCCGAACGGCGTTTCGCGATGATCGGGTCTGTGTGCTCCGGAACCCGATCTGGCCCCTTCGCTACGCACTGATCCCGCGGGTTCGTGTCGCTCGGACCGAGGCCGAGATGATCGATCTCGTCCAGAGGGATCCCACAGGTCCGCTTCCGCTGCTCTTCCCCGAGGGAGCGCTCACCCCGCAGCCCGTTCGCCCCGGTCCCGGGGACACCGTGACGGTGCTCGACTACCGTCCGGGCCGGGTGCACCTGCGGATCGAGACGAGCGGGCCGCAGTGGCTGCTGGCCCGCGAATCCTGGAAGCGGGGCTGGCACGCAGTGATCGACGACCGTCCCGTCCCGGTCGTACGGGCCGCGGCGCTCTTCTTCGCGATCCCGGTCCCGGCCGGCCGCCACGAGCTGGAGCTCCGCTACTGGCCGCCGGGCCTGAGCGCCGGCCTGGGGCTCGCCGCGGCGTGGATCGGCGTCGTGCTGGGCTCCATCGTGTACCGTCGCTGGAAGATCCGGGCCTCCTCCGCCGCGAGGGCCGTGCGGTCAAGCCGAACGCGAGCACGCTAGACTCGGACCCAAGCTTCGCGTACGGACATCGGGGGGGCAACGATGAGGTGGATCTGCGCGCTCGGCCTGCTGGGGCTGACCCTGTCCAATCCCGCCTGCGGACCGGAGGAGGCTCCGCCGGGGGAGCCGGCTGCACCCGATGTCTGGGGACACAGCGCTCCAACCGCGACCACCCGGGAGTCGAACCTGCGCACGGGCCTGGAGCTCCCGCTGGCCGACGAGCAAGACTTCGCCGATGCGACGCGGGGCCTCGTGGCCCATGACCCCGAGGTCGTGGTCGAGGGGCCGGAGGGTGAGCCGATCTGGGACTCGCGGCAATATGGATTCGTCCACGGCCCGGCACCAGCGAGCGTGAACCCCAGCCTCTGGCGGCAGGCGCGTCTCAACGCGATTCACGGCCTGTTCGAGGTGTCAGCGGGCATCCATCAGGTACGCGGCTACGACATCTCGAACCTCACGCTGATCGACGGCGAGAGCGGCTGGATCGTCGTGGATCCCCTGACCAGCGTGGAGACGGCACGGGCGGCCCTCGCGCTCGCCCGGCGGAAGCTCGGCGACCATCGGATCTCCGCGGTCATCCTCACGCACAGCCACATCGACCACTTCGGCGGGATCCTGGCTGTCCTGCCGGAAGATTCCGACGCGCGAGCCGGGGTCCGCATCGTGGCCCCGGCGGGTTTCATCGACGAGGCCACGAGCGAGAACGTGCTGGCAGGTGTCACGATGGCCCGGCGCGCAGCCTTCATGTTCGGCATGCCCCTCGCACGTGGACCGCGCGGGCACGTGGACTCCGGACTCGGCCGCGAGCCGGCACGGGGTAGCCTCGGCCTGGCGCGGCCGACCGACATCGTGGACCGGACGCCGCAGCCGATGCAGATCGACGGCGTGCGCTTCATCTTCCAGTACGCGCCTGAGTCCGAGGCCCCGGCCGAGCTGACGTTCTACCTGCCCGCAAAGAGGGCCTTCTGCGGGGCCGAGATCGTCTCGCACACGATGCACAACCTCTACACGCTGCGCGGGGCCCGGGTCCGCGACGCCCTGCGCTGGAGCGGCTACATCGACGAGGCGATCCGGCTCTTTCCCGACGCCGAGCTGGTCTTTGCCAGCCACCACTGGCCCGTGTGGGGCAAGGCGCGCGTGCGCGATCATCTCGAGAAGCAGCGGGACACCTACCGCTACATCCACGATCAGACGCTGCGCCTGGCGAGCTCGGGCGCAACGCCGACTGAGATTGCGGAGACCCTGGAGCTCCCGAGCTCCCTGCGGACGTCCCTGGCGAATCGGGGCTACTACGGCACGGTTCGTCACAATGCCCGCGCGGTCTACCAGCGGTACTTCGGCTGGTACGACGGGAACCCCGCACACCTCGATCCGCTCCCACCGGCCGAGACGGGGAAGCGCTACGTAGCGCTGATGGGGGGTGCGCAGGCCGTGCTGGAGGCTGCCGAGGAGGCCTTCGAGCGCGGGGAGTACCGCTGGGTCGCGACGCTCCTCGACCATCTCGTCTTCGCGGAGCCCAGCAACCGTCGGGCGCGAGAGCTCCTGGCGAGGACCTACGACCAGCTCGGCTACCGCGCCGAGTCGGGTCCCTGGCGCGACAGCTACCTGACCGGCGCCTTCGAGCTGCGGCACGGTCCCACGCGCAGCGGCATCGGCATGGAGCGAGCGATGGAGCTCTTGCGCCACGTGCCGATGGAGCGCTTCCTCGCCTCGCTGGCGACGCGGCTGAACGGGCCCGAGGCAGAGGGAAAGCGGATGACCATCCGTCTGGTCTTCACGGATCTCGCTGAGACCTACACGCTGAGCCTCAGGAACGCCGTGCTCCACCATCAGCCGGGCGCGGGGAGCTCACAGGCCGATGCCGAGATCCGGCTCAGCAAGCGACTTTTCCTCAGGATGGTGACGCGACAACTCGGACTGCGAGAGCTGATCTTCTCGGATGAGCTCGACGTCGAGGGAAGCCGCATGGCCCTCCTGAGGTTCTTTTCGCTGCTGGAGCCTCCCCAAGAGGACTTCGCGATCGTCACGCCGTAGGGGGAGGAGCCGGCGCTCCAGGGGAACAGGAATGGGGGCGGATCCTGGCTCCCACGGCGCACGCCCGAGGGGCCGGGCAGACGACGCGACGACGGGCCTCGGAAATCAGCCCGCCAGCCGCTCGCGCAAGAACGCGATGACGCGATCCCGCGCGGCGACGGTGGGGTGTCCTTCCTCGTCGATGAGATCCTCGGTGAGCACGCAGTGCGGACCCGTGATCGCCGACCAGGCGCGGTGCGAGCGCGGCACGCTGTCGCTCGGGATCTCGATGCCCTCGAAGGCCTCTCCGAGCTCCCGGTGCAAGGTCTCGAAGCGTTCCGGGGGGCTTGTGCCGTCGCGCGTGAAGCGCATCCCGAGCACGCAGAGGCCCTCCTCGACGGCACGTCGCTTGAGCGTGGCGAGCGCGGCGGAGGAGATGTGCAGGGCCCGACGATGGGAGTCACTCACGGGAAAGGGGAGCGAGGGCTGCGAGAGCACGGGGGCCTTCAGGCAAGGCTCCACGACGAGGGCCAGGGCAAAGTTCCCGGTCAGACACATCCCGACCGCGCCCACGCCCTTGCCCCCGACCTCGCCGTGGGCGTGCCGGGCGAGGGCGCGCATCCAGTCGGTAATGGGGCTGGAGCCGTTCCGACGCAGCACGGCGAATTCGCGGCTGATACACGCCCGGGCCATCTGGCCCAGCGCGTACACGAAGCTCGCGGGCTTGCCCGGTGTGCCGAACATGAGCGGCGCGAAGACCGTGAACCCGGCGTCGGCCACGATGCGGCAGAAGCCGCTCACCGTGGGGGTCAGCCCCGGAATCTCGTGCATCACCACGACTGCCGGTCCGCGCCCCTTGCGGTAGACCGTACGCGTCTCGCCTGCGTGGGCGAACTCGAAGGTCGTGAAGTCCGTGAGGGGGTCCGGCTGGGGCATGGGGGGCTCCTTCGCGGCCGCGAGCATAGCAGCGCCCCCTGCCTGGCCCAAGGCCCGAGAACCAGCGCCCATCGAAGAGAAGCACCCGGCGCTAGCCCCTCCGCGCCGTATCGGGATCAGCGGACGACAGGCAGCGCACCGGTGTGGGCGGGGTTCTGGCGCGCCATCGGCCAGAGTAGGTTGACAGGACCGGGCACTCCTGCGACCTCCCAGACCATCAAGCGGCCTCGCCAATCGACCCAGACGATCTCCTTGATGCCATCGCCCTCGAGGTCTCCGATCGCCACCGTGGCAAACTCCGTGACACCGGGATCGTGGGTTGGCTTGGGGAAATCGGGAAGCAGCGTCCCATCCCGAGCGAACGCCCACACGCCGAAGCACTTCTGGAACAGGGTCCCCTTGAAGCCCCGGCAGTGGCCCGAACCGACCACCACCTCGGGCTCCCCATCTCCGTCGATATCGCCGATGGCCGGGGCGCCTGTCCCGTGGCTCTTGTCGTGGCCCCAGTGGGCGAAGGCAATCGGCCAGCCCGGCAGCGGGCCCTGGCCTGGCGTGATCGCGACCAGGAAATCGTTGGCCTGTGCAGTCGCGCAATCGAAGAAGCATTTGTTCCTCAAGTCCGTCCCCACGAAGACCTCCGGGATGCCGTCGCCGGTCACGTCAGCCGCAACCACGGGATCCTGCGTGTCCCGACTGCGCCGGCTGTGGAACGGTGGCAGGTCGATCTTGAGGCGAATCCTCTTGCCATCTCCCCGGAACGCATTGATCTTACGTACATTCCTGTGATTGGCCACGATGATATCGAGCACGCCGTCGCCATCGAGATCCGCGAGCACCGGCGGGCTTGCGAAACCGCGAACACCTCCGGTCGCGAACGGTTGGCTCCCGATGCTTCGCGGGAAGCGCCGCTTCACCCGGCCCTGAGCATCGAAGACATAGAGGCGCAGCTTCCTCGGCCGGCCGGCCCTGCCAAAGCCGCGTTTCCAGGTGACGACGATGTCTGGGCTTCCATCGCCGTCCACATCACCAACGGCCAGCGCGTGCCCGTACTGACCGAGCGTCTCCTCGGGATCCACAGGAAAGCCAGGGAGCTCGCTGCCGTCTATACGGACCGCGTGGACCGCGGGGGTATTGCCTCCCATGCGACTGCCGCCAAAGACCAGCTCGGCAGACCCGTCGTCGTCCAGGTCCGCGAGCGTGCACCCGAGATCAAAACTACCCTGAAAGACGCGCGGCCAGCCCGGCACCGGCGAGCCATCGTGGTTGAAGATGAAGATGCGGTCGGTGCGATTGACGACAACCTCGAGATCTCCGTCGCCGTCGAGGTCCGCGACGCTCGGACCTGATCCGGCCGGGTAATGGCCATAATCCACATTGGGAATCTCGACAGGCCACCCTGGAAGCTCGCTGCCATCGGAACGAAACGCGTGCACGAACGCGCCCCAGCTGACGAGGATCTCCGTGGTGCCGTCACCGTCGAGATCGACCAACGTCGGCATGTTTCGACCTTCGACCAAGAGGGTTCCTCCGCCGTCCAGCAGGATCGGGGTCAGGAGACGCGGCCAACCGGCCTTCAGCGTTGGGTCCACGATGATGTCGTTGACCATGAACTGGCGCTGGCCCGATGCCATGTTGGTGGTGACGTGGAACGTAATCTGGCGTGGACCTGGAAGCCAGGTGGTGTCAAACGTGGCCAAGAGACCATCGTGGACCGCCTGCTGGCCCCCACCGGCCAGCACGATCCCTTCACCGCTCCACGCCGTCCACCGATGCGTCGGCTCGTACGCCCGGTACTCGATCGCGTAGTCGATCAGATCGGCCGGAGCGATACGGCCGCGGATCTCGAGCAGCCCAGCCTCGCGGTGGAAGCTATCCTCCTCCGGAGCGGTCAGCTCAATGCGATCGATGTGGACGAGCAGGCGATCCTCGAAGAGCCGCCCGGAGGCGTGCTCCGCGACGACACGGACGGTGTAAAAGGCATCGGGAAGGCCGCTGATGTCCCACACGGCAAGCTCTCCGTCGACGACCTCCTCAGCGATTGGACCGAAGAGCGGGATCCACGTCTCGGGCGCGGTGTTCGAGGCGTACTCCAGCCGATAGGAGACGAAGCCGGGCCCGTGCGCGGAGCCTCGGATCGTCAACGTCGCGCCGCTCGCCAGGGTGCGATTCTCGGGGCTCGCGATATGGGCGGCCAGCGCTTCCACCTGGAGCGACCGATGGAGGTTCAGGCGGCCGTAGCCTGCGTTCCGGTCGAAGCCGGGCGCGTCGACGTCGTCCGCCCCGGCGCGCAGGGCCTGCCGCACCTGCTCCGGCGTGTAGTCGGGCCGCGCCGAGAGAATCACGGCGGCCGCCTCCGCGACATGGGGCGAGGCCATGCTGGTACCGGCCTGGCGCAGATAGTCAGCGCCTACCGACAGCTGTCCCGAATCCGTCATGACGGCACGGGCACCACTCGCAAGGAGCGACAGCACCGAGCGAAATGGATCGTAGATCGACGAAGGCCCATCATCCCCCCCACCCGGAGCAGCGATGTCGATCTTGAGTCCGTAATTGGAGAAGAAGGCCTTTTGATCCAGGTGATCGAAAGCCGCAACAGCAATGGCGTTGCGGTTGGCTGCGGGTTGGAAGCGAAACACTCCCGGCGTAAAGAGACGCCTGACGTGGTCTACGTCGGCGTTCGCATTTCCAACCGCGGTCACGAAGACGACTCCGGCCGCATGCGTGAACGCGAGCGCGTCCACGAGTGTCTGAGAAGAGCCGATGCTGCCCCAGCTCGCATTGATGACCCGCGCCCCGTTCTCGACCGCGTACAGGATCCCCTCCGCCAGGTCGCTCAGGAAACCCCGACCAAATTGGTCGAGGCCTTTGATGACCATGATACGGCTCTCGAAGGCGACGCCGATCACGCCCGTGCCGTTGTTGCCGACAGCGGCGGCCGTCCCAGCAACATGGGTGCCGTGCCCATGATCGTCGGAGACATCGGCGCTGTCGTTGAAGAAGTTCCAGCCGTGAACGTCGTCCGTATAGCCGTTTCCATCCTCATCGATGCCGTTTCCAGGAATCTCACCGGGGTTGACCCACAGATTCGCCGCGAGGTCGGGATGCGCGAGCTCCACGCCGGTGTCCGTGGTCGCGATGACGACCCCTGCACCACGGGCAAGATCCCAGGCGGCGGGCGCCGAGATCTGGTGCAGTCCCCAGAGATCCTCGAAGTCCTGGCCTCAGCTGCCGGCACTCGCGAAGAAGGGGTCGTCCGGAGCCAGTTGCGCACGGACGACGAGATCAGGCTCGGCGTACACCACGGTTGGATCGGCCGCGTATTCGCGCGCGGCCTGTTCCACATCGACCCCGGATGAGAGTTCGAGGACGTAGGTCGAGGTGAAGGTCGGTACGCCCGACAAGTTCTCGGCCGTCGGCCCAGGACCCCGGCGGGCGACCCTCCATCGACGCGCCTGCTCGGCGCTGCGTCGAGCGGCGAGCGATTCCAGGGCCGCGTCAGCTCGGCGCAGGGGGCGTACCGCCCGCAGGCCGTACCTTCGGTTGAGGCTGTCGAGCTTGCCCGCGCCGAGCACACCATCGATCGTGCGTCCTCGCCGAAAAAGCTGATCGAGACACTGATCGACCCACGGCGCCATTTGGACGATCAGTCGGGTTGACTCGAGCTCGCTGCTCGGAGCGCCCTCGATCGCCCAGGCCACCCGGGTCCCTGGGACCAGCGGGCCAAAGGTCCAGATCACGAGAAGCGCGATCCCCGCCGTGCGAAAGAATCTCTTCCGCAGCAAAGAGGGTCGAACAGGTCGGGCCATTTCTCTCTCCTCCGGATCACCCGCCGGCGTGGTGATGCGGTGTAGCAGCTCACGCGCACGCACGAGCTGGCGGAACCGCGCCCCCGAACCCTGGATCGTGGAGCCTCGCATGGTGTCGCCTAGGGGCGCTGGCTGATGCAGTATAGGCGGGCCTCGATTCCGCTGCAGGGCTGCTGAGCGGAGCCGAAGAGCCAGCTCGCGGGCTCGTCCGTGAAAGCCACCTGGCCCAGAAGACCGCTCGAGAGGGGACTCGCCCAGTCGTCACAGCTCGCAGTCGCACTCCCTACACAAACGCTCACGTGCCCCAGGCTCGGAGCTCCCGTCTCGTCGAGGTTCACCGGCACGGGAGCGTTTCCGCTCGCAAAGGCCGCGGGATCGGCCGCGATCGGGTTCCCGGCCAGGTCCAGCACGGGACCCACGATCACGATTCGGTCCAGTACGTTCTGCGCGGAGTCGGCGAGCAGCGCCTTCCAGCTCCCGTTCAGGCCCGCGGCCGCAGCGAGCGCGAGACACGTGGCATCCGCGCGCTCGAGTCCTCCGAAGGATGGGGGGAAGCTCCGCGAGCTCACGAAGACCCGGTGCCGGAAGATCTCCAGGCCCGCGAGTCCTCGTCGTTGCAGCGTCGAGTCGAGGATGTCGGTCGCTCCGTCTCCAGTCAGGTCCCCGCGCTGACAGGCGACCCCGACCCCGTCGGTGGACCGGGCTCGAAGCCGCCGCTGTCGCGCTGCAAGGGGTTGAACGTACTGGGACAGTTGCCACAGGCATCCCCCACGCCGTCACCCTCGACATCACTCTGGTCGGGGTTGGCAAGCGCAGGACAGTTGGGTATCGGCGAGCTACGTATTCACATCGGGATCACTTTGTCAGGCGATCAATTGTGTGCGAGGGCGGCGCGGTCAGCATCGCACACCATTCACCCTGAAAAAATGCTTCGACGACGAGGGACGGCAGGTATAGGTTGGCCGTGAACTAGTCGCCGGATGCGACTGGAGCACACCTTCCGGAGTAGAGCAAGGAAGTCATGGAGATGATTCGATCCATTCTGATTCTCGGCCTGGTGGTGTTCTTCGTACCGTCGCTCGCGGGCGCGGACGAGGAAGTGGAGTGCGAGATCGAAGCCCACGACGATGGATTCACGGAAGTGGAGTACGAGAATGACGTAACGGGCTTCGAGTGCTCGGCGATCATCGATCCGGCCACAGGACCGTCACCGGCGGCTCAGGCGTGCATCGAGCTGTGCGAGGCGCTGCTGCCGGAAGCGCCGCCTGCGGCATGCACCAATCCGTTGTTGGCGCTCCCGGACTTGGAGCACGAGACCGGACTCGAACCGGCGAC
>JBHHVJ010000029.1:0-45940 GCA_046754285.1 Myxococcota bacterium | reverse complement strand
GGGTCAGACGCCTGCCGTCCGGGCGCGATATCGGCGAGCCGAGCTCGCCCGCGCGTGCGTCGACCGACTCTCGAGTCGGTCTCCTAGTCGGACGCAGTCAGCCGGGGAAGCCAGCCATTCAGATCCAGGACGAAGTGGCGAGCCCCCTCTCGGCTCACGAGCGAGGAGCGCTCGAGCTCGAGCCGCTGGTCCTCGAGCCGGAGGCGGAAGCGGGTGTCCGAGAAGTCGAGGCCGAGACCGTGCAGGTGCCCCACCTCCACGATCGCGGGCTCGATCTGCAGACGTGTCAGCGTGCGCGGATCGGCCCGCACGCGGCGCAGGAGATCCCGAACCGGAGCGGTCCAGGCCGCCCCCGTACGCCCCTCCTTGGACCCGTCCCGCCCACCCGGAGCGCGGACGAGCTCCGCGAGCGGGTCGAGGTCGATCTCGTCGGCGTGGACGCGCGTCGCCAGTCGGAGACGGCCGGCCGTCGGAATCCACTCGAGACTCCCGACCAAGTCGAGCCGCTGACCGGCGAGGCGCAGCTCCGGGATCTCGGCGCGAAGGACGTCAGGCCCGATATCGATCCGCGCGAAGGGCAGCTCCACGGGCCAGGCGCCCGTGGGAACCCGTAGATCGCGCAGCACCAGGCGTCCGTTCAACCCCGCTTCAGCGTCCCAGGTCGCCTCGAGCGCCAGCGAGGTGGCCGAACCCGGCGCGATCCCGCGCAGCGTGGGGACGTACTCGCGCAACGACTCGAGAGGCAGGCGGGGCGCGTGCAGCCGCCACCCCGCCACCCCCCCGGATCCCGATCGTTCCAGGCGCACCGTCAGGTCTCCCAGCTCCAGGTCCCCGCGCCCGCTTCGCATCCCTCCGTCCATCCAGCGCCCGTGGTATCGGAGCCGTCCGGCCGCTCCAGCGGGCTTGTCGAACCAGCGCCCCGCCCTCACCCGAAGCTGCGTCAGATCCGCTTCGAGGCGCAGCTCACCCGAGTCCCAGTCGCCGATCAGCTCCACCCAGAGCTCCACGGGCCCATGGATCGTACGACGATCGCCCCCAGCGCCGAGGCTGCGGACCTCGGCTCGCGCATGAAGACGCTCTCCGGACTCGAAGCGTCCCTCCCGAAGCTGCAGCGCACCGTCGATATGGGTCTGGAGCCAGTGGCCCATTCCTTCGGCGCGGGGTGCCCGCGCGGTCAGATCCACCGCAAGGCGCTGGTCAGCGTCTGGACTTCCGGTCAGCGTGACGAGCCCACTCAGCTCGAGCGCGCCGCGACGGCTGGCCCGCTCCCCGAGCAGCGGGCGCAGCAGAGCCAGCTCAAGCTGCGCCAGGTAGAGCTGAATCTCCGCCGCCCTGGGCCCCGCTTCGCCCCCGAGGGTTGCCCGCAGCTCGAGCGAGCCTCCCCAGCGGCCCAGAGCCCGGCCCTTCACGTGCATGCGCCGCCCGTGCTTCTCCACCTCGACGCGACCGCCGACCAGATCGAGCGGACCGCAGTGAAGCTCGATGCCTTCGAGAAAGACGTCGCCCCCGCCTTCCGGCGCAGGATCCCAGCCGAGAAACCTTCCCCGGTAGACCATCCGACGCACTCGAGCGCCCAGGGGCCAGCTCCACGGTCCCGGAACCGACGTCTCGGCGTGGTGCAGCTCCAGGGCAGGCCAGGGCAGAAGGTGGCGCTCGGCCGCATCGACCTCGACCGCAGCGCCCATGCGCGCGCCCAGCGACCGCTCGATTTCAGCAGGATCGATCTCCGTCGGCCGTATCAGTGCCACCAGCAGGGCCGGCAGCGCGAGGGCCAGCAGCACGCAGCCGGCGGGCCGGAGCTGTTGCAGTTTCGGAGCCACGCCGGGAGGCGAAGCAACCGAGGTGCCAGCCGCCACGCACCTCCGATCGGGTCAGAAGCCCCGAGCGGCGGCGGGGGCAATCCCTCGCGCGCTGGAGGGCGCGCGTTCCGTCACCCCGTGACGGGCTTGGGCGCCCGGGAGCCGTGGGCGCGCGAGCGCTCAGGGAGGAGCCGAGCTCCCAGACCCTCGTCTCAGCCCCGCGGCAAGAGCCGGCGGGCCGGAGATGGGTTCTAATCGGGCTCGCGCACCTTGATCCAGCTGTCGGGTACCCCGGCCAGTGAGGCCTCGACCTCCAGGTCCCGCAGCCGCTGCCGCGCCGCGCCCAGAGACTGGCGATCCCGACGCAGCTCCGCACGCAGCTGCAGCACCTCGGGTGCGATCGGCGCCCCGCCCCCCGTCGGCGAGAAGCTCCAGTCACCGCCCGACGCCTCGCGAATCCGCTGTTGCGACTCGCTGATGCGCTCCTCGAGCGCACGAATCTCGCTGCGCGCCTCACTGAATTCCCGGCCCCACTGCTCGCGATCCTTGCCCCCGAGACGCTCCGGCGCCCTCGTCTTGAGCTTCGGCGGGCGCAGCAGCCGGTCGAGCTCCAACGGAGCCCGCGACCGCGGCGGTGAGGCGATCCCCTCCGGCACCGCATTGCCTTCCTCCGTCCCGGTCTCGGCGATCGCGAGCCACGGAACGAGGAGCAGCGGGAGAAGTCGGCGGACACCCTTGTCCATCGACGCCAAGTATAGAGGCCCCGATCCCGCGGGCCCATCAAGCCCATCCGCAGGTCCGCCGAAGGAGGGGAAACGGAAACCCGCATCCTTCCTGCGAGGGTGATCAGTCCAATATGGATCGCGAGCGTCTCCATCGCCTGCTGCGTCTGGGCTTCGAGAAGGGCGCCTCGGACATTCATTTTCAGGCGGGCTACCTACCTCTCTACCGCTTCAATGGTGAGCTCGTCGAGCTGCGGTACAGGCCGCTCAGCGCAGAGGACACCGAGAGCCTCGCCCAGCTTCTGGTCGCCGACTCGCACATTCATTCGCTGGACGGCCTCAGTGAAGTGGACCTCGCCTACGAGATCCCCGGCGAAGGTCGCTTCCGGGTGAACATCTCGCGCGAACGAAAGTGCTTCAACATCGTGCTGCGGGTGATTCCACTCGATATCAAGAACTTCGCCGAGCTCAACCTGCCGACCGTCGTCCAGGAGATCGCCCCCGTTCCGAGAGGCTTGGTGCTCGTGACCGGCGCGACCGGAATGGGAAAGTCGACGACGCTGGCCGCAATGCTGCAGGAGATCAATCGCACGCGGAAGTGCAAGATCGTCACGATCGAGGATCCCATCGAGTTCATCTTCAAGCAGGACCGCTCGATCATCACGCAGCGTGAGGTGGGTACCGATACGCCCGACTTCCCCTCAGCGCTCCGAGCCGCGCTGAGGCAGGACCCCGACGTGATCATGGTCGGCGAGATCCGTGATGCAGAGACCGTCGACACGGCGTTGAAAGCTGCCGAGACCGGTCACGCGGTGCTCTCCTCGATCCACACCTCGGACGTGGTGAGCACGATGCGCCGTCTGCTGAACTACTTCGGCGCCGAGGACGAGATGCAGGTGCGTGAACGCATCGCCGAGAACGTCCAGGGGATCATCTCTCTCCGGCTGCTTCCCAACAAACAGGGGAACGGCCGCGTTCCCGCCGTCGAGATCATGCGTACGACCCGGACGATCCGGGAGTGCATTCGTGATCCCAACCGAACTCTCGAGATCCCCGACCACATTGCCAAGGGACGGGAGCACATGAAGATGCAGACCTTCGATCAGCATCTGCTCGACCTCTACCAAGCCAACAAAATCAAGCTCGAGACCGCCTGCGATGCGGCTTCGAACCCGCGTGACTTCGCTACCCAGCTCGCGCTCGAGGGCGACGTCCCCTATACCTCGGAGGGCGAGGTCGAGACCACGACGTCCGTGGAGCTCAAGGAAGAGGAACGATTCTGAGCGCGCCCGTGGAGATCCTGGCGCTCTACACCTCGCCGGAGGCGCTCGAGACCGCGCTCGCCGCCGGTGCCCGCCACCTTGCGGGAACCCTCGAGGGGCTCGCCCTCGTCTACGAGATGGACTCGCCGCCGGATCAACCCGACGGCTGGGCCGGTTTCACCTGCGCCCGAGACGCCTCCACGGCCGGCTCCGAGCTGGCCGAGTTCCTGCGTCAGCTCAAGATCTCGGATCAACCCCTGCGCACGAGCGCACCCCGGGCGCCCACCCGAATCTGGGCGAGGGCGGCCGGCGGCCTCTACGGCTTTCCGCTCCGCCACAACGGCCCCATCCGTGGTTTGGCGATCGTGGGCGTTCCCGGACCCTGGCCGCGCATGCGCAAGGCCGAGACGGAATCGATTCTCAAGCAACTGACCTTGGTACTCGACCACCATGCGGTCACCGACAAGGTGGACGAAGACCCCTCCGCCGATCTCCTGGAGCTGAGCGAGCAACTCCTGGCTCGCGACGTGGAGCGCATGCAGCAGGAGGAGCGCATGCAAGAGATCGAGGCGTTCGGCAAGGATCTCATTGAGCGCATGACCTTCGAGCTGCGGAACCCGCTCGGTCGGATCGTCGAGACGCTGATTTCAGTGCTCGCCGGCGAGCACGAGAACCTCTCCAGCCCCAGCCGGGAATCTCTGCGGCAGGCCCTCGACGAGGGCAATCAGCTGATGCGGCTGCTGCAGAACGTATCGGATCTCTGGCGACTGAGGCAGCACCAGCTCCCGGTCGCGGCCGAGACTCTGAACATCGCGGAGGTCGTGGACGAGGCCATCTTCAACGTTCGCGACTCTCTCAGCCCGGAGGTCACGATCGAGAAGAGGCTCGGCTCGCCGCTTCCCAACGTGCGGACGGATCTGGGCAAGCTGAGCCAGATCCTCTTTCACCTGCTGGAGAACGCCGTCAAGTTCACCCTGCACGGCCGGGTCGCGCTGGCCGTGTCTGTCGAGCACGGTCAGCTGACGCTCGGGGTCACCGATACCGGGATCGGCATCTCGGCGGATGACCGAGCCCACGTGTTCGACGAGTTCTTCCAGGTCGATCGCTCACCCGGCGGGCGCTTCCGAGGCGCCGGTCTCGGCTTGACGCTGGCACGCCACCTGGTGGAGCAGCTCGGGGGGACGATCGAGCTGGAGAGCGAGGTCGGCCGCGGCACTCGCGTGCAGGTGCAGCTCCCGGTCAGCGTCCTCTAGTGGTGCCTCCTCCGGCCTCCCGGATCCGGGAAGGGTTCGAGCGGCGCGATTCAGGACTCCGCGGTCTCGCTTGCTTCAGAGGGGGCCGCCTCGGGTAGGTCCGGCTTGACAAAGCCAGCGGCGATCTCCCGCAGGGCCACCACCACGGCCCGATTCTCCTCCGCCTTGACCAGAGGGCGGGCACCGCGCTTGAGCTGCTTGGCGCGGATCGCGGCCATCAGGACCAGGCTGAAGCGGTTGCCCACCTGCTTGGTGCAGTCCTCAATCGTGATTCGTGCCATGGGGCCCTCCCTGGGAGGTCGGCGAGGCTAGGCAGATCGGGCGGCCTCGTCAAGCGGGGGCGAAAGACACGAGCCCCCGTTGCGACGTACGCAACGGGGGCTCCGGGACGACCCCAAGAGGCGCCTTGGCGCGACGGGGGCGAGCGGAGCTCGCCGGCGCGCGCGAAGAGCGACTCCCAAGCCGCTCTCCTAGGCCTTCTTGCGGCGGGTCCTCCGCTTCCGACTGGCCTTCTTGCTTCCCGCCTTCTTCCGGCGGGCCTTCTTCCGGGTCGCCTTCTTGCGGCGAGCCTTCTTCCGACCGGCCTTCTTCCGACCCGCCTTCTTCCGGCGGGCCTTCTTCCGGGTCGCCTTCTTGCGGCGAGCCTTCTTGCGCGTGGCCTTCTTGCGGGTCGCCTTCTTCCGGCGAGCCTTCTTCCGGGTCGCCTTCTTGCGTGTCGCCTTCCGGCGCGTCGCCTTCTTGCGCGTCGCCTTCTTGCGACTGGCCTTTCGTCGTCTGACTGCCATTCTCTCACCCCCCTTTTCTTGCGTTGACTTGCCGTGACCGCCCTGCCAGCTTTGCGCGATGCCGTACTGTCTGGCGAGACACGCTCAGGGCTGAACCCGAAACCCCGGCAGAGCCCGGTCGACCTCTCTATCGGTCAAGCCATAACGAACTTGACGTTTACAACCGAAGTTTCCCAATAGGAAACATGGGGTTCCGGCAGTCAACTGCCGCAGACATAAGCATTCCTGCGCGGGAGTGTCAACGGAATCACCAAAAAAAACGCACCGATGGAAGACCTCGGTGCGTTTCGACCGGCCGGCTTGCGAGGCGGCTACTTGCCCCGCTTCCGCTTGTGACGGTTGCGCGCGCGCTGCTTACGGTACTTGTGCTTCCGCATCTTCTTGCGGCGCTTCTTGATGACGCTGCCCATCCGGACTCCCTTTGACCGGGGCCGAGGGTATCTGTCGACGGTGGGATGTCAAGCACCCGGCAGGGGTGTGGGGCCCCAGGAGGCCTTGGGACGAACGAGGCGGGCATGGATCCGACCGAGGAGCCGGTTCACGCCGTGGGCTCGGGGCAAGAACGGCAGGGGTGGACGGCGGCGAATCCCCAGCTCAGCCAGGCGGGCCTGGAGTTCCGCGTTGCTGGGATCGACCATCAGACCCCGGCGGAGAAAACGGATCGCTTCGGCCTTGAACTCGAAGTGGAGATAGATCCGCGCGAGGTTCAGGTAGAGGTCGGGGTTGTGAAACTCCTGGCGGATGCTGCTGCGGGCGAGCTCCACGGCACCGATGAACTGCCCGCGGACCAACGCCAACGCCAGTGCGTATGCGGAGCGGTAACGAGCGTTCTGCGGCTCGGCCAGGTACGCCTGGCTCAGCTCTGCGAAGGCCTCCGCCCCTTGGCCCTCTTCGAGCAGGAGGAGCCCCCGCCGATGCTGCGCGTCCGCTGGGGCGCCGGACTCCGTCTGGTCCACGTCCTACCTCTCTGCCCCCCCAGCGCGGTGCTTATCGGGATCTGGCGGCGGAGGCTTGAACCGCCCGTGGAAGCTCCGCCGTGAACTCCACCGTGTCCGCACCGAGGAGGTCGGCCCAGACCCGACCGCCGTGAAGCTCCACGATGGCCCGCACGAGATTGAGACCCAGCCCCACCCCACCGTACTCGCGGCTGAAGGAGCCGTCCCGCTGAACGAAGCGCTGGAATATCCGGGTCAGGTCTCCCTGGCGCAGGCCGTGTGAGCGGTTCCGGACGCGAATGCGCCGGGCGCTGGAGCTGCTCTCCGTGCGAATCCGAATCTCGGCCCCCTGCGGGCTGAACTTGATCGCGTTCTCGAGCAGGTTGAGCACCACCTGCTTGATGCGGTGGGGATCCAGCCGCTCACGCCCCAGGTCGGGCTCCAGCTCGGCCACGACCTTGAGCGCGCCCTCCGCGAAGCGCGGGCCTAGCACCCGCAGGCAGTCGCGCACGAGGTCGTTCAGGCAGACGCTCACCCGGTCGAGTGTGACCACTCCCGATTCGATCTTGGCGAGCTCGAGCAGCCCCGAGATCAGCTCCCCCATGCGATGGGCCTCGGCCTGGATGATGCCCAGGAATTCCTCCCGCTTCCCGGGGGCCAGTGTCCGGCCCCGGTCCCCGCGGCTCTCGATTTCCCCGCACAGCATGCGGGCGAATCCCTGGATGCAGGTGAGCGGCGTGGAGAGCTCGTGGCTCACGTTCGCGAGGAACTCGGACTTGAGCCGGTCCGCCTCTACGATGCGTCGATTCTGCGCCTCCAGCAGGCGGTTGCGGTGCTCCAGCTCACGCTCGAGCTCGAGGTACCGGCTGATGTCCCGCGCGATGCAGACCACGCTCTGTCCGTTGCCGGCCACCCGCGCGGAGACCTCCAGTGGGACGTCTCGGCGCCGAAAGCGTCCGGTGATGGTCAGCCCGCTCAGCGCCCCCCGTTCGAAGAGCAGCGGAATGAATCGGCAGACGCGGCGGTAGGAGTCGGGGTCCATGAGATCTCGGGCGGAGAGCCCCCGCAGCTCGTTCCGCGCGATTCCGGTCAGTCGGACGGCCGCGCTGTTCGCATCGAGCACCCAGAGGTCACGATCCAAGATCAGAATGATGTCCTCGATCTCCTCCATGAACCTGCGCACGGCGTGCAGCTCGGCGACGTCCGGAAAGGGGCCCGTGCGGGCAGCGAAGCGGGCCAACCTGCGGTTGATCGCCTCGTAGCCCTGCAGGCCCGCAGTCATCAGCAAGGCCTCACGGAGAGCGTCGGAGTGAACCGGATCGCCGCGAGGGACCCAACCATAGACGCGGAACACGCAGTCCTCATCGCCACGCGTCAGGCACTCGGAGTGCTCGACGTCGAGCCGGCCCACGTCCTCGACCACGAAGCCGAGCAGACCACGGAGTGCACCGAGACGCAGCTCGCACTCCAGCCGATCGCTCGAGACGCCCGGAACGTTGCCCCAGCGTACGGCGGTGTCGGCGCCGTCCGCATCTGCGCGCGCCACGGAGTGCCGGTCCAGGAGCGAGGCCCAATCGCGGATCTCGGCGAGCAGGACACGCGGATCCCGTGCCAGGCGGGCCAGAGCCGCGATCCACGCCTCGCTTGAATCCCAGACCGCTTCCCCGACCGCGCAGGGAGAGGCGTGTCCCCGCAGCCGATCGAGGAGCACGTCGCGTGGCACCCAGAGCGTGCCGGCACCCCTCCCCGTGGAGCCAGGTGATGCGTCCCTTGGGGCGCGCCCGAGGGCGCGGAGGAGCCGCTCGCTGACGCTCGCTGAGCTATCGGGCGTCAGTGCTCGATGATCTCCAGAATGTACCGCTTGTTCTCCTTGCCGCTGGCCGCAGCCAGGATGGTCCGGATCGCCGAGGCGTGGGCTCCCCCCTTACCGATCACCTTCCCGAGATCCTCCTTGGCCACGTTCAGCTCGATCACATGCGCGTGGTTGCCCTTGATCTCCGTGATGACGACGGCTTCCGGACGGTCCACCAGCGCCTTCACGATCATCTCCACCAACTCTTTCATGGGGTACTCCCGACTCTCCCGCATGGACTCCCGCATGAACCGATCGGGCCGCCAGCCCGCGTTGCGCAATCCCGCAGGGAACCGCCTGATGCGCAAGGCACCTCGCGAGTCTCTCACCATCGCTCATTCGGGTCAACGGCCCGGCCGCACGGGAGCCACGGTACGGAGCGCTTCTGCGCCCCGTGGCCGTCGACGAAAACTCACGCGCCCGCTGGAGATCCGGCGGAAGCCGCCTCTCAGCCGCAGGTCTCGATGCGCTCCAGATAGCGCCGCACATACTTGCCGATCACGTCGGCCTCGAGGTTGACCGGATCGCCTTCCCGTCGCTCGCCGAGGGTCGTCACCGCGAGCGTGTGGGGAATGAGCGCCACTTCAAAGTAGTCTGGGCCGCAGTCCGCGATGGTCAGGGACACACCATCCACCGCAACGGAGCCCTTCGGGACGAGCAGGCCGAGGAGCGCGTCGGGACACCGGATCCGCACACGGACGTCGTCCCCCGTGCTTTGCCGTCCGAGCACGACCCCCGTCCCATCCACGTGACCCTGGACGATGTGGCCGTCCAGCCGGCCGTCGGCGCGCAGGGCACGCTCGAGGTTCACACGATCGCCCGGGCGTCGGGCCCCGAGCACCGTGCGCTGCAAGGTCTCGGGAACCATCTCCACGCTGACCCGCGACCTACCCGCGGCGGTCACAGTCAGGCAGCAGCCATCGATCGCGACACTGTCCCCGATGCGAAGCTCTCCGGCGATCTCGGACCCCACCTCAAGCTCCAGTCGCACGCGCTCACCGCACGGCTCGAGGCTCAGAATCTCCGCGCATCGCTCGATGATGCCGGTGAACACGGGCGGCCCTAGAGCGGCTTGAGCCGGAAGTTGTGCTCCGCATCGATGTAGCGGATCGTGCCGGTTCGGCTCCGCATCACGACGGACTGCGTCAGGGCCCCCTGGGGTCGGAATCGGACGCCCTTCAGGAAGTCGCCGCTGGTCACACCGGTGGCGGCGAACATGACGTCTCCGGAGGCGAGGTCCGAGAGCGTGAGCTTGGCGTCCACGTCCTCGACCCCCATCGCGCGGGCGCGCTCCACCTCCTCCTGATTGCGGGGCTTGAGCCGCCCCTGGATCTCGCCTCCGACGCAGCGCAGCGCCGCCGCTGCGATCACGCCCTCGGGCGCACCGCCGATCCCCATCAGCACGTCGACGTGGGTCTCCCGAGAGCAGGTCGCAATCGCCGCGGAGACGTCCCCGTCCTTGATCAGCTTGATCCGCGCCCCGGAGCGGCGCACCTCATCGATCAGCTTCTCGTGGCGGGGCCGGTCGAGGATCACGACGGTCAGATCCTCAACGGGAACGCCCTTGGCCTTCGCGATCACCTGGAGGTTCTCGGTCGGCGAGCGATCGATGTCGATCGCCCCCCGAGCCTCCGGCCCGACGGCGATCTTGTCCATGTAGGTGTCCGGCGCGTGGAGGAAGCCGCCCTCCTCCGCCGCCGCAATCACCGAGAGCGCATTCGCACCTCCGGTCGCGCAGATCGTGGTTCCCTCGAGCGGATCCAGGGCGATCTCGATGCGGGGCCCGTGTCCCGTCCCCACCTTCTCGCCGATGTAGAGCATGGGGGCCTCGTCCCGTTCGCCCTCTCCGATCACCACGGTCGCGTCCATCTCGATCCGGTTCAGGGCCGCACGCATCGCGTTCACGGCTGCCTGATCCGCCGCCGTCTCGTCCCCGCGCCCCATCAGCCGGGCGCTCGCCAGCGCCGCGGCCTCCGTCGCCCGCACCAGTTCGAGTGCCATGTTGCGGTCCATCGTCATCTGCCTTCCCCCATGGGCTGCCGCACCGGGCTGTTCACCCGAAGCGCTTATCGATCTGCCGAAAGATCTCATCGCGGACGCGCTCGTAGCTCGCCTCGAGCGCGATCTCCCTGTTGGCCAGTGTGGCGTGGATGTCCGGGAGTCGATCCTGATGATACGCCGCCTTGAAGTCCGTGAACTTGAGCCCGTGGGCGGTCGAGATCACGACCACGCGCTCATCTCTGCGGATCTCACCGCGCTCGAGGAGCTTCTTCAGCACGGCCAGTGCCACACCGGTGTGCGGACAATTCAGCAGCCCCGTGCGGTCCGCCTCGGCTGCGGCCGTGGCCAGCTCCTGCTCGCTCGCCTGCTCGACGATCCCATCGAAGCGTTGGAGCGTCTCCACGGCCTTTGCATAGGACACCGGGTTGCCGATTCGGATCGCGTTGGCCACCGTGGGCTGCGCCTCGATCGGCTCGAAGCGTTCGAAGCCGCTCTGGTAGGCCCGGTAGAGCGGGTTCGCGCGCTCAGCCTGGGCACAGACGATGCGCGGCAGGCGGTCGATGATCCCGAGCTCCTGGAACTCGAGCAGGCCTTTTCCGAGCGCGGAGACATTCCCCAGGTTCCCTCCGGGAATGATGATCCAGTCGGGGACCTCCCAGTCGAACTGCTCGACAATCTCCATGCCCACCGTCTTCTGGCCTTCGATACGCAGGGAGTTCATGGAGTTGGCCAGGTAGATCCCGTCCCGCTCCGAGATTCTCCGAACGATCTCCATGCAGCCGTCGAAATCGGTCTCGAGCGCCAGGGTGATCGCACCATTGGCGATCGGCTGCACGAGCTGCGCGAGTGAGACCTTGTTCCGCGGCAGCAGCACGATCGCGGGGATGCCGGCGTAGGCGGCGTAGGCCGCGAGGGCGGCAGAGGTATCCCCGGTGGACGCACAGGCGACCGCTGGAATCTGCTTCCCGTCCTTGCGCATCTGGTTCACGACGGAGACGAGCACCGTCATGCCCAGATCCTTGAAGCTGCCCGTGTGGGTCACGCCGCAGAGCTTCAGCCAGAGGTCGGCCAGCCCGAGCTGCTCGCCGTAGCGTCGCGCCCAAAAGAGGTTCGAGTTGCCCTCGTACATCGAGACCACGGCGTCCCCGTCCTCCACCGCCGGGCAGACCAGTTCCCACTTGCCCCAGACCCCGCTTCCGAGCGGGTACTCCGTGTCGTGCTCACGTCGCCGGAAGAGCGCCTTCCAGGTGTCGGCCGAGGTCTGCCGCAGCAGCCGGAGATCGTGACGGACCGTGAGCAGACCACCGCAGCTCGGGCAGGCATAGAGGACTTCGGTGAGGGGCCAGTGCCCGGGGCAGCCCCCGAAGCACTCGAACCATGCGCGGTAGGGCTCGCCGCTGGGGCTGGTGGGAATCTTCACGGCTCAGAGCTCCCTCTCGATCGGGATCACGCGCGTGGGCGCGGCGATCTCACCCATGCGATCGATCTCCCGGAGCGCCCGGCGCAGGGCCGCCTCCTTCGCCGGGTGCGTCATCATCACGACGGGTACGGCCTCCTGCACCGCGCGCTCGAGCTGCAGGACGGACGCCAGGCTGACGCCCTGCTCGCCCAGGGCACCGGCGATCCGCGAGAGCACCCCCGGGCGATCGAGTGCGCTGAAACGAAGATAGTACTCCCCCTCGAGGTCGGCGCGCGGACGCACCTGGAGGTCCCGTAGCTCGGTTCGGCCGAGCGGGGGTACCCGTCGGCGGGCCCCGCATCGCAGGGATCGAGCCAGCTCCATGAGATCGGCCACGACCGCGCTCGCGGTGGGCAGCGCTCCGGCCCCGGCCCCATAGTAGAGCGTGGGTCCGGACATTCGCCCCCTCACCTCCACCGCATTCATCGGGCCATCCACACGCGCCAGCACGCTCGACTGAGGAACCATCGTGGGATGCACGCGGGCCTCGATCGCACCATCACGCTCCTTGGCGATGGCCAGCAGCTTGATGCGCAGACCGAGTCGCCGTGCGAAGTCGATGTCGGCGGGTGTCACGTCTTCGATTCCTTCGGTGGGGACGTCCGCGGGTGTCACGCGCGCGCCGAAGGCTAGGCCCGCCAGGATCACGAGCTTGTGTGTCGAGTCCATCCCGTTGACGTCGAAGCTGGGATCGGGCTCGGCGTAGCCCAGCTTCTGGGCCCGCTTCAGACACGCCGCGTAGCTCTCCCCGAGCGCCTCCATCTCGCAGAGAATGAAGTTGCAGGTGCCGTTCACGATGCCGTGAACGGACTCGATGCGATCGGCGCAGAGGCCCTCTCGGAGGGCGCGCAGCACGGGGACGGTTCCCGCGACGCTGGCCTCGAAGCCGATGTCGCAGCCCGCCTGCGCAGCCTGAGCCCAGATGTCGTCGCCGCGGCTGGCGAGCAGGGCCTTGTTCGCGGTCACGAGTCCCTTCCCCGCAGCAAGCGTCGCGAGCGCGATCTCGCGGGCCACACCCGTACCCCCGATCAGCTCCACGATCAGGTCGAGCTCCGGATCATCCACGAGCTCCCGCCAGTCACGGCTCAGACGGTAGGGATCGAGTGAGACCCCGCGATCCGTCTCGAGGTCGATGTCGGCGATCCGATCGAGTCGCAGGGAGAAGCCCAGCTTGGTCTCGAGGCTCCTCTCGTTCTCCTGGAGCAGACGGAGCACCCCCGTGCCGATCGTTCCCAGCCCCACCAGGCCGATACGGACCGCCGCGTCAGCCACGTCGGAGGAACCTGCGGATGCTCCGCACGGCCTGGCGGATCCGGTGCGTGTTTTCAACGAGGGCAAAGCGAACGAACCCCTCTCCGGACGGGCCGAAGCCTACGCCGGGCGAGACCGCCACCTGGGCCCGCTCGAGCAGCCGCTTCGAGAACTCCAGGGAGCCGAGCTCCCGGTAGGGGTCGGGCACGGGCGCCCAGACGAACATGGTGGCCAGGGGCTTCTCGATCTTCCAGGCCGGTCCCGGCATGCCCAACCCGTCGACCAGGGCGTCGCGCCGGGCACGGTACTCCTCGACGATCTCCGCCACGCACTCCTGGGGGCCGTCCAGCGCCGAGATCGCGGCGATCTGGATCGGCTGGAAGACGCCGTAGTCCAGGTAGCTCTTCACCCGGGCCAGGGCCTCGATCAGCTCACGCCCGCCGGCCGCAAAGCCCACCCGCCAGCCCGCCATGGCGTGCGACTTCGAGAGCGAGGTGAACTCGATCGCGATCTCCCGCGCCCCCGGGATCTCCAGCACGCTCGGCGGCCGGTAGCCATCGAAGCAGATCTCGGCGTAGGCCAGATCGTGCACGAGCGTGATCCCGTGCGTCCGACAGAGCGCGAGGAGCCGCTCCATGAAGCTGCGGTCCACACAGGCCGTCGTGGGGTTGTGCGGAAACGACACGATCATCAGCTTCGGCCTCGGCCAAGCCAGCTCGATGGCCTCTTCCAACCGCTCGCAGAGATCCTCGAGTGGATGAAGGGGAATGCGCATCAGGTCCCCCCCCGCGATCACGATGGAGAAGCTGTGGATCGGATAGCACGGGTCCGGACACAGAACGCTGTCGCCCCGGGAGATCATGGCGAGCACGAAGTGACTCAGCCCCTCCTTGGCGCCGATCGTGCTCAGGATCTCGGTCTCGGGATCCAGTTCCACGTCGTAGAGCCGCCGGTACCAGCGGCTCATGGCGCGCCGGAGGTTCGGGATGCCGCGTGAGGCGGAGTAGCGGTGGTTGCGTGGCTCGCGCGCCGCCTGGATGAGCTTGTCGACGATGTGGGGCGCCGTCGGTACATCGGGATTCCCGAAGCCCAGATCGATCACGTCCTCGCCCGCCCGCCGTGCCTGGAGCTTGAGCTCGTTGACGATGCTGAGCACGTAGGGAGGCAGACGCTCCACCTTTTCGAAGCGGCTCATCGGGGCCTCGGGCCAGGGCGCGGATCGGCTTCGGGTTTTTCCATCTAAGTGCGCGAGTTTATTCGAGGAACCCCATCACTGCAAACCGACTGCCCGATCCCCTCAGGCGACCTCACCCAGCTCGAGCCGACGCCCCCAGCGGCGCTCGATCGCGGCGCGCAATGGGGTGTGGCGGCGGAGCTCAGGGTCGTGCCGCAGCAGGCGAGCTGCCGCCGCTCGCACGGGGGGAAGGAGCTCACCGTGGCGTACCAGGTCGGCCAGGCGCAGCTCGGGCAGGTGCCCGGCCTGACGGGTCCCGAGCCACTCCCCCGCGCCGCGGATGCGCAGGTCCTCCTCCGCGATCTCGAACCCGCTCTCACTGGCCTCGAGCCGCGCCAGACGCCTCGACGCATCCTCGCTGCGCGGATCCCCGATCAGCAGCGCAAGCGACTTCGCCGCACCCCGCCCGATGCGGCCGCGCAGCTGATGCAGCTGTGCCAGGCCGAAGCGCTCGGCATGCTCCACCACGAGAAGCGTGGCACCCGGGACGTCCACGCCCACCTCGATGACGGTCGTGCAGACCAGAAGCTGCACGCGTCCGGCGGCAAAATCCTCCATCACCCGACTCCGCGTGCCGGCGTCGAGGCGTCCGTGCAGGAGAGCCACGCGCGTCCCCGGAAGGGCCCGTCGAAGCCGCTCGTAGCCTCGGGTCGCATCCTGGAGATCCTGGTGCTCCGACTCCTCCACGAGCGGATGGACGACGTAGACCTGCTCGCCCCGCGCGAGCCGAGAGCGGATCTCCTGCAGAACCGCGCGGCGCGCCGAGGGAGGCGCCACACGCGTCTCCACGGGCTGACGACCGGGTGGCCGCTCACGGAGGGTCGAGTGGTCGAGATCGCCGTAGAGCGTAAAGGCCAGGCTGCGCGGGATCGGAGTCGCGGTCATGACCAGCAGATGCGGCTGCTCACCCTTGAGGCTCAGCGCGCGCCGCTGCTCGACGCCGAAGCGGTGCTGCTCATCGATGACCACGAGCCGAAGGCGCGGCAGGGCCAGCGACTCGGCGAGCAGAGCGTGCGTTCCGATCAGAACATCGACCTCAGCGCTGCGCAGCTCGCGCTGGACAAAGCGACGCTGCGCGGCGGACGTGCTGCCGGTAAGCAGCGCGGAGCGCAGCCCGAGAGGCGTGCCGAGTCGGCGAAACGTCGCGAGATGCTGCTCCGCGAGGATTTCGGTGGGCGCCAGCAGCGCGCTCAGGCCGTCCGAGGCCTTCGCGGCCACCGTGCCGAGCACGGCCAGCACAGTCTTGCCGGTTCCGACGTCCCCGACGAGCAGGCGGTTCATCGGATGGGGCCGCGAGACATCGGCTGCGATCTCCCGCCAGACCCTTCGCTGGTCCCGAGTGAGCTCGAACGGCAGCGTGGCGATCGCGCGCGTCACGGCGGGCGAGTCGGCCGCAAGCGGCTCCGCCGTGGCCCGGTCCCGCTCGCTGCGTCGCAGCTGGAGACCCGTCTGCAGCAGGAAGAGCTCCTCCATCACGAGGCGCAGGTGGCACGGAGTGCGACGCTCTCGAAGCTCATCGGGATCGAACTCGGGGCCCGGCAGGTGAACGGCCCGAAGAGCCTCCCCGAGCGGCGGAACGCCCATCTCCTGGGCCAGCCCCTCGGGCAGCCACGAGTCCATGAGGTCCGCGGCGTAGCGAAGCGCCGACTCGCAGATCCGGCGCACGCTGCGCGGTGGGATCCCTTCGACCGCGGAGTAGCGCGGCACGATGCGAGCGAGGCTCTCGATCGGCTGCGTCTCCGTCAGCACCTCGAACTCGGGGTGGTGCAGCTCCTTCACGTAGCGATAGCGGCGCACGTCGCCGGCCACGAGCAGCCGCACCCCGGGCCGCAGCCGGTTCTCGAAGTGAGCCGCCCCCCGGAACCACTTGAGCTGCACGGATCCGCTCGCGTCCGCCACCACGGCTTGGAAGACCCGCCGTCCTCGGCGGAGCGGAATCACCCCGGCCCGGACGACGGTCGCAGCAAAGCAGGCGGCGTATCCGACGCGGAGCGCGGCGATCGGAACCAGCTCGCGCCGGTCCTCGTAGGCGCGCGGCAGAAAGAGCAGCAGATCCTCGACGGTGTGGATCTCCTTGCGTGCCAGCACCGCGGCCAGCTTGGGGCCGACACCGGGTATGCGTTCGGTCGGCTGCGCGAGCGCACGCGCGGGATAGTCGGGATCGAGCAGAGGGCTCAGCCCGGCCAGCGCACGATCACTCGGCCGCGGCGGCCATCCCTCACCCTCGAGACGTCGGGCCGCGCTCGCGAAGCGTCGCTGGGCCTCCGGCGGGATCGCGAGCTCTGCGAGGCGTTGGAGCCGTTCCACGAGCGTCTCACGCAGCCGCGGAGCTCGCTCGAGGCGCTCCTGGGGGTGCGTCAGCGCGAACTCGAGGGGTCGTTTCAGGGCGTCGATCGCGCTGCGGAAGCGGGACACTAGGCGCGGTTCATATCCTGGAGCGCCAGCGGCTCGATGGCGCCCCCTCGCAGCGCTCGAATTGCCTCCGCGACCGCGCGCGCCCCCGCGGCCGTCGTGAAGTACGGAACGCCGTGCTCGATGGCGGCGCGTCGCATCGAGGCGGAATCGCGCACCGCGACGGGATCGCCCACACGCGTGGTGGTGATCACGAGGGCCACCGCACCACCGGTCAGGAGCTCCGTCGTGCTGGGCGAACCCTGCGCCGCCTTGAAGACCGACTTCACGGGCAGGCCGTTCTCGGCCAGAAAGCGTGCGGTTCCCCCCGTCGCGAGAATCCGGAAGCCGAGCGACTCGAGCACGCGCAGGGGCTCGAGCACGCCCGGCTTGTCCTCGTCGCGGACCGACACCAGGACGGAGCCCGTCTCGGGAAGATCCATGCCCGCCGCCCGCTGGGCTTTGGCGTAGGCGCGTCCGAAAAGCCGGTCCACGCCCATCACCTCACCGGTGCTCTTCATCTCCGGACCCAGCAGGCTGTCCACGCCCGCGAACTTCACGAATGGAAAGACGGCCTCCTTGACCGCGATGTGGGAAGGCTCGACCTCTGCCGTGAAGCCCAGCTCCGCCAGGCTTCTCCCCGCTATCACACGGGCCGCGAGCTTGGCCACGGGAACCCCGATCGCCTTGGACACGAAGGGCACCGTGCGTGAGGCACGCGGGTTCACCTCGAGGACGTAGACCTTCTCGTCCACCACGGCGAACTGCACGTTCATGAGACCGCGGACCCCTAGCTCGAGCGCCAAGGCCCGAGTCGAGCGGCGGATCTCCTCGATCAGGTAACGCGGCAGGCTGTAGGGGGGCAGCGAGCAGGCCGAGTCCCCCGAGTGGACCCCCGCCTCTTCGATGTGCTCCATGATCCCCGCGATCACCGCCTGGCGACCGTCGCAGATCGCGTCGACATCGACCTCGATGGCGTCCGCCAGGAAGCGATCCACCAAGACCGGGTGCTCGGGACAGACGGTCACCGCCTCTCGCACGTAGCCCTCGAGCTCCTCGCGGTCGTGGACGATCTGCATGGCCCTTCCGCCGAGCACGTACGAGGGGCGGACCAGTACGGGATAGCCGATCTCCCGTGCGAGCGCGCGCGCCTCCTCGAGGCTGCGGGCCGATCCGTTGCGCGGCTGACGAAGACCGAGCTTGGTGATCAGATCGGCGAAGCGCTCGCGATCCTCCGCGCGATCGATGGCGTCCGGTGAGGTCCCCAGCACCGGTACGCCGGCCCGCTCCAGAGGAACCGCAAGACGCAGCGGCGTCTGTCCGCCGAACTGCACGATCACCCCTACGGGCTGCTCGCGTTCCACGATCGCGAGCACGTCTTCGAGCGTAAGAGGCTCGAAGTAGAGGCGATCCGATGTGTCGTAGTCGGTCGAGACGGTCTCGGGATTGCAGTTCACCATCACGGTCTCGTAGCCGTCCTCGGCGAGACCCATGACCCCGTGCACGCAGCAGTAGTCGAACTCGATCCCCTGCCCGATCCGATTGGGGCCACCGCCCAGGATGATGATCTTCGGTTGCTGCGTCGGCTCCGCCTCGCACTCCTGCTCGTAGGTCGAGTAGAGGTAGGGCGTGTGGGCCTCGAACTCGGCGGCGCAGGTGTCTACGCGCTTGAAAACGGGCCGGAGCCCGAGCGCGGTCCTGCGCGCGCGGATCTCGTGCTCGGAGACTCCGGCCAGCTCCGCGAGCCGACGGTCGGAGAAGCCCTCGCGCTTGGCCGCGGCGAGATCGCCATCCTGCCGAAAGCGTGCCTCCGCCCGAACGATCTCCCGCACCTGGTGCAGGAACCACGCGTCGATTCGGCTCAGGCTGCGTACCTTCTCGAGGCTCCAGCCGCGCCGAAAGGCCTCGGCCAGCTTCCAGAGCCGGCCGGGACGCGCGACCCGCAGTCCCTCGCGCAGCTCGGCGTCGGCCTCCTCGACCTCTTCGAAGCCGTAGCGCCCGATCTCGATGGAGCGAATCCCCTTCTGAAGTGACTCCCGAAACGTCCGCCCGATCGCCATCGCCTCGCCGACCGACTTCATCTGCACGCCGAGACGACTGTCCGCACCGGGAAACTTCTCGAATGCGAAGCGTGGAATCTTGGTGACGACGTAGTCGATCGTGGGCTCGAAGCTGGCGGGCGTCTCCCGCGTGATGTCGTTGGGCAGCTCGTCGAGCGTGTAGCCGATGGCAAGCTTGGCCGCGATCTTGGCGATCGGAAATCCCGTGGCCTTGCTCGCCAGGGCGGAGCTGCGCGAGACGCGTGGATTCATCTCGATCACCACCATCTCGCCCGTCTCCGGATCGACGGCGAACTGGATGTTCGAGCCCCCCGTCTCGACGCCAACCCGCCGGATCACGGCGATCGCGGCGTCGCGCATTCGCTGGTACTCCTTATCCGTCAGCGTCTGTGCCGGAGCCACGGTGATCGAATCGCCGGTGTGAACGCCCATCGGGTCGAAGTTCTCGATCGAGCAGATGATCACGACGTTGTCGCGGCGGTCTCGCATCACCTCGAGCTCGTACTCTTTCCATCCCAGGATCGACTGTTCGACGAGCACCTCGCCGCGCGGCGACTGACGCAGCCCCCAATCGAGGAGATCCCGAAACAGGGGCACGCTCTCCGCCACGCTTCCTCCGGCGCCGCCCAGCGTGAAGCTCGGCCGGATGATCACGGGAAGACCGAGCTCGGCGAGCGCTTGGTCACCTTCTTCGGCGCTTCGCACGTAGCAGGACGCGGGCACGCGGAGGCCCACGTCCTCGATCGCGGCCCGGAAGCGCGAGCGGTCCTCGGCGATCAGGATCGCGTCCAGCTGGGCTCCGATCAGCTCGATGCCGAGCCGTTCGAGTGTGCCGTCCTCCGCCAGCACGACCGCCAGGTTGAGAGCGGTCTGCCCCCCGACCGTGGGCAGCAGAGCATCGGGCCGCTCGCGCTCGAGGATGCGCCGCAGGGTGTCGGGCGTCAGAGGCTCTACGTAGGTGCGCGCGGCGAAATCAGGATCCGTCATGATCGTCGCCGGGTTCGAGTTGACGAGCACGACCTCGATTCCCTCCTCGGCCAGCGCCTTGCACGCCTGGGTTCCGGAGTAATCGAACTCGCAGGCCTGCCCGATCACGATCGGGCCCGAGCCGACGAGCAGGACCTTGTGAAGATCCTCGCGTCTAGGCACGGGCGTGCTCGATGAGCTCGCGGAAGCGGGCGAAGAGGTGGGCGGCGTCATGGGGCCCCGGCGAGGCCTCCGGGTGATACTGTACCGAGAAGATGGGCAGCCGCCGGTGGCGCAGCCCTTCGACGGTCCGATCGTTCAGGTTCACATGGGTGATCTCCACCTCGGAGTCCTCGAGCGACTCCAACGAGAGCGCAAAGCCGTGGTTCTCCGAGGCGATCAGGACGCGTCCGCTGGCGAGCTCGTGCGCGGGCTGATTGGCCCCATGATGCCCGAAACGCAGCTTGCGGGTGCGCCCGCCGAGGGCCAGTCCCAGGATCTGGTGTCCAAGACAGATCCCGAAGATCGGCTTGTGCTCGATCAGCTCGCGCACCGTGGGAACCGCATAGTCCACGGCCTCGGGATCTCCGGGGCCGTTGGAGAGGAAGAGGCCATCCGGCTCCATCGCGAGAACATCCGCCGCGCAGGTCTTCGCGGGCACGACCGTGACCCGGCAGCCCGCGCGCACGAGCTCCCGCAGAATGTTCCGCTTGACGCCGAAGTCGTAGGCCACCACATGGGCCTGCCCTGGCGGAGCCCCGACGCCCTCTCGGTCCCAGAGCGGTCCCTCGATCCATTCGTACGGTTCGGCGCAGGTCACCTCGTCCACCAGGTTCCGCCCCGTCATGGAAGGAAGCGCAGCGGCTCGCGCCTGGAGCTCCGTGATCCTCGCGTCGCCGTGCACCAGCACTCCATTCATCGCACCGACGGCCCGTAGGCGGCGAACCAGCGCGCGGGTGTCGATTCCTGACAGCCCGGGGACCCCATGCCGCTCGAGATAGCTCTGCAGCGACTCCCGTGCCCGCCACGAGGAGGGGAAGTCGACGTGGTCCCTCACGACCAGGCCCCGCAGATGGAGGCCGGCAGACTCCTCGTCCTCCGGAGTCACCCCCACGTTTCCGATCTCCGGGCAGGTCAGACAGACGATCTGTCCCGCGTAGGAAGGGTCGGTCAGGATCTCCTGGTAGCCCGTCATCCCGGTGTGGAAGACGACCTCGCCCTCGCCCGGGAGTGAGGCACCAAAGGCCTCACCCCGGAAGACACTTCCATCGGCAAGCACGAGAAGGCCGACCTCCGTCCTCATCGATCCACCTCGATCTCACCGTGGACGAGGCGTCCCCCCACCCAGGTGGCCACGGCCGTGCCACGGACCTCCTGCCCCAAAAAGGCGCTGTTCCGCGAACGTGAGACGAGCGTCTCCGCCGTCACCTTCCAGACCTGCTCGGGATCGATCAGGACGAGGTCTGCGGGCGCCCCCGGCTCGAGCGTTCCCGCCGGAAGGTGCAGCACGCGCGCCGGCGCCGTCGAGAGCCTCTCGATCGCCTGGAGCGCACTCAGGCGTTCCTCGCGCACGAGCTCGAGAACCACTGGAAGCGCCGTCTCGAGCCCCACGACCCCGAAGCAGGCTCGCTCGTACTCGACCTCCTTCTCGTAGAGCGCGTGTGGAGCGTGGTCCGTAGCAACACAGTCGAGTGTCCCATCCGCCAGACCCTCGCGGAGCACCTCACGGTCCCGGGAGCTGCGCAACGGAGGCGCCATCTTGGTGTTCGTGTCGTAGCTTCTCGTCGCGGCATCGGTCAGCGCAAGGTGGTGGGGCGTCACCTCGGCGGTGACGCGAACGCCCGCGGCCTTCGCCTCGCGGATCAGCTCGACCGAGCGCGCGGCCGAGACATGTGCGATGTGGAGGTGCGCGCCGGTGAGCCGCGCCAGCTCCAGATCTCGCGCCACCATGACCGTCTCTGCCTCGGCGGGCGAGCCGGGGAGGCCGGAGCACGTCGAGTGGGCTCCCTCGTGAACGACCCCGGAGCCGCGCAGCTCCAGATCTTCGCAGTGAGCGATCACGGGCCGCCCCACGCATGCGGCGTACTCCAGTACTCGGCGCATCACGGCCGAGTTCATGATCACCTCACCGTCATCGGAGAAGGCCACGGCTCCGGCCTGGGCCAGGCCGCCCATCTCGGACATGATCTCACCGCGCAAACCTCGTGTGGCCGCCGCGATCACTTCGACCCGTACCGGCGAAGCCTCGCGTGCGCGGCGTCGGATGAACTGCGTGACGGCCGGACTGTCGTTCACGGGATCGGTGTTGGCCATGCAGCACACCGTGGTGTAGCCGCCGCGAGCCGCCGCCCGTGTGCCGCTCGCGATGTCCTCCTTGTACTCCTGACCCGGCTCCCGCAGATGGGCGTGAAGATCGACGAACCCCGGGGCGAGCCAGCGGCCCTCCGCCTCCACGACGTGCTCGGGAGCCCCGGGAAGCTCCCGAGCGATGCGCACGATCCGCCCCGCCCCCACGTCGACCTCGAGGATCTCATCGCGTCCACGTGTCGGATCGAGGACTCGGGCGCCCCGGATGCGAAAGACCGTCATTCCTCGCCTCCGGTCACCAGGTAGAGCACGGCCATGCGGACGGCGACCCCATTGGTCACCTGATCGAGGATCCGAGACGGCTCGGCGTCCGCGATCTCGGTGCTGATCTCCACACCCCGGTTCAGAGGACCGGGATGCAGCACGATCGCGTCGGGGCGGGCCAGGCGCAGCTTCGCGTGATCCAGTCCGAATCGGCTCGCATACTCCCGAACGCTCGGAAAGAGCGGCCCCGCGAGCCGCTCCCGCTGGATGCGGAGCAGGATGATCACATCTGCGCCTTCGAGCGCCTCCTCGATCGAGACGCAGGGCTTGACGCCGAGCAGCTCGATTCCGACGGGCAGCAGCGTCCTCGGGCCGCAGACCCGCACCTCGGCTCCGAGCTTGACGAAGGCATGGATGTCGGAGCGCGCCACGCGGCTGTGCGCGATGTCCCCCACGATCGCCACGACCCGTCCCTCGAAACCGCCGAGCGCCTGGCGAACCGTAAAGGCATCCAGCAAGGCCTGCGTCGGGTGCTCGTGGGCTCCGTCCCCGGCGTTGATCACAGCCGCCCTCACCTGGCGCGCCAGCATCTCGGGCACCCCCGCGTTGCGGTCCCGCACGACGAGCACATCGGCGTTCATGGCCACGAGGTTCTGGATCATGTCCGAGAGCGTCTCGGCCTTGGACAGGCTCGAGCCGGCAGCCGAGACGTTGATCGCGTCGGCCGAGAGCCGCTTCGCCGCGATCTCGAAGCTCACCCGAGTCCGGGTCGAGGGCTCCAGAAACACGTTCACCACGGTGCGGCCGCGGAGCGTGGGCACCCGCTTGATCTCGCGCTGCGAGATCTCCAGCATCGCGTCGGCCGTATCGAGAATTCTGACGATCTCGTCGCGGCTCAGAGCCTCGATTCCGAGCAGATGCCTCATCGCAGAATTACCTCGTACTCGCCGCTGGAGCTGCGTCTGAGCACGACCTGCTCCGCCCGAGAGGTGGGAATGTTCTTGCCGACGAAGTCGACGCGGATGGGCAGCTCGCGGTGCCCGCGATCCACGAGCGTGGCCACCTGAATCGCCTCGGGTCGGCCGAAGTCGATGACGGCATCCATTGCGGCGCGAACCGTGCGGCCCGTGAAGACGACGTCTTCGACGAGCACGACGCGACGCCCCGCCACGGAGAACGGCATCTGCGTCTTCTGAGGGATCGGCCGGCGGCCGTGCCCGACGACGTCGTCGCGGTAGAGCGTCACGTCAAGCGCACCGAGCAGGATCTCGGTGGGCCGATCGCGAAGGATCTCTCGCAGCTGGCTCGCCAGCATCTCGGCGACCGGTACGCCGCCCTGCACGATCGCCACGAGCGCGAGTGCCGAGCAGCCATCGTTGCGCTCGAGGATCTCGTGGGAGATGCGCGTCGTCGCCCGGCGGATCCCGGCGGGGTCCAGCACCACACGCTCCGTTGGGCGCTCCGTCGAGCGCGCGCTGGAGCGTTCGGCCGTGTTCCGTCCTGATGCTTCCGAGGGCGCCATCGAGCACCTTTGCCCACCTCGCGGGATGGACTTAAAAGGCGTTTAGGATCAATGGCCTGGGAGGTCGCACCACCCGGCCCGTCACGGCGAGCCCGGGGTGGGGGACCCGGGGCTCCCCCGCACGCCCCCCCGACCGGACGCAAGGCTATCCGAGTGGAGGGCCGGCGTCAATCGGCCACGCCGTTCACCCGTTTTCCGATGCGACTCCAGCGGACCTCCTCGACCTGGAACGTCACGACCCGATAGAGCGTGTAGAAGAGATCCACGAGGAAGCCACGTTCCGAGACCGGTCCGGGGGCCACGACCCAGGACCAGTGGATCAGGAAGGCGCGTCCCTTGATCTGGTCCGCGCGCACGAACTTGTCGCGCCACTCTCGGCTGTCCCGTGAATTGTCACGGTTGTCGCCCATCATGAAGTACTCTCCCGCCGGCACCAGCCACGGCCCCCGGTTGCGGCGCGCCCCTGGGCGCTCGTGGATGATCGTGTACTCGCGACCCTCCGGATTGATCTCGCGAAAGCGCGCCACCCGCCTCCGTATCCCTCGATGGTAGTCCATGAACTCGAACTCGCCTTCGGGGATCCGATCGACGATCTGGCCGTTGATCCAGAGGCGTCCGTCGATGATCTCGATCCGGTCCCCGGGAAGCCCGATGATGCGCTTGATGTAGTCCTGCCGCGGGTCGTCGGGAAATCGGAAGACCACCACGTCGCCGCGATTGGGCTCCCCGATGGGGGCCAGAAGCTGACCGGTGATGGGAAGCCGCAGGCCGTACTCGAACTTGTTGACCACGAGGTAGTCGCCCACCAGAAGTGTGGGAATCATGGAGCCCGACGGAATCTTGAACGGCTCGATCACGAACGAGCGAATCGTCAGCGCCAGCAGGATGGCGATCGCCAGCGCCTTGAAGGTTTCCCGAGAGCCGCCGCGCGGCTTCCGCTCCTCACCCTTTCGCTTTTGGGATGGCTTCGTCGTCATGGGTGCCTGGACGCTATCTCTCCGTCGCAGAGGCGTCAATCTCCGCGCTCCCCTCCGCCCGCCCCCAGCACCGCAAGGAAGGCCTCCTGGGGAATCTCCACGCTCCCGATCCGCTTCATGCGGCGCTTGCCTTCCTTCTGCTTCTCGAGCAGCTTGCGCTTACGTGTCACATCTCCGCCGTAGCACTTGGCGGTGACGTTCTTGCGCAGTGCCTTCACCGAGACACGTGCGATGATCCGACTCCCGATCGAGGCCTGGAGCGCGACCTCGAACATCTGCCGCGGGATGTACTGCTTCAGCGCTCGAATCACCGCGAGGCCCCTGCGGTAGGCCCCCTCGCGATGAAGGATCACAGAGAGCGCATCGACGGGGCTCCCGTTGACGAGCACATCCACCTTCACGAGATCGGCGGGGCGGTACTCCAAGAGCTCGTAGTCCATCGAGGCGAAGCCGCGCGTGAGGCTCTTGAGGCGATCGTAGAAGTCCACCAGGACCTCGGGAAGCGGTAGCTCATAGCGCACAACCGCACGCCGATCACTGTGCACCACGAGATCGCGCTGAACACCCCGACGGTCCTGACAGAGACCGAGCACCGGGCCGAGAAACTCCGTCGGCACGTGGATCTGTGCGAGGATCATCGGCTCCAAGATCTCGGCGATCTCGCCAACAGGTGGGAGATCGCTGGGACGGTGAAGCTCGAGTTCGTCGCCCAAGCGCAGGCGAACCCGGTAGACGGTCGTGGGGGCGGTCACGATCAGGTCGAGCCCGAACTCGCGCTCCAGGCGTTCCTGAGCAATCTCCATGTGCAGCAGGCCGAGGTAGCCACAGCGGAACCCGAAGCCGAGGGCCTCGCTCGTTTCGGGCTCGGCGGAGATGGACGAATCGTTCAGCTGCAGCTTCTCGATCGCCGTCCTCAGGGCCTCGTAGCTGCCCGGATCCGTCGGGTAGAGTCCGCTCCAGACCATGGGCTGCATGCGGCGGAAGCCCGGCAGCGGCTGGCGGGCCGGTCGAACGGCTCTCGTGAGCGTATCCCCGATGTGCACTGCCGCCGGATCTCGAATGCTCGCCGCCACGACGACCACTTCTCCGCAGCTTGCGCGCGAGACGCGACGCAGCTCGGGTGCGAGGATGCCCAGCAGGGTGACCTCGTACTCCTCTCCCGTCGCGAGCAGGCGGATCCGCTCGCGCGGCACCAGCGATCCATCTACGATGCGAACGAGCATGGCCGCCCCCTGGTAGGGGTCGTACCAGCTGTCGAAGACGAGCCCGCGCAGCGAAGCCTCGGGATCACCGCACGGAGCTGGAACTCGGGAGACGATCGCTTCGAGCAGCACTTCGATCCCCTGGCCCGTCTTCGCAGAGATGCAGAGCGCATCGCCGCCGGGGATGCCGACGATGTCCTCGATCTCGCGAATGACGCGCTCGGGGTCCGCGTTCGGGAGATCAACCTTGTTGATCACGGGAATGACCTCGAGACCCGCCGCGACGGCGAGCTCCGCGTTCGCGACCGTCTGAGCCTCCACGCCCTGTGCGGCGTCAACGACGAGCAGAGCCCCCTCACAGGCCGCGAGCGAACGGGAAACCTCGTAGTGAAAGTCCACGTGACCCGGCGTGTCGATCAGATTCAACGTGTACTCCCCCCCGTCATCGGAGCGGTAGAGCATGCGAACGGTCTGGGCCTTGATGGTGATGCCCCGCTCACGCTCCAGATCCATCTTGTCCAGGAATTGATCGGTCCGTTCCCGGGCACTCAGCGTTCCCGTCTGCTCGAGCAGGCGGTCGGCCAGCGTCGACTTGCCATGATCGATGTGGGCGATGATGGCGAAGTTCCGGATCTGCTCCATCGGAGATCGACTAGCGGGAGCTTCGTCCCACCTGGCTCTCGAAGTACGGCCGGGTGAGCTCCAGGCCGACGTCCGGGTCGACCTCCGGAGTCCAGCCGAGCACTTCCTGGGCGAGGCGGATGTCGGGCCGCCGCACCTTCGGATCGTCGGGAGGGAGCTCGCGATGCACGATCCGGCTCCGAGCCCCCGTAATCCGCAGGATGCGCTCCGCCACGTCAACGACCGTCAGCTCCTCGGGGTTCCCCAGGTTCACCGGCCCGACGTGATCGGAGCGCAGCAGCCGCCAGATTCCTTCCACGAGATCCGAGACAAAGCAGATGCTGCGGGTCTGTGCGCCGTCTCCGAACACCGTCAGATCTTCGGCGCGCAGTGCCTGACTGAAGAAGGTCGGAATCATGCGGCCATCGTCGGGGCGCATGCCCGGACCGTAGGTGTTGAAGATTCGGACGATCCGCGCTTCGACCCCGTGGTAGCGGTGGTAGGCCATCGTCATCGCTTCGGCAAAGCGCTTCGCTTCGTCGTAGACCCCACGGATTCCGATCGGATTCACATTACCCCAGTAGCTCTCCGGTTGCGGATTGACCTCTGGATCTCCGTAGCACTCCGAGGTGGAGGCCAGCAGAAAGCGCGACCCCTTCTCGGTGGCCACACCGAGTGCCTTGTGCGTTCCCAGCGCACCCACCTTGAGGATCTGAATGGGCAGACGCTCGAAGTCAGTCGGGCTGGCGGGCGAGGCGAAGTGGAGCACGGCGTCCAGAGGACCGGGAACGTGGATGAAGCAGGTGACATCATGCTTGACGAAGGAGAACCCCTCGCGGCCGAAGAGATCGTCGATGTTCTCGAGGCGGCCCGTCAACAGGTTGTCCATGCAGACCACCTCGAGGCCCTCATCGAGGAAGCGGCGGCAGAGGTGCGAGCCGATGAATCCTGCTCCCCCCGTGATCAATACCCTACGCATCCCACGCCTCCTTCCGAGCATCCAGATAGCTGGTCAGTGCTTCCCGCCAGTGCCGCAGACGGAGACCCAGTCCCCGGGCACGGTCGAGCCCCAGAACCGCATACGTCGGTCTTCGGGCGGGACGCCGGAGATCGGCGCTCCGGATCGGCTGCACCTCGACGGGCGGCACCCAGCCACGGCGGACGCCCTCGGCCACGGCCGCCGCAGCGAGATCATACCAGCTCGCGATACCCTCACAGGCGAGATGCAGCGTACCCCGGATCCCTGCGCTGGCAGCCCGCAGAATCGCGCCCGCGAGCTCGTCGGTCCAGGTGGGGCGGCCGATCTGGTCCTCCACCACCCACAGGCACGGCTCTCGAAGAGCCGCTCCCAGAATCGTGCGGACGAAATTGGTACCCGGCCCGAAGAGCCACTGCGAGCGCACGATCAGATGCGCGCCACCCTGCTCGCGCACAGCTTCCTCACCCACCAGCTTGCTCCAGCCGTAGACCGAAAGCGGCTTCGCCACTTGATTCTCACGGACCGGCCGGTTCGTCTTGCCCGCAAAGACGTACTCGGTGCTGATGTGGATGAGCGGAGCCACGCCCGCCAGCGCGCGGGCGAGCACGGCCGGACCCTCGGCGTTCACTCGCATGGCCTCCTCGGGGGTCTCCTCACAGCGATCGACCTGGGTGAAGGCGGCCGCGTTGATCACACCGTCGACCTGCAGCGCGTCGAGGGCACGCGATACGGCCTCGGGGTCCGCGATGTCGAGCTCCGCGTGCGTGCGACCCACCGCTTCGACACCGTGCTCTGGTGCCAGACGGATCAGGGAGCGGCCCAGCTGGCCGGCGGCTCCGGTCACCAGCCAGCGCCTCGGGATCCCCGGCTCTGGCGCCGCGACCCCACCCACCGGCCCGGCCCCACGGCGCTCCCTCACTCCCTGGTCACCCAGGTACTCAGGCCCTCAGAGCGAAGTCGAGCCGCCAGCTCTTGGGCACCGTTCGCCGACCCCGCGCGCACCCGGACCCGAAAGCGCTCCCGGCCCTGGCCCCGCGTGCGGCTGACGTAGCAGTCATAGCCTCGCTGCGAGAGCCGCCGGGCGAGAGCCTCGGCCGCATCGCGGGTGTTGTACGCAGCCACCTGCACGACGGGGCCGGGCCTGTGCGGAGCAACCTGCCGAGCCCGCAGCCGGGCCAGCACCTGCGAAGCCGTATCCGGCAGCGAAGGAGGCGCGGACGCGGGAGGCTCGGCGCTCACGGGCGCCTCCTGTGCCGATGGGCGTGAAGCGGCGGTGGGCGGCTTCGGAGCGGGTCTCGGAGGTGGCCGCGGCTCGGGTGCCAGCGACTTCGGCCGCGGCGCCGGCTCTTGGAGCTTGCGGAACTCCCTCAGAGGCTCGGCCTCATCGGGAACGGTCGGAGGTGAGAGCTGGATCCTTCGCACGGGCTCGCTGAGGCGTCGAACCAGAAGGCGGGGGCCATCGAGCAACGAGCCGGCCACGATCCCCAGACACAAGCCCGCTGCCATCAACGAGCTCGCCGCCAGAAGTTTTCTGAGCAGGCCGCGGTGGCTCGCACGGCTGCGCCGGCGACCCCGCCCAGCATCCGCGTTCCGCCGCCGCGTCACATCCGCTCCGGCGCCTGAAGGCCGAGGAGACGGAGTCCGTTCCCCAGGACGATCCGCACCGCCCGGACCAGGGCAAGGCGCGCGCGGGACAGCTCGACATCATCGGAGATTACGCGGTGGCGACGGGAGTCGGAGATGTAGCTGTGAAAGGCCGTAGCCAGATCCAGCAGGTAACGGGCGAGCTCCTGCGGCTCACGTAGATCGGCGGCGCGGAGCCGCACGTCCGGATACTGTCCGACGGCCTTGCAGAGCTCCAGCTCCATCGCCGATTCCAGCCGCTCATAGGGAGTCGGCTCGGCGTCTTCGGGATCGAATCCCCGCTCGACCGCGAGGCGTTCGATGCTGCACATTCGGGCGTGCGCATACTGGATCTTGAAGACCGGATTCCGCTCTGAGCGGTCGCAGGCGAGATCGAGGTCAAAGTCCAGATGCGTGTCGGCCCTTCGCTCGAGCATGAAGAAGCGAAACACGTCCGCACCGATCTCGTCGAGAACTTCGTCGACGGTGACGAAGGATGCCTTGCGCGTCGACATCTTCACGATCTCACCGCCCTTGCGCAGATTCACCCACTGGTAGACCACCGCCTCGACCCGTTTGCCCTCCTCCTGCAGGGCGATCGTCGCCGCACGCACGTACGGGAACTGCTCGATGTGATCGGGGCCGAGAACGTCGATCATCCGATCGAAGCCCCGCTCGAGCTTCTGCAGGTGATAGGCGATATCCGGCAGCAGGTACGTGGGCTCGCCGTTCGACTTGACCAGGACCCGATCTCGATCCAGTCCGAGCTCGGTCGCTCGCAGCCACGTCGCTCCCTCGGCCTGATAGACGAGGCCGCGCTTCTCCAGGTCGCTGAGCGTCGCCTCGACACGACCTTGTTCGTAGAGACCCCTCTCGTTCGTGTACTCGTCGAATCGGATGTCGAGTCGCGCCAGCGTCGCGCGGATCTGTCCGAATATCTCTGCCTCGGCAGCACGTTCGAACGCCTCGGGTGGAGCGTCTACCCAACGGTCGGCCTCACGCTCAACGAGCCCTCGGGCGATCTTGACCAGGTACTTCCCTTCATAGCCCTCGGCGGGGAGCTCGGCCGGGCGGCCGAGGAGCTCCAGATACCGCGCCCGCAGCGACGCACCGAGGATACGCATCTGGCGGCCCCCGTTGTTGAAGTAGTACTCCCGGGTGACCTCGTGGCCGCAGGCCTCGAGCAGCCGCGCGATGGCATCGCCCAGGACCGCGTTGCGGCCATGACCGATCGTCAGAGGTCCAGTCGGGTTGGCCGAAACGAACTCGACGAGAACTCGCTCACGCTGGGTGGTGCCGCCCGTGCCGTACTGCTCGCGCTCACGCAGGATACGCTCCAGCAGCGCATGCCAGAGAGCCTGGGCCAGAAAGACGTTGAGGTAGCCAGGACCCGCCACCTCGGTCCGATCGATCAGGCCTTCCGGGTCCCTCAGAGCCCGGTGAATCCGCTCCGCCAGCTCCCGGGGGCTCAGGCCGAGCGGGCGCGCGAGCGCCAGGGCTACGCTGCAGGAGAAGTCGCCGTGCTCGGGCGTCTGGCTCGGGATCACGCGCAGCTCGTGCGCCCGCGCGACCTCCGCGGGGCGGAGCTCCTGGACGACCCTCTCGGTCGCCTCTCGGAGCAGCCGCTCCACGCGCTCGCGCATCAATCCGCCTCCCCGGCCTCGTTTCCCAGCCGGATGACGATCTCCCCCGGACGCACCATTCCCAGCCGCTCCCGCGCCGCGGCCTCGACCGCGAAGGGATCCGAACGGAGGCTCTGAATCTTGCGAAGCAGCGAGTTCCTCTCCTCCGACAGAGCCGCGACGCGCGCATGAGCGCGCTCCACCCGCCCGCGCAGCTCCAGCATCGCTGTCAGGCCCGACTCGCGATCGAGCACCAGCGTCGCGAGCGCAGCGCCCACCACGAGCAGCGGCGTCAGGATCAGTCCCCGACCCCGTCGCGGCCAGGCCCGATCAGCCACGCCCCTTCCCCTCCGCCGGCGAGCCCGAGCCCGAGCCCGACCCCAACAGGCGACGGATGGCTCGATCGTAGCGCGGATCGTCCCAGTCGCGAGGACCCACGAAGCGCTCCACGATCCTGCCCTCGGGATCGATCATGAAGGTCTCGGGCACGCCGGTGGCCTGGTAATCGCTGTAGGTCCGTTTTTCGACGTCCAGGAGGACCGGAAAGCTCAGCTCCAATTCCCGCCGGAAGCGGCCCACCGCTTCCCGCGTCTCGGGCTCGTCGATGTTCACGGCCAGCACCTCGAACCCTTCCGGGCGGAGCCGCTCGTAGAGCCGCTTCAGCGACGGAGCCTCGGTTCGGCAGGGCGCACACCAAGTCGCCCAGAAGTTCACGAAGACGACCTTCCCGCGCAGCTCCGCGAGCGTGACCGTGCGCCCCTCCCCACCGGACCCCTCCAGCGACGGAAGTGTGAACTCCGGTGCAGGACTGCGGACGCGCAGCGGCAGCGGAGTCGAGCCACGCAGCGCCACCCACAGGCCCGCCGCGACCGCGATGCCACCGACCACGACCAGGAGGGGCAGGGATCGGCTCCTCGCGTCCGTCAAGATTCGGAGTGACCCTCCTCGCCCACGATCTCGCCCTCGGGAAGAAGCTGCACGAGGGAGATCGGAGCGGCATCACCGACACGCCGATCCAGCTTGACGATTCGGGTGTAGCCCCCGGGCCGCTCCCGGTAGCGCTCCGCCAGCGCCTCGAAGAGCTTTGCAGCCGCCTCCTGGCTCCGCACGGTCCGCAGCGCCCGTCGTCGCGCATGCAGAGTCCCTCGCTTACCGAGCGTGATCATCCGCTCCGCGATACGGCGCAGTTCCTTCGCGCGGGCCTCGGTCGTACGGACTTCCTCGTGCAGCAGCAGCGAGGTCACCAGGTTGCCGAGCATCGCCTTTCGGTGAGACGAGGAACGGTTCAGCTTTCGATGATCCTTTCGGTGGCGCATCTTCTCAGGCCTCAGCTCTCCGTCTCTCGCATGCGCTCGAGCTCTTTTCTCACCGGAAAACCATCGAGCACCATTCCGAACTCCAACCCCAGCCCCGCCAGGATCTCCTTGATCTCGTTCAGGGACTTGCGGCCGAAGTTCTTCGTCTTCAGCATCTCCACCTCGGTTCGTTGCACCAGCTCCCCAATGTAGCGGATGTCCGCATTCTGCAGGCAGTTCGCCGATCGCACCGAGAGCTCCAGCTCCTCGACGGGTCGATAGAGAACCTCGTTCGCCTGTATCGGCCGAGGCTTCTCCGCGATCAGACGCTCTGTATCCTCCTGGAAGTTGATGAAGATCGAGAGCTGGTCCTTGAGGATCTTCGCCGCGTAGGCCAGGGCATCCGCCGGGGCGATGGAACGGTCCGTCCAGACCTCCATGACGAGCTTGTCATAATCCGTCTCGCGACCCACCCGCGCGTTCGTAACAACGTAGTTGACCTTACGCACGGGCGAGAAGATCGAATCGATCGGGACGGTTCCAAGCGGTTGCTCCTCTTTCGCGTTCTTCTCCGCCAGCACGAAGCCCTTGCCGCACTCCACGGTCGCCGTAAGGCTCAGCTCCGCGTCGTCGGAGAGCGTCGCGATGTGGTGGTCGGGATTGAGGATCTCCACGGTCTGGTCGGCGGAGACGAAGTCTCCCGCCACGACCTTTCCGGGGCCCGACTTCCTAATCGTGATCTCCTTCGGACCTTCCACATTCAGACGCAGCCGGACTTCCTTGAAGTTCAGCACGATTTCCGTCACGTCTTCGACAACGCCCGGAATCGTCGTGAACTCATGCATGACGTTATCGATGCGAACCGAAGTGATCGCCGCACCACGGAGAGAGGAGAGCAGAACTCGCCGGAGTGCATTTCCGATCGTCAGACCGAATCCGCGCTCCAGGGGGGCACACTCGAACTTCCCGTATGCATCGGTCAGCCCTTCGTCCACCTCGATCCGGCTCGGCCGAATCAGCTCTCGCCAGTTCTTGACCATCAACTCGACGTTCATGCGTTCTTACCTCTTCTTCGCGGCCCCACCGGCCGCCCGCGCAAGTCCCACTAACGGGAGTAGAGCTCGACGATGAGCTGCTCCTGGATCGGGAGGGTGATCTCTTCGCGAACCGGAAGGCCACGCAACTCCCCGGTCTGGACCTCGGGGTCCACCGAGAGCCAACTCGGAAGCATCTTGGTCTCAAGCACCGAGAGCGCTGCCGTGATTCGGGCTGCCTTCTTGCCTCGCTCCGTGAGCCCCACCCGGTCTCCGGGACGCAGGGTCGCGGAGGGAATGTCCACGCGGCGCCCGTTGACCGTGAAGTGTCCCTGGCGAACGAGCGTCCGAGCTTCCGGTCGCGAGGTGACGAAGCCCATGCGGTAAACGACGTTGTCCAATCGACGTTCGAGCAGCGCCAGCAGATTCTCTCCCGTAACACCACGCATCTGCTCCGCGCGTTTGACCGTCTTGCGGAACTGGCGCTCGAGCAGCCCGTAGATCCGCTTGACCTTCTGCTTTTCGCGCAGCTGCACCCCGTAGTCCGAAAACCGCGGTCGTGCCTGCCCGTGCTGACCCGGCGGATAGTTCCTCCGCTCGATCGAGCATTTCTCCGTGAAGCATCGATCTCCCTTCAGGAAAAGCTTCATCCCTTCCCTGCGACAGAGACGACACACTGAACCTCTATACCGTGCCACGCGATCTCCTCAGGCCCGTCGCCGCTTCGGAGGACGGCAGCCGTTGTGAGGGATGGGAGTCACATCCCGGATGTAGGTCACCTTCAGACCGGCCGCCTGAAGAGCCCGCAAGGCCGGCTCTCGACCGGCTCCTGGGCCCTTCACGAGCACTCCGATCTGACGCATTCCGTGCTCCATGGCCTTCTTGGCCGCGTCCTCGGCCCCGATCTGCGCAGCGAATGGCGTGGATTTGCGCGATCCCTTGAATCCCACCGCGCCCGCCGATGACGCCGCAACCGTATTGCCCGCCACATCGGTGATCGTGATGACCGTGTTGTTGAACGTCGCGTGGATGTGCGCCACACCCGTCTGGATGTTCTTCTTGACCCGCTTCTTGACTCGTTTCGTCTTTGCCATGCGACTACTTCTTTGACGGTGGCTTCTTCCTGCCGGCCACGGTCTTCCGAGGACCCTTACGGGTCCGTGCATTCGTGTGCGTTCGCTGCCCCCTCACCGGCAATCCCCGCCGGTGCCGCAACCCGCGGTAGCAGCCGATGTCCATGAGCATCTTGATGTTCTGGCTGACGTCGCGCCGCAGATCGCCCTCGACCTTGTAGCTGCGTTCGATGACATCCCGCAGTCGGATGACCTCGGACTCGTCCAGGTTGAACGTCTTGACCTCCGGCCGGATCCCAGCCTCGTCACAAATCTGGAGGGCCGAGCTGCGTCCCACCCCAAAAATGTACGTCAGCGCGATTCCGATCGATTTCTCACGCGGAAGGTCGATGCCCGCGATTCTCGCCATCGCCTATCCCTGCCTCTGCTTGTGCTTCGGATTCTCGCAGATCACTCTCAGAACACCTTTACGTCGAATGATCTTGCATCGGTCACACAGCTTCTTGACGCTCGCTCTTACCTTCATCCCTACGTCCTCAGTGGCTTCCCGGTACACGCGTCAGAACCTCCGGGCCCCCCTCGGTGATCGCGACCGTGTGCTCGAAGTGCGCAGACAGGCTTCCGTCCGCAGTCGTCGCGGTCCAGCCGTCTTCAAGGATCTTCACCTCCGGCGCCCCCATGTTCACCATGGGCTCGATCGCCAGCACCATCCCCACACGCAGGCGCAGCCCTCGCCCCGGAGGGCCGAAGTTGGGGACCTGTGGCGCCTCGTGGAGGTCTCTCCCGATGCCGTGCCCGACGAAGTCCCGCACGACCGAGTACCGAGCGGCCTCGGCCGTACGCTGCACCGCGTGCGAGACGTCCCCGAGCCGCCGTCCCTCCTCCATCTGCTCGATGCCTGCATAGAGAGCTCGCTGCGTGGTCTCCAACAGTCGCTCGGCCTCGCGATCCACCGAGCCGATCGGCAGGGAGACGGCCGAGTCTCCATGAAAGCCCTCGAAGACGACGCCGAAGTCGAGCTTGAGCAGGTCCCCTTCCTCGAGAATCCGCCCTCCCGGGATTCCATGGACGATCTCGGAGTTCACGGACGAGCAGATCACCGCCGGATACGGCGGTGCGCCGCGGGGCCCGTAGCCGAGAAACGAGGACCCCAGGCCGCGCTCTTTGATTTTCTTCCTCGCGGCCCGGTCGATCTCCTCGGTGCAGACACCGGGACGGGCGAGCTCCCGGAGCTCCAGCAGGATCTCGCCGACGTGGCGGCCCGCATCACGCATCTTCTCCAGCTCCCGCTCGCTCTTGAGCTGTACCATCTACGCGTCCAGGGCCTCGACGATCCGGTCATGGATCTCGTCGATCGTGCCGGTTCCCTCGACCTCTCTCAGCATGTCTCGGTAGTGTTCGAGAACCGGAGCGGTCTGCTCGCGATAAACCTCCAGCCGCTTGCGAATCGTCTCCTCGTTGTCGTCCGCGCGACCCTCGCCGCGGTCCAAGATCCGCTGGCGCAGAACGTCCTCATCGACCCGCAAGCTGACGGCGAGCAGCGGCGCCCGCCCCGATCGTACGAGGAGCTGATCGAGCGCCCGGGCCTGCGCGCAGGTGCGTGGGAAGCCATCCAGAATGAAGCCCTTCCGGCAATCGTCGCGGCCGAGACGCTCCTCGACGATCGCGATCACGAGCTCATCGGGGACCAGCTCACCGCGCTCCATGACAGCCTTGGCGCGCCTGCCGAACTCGGACCCCGAGGCGACCGCCTCGCGCAGAATGTCACCGGTCGCGATCTGTGGGATCCCCAGCCGCTCCCCGAGCCGCCGCGCCTGCGTCCCCTTCCCGGCGCCCGGGGGGCCGAGGAGCAGAAGGTTCCACTCGGTCATCGACCACCCCTTCCGCGGATTCGGGTGCCCTGCATCAGGGTCTCGTAGTTCCGCGACACGAGGTGGGCCTCGATCTGCGCCACCGTGTCCATCCCCACACCCACGACGATCAGCAGCGCCGTTCCTCCAAAGAAGAAGGGAACCGCAAACTGATTCGCGAGGATCACCGGAAGCACGCAGACGGCTGACAGGTAGAGGGCGCCCACCAACGTGATCCGATTCAAGACCCGCTCGATGTACTCCGCCGTCCGCTTGCCCGGACGGATCCCCGGAATGTAGCCCCCGTTCTTCTTGATGTTCTCCGCGACATCGTCGGGGTTGATCAGTACCCCTGTGTAGAAGTACGCGAAGAAGATGATCATCGTGACGTAGGTCGCGTTGTACCAAAATCCTCCGAAGCTCAGGTAGTCCGTGACGAAGTCGCTGATCACCGTCATGTTCGTCCAGGCGGCAATCTGCGGGGGGAGCAGGAGCAGCGAAGAGGCAAAAATCGGCGGGATCACGCCGGAGGTATTCACGCGAAGCGGAAAGTACGTCATCCCCCCGCCGAAGACACGATTCCCCACGACCCGGCGCGCATACTGGATCGGGATCCTCCGCTGTGCCCGCTCGACGAAGATCACCGCGCCGACCATCGCGACCACGAACGCGAGCAGCAGGATCGCTCCAATCGGCGAGAGCTGATCCGTGCGGACGGAGTTGAAGAGATTGCTGAGCGCAGAGGGGATCCGGACGACGATTCCGGCGAAGATGACGAGTGAGATTCCGTTTCCGATGCCGCGCTCCGTGATCTGCTCCCCCAGCCACATGATGAAGCAGGTCCCGGCTGTCAGCGTCATGACCGCCATCAAGCGGAAGCCCCAACCCGGGTCGAGCACCGTGCCGGGCCCAAAGGCGCCCTGCTCCATCGCGGTCGCCATCAGCAGACCCTGTACGATGGAGAGGATCACGGTGCCGTAGCGCGTGTAGCGCGTGATCACGCGCCGACCCTCCTCACCCTCCTTCTTGAGCTCCTCGAGGCGAGGGACCACGACCGTCAGGAGCTGCAGAATGATGGAGGCGCTGATGTAGGGCATGATCCCCAGCGCAAATATGGAGGCCTGCTCGAGCGCGCCCCCACTGAACAGGTTGAAGAGCCCGAAGAGCCCACCGCCGCCCTCGAAGAAGGTTCGGATGGCCGCTCGGTCGATCCCGGGTGTCGGAATCGCGCAGCCGATCCGATACACGGCCAGCATTCCGAAGGTGAACAGGATCCGACGCTGCAGCTCCGGGATCCGCGCGATGTTCTGTACGGTGCTCGGGGTCACGCCTTCGCCTTCCGCGATTTCTCACGCAGGTCCTCGCTGAGCTCGACGCGGCCGCCCGCCGACTCGATCTTCTGCCGCGCCGCCGCACTGATCGCGTCGACCCGGACGGTCAACGTCACCGAGATCTCGCCGGCGGCGAGCAGCTTGACCGGAGGGCCCGCACGTCGAGCCAGGCCCGCCTCCACGAGAACGGCGCGATCGATCGCCTGTCCCTTCTCGAAGCGCCCCAGATCTCGAACGTTGATCACCTGATGGGGGCGCCGAAAGGGATTGTAGAAACCGAGCTTGGGGAGACGTCTCGCCAGAGGCATCTGACCACCCTCGGCCCAAGCGCGGCGCTTGTGCCCCGATCGGGCGCCTGCCCCCTTCTGCCCGCGACCACAGGTCTTGCCCTGACCGCTCCCGCGACCGCGACCCTTCCGGGTTCGTGCCCTTCGTGAGCCGGGATTCGGTGCCAGGCGGTCCAGCCTCATGCTTCTTCCTCGATCCGAACCAGGTGGCTCACTTTTCGGATCATTCCCCGCACGGCTGGTGTGTCCTCCAGCACGCGCAGCGTCCCCGGCCTACGCAGGCCGAGGCCCCGCAGCGTGGCGCGCTGGTCCCGTGCAAAGCCGATCGAGCTGCGGACCTGCCGCACTCGGAGCGTCTTCTTGGACCTAGACCGGGCTCGGCTCATCGCCTCTCAGCTCCGCGGTCCTCTCGGCCGGCTCCCTCAGCTCGTTGAGTCCCTGCATGGTGGCTCGGATCACGTTGTGCGCGCGGTGTGTTCCGATGCACTTCGTCAGGATGTTCTGCACACCCGCCACCTCACACAGGGCGCGGACCGCACCGCCCGCGATCACGCCTGTCCCCTTCGAGGCGGGCTTGAGCAGCACGCGACCCGCCCCGAATCGGCCCATGACCTGGAAGGGGATCGAGCCATCCTGCAGTGGGATGCGCACCAGGTTCTTGCGTGCACGCTCCACACCCTTGCGAATGGCTTCCGGCACCTCGTTCGCCTTTCCCAGACCTGCCCCCACAACGCCGGCCCCATCTCCCACGACGACGAGCGCAGAGAAGCCGAAGCGACGGCCGCCCTTGACGACCTTGGCGACGCGATTGATGCTCACCACACGCTCCTCGAGCTGGTAGTCGTTCGGATTCAGCCGCTCGCGTCGCTCTTGAACGTATCCCGACATTGCTCCTCACCCTAGAACTCGAGCCCGGCCTCACGCGCGGCGTCTGCCAGCGCCTTGACTCTGCCCGTGTAGACAAACCCGTTCCGGTTGAATGCGACCGCCTTGATCTCGCGCTCCAGGGCCAGCTTCGCGATCGATTCTCCAACCTTCTTCGCGGCCTCGGAATCCTGACTGGACCTCAGCCCCTCGCGGATCCCGGGAGACCGTGTCGATGCCGACGTGAGGGTCCTGCCGCTGAGGGGATCGACGATCTGTGCGTAGATGTGGCGGGAGCTGCGGTAGACCGTCAACAGCGGACGGGTCTCTGCAGCGAGCTGCCGTCGAACGTGCTTCTTCCGCCGCAACCGCCCTCGTCTTCTCTCCGAGCTCGCCTTCCCCATGGTCAGCGCCCAGCCCCCGCCGCGGCCTTCCCGACCTTCCGGCGTACTCGCTCATCGATATAGCGGATCCCCTTGCCTTTGTACGGCTCCGGCGGGCGCACACGTCTCAGCTCGGCCGCGAACTGACCCACCTGCTGTTTGCTCGAACCCGTGATGACCAGACGCGTCGGGCTCTCCGCCTTGACCTCGAGGCCCTCCGGCACGGGCACGACGACGGGATGCGAGAAGCCTACGTTGAGTTTCACCTCCGCGCGGGAAGCCTCCGCCCGATACCCCACCCCAATCAGGTCGAGGCGCTTCGCGAACCCCTCCGTCACACCCGCGACCATGTTCCAGATCAGGCTCCGCATGAGCCCGTGCGCCGCCCGCGCGGGCTTCGAATCATCCACCCGGGTCACGAGAATCTTCCCATCCTGCACACCGACCCTCGTGCGGGGCACGAGGGGCTCGTCGAGCGTGCCCTTCGGCCCTTTCACGCGAACCCGCTCACCGCCCGGAAAGTCGACCTCGACACCCGCAGGCAAAGGGATCGGAAGTCGGCCGATTCGTGACATTCGCCTACCAGACCTCCGCCAAGAGCTCACCACCCGTATTCGCCTGGCGAGCCTGCTCGTCGGTCAAGATCCCCCGAGGAGTCGAAAGGATCGCAATGCCGAGCCCGTTCCGCACGTTCGGAATCTCCTTCACCCGGACATAGACGCGGCGACCCGGTCGCGAGACCCGCTGGATCCCCTCGATGATGGGACGGCTCCCTCCGCCGTATCGGATCTCAACGGTCAGCGTCGGCTTCTTGGCATCCAGATCGCTCGAGAACCCGGCGATGAATCCTTGCTCGTGCAGAACTCGAGCGATCTCGCGCTTGAGGCGCGACTCTGGAAGAGAAACCCGGGTGAGCCTCGCCCGTCCGGCATTTCGGATCCGAGTAAACATGTCGGCCAGAGGATCGGTCAGCACTTTCTCCTCCTCACCAACTCGACTTGGTCATGCCCGGGATCTTCCCCTCGAGCGCCAGCCCCCGGAGACAGATCCGACAAAGGTCGAACTTCCGATAGTAACCCCGCGATCGCCCGCAGCGACCGCAGCGATTGTAGAACCGCGTTCGAAACTTCAGCTTCCCGGAGAGCCGTTGCTCCCGGAGCCCACGCTGCTTGACCAGATTGGAGCACTTCGGCATGGCTTCCTATGTCCTGAAGGGCATGCCCAGCTCACGCAGAAGGGCGCGCCCCTCTTCGTCTGTGGCAGCCGTGGTTACGATGTTCACGTTGAATCCGAAGCTTCGCTCCAGCTTGTTCACATCAATCTCCGGAAAGATCGCATGCTCTCGCACCCCGAGCGTGAAGTTTCCCCGTCCATCGAACGCGCGAGGCGAAATGCCCCGAAAGTCTCGCACGCGGGGCAGCGCCGTGTTGACCAGACGATCGAAGAACTCCCACATACGACTTCGTCGCAACGTCACCATGCAGCCGATCGACTGACCTTCACGGAGCCGGAAGTTCGCAACGGACTTTCTCGCTTTCGTGATCACCGCCTTCTGCCCCGAGATTTGCGCCAGATCCTCCATCGCCGTCTCCAGGAGCTTCGCATTGACCGTGGCTTCGCCCAGGCCGATGTTCAGCGAGATCTTCCAGAGGCGTGGAACCTGCATCGGATTGCGATACCCGAAAGCCTTGCGGAGGGACGGAACCACCTCCGTTCGATAGCGCTCATAGAGCCGCGGGCTTGCCCCGTTCTCAGCCATCGATCGCCTCATCGTGCTTGCGGCTCCAGCGAACCTTCTTCCCGTCCTCGATCCTGAAGCCCACACGTGTGCGCTCACCCTTGTGGATCAGGGCCACGTTCGCGAGAGAGATCGGCTTCTCCATTTCGATGATGCCGCCCTGTCGATTCAGCGCGCTCGGTCGCTGGTGCTTCTTCACGATATTCACGCGCTCCACCACCACACGCTGTCGATCCCGATCCACCCTGAGAACCGTCCCACGCGCACCCTTGTTCTTTCCCACGAGCACCTCGACCGTATCACCCCTCCGGATTCGAGCAGCCATCAGAGAACCTCCGGCGCCAGAGAGACGATCTTCATGAAGCGCCGCGCCCGGAGCTCGCGCGCCACCGGCCCGAAGATGCGGGTGCCGATCGGATCTCGGTTGGCATCGAGCAGCACGACCGAGTTGTCATCAAAGCGTATGTAGGAACCGTCAGAGCGACCGATCTCCTTTTTCGTGCGAACGACGACGGCTTTGTGAAGCTGCTTCTTCTTGACGCGGCTGTTCGGCAGAGCCTCCTTCACGGACACCACGATGATGTCGCCGATCGACGCATATCGCCTTTGCGAGCCACCCAGAACCTTGACGCACGCCACCCGGCGAGCCCCCGAGTTGTCCGCAACCTGGAGAACGGATTCAGCCTGGATCACGTCAGCTTCTCCTGGACGCGCCAGCGTTTTCGCTTCGAAAGCGGTCGGCTCTCCCCAATCCGTACCTTGTCCCCGATTCGGCACTGGTTCTGCTCGTCATGTGCCATGAACCGAATCCGCTTCTGGATGTACTTCTTGTAGAGCGGATGCTGGACCGTCCGAACCACCTCCACGATGACCGACTTGTCCATACGGTCGCTGACCACGACGCCGACCTGCGACTTGCGCAGCCGCCCTTGGCTCATCGCTCCGGTCTCCTTTCGGCTCGTACGGTCAAGGCCCGAGCAATCTCCCGCCGGGTCTTCTTGAGCAACGCCGTGTTCTCGAGCTGTCCCGTGCCGTGCTTCACCCGCGCCCGAAAGAGCTCGTCCCGGAGCTCGGCAATTCGAGCTTCCAGCTCATCGTCCTGCAACTGCCGTAGGCGATCGGGGGTCACGACCCCACCCTCTCGAGGAATCTCGTCGCGATCGGAAGCTTGTGGCTTGCCAGGCGCAGCGCCTCGCGTGCCACGTCCACCGGGACGCCGGCCATCTCGTAGAGAATCCGCCCCGGTTTGACGATCGCGACCCAAAACTCCGGGTTGCCCTTGCCCTTACCCATGCGCGTCTCCGGTGGACGCTTCGAGAGCGGCTTATCGGGAAAGATGCGAATCCAGACCTTTCCACCTCGTTTGGCGTGCCGCGTCATCGCGATACGGGCCGCCTCGATCTGCCGGGCCGTGATCCGTCCCGCCTCCAGCGCCTGAATCCCGTAGGTACCGAACGCGAGCGTGGACCCGCGATAGGCCTTCCCCCGATTCCGGCCCTTCATCACCTTGCGGTGCTTGGTTCTCTTTGGCTGGAGCACTTCGTCGTCTCCGTCCCGCTAGCGTGCCGCCCCGGCCTCGCCACCGGCGTTGAGTCGTTTCTGGTGCAGCCGAACATCGGGGACGTACCCCGTGAATACCCACACCGCGACCCCGATCACTCCGTAGGTCGTCTTGGCCTCGGCCAGCCCATAGTCGATCTGCGCCCGCAGTGTGTGCAGCGGAACTTGGCCCTCCAGATACTGCGCCGTCCGGGACATTTCGGCGCCTCCGAGCCGACCCTTCACGCGAATCCGGATCCCCTGTGCACCGAACTTCATGGCCGAAGAGACGGCCTTCTTCATGGCGCGCCGAAAGGCGACGCGCCTGACGAGCTGCTGCGCGACGTTCTCCGCGATCAACATCGCATCGATCTCCGCCTTCCGAATCTCACGGATGTTGATGAAGACCTCGTTCTGGGTCATGGCCGCGACTTCCTTGCGGAGGGCGTCCACCTCGGCGCCGCGCTTGCCGATCAGAATCCCGGGCCTCGCCGCGTGGATGTTCACCGACATCTTGTCCGCACGCCGTTCGATCACGATTCGGCTCACCCCCGCATGAAAGACACGCTTCTTCATGTGGTCGCGAATTCGGAGGTCTTCGTGGAGCATCGCGCTGAAGCCACGCTCCGCGTACCAGTTGGACTGCCACCCATTGATGATTCCCAGGCGGAATCCGTAGGGATGAACCTTCTGTCCCACTCTTCCTCCTAGCGCTCCGCGAGCACGATGGTGATGTGGCTCGTCGCCTTGTTGATCCAGCTCGCTCGCCCCATCGCACGCGCCTTGATCCGCCACATTCTCGGACCTTCGTCCACGGTGATGGTCTTTACGTAGAGATTGTCCAGATCCAGGCCCGCCCGATGCCGAGTGTTCTTCTCTTGCGCATTGGCGAGGGCCGACCGGAGCAGCTTCGAGATCGGCTTGGCGGCTCCCCGAGGACACGTCTCGAGCACCGTCAACGCATCTGCACAGAGCCGATCGCGCACCAGATCCGCCACCGCGCGACCCTTGCGCGGCGCCATCCGAATGTTGTTGAGGCTCGCCCGGACTTCCATCGTCGACCCTATCTCTGCTTCACCTTGCGGTCACCCGCGTGCACGGTGGCCTTGCGCGTCGGCGCGAACTCCCCCAGGCGATGACCCACCATGTTCTCCGTCACGAAGACGGGCATGAAGAGCCTTCCGTTATGAACATGGAGTGTCTGGCCGACCATCTCTGGAAGAATCATCGAACGCCGTGACCAGGTACGGATGATCTGTTTCGAACTCCCCTGCGCCGCCCGCTCGACTTTTTTCAGCAGAGATGCCTCGATGTACGGCCCTTTCTTGATCGATCGCGCCATTACTTCTGTCCTCGCCGCTTCAGAATGAACTTCTGAGTGCGACGGTTGTGCCGTGTCTTGTGCCCCTTGGTCGGAACGCCCCACGGCGTGACTGGATGACGACCTCCCGAGGTGCGACCCTCACCGCCCCCGTGCGGATGGTCCACAGGGTTCATGGCCACACCGCGGACATTGGGACGCCTCCCGGTCCAACGGGTCCGGCCCGCCTTGCCCGCCTTCACGTTCTCGTGCTCCAGGTTTCCAATCTGGCCGATCGTGGCGAGGCACTTGGAGAGCACCAGCCGAGTCTCTCCAGAGGGCAGCTTGATGTGCGCGTACTTTCCTTCACGGGCCATCAGCTGGGCTCCTCCTCCCGCCGCACGAACCATCTGGCCACCCTTGCCGGGCTTGAGCTCGATGTTGTGGATCGTTGTGCCCATCGGAATCCGCTCCAGCGGCAGCACACAACCCGGGTGGATCTCCGCCCGTTCACTCGTCATCACCGTATCCCCGACCCCCAGGCCAACCGGGGCCAGGATGTATCGCTTCTCCCCATCGGCGTAGTGGAGCAGCGCGAGATGGGCGCTGCGATTCGGATCGTATTCGAGGGCAGCGACACGGGCTGGGATGTTCCACTTGTTCCGCCGAAAGTCGACGATCCGATAGCGTCGCTTGTGACCTCCGCCCCGGTGATACGCCGTGGTCCGACCCTGGCCATTGCGGCCCCCGCTCTTCTTGATCCCATGCGTCAGAGACTTGAGGGGCTTCTTTCGGCTGAGCCCCGAGAAGTCCTCGACCATCATGCCTCGGCGGCCCGGCGAGGTCGGCTTGTACGTGCGAAGCGCCATCCTATACCCCCTCGAAGAACTCGATCGAGTCGCCCTCGCGAAGGCGGACCCTGGCCTTCTTCCAGGCGGGCTTGCGGCCCATGTGGCGACCCACCCGTCGCTTCTTGCCCTGCATGCGGGCGGTCCGGACATCGAGGACCTTCACGTCGAAGAGTGACTCGACCGCGCTCTTGATCTCGTGCTTGTTCGCGCTGGGCTCCACGGCAAAGGTGACGATGTTCTGCGTCTCGCGCTCGATCGTGCTCTTCTCGGTGATGAGCGGTTTCCGGATGATCCGTCTCAGGTTCATCGCAGCCGCTCCTCGATCGCCTTGACCGCATCGCGTGTCAGCAGCAGGTTCTCCCGCGCCAGGACATCGCGGACGTTCAAGCCCGCCACCGCGATCACGCGCACGCGCGGAAGATTCCGAGCCGCGAGCTCGAGGGTCCGGTCGCGCTCCGCGGTCACGATCAGGACGTCCGTGAGTGCGAGCTTCTCGAGCGTCTCCAGCATCCGGCGCGTCTTGATTTCGGGGAGCTCGAGCCGATCGACCACCTTGAGCTTGCCCTCCGAGTTGCGGAGAGACAGCACGGATCGGAGCGCGGCCTTGCGGACCTTGCGGGGCAGCTTGCGCGCATACGATCGCGGCTGTGGCCCAAACACGACGCCGCCACCCGTCCACTGCGACACGCGGGTCGAGCCCGCGCGCGCCCGACCCGTCCCCTTCTGACGGAACGGCTTCCGCCCACCCCCCGACACGAGGGAGCGATTCTTGGTTGCCGCAGTCCCTCGCCGCCGGGCGGCCATCTGAGTCACGACAACGGCGTGCAGCAGGTCGGGGCGAATCGGCGCCTCGAAAACCTCCGCTGCGAGCTTCGGCGTCGCCATCTCAGAGCTTGATCTCGACGTCGACGCCTGCAGAGAGTTCGAGCTTCATCAAGGCATCGACCGTCTGCGGCGTCGGATCGATGATGTCGATCAGACGCCGATGGGTACGAATCTCGAACTGCTCACGCGACTTCTTGTCGATATGCGGCCCCCGCAGGACCGTGTACTTGTTGATGGAGGTTGGCAAGGGAATCGGGCCCGCCGTGCGCGAACCCGTACGAATCGCCGTATCGAGGATCTCGGCGGCGCTCTGGTCCAGAAGCTTGTGATCGAATGCCTTCATTCGAATCCGGATCTTCTGTCTGCCGAGATCGACCATTGTGACTTTCCCTGGGCGTACCGGGACGCCCCTCTGCCAACGCCTCTATTCGATGATGTCTGCGACGACGCCGGCGCCGACCGTGCGGCCGCCCTCGCGGATCG
>JBHHVJ010000028.1:0-45944 GCA_046754285.1 Myxococcota bacterium | reverse complement strand
GGGCCGATGTTCTTTCGGCCTCTGGAGTGGGAGGAGGCGATCGCGAAGCTGCTGGGGTAGCGGCGGGTGCGGGGGGAGGCGGGCTGGAGAGAGGCCCTGCCGGGCTCGTCGCCTTTGCATGGGTCGACTGCGGGACGGTAGTGTGGGCGCCGGAACGCCCGGCAGGGCCTCTCTCCAGCCCGCCTCCTTCGGCGCCGCCTCGGGGATGATTGGGGAAGTCGGGGCGCCGGAACGCCCGGCAGGGCCTCTCTCCACCCCGCCTCCTTCGGCGCCGCCTCGGGGATGATTGGGGAAGTTGGGGCGCCGGAACACCCGGCAGGGCCTCTCTCCACCCCGCCTCCTTCGGCGCCGCCTCCTTCGGCACCGTCTCGGGGGGTTAGGGGAGGGTGATGAGGTAGTTGCCTCGGGGGTCGATCTTGGCGTGTTGGTCGGGGTAGAGGACCAGGGTGGTGAAACGCTCCTCCACGATGGCGGGGCCGTCGAAGGCGTGGCCGAAGCCGAGCAGGTCGCCGTCGTAGACGGGCGTATCGATGAAGCCGTTGCCGAACCAGGCGGGACGGTGCTCGCGCAGGGCGTGCTCCACGGGATGGGGCGCTCGCTCGTACTCGCGCAGGCGCGGCTTCTCGGTCTTGCCGATCGCCTCCAGGCGCACGGCGCGGATCAACGGCTCCTCCTCCCGGACGGCGTAGGTGTGGAGCTCCTCGTGCAGATCGTGGAAGCTCGCGATGGTCGCTGCCAGGTCCGCGTCGCTCATCCGTCCGTCATGGAGCTTGGCCGGGACCGCCATGTCGAAGGTCTGACCGGGGTAGCACATGTTCAGGTAGCGATGAAGGTCGAGATCGTCGTCCGTCAGCCCGGCGACGGCGAGCTCACGACGGGCCTGCGCCTCCATCTCGTGCAGCAGGCTGTTGATCCGCTCGACCTCGGCGCGTCCCGAGGGCGTGATGTAGGACCGCTGCGTGTCCACGACGTAGTCCGCGATCAGCAGTCCCAGGGCCGAGAAGGCGGGTGAGGTCTTGGGAACGATCAGCCTCCGGATGCCCAGATCGTCGGCCTGCATGCCCGCGTGCACCGGCCCGTTCCCGCCAAAGACGACCATGGTGAAGTCGCGCGGGTCGTAGCCAGCCTCGGAGGAGACCCGCCGGATCGCGTTGGCCATGCTCGCGTTGACGATGCGGAAGATCCCGTAGGCGGCCTCGACCGTGTCCAGGCCCAAGGGTTTTCCGATCTGCTCCGCGATCGCCTCCTGTACACCTTTGGAGTCGAGCGTAAACTCACCGCCGCAAAGCGCCGTGGGGTTGATGTAACCGAGCACCAGGTTGGCGTCGGTCACGGTCGGCTCGGTGCCGCCGCGCCCGTAGCAGATGGGACCGGGGACGGCCTTGGCGCTCCGGGGGCCCACCTTCAGCGCACCTCCCTCCACGGAGGCGATCGATCCGCCCCCGGCTCCGATCGAGTGCATCTCGATCATGGGCAGACCGATCAGGTAGCGGTGCTGCCAGTTCCAATAGCTCCGGACCGACGGGCGCCCACCGCGCACCAGGCAGGCCTCGTAGCTCGTGCCGCCCATGTCGATCGCGATGAAGTCCTCGATCTCGGCGTGAGCCGCGATGGCGCAAGCGCCCTGCACGCCTCCGGTCGGACCCGAGCCGAGCGTCGCGACGGCCTTGCGCGCCATGAAGTCGGCGGTGGCGATCCCGCCGTTCGACTGCATGATGAGGAGATCGTGCCGGAAGCCACCCTCGCGGAGCGCGGACTCCAGACGCTCGAGGTAGCGGGCCACGCGGGGCCCGACGTAGGCATCCACGAGCGTCGTGGAGGTCCGCTCGAACTCCGGCGCCGCGGGCATGACCTCATGGGAGAGCGAGACCCACACCCCGGGATACTCCTCCTCGATGATCTCCTTGGCCCGGCGTTCGTGGATGGGATTGAGGAACGAGAAGAGCAGCACGACGGCGATGGACTCGATGCCCTGTTTGCGGAGACGCCGTACGGCCTCACGCGTCGCGGCCTCGTCGAGCTCCCGGACGACTTGCCCGCGGTAGTCCAGCCGCTCCGGGATCCCGAAGCGGGCGCGGCGACGGGCGATCGGCACCGGAGGGGGATAGCTCGGATCCCAGATGTCCTCCTTGAAGCCCCGGCGGATCTCGATCTCGTCGCGGTGCCCCTCGCTCGTGATCAGCCCAGTCCGCGCACCGTTCATCTCGATCATCGTGTTGTCGGCCGTCGTGGTCCCGTGGACGATCAGATCGCTCCGCCCGAGAAACTCCCGCACAGCCAGCCCCTCGCGGGCCGCGAGCTCTGCCACCGCCTCCATGACGCCTCGCGACTCATCCTCGAGCGTGGTGGGCGTCTTGATGAGCACCGCCTCGCCGTCGGGGCGGACGAGGATCGCGTCCGTGAACGTCCCGCCCACATCGATTCCGATTCTGAATCCCATTCTCAAAGGCTCCCTTCCCGTCGGGCTCGTAGCTCCTCGCGCCGGCGTCGCGTGGCCGTCTCGTCGACCTTGAGATCGTACTCCTCGACACTCCCGCTGAAGATCACTCCATACTCGCGCTCCGCGGCCGCAAGGGAGACGTACTCATCGAGCACGTCGTCACAGACGCTCTGAGGGTCCCGGTCGAGCGGATCCCCCCAGCCCCCGCCTCCGCCGTAGCAGTACTCGACGCCCTCACCCGCCGCATGCGGAACCATGTTCGCCATGCGGTCGATCTCCTCGGGAGCCTCGCCGTCGTAGTGGACGATGAGCCGGTTCGGGCTGCCCTCCCGACCCCCCGCGATCCCGGGCATGGGGTAGCGGATCCCGACCATGTAGGTCTGAACGGCCGCCGGCGCCCTGAGTCGCTTCACGTAACGCGACCCCGGGCAGCCTCGCCATCGGCCGGGGCCGCCGCTGTCGGTTCGGTAGTCGTTGCACTCGTGCAGCACCGGAAAGATCGACTCGTTGACCTCGGCGGTCGCACGCAACAGATTTCCGAACGAGGCCGGCATCGAGCCCCAGCCATCCTGTCCCTTCACGGCGCCGCAGTACGCGGCCAGCACGTCCACCGAGTGGTCGACGAAGATCTGCCCGGTTTCGGGATGCTCGCCGACAATCACGGTGGGCATCCCCAGCTTGTAGATCTGCGGCGTCGCTCGCTCGGGGATCACCTGAGCCAGCGCCAGGGCGATCGCCTCTCCCACCTCGACGCCAGGGTGGTGCGTCCCCGCCGAGACGGTCTTGCCCGGCGTCGGGTTCAGGCAGCACCCGAGCGGAACGACGATCTCGATCGAGTCGAAGAAGCCCTCGTTCTTGGGGATGCTCGGGTCCATCATGGTCGCGAGCTGGGCCACGACGTAGCCGCGCGTGTTTCCGAAGCTTGACCACGCCTGAAGCTCGGGGCGCGTATCGGAGCCAGTGAAGTCCACGCGGATCCCATCGCCTCGAATCGTCACCTTGCAGTGCACGTGGACGTCGAGGTTGCCCTTCGGATCGTGATCGACGTAGACGTCGGACTCGTAGTCGCCGTCCGGCCAGCGGGCCACCTCCTCGCGGAAGCGCCGGGCGGCGTAGTCGATTGAGTGGTCGACCGCCGCACGTACAGCATCGATCCCGTGTCGGGCGATGACATCCTTGAGCCGTCGCACGCCGAGCTGAGCGGCACCGACCTGAGCCCGCAGGTCCCCCATGAAGGTCGGCGTACGGTTGTTCACCTTGATCATGTACATCACGTCGCGGCGCTCGACGCCCCGGTCGTAGACCTTCACCGCGGGAAAGCGAACCCCTTCGGCCCAGATGTCGATCGCCTCGGCGTTGTAGCCTCCCGGGACGCCGCCCCCCGTGTCGGCGTGGTGGCACTGGATCGAGGCGATCAGTACGAGCTCGTCATCGACGACCACCGGTGCGAACACGTTGTAGTCCGGCAGGTGACCACCGCCGTGATAGGGATCGTTGGCGATCAGCACGTCTCCATCGTTCAGGCCCTCACCCTCGAAGAACCCCAGGGCGAAGCGCACGGGGAGCGTCGAGGAGAGCATGAACTGCGGGATCCCCACGGACAGGGCGGCCAGACGACCTTGTCCGTCGAGGATGGTGGCGTTGCGCTCGTTCGACTGGTTCAGAATCGGCGTCGTGGCGGTGAGTGAGACGTGCGTCGCCATCTCATAGGCGACCGTCTCCATCGCGCCCCGGATCACCTCGGCCGTGACGGGGTCCACCGCTGCCGTCGGGCGCCTCACGAGCGCCCTCCACGCAGCGGCTGCCACTTGGGCGCCCGGCGCTCGGCGAACGCCCGGGGGCCCTCACGGCTGTCGGGGTGGTCGCCATGGGCCGCGATGATCTGCCACGCGTGCTCGAGCCCGTCCTCCAGACCCCGATCAAGGCTCTCCCAGATCGCGCGCTTGGTGGCCACCAACGCCGCGGGAGAGTGCTGGGCGATCTTCTCAGCGAGCTCGAGCGCCCGGGGCAGGAGCTGATCGGACGGCACGACGTCTCCGACCAGACCGATCTCCCGGGCCCGATCCGCGTCCATGCGCTCCGCTCCCCCGAGCAGCGACATGCGCAGCACGGCCTCCATCGGGATGCGACGCAGCAGCCCGACCGGCTCCAGTCCCGCGACGAGCCCCACCCGAACGTGGTTGTCGAAGAAGGTGGCATGGTCCGCGGCGACGATCAGATCGCTGTCCGCGATGAAGTGCAGGCCCCCGCCCGTCACCATTCCGTTGACGGCGGTGATCACGGGCTTCCAGCAGCCGTTCTGGATGGCCGTGAAGCGGATCGAGGACCGCGAGCCCCGCTCCTCCTCCGCACCGAGCTCGCCGCCACCCGCCGCGGCGTCCATCATGTCGAAGCCCGTGCAGAAGCTCCGCTCGCCGGAGCCCGTAAGTACGGCGCTCACGATCTCGGGATCCTGCATCACCTCGGCCCAGGCCTGGCGAAGCTCCTGCGCCATCACCGCGTTGATGGCGTTCAGCCGCTCCGGCCGGTTGAGCGTGACGACGGCCGCTGCGCCCCGCTTCTCGTAGACGATCGTCTCGAAGTCCATTGATCTCTCCTGACAGCCCGCCGCGAAGCGGGTCCCGTATTCTACCCTTCTGTGCGGCCGAGCCGGTGCAGGTGGGAATCTGGTAGCCTGGCAGGCCGACTCAAGGGCCCCTCGACGCGCGCGGGCAAGCTCGGCTCACCGAGGACGTGCCGAGGCGGGCAGGAGGGTGCGGATCGTATGCGGCTCGAGGACCATCCCGGCACGCTGCCGGTCTTCCTCCGGCGGCAGGCCGAGCGCTTCGCCGATCGCGAGCTGATGGTGCTCGGCGAGCGACGCATCCGCTACCGCGAGGCTGAGGCTGCCTCCGGCCTGCTCGCCCGCGGCCTGCTCGCGGCGGGCGTGAGCAAGGGCGCCCACGTCGGCGTGCTCATGCCCAACGGTCCAGACTGGATGCTGGCCTGGCTGGCCGCCACCCGCATCGGCGCGGTCGCGGTGCCCATCAACACCTTCTACCGTGCGCGGGAGCTCGGCTGGCTGCTCGACCACGCCGACATCCACACCCTGCTCTGCGTCTCTGGCTTCCTCGCTCACGACTACGTGGAGCAGCTCGAGAGCTGTGTCGATGGGTTGGCTCGGCAAACCTCACCCGCGTTGCGTCTGCCCACGCTGCCCCAGCTCCGCAGCGTCTTCGTCTGGGGCGAGTGCGATCGGAAGTGGGCGCGCGACGGGCAGGAGCTCTCGCAGCGGGGCGCCACGGACCCGGACTTCGACGCGGCCTTCCTCGAGGCGGTCGAAGCCAGGGTCGCACCCTCCGATCCCGTGAGCCTGATCTACAGCTCGGGCAGCACCGCGGACCCGAAGGGCGCCATCCACACCCATGGCGCGCTGATGCGTCACGCCGCCCAGCTCGCCGGAATGCGGGACCTCCGCACGGACGATCGCATCTGGACGCCGATGCCCTTCTTCTGGATCGGCGGCCTGCTCTTCGGTCTGCTCGGGACCATTCACCACGGCGCCTGTCTGGTGCTCGAGGAGCGTTTCGAGCCCGGCCGAACGCTCGAGCTGCTGGAGCGCGAACACGTGACGGTGGCGGCCGGATGGCCCCACTACGCCCGGGCGCTCGCGGATCACCCCGACTTCCAGCGGCGCGACCTCTCGGCGATCCGGGGCGGCAACCTCTACGCGCTCGAGGACCGTCCGGTGGACCCGGAGCTGCGCGGAAACTCGCTCGGGATGACCGAGACCTGCGGCCCACACACATACTGCGAGGGAGAGATTCCCGAGCAGATCCGCGGCTCGTTCGGTCCGCCCGTCCCCGGGCTCGAGCATCGCATCGTGGATCCCGAAACGGGCGAGACGCTGCCCCCGGGAGAGCTCGGAGAGATCTGCGTGCGCGGGTACAGCCTGATGCAGGGGCTCTACAAGGTGGAGCGAGAGCAGACCTTCGATGCCGACGGCTTCTACCACACGGGAGACCTCGGGTACTTCGACCCGCACGGTCACCTGTACTTCCGCGGTCGCCGCGGCGAGATGATCAAGACGGGCGGAGCCAACGTGACCCCCCTCGAGGTCGAGAGCACGATCGCCCGCTCACCGGAGGTGAAGCAGGCCCACGTCGTCGGGCTACCCGACGAGGAGCGCGGCGAGATCGTGGCCGCGGTGGTCGTGCTCCTCAGCGGGGCTCAGCTGGACGAGGCCACTCTCCGCGCGCGCCTCAAGCAGGAGCTCGCCGCCTACAAGCTGCCACGAAGGATCTTTTTCGCCGCCCCAGAGCAGCTCCCCTTCACCGACAGTGGAAAGATCGACAAGCGGCGCCTCGCTCGCCTCCTCGCTGAGTGGATCTCGGAACGGTCCTGAGCGGGAGCTCGAGCCCGGCCAGGATCAGGCGGCGGGATTGCGCGGCGGCTCCGCACCCGAGAAGTAGCGGCTCGGATTCTCGACCAGAAGGGTGCGGATCTCCTCGTCCTTCACACCCCGGGCGCGGAGCTCGGGGAGGATCTTCTCGAAGAGCAGCGTCGGTTTCCAGACGGGCATCTGATCGGGCCGCAGCACGATCTTGCCTGCAAAGATGGGCCGACCCAGCCAGGCCGCACAGTTCGCGTCGTGCGAGAGGCAGAGCGAGCGCGTGTAGCCCGCCTGAACCATCGCGACCACGCTCTGGATGCGCTCCTCGTCGGGGATCAGGAGCTCGATCCCGAAGCGGTCGAAGCCGACGTACGCTCCCCGGTCCGCCAGGCTCCGATGGTAGGCGTGGTCGGCCCGGCCGTCGGAGTGACCCACGAGGATGCGGTGCGGCGCGAGGCCTTCCCTCGTCAGGATCTCGATCTGCTCGATCCCGCAGCGTGCATCGTCCGTGTGCGTGATCACCGGGCAGCCCGCCCGGGCCGCGGCGCGCCCGGCCGCCGTCAGGAGCTTGCGCTCGTAGTCGCTCACGTCGGGTGCCCCCGTCGCAACCTTGATCAGGCCCGCGCGGATTCCCGTCTCCCCGATCCCCTCCTCAAGCTCCTTGAGATAGATCTCGGTGATCTCCTCCACGGGGAGCGCCCCAAAGGTGTAGGTGAGCCCTTCCTCCTCCTTGTACGCTCCTGTGGTGCAGACGATGCGCATGCCGGATCGCTGGGCGACCTCAGCCATGAACTCCACGTCGCGCCCCAGATCCATCGGGCAAGGGTCGAGGAACGTCTCCACGCCGAGATCCCGCAGCTCCTCGAGCGCATCGACGCCCCGCACCAGCGCCTCGTCACGGCGAAACGGCGGTGCGAGCGCATCCATCTGCCAGCCGGGGTATCCCACCAGGAGATGCTCGTGCACCAACGTCAGTCCGAGCTGATCGGGACGGCAACGTCCCGTGACGGTCTGGACCCACTCCATGACCTGCTCCTCGCGTCTTGGGGGTGGCCGCGATTATACGGCAGGCACACACGTGCGATGCTGACCCCTCCGCTCCGTGTCCGATCGTCGCTGACACAGGAACGCTGGGCGCCGACCGTGGAGCGGCTACCGTCTGGGCCATGTCCGAGCCCGCGCAGGTCTTCATCGCGGTCTTCGCGTACTCCGGGGTGACCCCTGCGACGCTGGACTGCCTGCTGCGCGACCTGCCCCGCCTGCCCGGCGTGACCTATCACCGGGAGTCTCACGACGCCCTCATCTCGCGCAGCCGGAGCGTGGCCGCCACGGAGTTCCTGCGCAGCCAGTCGGAGATCCTGATCATGCTCGACCACGACCTCTCGTGGCAGCCGGGAGACCTCGAGCGTCTGATCGAGAGGGTCGGCGAGACCCGAGCGGTCGTCGGGGGGCTCTACGCCAAGCGCGGCTTCGGTCACGGGATCGCGCTTCGTTTCGCGGAGCCGGGCGATCACGAGCTCGGCGACGACCGGCTGGTGCGGGCCACCTACCTGGCCACGGGGTTCTTCGGCGTACATCGCGACGTGCTCCAGAAGCTCGCGGGCTCGCTCCCGCTCACCAGCGAGGACTTCTGGCCCTTCTTCCTGCCGGTGCTCACCGAGCCGCGACACGCCGGCGAGCGGCCCGAGTATCTGAGTGAGGACTGGGCATTTTGCCAGCGGGCCGCGGCGGCAGGCTTCGAGCTCTGGGTGGACCTGCGCCCCCGCCTCGTGCACAACGGCGCCCACGGCTTTCGCGTGCTCGACGGGCAGTTCGAGCTCCCGTCCGACGACGATCGGATCACGCTTCGCAGCGGTCCCTGAGCCGACCGGTCAGAGCTCGGGAGGGAGCAGAAAGTCCTTGAGGGCTCTACGAAAGGCCTCGGGCTGATCGAGCATCACGTCGTGACCGGCGTCCGGGATCTCGACCAGGGTCCCGGGTGCCTCGCTGCGTGAGAGCGCCTCGTCGATCATTCGGCGGGCCGTCGCGCGGCTGAGCAAGGGGGAGCGGCCGCCCCGGATCACCAGCGTCGGACAGCGGACGCACTCCAGCGCCTCCCAGAGCCGTTTGCCCTCTCTTCGCGCCCAGCGCTCCTGGTCGGCTCGGGGCCTGAGCAGGGCCGGGTCGACGCTGAGGGTTCCGGCGCCGGCGTGCTCGTGGTCGGTGCCTGACCCCGTGATGCGGGCCGGACGGAGCTCCGGTCCAGCATCGACGAGCACGAGATGCCCGACCCTCGCGGGGTGACGCGCCGTGTAATGGAGGGCGATGTAGCCGCCCATCGAGTGCCCGACGAGGCAGACGCGACGCAGTCCGAGCCCATCGAGAACCGCCGCGAGGTCGGCGCACATCGAGCCGTGGCTGTAGCGGGCCTGGGGATCGCGATCGGAGTCCCCGTGGCCGCGCTGATCCAGGGCCAGGGTGCGGTAGTGCGCCTGAAAGTCGGCCGCGAACGGAGACCAGATGCGGGCCGAGTGCCCGAAGCCGTGCAGGAAGATCAGCGGGGGACCCTGCGGACTCCACTCGAGCAGGTTCAGCCGCAGGCCCTGCGAGGCGGGGACGAATCGGGATCGAGGCCGCACGGCCCTACTCTATCGCATTCCCGCTCCTTTCCATTCGGCGCCCGCACAGCTGGCTGGACAGACCGGCCGCGCGCACGTCATGCTCTTGGCCATGGCCGGCGCCGACTCGAGCCCGATCACTGCGGATGTGGATCCGGTGACCGCCGAGGTGATTCGTGGTGCGATGGAGACCATCGCGTTCGAGATGGCGACCCATGTCTCGCTCACGGCCACCACCCCGATCCTGAACCAGTCGAACGAGCGCAACGCGACGATTCTCGACGCGCGCGGTCGCCTGGCTGCCCTGTCCGTGGGGATCCCGCAGTTCATGCTCTCCTCCACGCTCCCCGTTCGCTTCGCGCTCGAGTTCTTCTCCGACGAAGGCCTCAACGAGGGAGACGTGCTGATCGCCAACGACCCGTATCACGGGGGCGGTCATCTCCCGGACTACAACGTCTTCGCGCCGGTCGTCGTGGAGGACGAGCTGGTCCTGATCGCTTCGATCCAGTGTCACCACGCCGACACGGGCGGAGGTCTTCCCGGCGGCTACAACGCCCAGGCCCTCGACGTCTGGGCAGAGGGGGTTCGCTTCCCCGCGCTCAAGGTGATCGAGCGCGGGCACGAGCGACGCGACCTGATCTACATGATGCGGGTCAACAATCGCACACCCACGTTCATCGGCGATCTGCGCGCCCAGATCGGTGCGGCTCAGCTCGGCGTCCGGCGGCTCAAGGAGGTGATCGGGCGTCACGGCGTGGCGGCGGTCCGGGGCGCGGTGGAGCACTCGATCCGCCATGCGGGCGAACGCTTCCGCGAAGAGGTGGCTGCCTGGCCTGATGGCGTGTACGAGGCGGACGCCTACGTGGACCACGATCCTGCCGGCAACCGCGACGTGCACGTCCACTGCCGCGTCACGGTTCGGGGGACCCGGCTCACGGTCGACTTCAGTGGCTCCGACACGCGGTCCGAGCTGCGCGCCTGGTCCAGCTTCGGGAACACCCGTGGCTACGTCGTGGCGCAGCTCGCCGCAATGATGGACCCGTCGATCCCCAAGAACGAGGGCTTCTTCGATGCCATCGAGCTGATCGTTCCACGCGGCTGCTGCCTGAACCCCGAGGAAGGACGGACGGTCGCGGCGGGCACCCACCATCCGGGCGTCGAGGTGGGGGAGGCCATCGCCCTGGCGCTCTCCCGGGTGATCCCGGAGCGTGCCTGTCCGCAGATCTACAAGGCCGGCATGCCGACCGTTCTCGTCGGGACGCACCCCGAGACGGGGAAGCTCTTCGTGGACCACTCCGTGGACAGTCGCACCGCCTACGCCGGCGCGGTCCAGGGCTGCGACGGCTGGGGCTCGTCGAACGCGAGCTTCGGGAACCTGATCAAGGCCACGGCCGAGATCAACGAGTCCATCTTTCCGGTCCGCTTCGAAGGTGCGGACATGGTGACCGACGGAGGGGGTCCGGGGCGCTGGCGTGGCTGCCCGGGCTCGCGGGCCACCAAGTCCGTGACCGCTTCCTGCACACTCACCGCCTACATGGTCGGGCAGCGCTACCCGATGCCGGGCATCGCCGGCGGTCGCCCCGGCTCACCGGAGCGGCTCGCGCTCTGGCCTGGAAGCGAGCGCGAGCGGGTCGTCACGCGCACCGCGGATGCCGTACCGATGTCGCCCGGCGACCGCTTCGAGTACCGCATGGGGGGCGGTGGGGGCTGGGGCGACCCGCTCGAGCGCGATCCCGAGCTCGTCTGCGAAGACGTGCTCGATGACCTGGTCTCTCTCCACGGTGCCGAGCGTGACTACGGCGTCGTGCTGAGCGGCTCGCTGGACGAGTACGACCTGAGGGTCGACCAAGCGGCCACGGCCGAGCTACGACGACGCCGACGCGGCGCGGCCCCTTCCGCTTGACCTTTGCCCCATTGCTGTGGGAAAAAACGGACAGCAGTCTTGCGCAGGAGGTGATCGGGATGCGTCGGTCGATCTTCACACTCAGCTCGGTGCTCGCGGTGCTGCTCCAAGCTCCAGCGGCCCAGACCGCGGTCTGCCCCGACCGTACCCCGACACCGATCAGCGCCGCAGCCGCGGCGTCTCTCAAGTGCCAGAAGGCGATCGCGAAGAGAGGAGCGAAGTTCCTGAAGGCCAAGGTCAAGGCGCTCTCCAAGTGCCGCCTCAAGCGGCCCGCGGGAGCCTGTCCGGACCCCGGTACGACCCTGAAGATCCAGGAGGCCGCCATGAAGGCGGGCGCAAAGATCGCCAAGCTCTGCGCGGACGACGCGACCCAGGCCGGCCTCGCCTCCTCGTATGCGAGCCTGACGCGCGAGGAAGTGATCGCGAGCTGCATGCTCTCGCAGCAGGCGCTCGTCGCGGAGCTGGCCGTCGGAAACTCCACAGGCATCTCCACGGAGCCGTTCCCGAACGATCCGAACGATCCCAACGAGCCGGTCAAGGCGCGCGCGGGCTGCATCAAGGCGCTCAGCAAGGCTGAGGAGAAGTATCTGCTGGGTGCGCTCAAGATCGCCAGCAAGTGCCTCGACGCGCAGATGAAGCTCGGAACCTCGGGAGACCTCGCACCGATCTGCATCGGAAAGTACGCTGCGGGCGTCTTCACGCCGCCGACCGATCCCAAGACGGCCACCAAGCAGAGCGAGCTGATCGCCAAGATCGAGGCGAAGATCGCCAAGAAGTGTGAGGACGCACCCGGCTACATCCCGTCGATCTTCGCGTGCCTCGGCGCTGCCACCGTGAGTGACCTCCAGCGGTGCGTGGTCTGCGACGGCTGGGATCGCGTACTCGATGCGCTGGAGCACGAGTACGCCGAGTCGGGAATCTTCGTCGCCAACGACCCGAACGCGCCCACCGACCCGAACCTTCCCGGGGAGCTGCAGCTCGCCGTGGACGCAGCGGCCCCTGGCACGAAGCTCCTGATCGAGTCCGGAGACCACCCCGAGCCGCTGGTGATCCCGACCGACGGACTGCAGCTCGTGGGCTGCGGGGCCGCGGTCGATGACCGGCCACGCCTCGTGCGTCCGGCGGGCCCGGGCCCGTTCGTGAACGGGATCTTCGCGGCGGGGCGGAACGATCTGGTGTTCCAGAGCCTCGAGCTCTTCGACTGGGACGAGAACGGGATCTTCGTGACGGACGCGAACAACGTCTCGTTTCGAGACATCGTCGCCGACGGGCAGCTCAACTCCACCTACGGGGTCTTTCCCGTGCTGAGCGATGGTGTGCTGATCGAGGCCTGCTCGGTTCGCAACGTCTCCGATGCTGGGCTCTACGTGGGCCAATCCACGAACATAACGCTCCGCTACAACACCGCAGAGTTCAACGTGGCCGGAATCGAGATCGAGAACTCGGCCAACGCCGTGGCCCACAACAACTACGCTGCGCACAATACCGGGGGGCTCCTGGTGTTCAAGCTGCCGGGCCTTGCGGTGCAGCTCTCGAACGACCACCAGATCTCCCACAACGTCTCCGAGCTGAATAACACGCCGAACTTCGGCGGCGGCATCGTGGGCGTCGTCCCGGACGGCACCGGTATGCTGATCCTCTCGAATGACTCCACGACCTTCGAGTACAACCTGGTCCGCCTGAACGACTCACTCGGCTTCGCGCTCGTGGACCAGCAGGTGATCAACTTCCTGACCGGAACCTCCATCTTCGATCCGCTCAGTCCCGACCAGGCCGCGCGCGACAACAAGGTGCGAAACAACGTCTTCACGGCCAACGGCCTCAATCCCGACTCGACGCCGCCCAACGCCACACCGATCGGGGGTGACATCGTCTTCACGCTCCTCGACGCGCCCGCGGGGCTGCACGGAAACTGCTTCGAGCAGAACCTCGTCGACACCCCCGTCCTCCTGACCGCTCCGGACTGCCCGTAGCCGCCGGGCGCGGAGCCGGGAGGGGAGATGGGCGATCGTCGAAGGGTCACGGGCCTCCTCGGGCTGGCGCTCAGCGGCCCCCTGCTCGCGGCGCCCTCCGCATCAGCGACGACTCAGATCCCGACGACCAGCGAGGACTTCCGCCTGCCCGGCACACAGCCGCTCAGCGTCAGCGATCTCTTCGCGACTCCCGACGCGTGCACCCCCTGCCACTCCGGCTACGGCCAGCCCGAGGTCGAGCCCTACCGCAACTGGCAGAGCGGAATGATGGCGCAGGCCGGGCGGGACCCGCTGATGTGGGCGGCCCTCGCGGTGGCGAACCAGGACGTCGCCCACGTGGGCGAGACCTGCCTGCGCTGCCACCTGCCCAAGGGTTGGCTCGAGGGCCGATCGGCCGCGTCCGACGGCACGCTGATGACCGCGGCGGACCGGCACGGCGTGCAGTGCAGCGTCTGCCATCGGCTGGTGAACCCGTTTCCCGACCCGAACGGGGCCGCGGAGGACGCGGGCATCCGGGCCGCGCTCGCGGCGCCGGTTCCCATCCTGGGGAATGCGATGATGGTCGTGGACCCTCTGGCCCGCCTGCGCGGCCCCTTCGACATCGTGGCCGACCTCGGCTCCGACCCCCACATCCCGGATGCGACGACGTTCGTCTCGGAGTTCCATGAGAGCTCCGAGCTCTGCGGCATGTGTCACAATCTGCGCAATCCGGCCTTCACTCACGATCCGAACACGGGTGAGTACGTGCTGAATGCCCTGGACACCCCCGGCGAGCCCGCGCTCGGCTTTCCGGAGCAGTCGACCTACGACGAGTGGGCCGCGAGTGCCTACGCCGCAGGTGGCGTCGCGGCCCCCCGCTTCAGCGCCCACGGGGGTTTGGTCTCGAGCTGCCAGGACTGTCACATGCCGCACGTCTCCGGACGCGACGCGGAGCTCGGCCTCGATCGCGACGACATTCCGGTGCACGAGCTCGTCGGCGCGAACACGTTCATCCCGGCCGTGCTGCCCCACCACCCGAGCTTCGGCGCCGAGGTCGATCCCGAGATCCTCTCGGAAGGGATCACCAAGGCCACGACCATGCTCCGGCGAGCCGCCACGCTCTCGCTCGATCTCTCGGGCGACCACCTCACGGTTCGCGTGACGAACGAGACGGGTCACAAGCTTCCGACGGGCTACCCCGAGGGCCGCCGCATGTGGCTGCATGTTCGGGCGTTCGATGCGGACCGGAACGTCGTCTTCGAGTCCGGGCGCTACACGTTCGCGACGGCCACGCTGCAAGGCTATGGAGCCGATCCGAACGATCCGGCCCATGATCCCTCCCTGCACGTCTGGGAGGCGCACCAAGGCTTGACGCCGGCGGTGGCCGCAGCGGCGGGGCTGCCCGTCGACGCCCGCTTCCACCTGGCGCTCAACAACGTTCGGCTCTTCGACAACCGGATTCCTCCGCGCGGCTTCACCCAGGCGGCCTTCGCGGCGTTCGATGGCGCACCGGTGGGCGCGAGCTTCGCCGATGGCCAGTACTGGGACGAGGTCGTCTATCCGGTGGGCTCCGCGGCGGCTCAGGCTGAGGTCACGCTCTACTACCAGACGGCCTCACGCGAGTACGTGGAGTTCCTGCGGGACGAGAACACGACCAATGCCGCGGGCTTCGTGCTCTTCGACCTCTGGGACCAGCACGGCCGCTCCGAGCCCGTGGCCATGGCCCACGCGTTCCTCGAGACGAACGCCCAGACCCTGGGCCGTTGCCGCGATCGGGTTGCGCGTGGGACCCGCCGATACCTCAAGCAGTACCTCAAGGCCTGGGGCCGCTGCTACCGGGACCGCGCGCGTGGAAGACTCTGCGACACGACGAAGCGGGACCAGCGCCTCGCGCGGGCCGAGGGACGCCTTCGCGCCAAGCTGGGGGGTCCGCAGGACAGCCTCTGCCTGGGACGGAGCTTGACGCCCATCACGCTCGGGCACGGCTCGGTCTGCCCGGTCCCCTGCGCGACCACCGTGCTCTTCGACCTCGGAGACCTGGCCAGCTGCGCGATCTGCGTCGGTCGGGCTCTCGGGAAGGAGACGCTGGAGGCGGCCTACGGCACCCGGCCGCCGGCGCTTCCCCCCGCGTTGGCGAGCCCGATCGTGGCTTGCCAGAAGGCGGTGGCTCGCGGGGCCACGAAGCTCGCTCTCGGATGGAGCGATGCCCTGCTCGAGTGCGAGTCGGCCAACGCAGAAGAAGGCGCCGCGCTCGACTGCGCCAGCGATCCGGGTGGGGAGATGGCCGCCGCCCGCAGCCGGGCCGCTCGGCTGCTGGGCCGCTGCGACGACTTCGCGGGCCTGTCGGGTTGCGGCGCGACGGGGAGCGTGGCGGCCACGGAGACCTGTCTCGAGACGGCGATCGGGCCGGCGGCCGCCTCGGTCGCCGAGGTGCCCTTTCCATGAGCTCTCGGCTCCGGATCGCGGCCCTGCTCCTCACGCTCGCCGCACTGCCGCCCGAGGCTGTAGCCCGACCCACCTACTTCGACAGCTTCACGGCGTTCTACAGTCTTCAGGAGGGAGACCGGCTGCATGAGTGCGGCGTCTGTCACCTCCGCTGGGAAGGCACGGGAGCGCGAAACCCCTACGGAACCGCCGTCGAGCAGGAGCTCTACCTCGGCCGGCCGATCGTCACCGCCATCCGGAACGTGGAGTCGGACGATTCCGATACCGATGGCTTCAGCAACGTCGACGAGATCACGATCCATCAGACGCTGCCGGGGTACTCCTGCAGCAACTTCTTCGAGGCGATTGGGGCGCCGCTCGACTACCCGAGCTACGTGACCCCCCTGATCGCCTCCTGTCTCGAGCCACTCGACATTCGCGTGAGCCCGAGCCAGGCCGGCTTCCTGGCCCAGACGGGATCCCGCGAGGAGCTCCCTCTCGAGGTGTTCAACAACGGCAGTGACCTGCCCCTATCGATCACCCGCTACGAGATGCTGCCCGGCTCCGACGTGGCCCTCGCGGTCTCGGGTCCCGCGGCCCCCTTCGACATCCCCGTCGGCCAGAGCGCCACCCTGACCCTGAGCTTCGCGCCCGGGGTCCCCGTCCTGGCCTCCGGAACCCTGCGCATCACCTCCAACGATCCCGACGAACCCGTGTTGGACGTTCCGGTCCAGGGCGTCGGGTTCGTCAAGATCCTGGCGAGCCCACAGACGCGCGCGAGCTGCCTGCGCGAGGTCGACAAGCGCTTCCGTCGCTACGTGCGGCGCCACCTCAGGGAGTGGGGCCGCTGCTATCTGGACGAGGTCTCTGGACGGGCGTGCGACGTGGGACGGCGGACGCTTCGCCTGCAGGCCGCCGAGGCGAAGCTGCGCGCCGCAATCGGGGGCGGGAGAGATCGGCACTGTCTGGCGGCCAACCTGACGCCTTCGCTGCTCGACTTCCCCGAGCGCTGCGGCGCTCCCTGCGACGGCATCCTGCTCCACAGCATCGGCGCCCTCACAGACTGCCTGGTCTGCGGCCAGGAGGCGGCAATGCGGGCGACCCTCGACGCCGCGCTCGGCACGAGCCCACCGGATCTACCGCTCCATCGGATCACGGTCCCCGACGCCTCGAGGTGTCAGAAGAAGGTACTCGGCCGCCTCCTCGCCGCGATTCGTTCCGTGCAGGCGGAGCTCGCACGCTGCGAGCTGGAGCGGATCACGTCCGGCGTGGAGACCCCATGCGTACAGACGCTCGCGCCGCAGATCGCGGCGATCCAGACGAAGGTGAACCGTGTGCTCGACCGCTGTACCGATACGACGGATCTGCTGAGCTGCCCGCTCCAGCCGGACGCGGACCCCGCATGCCTTGGGGAGGCCGCCGTCACGATCGGCTCGGGTCTGGTCCGCACGAGCTTCGGCCTGCAACCCTAGTCCGAGGACGTGGGCGAAGTGCTAGGATGGCCGCGTCACATCAGCCAGGAGGTCTCCGAATGCCACGTGTCGCGATGGGCGCCGTGCTGCTTCTGACCCTCAGCCTCGCGGCGCCGGCCCAGGCGAGGGGCCTGAACAATCTCTATGCCGGGATCAACGGGATCCTCACCTTTCCCGCCGACCCTTTTGTGATGGTCGTGACGCCACCCGAGGCCTACGAGGAACTTCCGTGGCATCCCGTCACCGGCCGACTGCTGGCGGTCCCCGCGGGCACGCTGCTCTCCGCCTACCGTCTCGTGATGGGAACCTTCGACATCGCCTTCACACCGTTCTGGGTCTTTCCGACGATGAGCCCCGAGGCACGCTGGGCGATCATTCCCGACGTGGAGTACGAGTAGCGCATGGGCTCTGCGGCGGCTCGACGCCTGCTCGCGGGGACCCTCTTGCTCATGCTCCTCGCCTGTGGGCAGACGGATCGCACCCGGGAGCCCGAGGCCGACAGCGACGAGAGCCCGCACGTCGCAGAGCTGAACGGCCGTGCCATCACTCTGGCCGAGCTCGACGCATGGCTCAAAGACGAGCTCTGGCGGCAGCAGGTCGAGGAGTCCGACCCCAGCGAGCTCTACCGGCTGCGCTCAGACGGTCTCGAGCGCATGATCACGGATCGGCTCCTCGAGGCGGAGGCGCAGCGGCGCGGGATGTCACGCGAGGAGCTGCTCGCCGAACGAGCGGCCGCGACCGGCGACGTCAGCGAAGAGGCCGTGAGCTACTTCTGCGAGCAGAACCGTACGCGGCTGGGCGGCGCGAGCCTGGAGCAGATCGCGCCACGCATCCGCGAGTACCTGGCGGAGGCGCAGCGCACGCAGGCCATCCAGGAGCTCGAAAAGGAGCTGCGCGATTCCGCGGGGCTGCAGATCCATCTTGAGCCTCCGCGGGTCGACGTCGCCGCTCGCGGGCCTTCCCGGGGTCCCGAGGACGCGCCCGTGACGCTCATCGAGTTCAGCGACTACCAGTGTCCCTTCTGCCGCCGTGCCGAGCCGACCGTGGCGCAGGTTCTGGAACGCTACGGAGATCGCGTGCGCTTCATCTTCCGTCACTATCCGCTCGAATTCCACGATCGCGCACGTCCGGCCGCGGAGGCCGCGGCGTGTGCGGAGGACCAGGGCCGCTTCTGGGAGTACCACGAGCGCCTCTTCGCCGCGGAGGGAGTGCTCAGCGATGCCGACCTCGAGCGCATCGCCAAGGAGACGGACCTGGATCTCGAGGCCTTTCGCAGCTGCCTCAGCGAGCACCACGCCCTGGAGCGTGTGAATCAGGATGTCGAGGAGGGGACGCAGGCCGGAGTGAACGGAACGCCGGCGTTCTTCATCAACGGAATCCCGCTCAGCGGTGCCCAGCCGCTCGAGGCCTTCACACGCCTGATCGATCGTGAGCTTGCCAAGGCCGGAGCCTCGGCCTCCGGCTCCTGAGCTGCACGCACGTGCACGGAATCAGCGCCCCAGCCACTCGTCCGCAGCGCTGCGGACGAGCCGGAAGCCCGTGGCCGGCGAGAAGGGCTCACCGTGTCGCCGATCGCAGCGCGCGAGGTCGGCGTCGAGACAGAACACTCCACCCCGCGTGACGCGGTAGCTCCCGAACGCGGAGTCGTCGAAACCCGTCCCCGGGTACGGGCCGTAGAGATCCGCGGTCAGCTCCTCGACATTCCCCGCCATGTCCAGCGCTCCGTACGGCGAGGACCCGTCCAGGTACAGGCCCACGGGCGTGGTGGTGCCCACCCCGCCCTCACGCGTGTTGCAGCGGTGCGGCTCGAATCGATCCCCCCAGGGAAAGCTGCGCGCGTCGCTCCCGCGCGCCGCCTTCTCCCACTCCGCCTCGGTGGGAATCCGGTAGTGCCGCCCCGTCCGCTCCGAGAGCCACTCCGCATAGAGCAGCGCGCCGTGCCAGCTCACACCGCGCACGGGATGGTTGGCGCGGTAGGGAGGCGGTGCCCCCGCGCGCCAGTGCGAGGGCGCCTCCTGCGAGCCGGTCTCGCGGAGGAAGCGATGGTACTCGGCCTCCGTGATGGGAAAGCGCGCGATCTCGAAGGCGTCGAGCTCCACGCGATGGCGCGGTGTGGACTTGCGCAGCCATCCCTCGGGGATCGCGTAGCGACGCGCGAGCTGCGAGACCTCCGACTCGTCCAGCCCCATCCAGAAGGGGCCGAGCGGCACCGGACACATCTGGGGCCGCAACGGGTCGATGCGCGGGTCCCCGAGCAGGCCGAGCACGTTTCCCGCGGAGATCCGCTCGATCAATGGACGCCCCGGATCGGCGATCCGGTCCTCCATCCGCTTTACGATCTCGGCTCGCTCGGACGGCAGCTCGCGAGCCAGCCGGGCCTCGATCTCCGGCATCCGGTTCGAGAGGAGCAGCGCCTCCGGGATCATTCCCGGTGCGGCTCGTCACCGGGACAACAGACATGTGCCACCCCGGTGTCGGGATCCCAGCGACGCACGGTCCCGTCGCGGCTGCCCGTCAGGATCCCCCGCACCCCATCCCAGACCAGCGTGCTGACCTGCCGCGTGTGCCCCGTCAGACAGCGCAGGGGCTCGCCGCTCTCGCGATCGAAGATGCGCACCGTCTGGTCGAACGAGCTCGAGGCGATGCGCCGCCCTCCCGGCTCAAAGGCGGTGGCCCACACGCTGAGCCGATGCCCCTCGTAGGTTCGCAGGAGCTTACCCTCACGCGACCAGAGCCGGACCGTGCGATCCCGAGAGCTGCTGAGCAGGCCGTGGCCATCGGCCGACCAGGTCAGCGAGAGCACCATGTCCTTGTGTCCGTCGCAGGCGATCCCGGTGTCGCTCTGGAGATCCCGAATCACCAGCGTACCGTCACGCGCACCCGAGGCCACGAGACGACCGTCCGGCGACCAGGCGAGTGCGTAGACCGCCTCGCGATGGGCCGCGATGCGCGTGCGCGCCGTGCTCCCGTGATGCCCACGGATCTCGAGGCAGCCGTTCTCCAGCGCAAAGGCGAGGGCCGATCCGTCGGGGGAGCTCACGGCATCGTAGACGCCCGCGTCGAAGCTCCACTCCTCCAGGGGTCGCTGGAGACTCTCCGGGCTCCAGGCGCAGGCCCGGCCATCCAGCGACGCAGTGAGCAGGCGGCGCCCATCTGCGGACCAGTGCAGCGCCTTTACGGCCCGCTCGTGGAGTGGCGGGCTGTGCACCAGTGGGCGCAGCTCAGAATCGAGCAGGCGCAGCGTCCGGTCCCCGTGAACGAGCGCAACCCGGCCATCGCGAGGGTGTACGGCCAGGCGCGCGATCGAGCGGTCCCGTCCCGCCGAGATCGCGAGCAGCGCCAGCGTTCCGGCATCGAAGATGCGAATGCGACCGTCGAGCGAGGCCGAGGCCAAACGCCGCCCGTCGGGCGACCATGAGACCCACTCGACCTCGTCCGTGTGCTCCTCGATTCGCCCGCAGGGCTCACCGGACTCGAGCTCCCACAGACGGATGCTGCGATCATGTGAGCAGCTCGCGATCCGCCGGCCGTCCGGCGAGAGGCTGGCCGCGTCGATGTCGTCCTCATGTGCGCGGATGCTGCGCAGAGCCCGCCCGGTCTCCAGATCCCAGACGCGGACGCTGCGAGCGTGCGAGCAGCTCACCAGCCGCCGCGAGTCCGGAGACCAGTCCACCGTGTTCGCGTTGTGCTCGTGCCCGTGCAGCTCCCGAAGGAGCTCCCAGCTCCCGACCGAGAACACGCGGATGAGTCGGTCGTCGCAGCTCGTGGCCAGCCAGCGACCATCGGGCGAGAAGCGCAGATCCTTGATCAGCAGCGGGTGCTCGTAGATCACGTGGAGCGGCTCGCCGCGGGTCGGGTCCCAGATGCGGAGGGTGGCGTCCGCTGAGCCCGTGGCCAGCAGGGAGCCGTCAGGCGAGAAGCCCGTGGCCCAGATCGCGCCCTCATGACCGATCAGGCGATGGAGCGGCCGGCCGCTCTCCGCGTCCCAGACGGCGGCCGTCCCATCGTTGGAGCCGCTGGCGAGCCATCCCGCGCCTCCCCAGGTGGCCGACCAGACGCCATCGGTGTGGCCGTCGAGCCGACGCAGCGGATGTGCGGAGGCTGCATCCCAAAGCATGACGCTGCCGTCCTCGGAGGCCGAGGCCAGACGGCGGCCGTCGTGCGACCACGTCACCATCCAGACTGGAGCGCCGTGGCCCTCTTCCGACGGTCGCTCCGACATCGCGTGCGGACGGGGGGAATCGGGCATCGTCCGGGGAACGTGCGAAGCGCCTGCTCCGCTGTCAAGCGATGCGTGAGCAGGCTGCCGCTTGACGGCCGTCTGGAGCGATGGCATCGCATCTCCATGGACCGTGCGGGCTAGGATGTTCGCGGCGAGGACGACAGCCGCACGCCGCGCAGCCGCGCTGGCCGGTCTCACGGCCCTGCTGGGGGTCCTCCTCGGCTACGGCTACGGCCCCGACCAGGACCCCTTCACGCGTGCGATCCGCGCGCTGGCGGCGGACGCCCAGGCGGGGCGCTGGCGCCAGGCCGTGGTGTCGCTCGAGGAGCTGCGGCCCGCGCTGCGCGAGATCGAGCAGACGCTGCCCGTCGCACGCCGGCCGCAGCTGGAGGAGGCCATCGCGAGGCGTGATCGGGGGGCGCTCGCCCAGGAGATCACGGCGCTGGTCTACCTGATGATCCGGCTGCGCTTCGAGAGCTGCCGGCGGGAGGCCCTCACGCGCTACTACCCGGCGAAGTACCGCATCCGGGCCGCGCGGGAACACTACACCCAGCTGCTCGCACCCGTGATCCGTCGCCGGGATCGCGAGCGCTCCAGCGATCTGCATCGACGGATCTGGGCCGCCTTCGACGCGGCCGTGGCCGCCCTCGGCCGCCCGGGCTTCCTCGGTCGCGGCGTGGTTCCACCGGATCCCCAGGGCTTCGACAAGGCCTCGGCCGCGCTCGACGAGGCGCTGCGCGAGGGCTTTCCATTCCTCCGAGAGGTGATGCCATGAGCCGAAGCGAACTCCTCCTGCTCCTACTCGTAGCGGTGCTGCTCGTTCCGCAGCCCGTCCGGGCCAAGAGCGAGATCGAGGGGCTGCGTGAACAGGTCGCCGAGCTCCGGCGCCTGCAGCAGCAGACCCGCGCCGAGCTCGATGAGCTGCGCGCACGGGTGCGCGCGGAGTCCCGTGAGCCGCCCCCCGTCTCGGCCGGAGGCGAGGCGGAGCTCGACCTCGAGGCGCTGGCCGGTGAGGAGGCGCGCCCCTCGATCGACTTCCACGGTCATCTCGCCGCGGCCTACTTCGGGTTCGAGGAGGCCAACGTCAATCCCGGCGTTCCCGGCAGCCCTTCCCTCACGGACCTGAGCCCGCTGAGCTCATTCTCGCTCACGGACCTCACGTTCTTCGTGGGCGTGCCGCTCTCTGAAGCACTCTATGTCGCGACCGAGGTCGAGTACGAGCTCGGCGGCGAGTCCGTCGAGATCGATCAGGCCTTCATCCACTGGGACCTGCAGCCCGAAGAGCGCCTCGCGCTGCGCCTGGGAAAGTTCTACGTCCCCTTCGGGATCGAGCGCTTCTACCAGAATGCCCCACAGAACCCGCTGGTGGACCGACCCTCCCCCTACATCCACATCATTCCCGGGACCTACTCCGAGACCGGAATCGAGCTGCGCGGGGAACGCTCCCTGCTCGACGCCCCGGAGCTCGTGGGTGAGCTCGAGATCGCGTTGGTCAACGGGCCGGGCGCAGCGCTCTTCGATCTTGCTCGCGACGCGAGGCAGAACCGGGACAACAACTCGAGCAAGACCGTGGCCGGGAGACTCGGCTTCCGCTACGACCGCTGGCTCCGGGCCGGGTTCTCGTACATGCAAGGAGAGTACGACGACGGCGACGAGGACGACTTCTACGCGATCGGCGCGGATCTGCGTGCGAGCGGCGGAGGTTTCCAGCTCCGGGGCGAGTACGTGTTCTCGGGCATCGACCGTCCCGAAGCGATCGACGCCAACGGCAAGCCGTGCTCGGATACCCAGCCCCTCTGTCCGGGATTCGCGGGCCCGCTGCCGAGCACGCTTCTCGGCGGTAGCCTCCACCGCCGGGGCTGGTACCTCGAGGGCAGCTACCGTCACTCCCTGGCCGATCATCTGCTGCTTCACGACGTGCAGTACGTCACCCGCTTCGACGTGCTCGACGAGGACGATTCGTTGCTGGACCTGCTCGACGCGCGTCGGCTCGCCCTCGGCCTCGTGATCCGTCCGATGGACCACCTTCGTTTGAAGCTCCAGTACGAGATCACCGACGAGGACACGCGCGAGTTCGACAACAACGCCTTCCTGCTCGAGGGCTCGGTGGATTGGTGAGGGACGCCGACGTCATCGTGCTCGGGGCGGGGCCGGCCGGCCTCGCCGCGGCCTGGGAGGTCGCCCAGCACGGCGGGAGCGTGCTCGTCCTCGAGGCGGAGGAGCGGGTCGGAGGCATGGCGGGCACCGTGGAGCGCGAGGGCTACCGCTTCGATCACGGGGGCCATCGCTTCCTGACGCGATCGCCCCAGCTCCTCGGGCGCGTGCGGGCACTGCTCGGGGACGACGCGCTCATCGTGGACCGCCAGAGCGTCATCCTGCACGCGGGCCGCCGCATTGGCTATCCGCTCGAGCTCGCGGACCTGCTTCGGCAGGTCCCCTGGCGCCACGCGGGTCGCTACCTCGGCAGCTACCTGTACGAGCGCCTCCGTCGTCCCGCGCGTGACGAGGGGAGCTTCGAGGGCTGGATGATCTCGCGCTTCGGCACGGCCCTGTACCGAGAGTTCTTCGAGCCGTACACCCGCAAGCTCTGGGGCTTGGAGCCTCGCCGCCTTTCATCGGAGTGGGTGCCTCAACGCATCGGCCGCTTCGACCTGGGCGTGGCGCTCCGTGCGATGCTGCCCGGTGCGCCCCCAGCGCCGCGCACCTACGCCCGCCGCTTTCTGTACCCCCGGCTCGGGATGGGCCAGCTCTTCGAGGCCATCGCCCACGAGCTCGAGCGACTCGGGGGGCGCGTCCTGCGCAAGGCGCCCGTGAGCGCGCTGCGGCTCGAGGGAAGCCAGGTCCGCGCGGTGTCGGCCGGGGGGGCCGAGCTCACGGCACGCTCGTTCATCTCGACCCTGCCCTTGCCGGTCCTGCTGGGCTTGCTCGGGCACGCCTCACGCCTGCGCTTCCGCGCTCTGCGACTGCTGAACCTGATGTTGGAAGAGCCGCTGGGGCTTGGAAGCACCTGGGCCTACCTCTCCGACGGCCGAGGACGTGTGACCCGCGTGCAGGATCCGCAGCGCCGCAGCCCGTGGATGGTGCCGCCAGGCCGCGGCTCGCTACAGCTCGAGATCCCCCTCTCGCCGGACGATCCGCTTCGCAAGCTTTCGGCTCCCGAGCTTCTGGACTGCGTGCGCGGCGAGCTCGAGGCCGTGGGCCTGAGCCTGCCACGGCGTCTGCGGGACGTCTTCGCGGTGACACTTCCGTGTGCGTATCCCGTGCTCGATCTCGGCGCACGCGCGGAGCTGGAGCGCGGCCTGGGGCAGCTCGCATCTCATCGAAACCTGGAGGTTTGCGGCAGACAAGGGCGGTTCTCCTATATTTTCTCCGACCGAGCCATGGAGGAAGGGAGCCGCGCGGCGTGCCGTACCCTGGGGATCGAGCCGGCCCCGACGCCCGACCGGGAGGAGACGGAGTGCCCGCTCGAGGCAGCTTCCCTGCTCGGCTGAGGGTGCTGGCCGAGCTCACGGCTCTCCCCGCCCTTCTTCTGCTGCGGCTGCCCCCTGCGCTCGACGGGCTCGACAGCGTCAACTTCGCGCTCGCGCTCCAGGACTACGATCTCGGTCTGGAGCAGCCCCATCCCCCGGGCTACCCGGTCTACATCGCCCTCGCGCGGATGCTGCTCGGGCTGGGCTTCCGGGAAGAGCACGCGCTGGCCCTGCCCGGAATCCTCGCGGCGGCCCTGCTGCTCCCGGCCCTTCGAATCCTGGCTGAGCGGACCGGTTGTTGCGCCCGAAGCATCGCTCTGGCCGTCTCGATTCTGGCGCTTCACCCGCTGCTGCTGCTGGAGGGTCCGCGCCCCTTGCCGGATCTGCTCGGAGCCACGCTCGTCTGGATCGCGTTGGCCCTCTGTGCCCAGTCTCGTCCTCTTGCGGGTGGAGCGGCTCTGGGTCTGGCGCTCGGGGTTCGAGCCGACCTGCTGCCCTTCGCGGGCGCCCTGCTCTGGCTCCCCGGGCGCGCCCGCACCCGCTTCGCCCTCGGCGCCGCGCTGGGCCTGGTGGCCTGGCTGCCGCTCTTCCTTAGCGTCGGGCCGCCCGACCTGGGTCCGCGCATGCTGAGCTTCCTGGTCGGGCACCTGGAGCTCTGGGGAAGCACCCTTCTGGCGGGCGTGGGCGAGCCGCGGCGGTGGATCGAAGGCGCGCTCGCTCCCGGCCCCGGTGCCGTGGGCCTCGCGCTCGGGGTGATCGGCGTGTGGAGGATGCTCCCCTCGATCCGCCGGCTGCTCGCACTCAGCTTGCTGCCCTATGCGCTCTGGGTGCTCGCGGGCCAGAACCTGGCGCACGCCCGCCACATGCTACCTCTCGCACCGGCGTTCGCCCTGGGCTTGGGCTGTGTGCTCGCCGATCTGCGGACCCGAACGCAGCGAATCGTGGCACTGATCGCCGTTCTGATCGGGGCCTGGCCCGCCATCGCGAAGCTGCGCGAGCCCGCTCTGGACGGGCGGGAGCTGGTCGTCCGCGCGGTGGCGGCCTGCGACGACTGTACCGCCGTGTACGTGGGGGAGAGTCGGCGGCTCTTCGATCGCTACGGCCCTCCGGGCTTCCCGGCCTACCGGCGATCCAGCGTCGAGGAGATTCGAGCGGACCTGGCGCTCTGGGGCGCCCCAACTGGGAAGCTGTTCGCAACCGGTGAGGTCCGGGGTGTGAGGGGAACGGAGGAGCGCGAGCTGGGCGGGGGTCTGCGCCTGTACCGGATCGATCCGGCCGCGCTACGGTAGGCGCGTGCGTCCCTTCAGCCTGATTCGATACTTCACGCTCGCCAGCCTGGTCACGCTCGCGGTCCTCGCGCTCGCCATCGCATGGACCTTCTCGAGCGTGCTCGAGGAGAGCCTCACCGAGGAGGCGGGAATTCACGGCGAGGACATCTGCGCTCAGCTCAACAGGGCCATCTTCGAGAGGTTTCTGCTGCCCCGCACGAAGCGCGGGGAGATGATCGACCTGGAGGACCCGGCCCAGCACGCGGCCCTCGACGCGGTCGTGACCGAGAGCGTCCGCGACCTGCGCATCCTGACCGTCAACCTCTTCACGCCGGACGGCACCATCATCTACAGCACCAAGCGTGGCTACATCGGCTACCGATCCATGGACAACCCCGGCATCGCGGCGGCCCTGGACGGCGAATACACATCGGTGCTCAAGCGCGTCGTGCTGGAGCGCGATCCGATTCGCCCGGGGCACGACCTGCTCGAGACCTACGGACCCTTCTACGAGCTCGACCCGGCATCGGAACGGAAGGGCCAGATCATCGGCGTGATCGAGATCTACCAGGATGCGAGGCGTTTCAGCGCCGCCATCCAGATCTACCGGCAGCGCATCCTCGCGATCACCGGCGGGCTCATGCTGCTGCTCTTCGTCGCGCTCTTTGCGATCGTGCGGCGTGGGCACGTGCGCATCGGTGAGCTGACCGATGCACTGGAGCGCTCCAACCGCGAGCTGGAGGGGCGCGTGCGCGAGCGAACCGCCGAGATCGAGCGCGCTCGACGGCGGCTTCAGGCCCTCTTCGACGGCATCGCCGACGGGATCGCCGTGATCGACGCGAGCTTCGTGGTGCGGGATACGAACCGCGGGGTGGACGCACTCTTCGGTCCCGCGCCGAGGGACGGCTCGACTTCACGCTGCTTTGAGCGACACGCGGGGCGTGACAGCCCGTGTCCCGAGTGCCCCGCACGCATCACGCTCGAGCGGGGGGTACGGGCGGAGCACCGCTACCGCTGGCCCACGGCAGACGGGGCCGAGCGGGAGGTCGAGGTGACGACCTTCCCATTCACGCTCGAGGAGCCGCACGACGCCGTGATCGAGATCGTACGGGACGTGAGCGAGCGCGCCGAGCTGGAGCGACAGGTCGTGCAGTCGGAGAGCCTGGCCAGCCTCGGACAGCTGGCAGCGGGCGTCGCCCATGAGATCCGCAACCCGATCGGAATGATCTCGAGCTCGGCACAGCTCCTGGCTCAGACGAGCCGGCTCGAGGCGCGCGACCGCGAGCTGCTGGAGGTCATCCAGAAGGAGTCCGCACGCGTTAACGAGACGATCTCGGAGTTCGTCGGCTTCGCCTCACCGCCCGCCCCCAGCCGCGTGGCCACCGATCTCCGCAGCTTGCTGGAGCGCGTCCGCAGCGTGCTGCGGCCCGAGGCGGAGCGCTGTGGGATCGAGCTGGAGCTCGATGTGGCCGACGACACACCCAAGATCCTCGTGGATCCGGAGCTGCTCTACCGCGCTCTCGCCAACCTGGCCTTGAACGCCATCCAGGCGCAGCCCGATGGCGGCTGGGTGGGTCTTCACGCCGAGCGCGGCGAGGCAGGCCGGGTCCTGCTGCGCATCGATGACCACGGACCGGGGATTCCGCCCGAGGATCTCGAGCGCGTCTTTCGGCCCTTCTTCACACGCCGCGCCGGCGGCACCGGTCTGGGCCTCTCCATCGTGCAGCGCACCGTGGCCGCCAACGGTGGGCGGCTCGAGGTCCGCAGTGGACCCGAGGGCAGCGTCTTCACCCTGAGCTTTCCGGAGGCCGAGGCATGAGTGGACACGTCCTGGTCGTCGACGACGAGCAGAACTACCTGGTGATCCTGCGCCAGCTCCTCGAGCGCTCCGGCTACGGGGTCGAGACCGCCGCCACCCCCCTCGAGGCGCTCAAGCTCGCGGCGCGACGCCCCTTCGACGCCGCCCTCGTCGACCTGCGCCTGGGCGAGCTCGACGGGATGGAGGTTCTCGACCGGCTCAAGCGGATGGACCGCGACCTGGGCGTGGTGATCATGACCGCCTACGCCACGGTGGAGACGGCCGTCGAGTCGCTCAAGCGTGGCGCGGGCGACTACGTGATGAAGCCCTTCGACAATGCGCAGCTCCTGAGGGCGCTCGAGCGCACGGTCGCCATGACACGCCTGGCCCGTGAGAATGCGCGCCTCCGCGAGGCCGTCCGTGTGGAGGACACCAGCGGCGAGCTCGTCGGGTCGAGCCCCGCGCTCGAGGAGATTCGACGCCTGATCCAGCAGGTCGGCTCGAGCGACTCGACGGTGCTGATCACGGGGGAGACCGGCACCGGCAAGGAGGTCGTGGCGCGCGCATTGCACGCGGCGAGCCCCCGCGCCGACCAGCCCTTCGTGCCCGTGCACTGCGCGGCGTTGTCCGAGTCCGTGCTCGAGAGCGAACTCTTCGGCCACGAGCGCGGAGCCTTCACCGGCGCGGTGGCGCGCAAGCGGGGGCGCTTCGAGCTGGCACACGGCGGCACGCTCTTCCTGGACGAGGTCGGAGAGATCTCGGAGGCCGTTCAGATCAAGCTGCTCCGCGCGATCGAGACGCGAACCTTCGAGCGCGTGGGGGGCGAGCAGCCCATTGAGAGCGACGCGCGCTTCGTGGCGGCCACGAACCGAGAAATCGAGAGCGACGTCAAGGCAGGCCGCTTCCGAGAGGATCTCTACTATCGGCTCAACGTCGTGCGCATCCGCATCCCACCGCTGCGGGAGCGCAAGATGGACATCGCCGCGCTCGCGCAGCACTTCCTCGCGCGCTACGCGGCGCGCCGCAACCTCGGCGAGATCGAGCTCGACCCGCGCGCGCTCGAGCGCCTGATGAGCTACCCGTGGCCGGGAAACGTTCGCGAGCTCGAGAACGTGCTCGAGCGGGCCGTCGTGATCTCCCCGGGACCGCGCATCGAGCCCGAGGCACTCCCCGACGACCTGAGGAGCGACCCCGGCGGTCCCGGCCTGGGCCGCCTGGCGCGCAAGCCCCTGCAGGAGGCCATCGAGCAGTTCGAACGCGAGCTGATCCTGCATGCGCTCGAAGCGAACGAGTACGTGCAGGCCCGGGCCGCGGAGCAGCTCGGGCTGTCGCGCAGCGCCCTGCACTACAAGCTCTCCAAGCACGGAATTCGCACTCCACGGCGCTGACGGCGTTCGGCGACGGGGCCGCGTTCGAGACTCCGAACAGATCGAAATCCCCATTGAGTTCCGATCACTTAGACCCGCTGAGCGGCCCCCCGCGTCCAGCCCTGTCCAGGGGCTCGAACAGTACGGGACCTCTCCGCGCCTGAGCGGGCGCGAGAGCAGGCACGGGAATTGCTCCTCGCCAGGTCGACTGCAAGGGAGAGGTGAGATGAATCGAATCGGAAGCCTGCTGCTGATGCTCCCGCTCGCGGGGTGCTTCTCGGTACAGCACCACTACAGCGGCGACAAGCTACTGACCTCGGCCCCCACGATCGAGGGCCGCCGCATCCGGAAGGTCCGGCACTTTGCGGTGCACGACCGCCAGTTCTTCTGGATCCACGGGGGGATCCCGGTCGGCGAGCCGCTGAACGGAGCCGAGCTCGCCGCGCGAGAGATCGGGCAGCACGACGCCGTCGTCAACCTGCGCCTGAAGGACGGCCAGAGCTTGGCCGACACACTGATTTCGCACGTCGCCTGCGTTCTGACTCTGGTCTGCGGGACCTGGTCCGTCTGGGCCGAGGGCGACGTCGTCGATCTCGAGGAGACCCGACGATGAGAGCTCCACTCCGCACCACCCTGGTACCGGTTCTGGCGCTGGCGCTGCTCACGAGCGGCTGCCTCTTCACGGTCAAGCACGAGCTGCCTCCGAACGTCTACTTCGGAAAGCTGCCCCACAGCTCGGGAGAGCGACGCAAGAACTTCGAGGACAAGGGGATGAAGAACTGGCTGCTGGCCGGCCTGGTCCCCTACAGCGGATGGGGCAGCAAGGACCTGCTGCCCAAGCGTCCCTCCGTGGACCGCATCGAGAACCTGAGCATCGAGACCCGCTTCTCTGCGCTGGACACGCTGATCTGGGTCGTTCCTGGCTTCTTCTACGGCTACTACATCTGGGCTCCGCGATCGATCTACGTGACCGGCACGCAGGTGGAGAAGACCCAAGCGCGACGATGAGGCCGCTCGGAGTCGGGATCCTGCTGCTCGCGGCGCTCGCGAGCCGCGCCGGGGCTGTGCCCCGTGAAGGGCTGCGCCACGTGGCGTTGCGGGCCACGGCCATCGACGGCTGCCCGGGGATCCCCTATCCCCGCGGTGAGCGCGAGCTGTTCATCGACGGCGATCACGTCGTGGACGCACGGTCCCGCTTCTGGGAGCTCGATCGCGCCCGCGAGTACCGCCGTGGTACAGCCCAGGTCCGCTACCGCGTCGACACCGGATCGCTTCTCATCGTGTCCGAGCTCAGCGAGGATCTGCGCACGGAGAAGGTGAGGATCTCGATCGAGACACCGATCGAGGCGAGCTATCTCCGGATCTACCTGAATGAGGTCAAGCTGCCGTGTGAGCGACACGTGAGCTACGATCTGCGCGAGCTCGGTACGGCGAAGGCCGATCTGGAAGTGCTCGCGCGCTTCGATGCGCTGCTCCACGAGGCCACCGAGCTCGGCTACAACGAGCGCTATGCGGACGTGATGGAACGGCTGAGGCAGGCGATCACACTGATCCCAGATGACCCCGCGCCCTACTGGATGATGGCCCGAGCCCGCTACCTGGAGCTGGAGCAGCAGGCCCAGACCCTCTCGAAGGAGGAGAGGATGCGGGGTTACGAGGAGGCGGAGCGCTGGGCGGACGCCGCGGTGGGGCGGGCGCCCCATCGGGCGGAGGGCTATCTCTGGCAGGGGATCCTGCGGGGCCGCATGGCCACCGCGCAGGGCAACATTCGTGTCGCGCTGCGGGGAATGCTGGGCGGGCGGGGCCCCGCCTGGCTCGAGCAGACTCTACGCAAGGCGGTGTCGCTTCAGGAGGAGTATCGCTTTTTCGGCTTTTCCACACGCGCAAACGCCCTCTATGCGCTGGCGCAATTCTACCGGCTGGCACCCGACGCCTGGTACATGGCCGCGGTGGGGACGCGAGGTGACATCGATCGCGCCGTGGCCCTTGCCCGCGAGACGGTCGAGGCCCAGCCGGTCCGCATCGAGTTCCACAAGGAGCTCGCCGTGGCCTTGCTCTGCCGCGCCCGTCCGGGGGATCGTGAAGAGGCCGAGCAGCACCTCCGCGAGGTGCTCCGGCTTCCCGCGATCACGCGCCTGGATCGCATCGACCAGAAGCATGCGCACCTGCTGATGCGAGGGCTGCCCAACGTCTGCTGGTACTCCCGAGACTCACTTCAGGAGACGGCCGCGTGCGTCCAGTAGGCCTTCTGCTGGTGGCCCTGATCGCCCTCGCACCCGGCGCACGAGCCGAACGTGTCTGGGAGGTGAACGGCATTCGCCTGGAGGCCGACCAGGTGGACCGTCTCGCCGACGAGCTCGCGGAGCGGACCGTGCAGGCCGTGCTCGAGAAGGTCGAGGGGCTCGACCTGAGCGAAGCCCAGCGCAAGCAGATGCACGAGATCTACCGTGACGTCGCGCTCGACGTGTACGAGCGGGTTGTCGAGGTGATCGAGGACGACTCCCTCGGTGACGCCGAGAAGGAGGAGCGGGCGCGCGAGCTCGCGCTGGAGGGACAGCGGCGCAGCCATGCGCGGCTCGAGGCAGTCCTGAGCGACCCCCAGATGGCGCTCTACTCACGCTGGGAGCACGAGCAGGTCGATGCGTTCCAGAGCCGCCGACTGGACTCGCGGCGCCGGAGACGCCGCCGGTGAGACGGCGCGGGTGGCAACTCGTGCTGGTAGGTCTCCTGAGCGTCCTCCCGGGCCCGACGCACGCCTCCGGACAGGCGCTCGACTGGGATCCCCAGGAGTCGGAGGCCCACGGCGTGCTCCGCTGGCTGCGCGAAGAGCGCGACGCCGGGGTGGGTCTGCTCGACAACGCACTGGATCTTCAGCTCGGAATCTTCTCGGAGCTGGCGCTGCTCACCAGCACGGTCACCATGGCCAGCTCGGACCTGGTGGGCCTGGTGGACGACAACGGCTGGAGTGAGCACGTCACGAAGGCCTCGTTCAGCAAGTCCCTCGCCAAGACCGCTCTGCTGCTCCACGTCGTCGGGTCCGAGTCGATCCTCGGCAGCCACGGCCTGGAGATCGAGTGGTATCTGGAGGAGTCGCTCACCGAGCTCAATCCCCTGCTCGATCCCGATGAGCACGGGCCGGTCCTGCCCCTGCATCCCATGGCCTTCGTCGGGGAGGGCCTCCTGCACTCGGAGGTGTATACGGCTCGGTTCCCGGGCGGTATCGCGTGTGCCTCGATCATCGCCGACGGTCTGGTCCGGCCTCTGGGAAACCTGCTGCGCATCGTGGGGCTCTGGGGTCCCGCGGATGCACTCGAGGAGCGCGGCGACGCGCTCGTGCGTGGAGCCGTGCCGTGAGCCGCTGGCAGCAAGGACTGGAGACACTGGCGGGGCCGTGGGGGCGCTACGTCATCGCGGTCGCCGCAGTCCTCACGATCTACTTCGGGGTCGGCTACGCGAGCTTGCCCTTCAGCAACGACCCCGACGTGATCACGCTCGAGGGCAGTGATGAGCTGAGCTTCTACCGCGAGTTCCTCGAGCGCTGGGGCAGCGACGAGCTCATCGTCCTGGCCTACGACGTTCCCGACGCGTTCGATCCCCAGGCGCTCCGGACGCTGCGCTCCCTCACCGATGACCTGCTCCGGATCCCCGAGGTGCGGTGGGTGTGGTCGCTCGACACGGCGTTCCGCGTGGACGTGGGCCCGTTCGGACCCTACGCGCGGCCCCTGGTTCCCGACAGGATCACGCGAGACCCAGCGATCCGCGAGGCCGCCCTCTCCAGCCCGTTCGTACGCGACGCCCTCGTCTCCTCCGATGGCCGGACGCTCGTGCTCTCGGTCCAGCTCGAGGGCACGGAGCTCGACAACAGCGAGATCGAGCGCCGGGCTCTGGCCGCCATCGACGAGCTCCTGGGGCGTCCGCGCTATGCCTCACTCGGCCTCCACGTGGCGGGCGCTCCGGTCTTCAATCGAGCCCTCACGGCGCTGAATCAGCGGGACAATGCGCTCTTCACGCCTCTCACCGTCGCGATCATCACGCTCCTCGTCCTGGCTCTGTTCCGGAGCGTCCTGGCCGGCGTCACCGTCCTGGCGCTCATCGGAGTCTCGGTGGTCTGGACACTCGGAAGCATGAGCTGGGCGGGCGTCCCGATGAACATCACGACCTCGCTGCTTCCTCCGCTGTTGATGGTGATCGCTGTCGCAGACTCGATCCACATCCTGAACGGCTACCTCGATCGGCTCACCTCCGGTGAGACGCGTGCGGCGGCCCTGCGCTGGACGCTTCGGGAGATCGTGCCGTCTTGCTTCTGGACGTCTGCGACGACGGCCTTCGGCTTCGCTTCGCTGCTCCTGGTCCAGATCGAGAGCGTGCGCAGCTTCTCGCTCTTTGCGATGCTCGGCGTCGCAATCGCCTTCGTGCTGGCCGTCACCCTGCTCCCGGCCCTGCTGGTGCGGATTCCGCTGGAGCGCACTGCGCGACGCCGAGCGGCCCGCCGACACCCGAGCCGATCGACGTGGACGCACCCGCGTCCCCTCCCCGCACTCCTGCTCGTCTGCGTCGCGATCGGCCTCGGAATCACCGGCCCAGCTCACCTCGAAGTCGCCACGCACGACGGCGAGTTCTTCGCACCCGATCATTCGCTCAATCGTGCCTACCGCTTCATCGAGTCTCGGCTCCAGGGTGTCACGCCCTTCGAGATCGAGATCCGTGCTCCGGAGGGCGAGACCCTGCGCCGCGCGCGTGCGCTACGGAACGTGGCGACGCTCCAGCAGAAGCTCGGCGAGATCCCCGAGCTGACCTCCGGCCTCTCCTACGTCCAGCTTCTCGAGTCCACCTCTCCGGGCCTCGATCTCTCCAACGAGGACGCCGTGCAGCGAGCCCTCTTCCTGCTCGAGACGCTCGCGCCCGACGATCTCGGAGCCTGGGTCCGTCAGGACTACCGGATCGCCCGCATCTCGGCCCGGGCCGACGCCATGACCTCGGCGCGCAGCGTCGAGATTCTGGAGGGGGTCCGCGAGAGGGCCGACGCGATCTTCCCGCCCGGGTTCTCCGTGCGTCCGACGGGTCTCGTGCCCGTCTTCTCGCAGATGGAGCAGTACCTGGTGGAGGGCCAGATCCGCAGCTATGGATTCGCTGTGCTCGCGATCGCGCTGGCCTTCCTGCTGATCTACCGCTCACTGCGCGTGGTGGCGGTCGCTCTGGTCCCGAACCTCGTACCGGTGCTCATCGCGGTGGGCGTGATGGGGCTGGGGGGCATTCGCCTCGATGTCGTGACCGTGATGGTGGCCTCGGTGGCGCTCGGCATCATCGTGGACGACACGATCCATCTGACCAGTGCCTACCTCCGCGGTCTGGAGGCCGGACGCAGTCCTGAGGCGGCGCTGGGTGATGCGATGCGGGTGGCCGGGCGCCCCATCGTCTTCACGTCCTTGATCCTGGTGGGGGGCTTCTCCGTGCTCGCCCTGTCAGACTTCCAGCCCACCGCCCACTTCGGAATCATGGTCGGGCTCACGGTGGCGACAGCGCTGCTGGCCGATCTGGTGATCCTGCCGGCGGCCCTGATCGCCTTCGTCCGCGAGAGGCCCACCGCTGCCGTCCCGCTCGAGGAGGTGGTCGATTGAACGCGGCCCGTACGGCGCTCTCGACGCTGAACAAGCTTCGACTGCTTCCGCTCTGCTGGACGCGGCAGCGGTTGGGTGCCGAGTGCCTGGAGCGCCTTCAGCTTCGCCTGCTGCAGCGTACCCTCCGCCGCGCCTACGAGCGTGTGCCCCTGTACCGGGCCCGCTGGGATGCGGTGGGCGTCCATCCGGACGACCTGCGAACGCTCGCAGACCTGGCGCGCTTTCCGATCATGGAGAAGGACGACATCCGTGATGCCTTCCCGCACTCGGCGGTCGCTCGCGGCACGAACCTCGCCCGCTGCCGCATCCAGCAGACCTCCGGCTCCTCCGGTCAGTGCATGGAGATCGCGCTGGACCGGCGCTGCGACGACGCACGCACGCTCTTCACACAACGCATCTACGGCCTGCAGGGCTTCCGATTCTGGCGACGCATGGCGTATCTATTCCCGTATCCGCTGCCCCTCCAGAAGAACCTGGGTCTGTACCGCAACCGTCACATCGACTCGAACGTTCCGCCGGCGGTCATCGTGGAGGCGCTGCGCAAGTTCAAACCCCATCTCCTCGCCGCCACCCCGAGCGACCTCTTCGACCTCTGCGACGGCTACGAGGGCGACCTCCGGGAGCTTGGCTTGCTCTCCCTCTGCCTCCACTCCGAGCCGCTCTCCCAGGACGAGCGGCGCCATCTGGCGGATCGCTTTGGCTGTGCCGTCTCCACGAACTACTACTGCAACGAGGTCTGGGCGATCGCCGGGGAGTGCCGCGCCGGGACACTGCACCAGTTCCCCGACAGCGTCGTCCTCGAGATCGTCGGAGACGACGGAGAGCCGGTGCCCAGGGGGCAGTGCGGCCACGTGGTCGTGACATCGCTCCACAACCACGTTCAGCCGTTCGTTCGCTACCGGCTGGGCGATCGCGCGAGCTGGACCGAGCGGAACACCCCCTGCATCTGTGGCCTGGCCCTCCCGGCCATGCGTCTTGTCGAAGGCCGCGATGACGACTACCTGGAGTACCCCGACGGCCGACGGCTTCACCCCTCCAAGATCACCGTCGCCGTCAAGAGCCCCTGCTTCGCCTATCCCGGTCTCCAGATCTTCCGGGACTATCGCATCACCCAGGACGGACCCGCGCACGTGACGGTTCAGATCGTGCCCGGCCGGGACCGGCAGCCGCTCGAGTCCTGCGCCCACGAGGGGGTCGAGAATCTTCGGCGCTTGCTGGGCCCGCCCTTCACCATCGACCTGAAGCTCACCAAAAGCTTGGAGCGCGGCCCCGGAGGGAAGCGCAAGATCATGGAGCGGCTGGTCGCCGATTCGGGAGAGACGCAATGAGCAGGCTGCTTCCCCACGCCGCACCCGTTTCGTGCACGGCCGTCTCGCCCGGCGATCACGTGCTCGCCAGTGGCTCGTACGACCGGCGCATTCTGCTCTGGGATTTCTGTACCGGCGCCATCCTGCGCGAGCTGCGCGGGCACACGGGACTGATCAACGGCCTCGACTGGTCGCCCGACGGGCAGTGGCTGGCTTCCGCCGGCAGTGACTACAGCGTGCGAATCTGGCACACGCTCACCGGGCACGAGCAGCTCTGTCTGCGGGGCCATCGCGACGACGTCAACGCGGTGCGCTGGTCCCCGGACGGCGAGCGCCTGGCCAGTGGCTCTTTCGACGGCACCGTCCGCGTCTGGCGTCGAGACGGCACCTGCACCCTGATTGCGGCCCACCACGCCGGCGATGTGAACTCCGTCGCCTGGTTTCCGAAGGGGGATCGCCTGGCAGCCGCCTCGGACGATGGGCGGGTGTCGATCTTCGAGGCGGAGGACGGTCGAATCCGCCGCATGCTCACGGGGCACAGCGATTGGGTGGATCAGGTCGCGATCCATCCGGACGGCCTCGTGATCGCCTCCGCAGGTCTCGATCGGACCGCCCGAATCTGGAACGCGAGTAGCGGCCGTGAGCTCGCCTGCCTGGACGCCGCGAGCTGCGTGGTCAAGGCCGTGACCTGGTCCGCCGACGGCCGAACGCTCGCGGTCTCCTCCTATGACGGGGCGATCAGGCTCTACGAGAACGGGAGCTTCCGGCTGCTGCGCACGCTCCGCGCCGAGGGGCTGTGGAATCGGACGCTCCAGCTCACGTCGCACGGTGTGGTCACGGGAAGCTTCGGCGGGGGCCCGGTGCTCCTGGGCCCCGAGGGACTGCGGCGTTTCGGCCCAGCCCAGACGGCTGGGCTCAACGCCCTGACGATCGCACCCGACGGCGAGTCGGGTGTGGTCTGCTCCGACGACGGTCGTCTCTACGAGGTCGATCTCGAGCGGCGGAAGGTCTCGCGGGTGCTCGGCGAACACCACGCCGCGGTGCTCTGCGCCGCCTACTCGCCCGATGCCCGACTCGTGGCCAGCGGTTCTTGGGACCGCACGCTGCGCGTCTGGGAGCTCCGCACGGGTCGCTGCATCGCCGAGTGGCCCGGCCTCGGAGATCCAGTGAACGCCGTCGTCTTCGACGCCAGTGGTCGGGAGGTCTGGATCGGAACGTTCAACGGTCAGGTCCTGTCCTGGGAGCTGGAGAGCGGCCAGCACAAGCTGCACGGCTCTCACCACGGCTCGATCAAAACGATGGATCGCCGGGGCGACACGATCGTAAGTGGGGGGAGAGACGGGCGTGTTCATCGCTGGCGAGGCCCGAACGCGTGCGACTTCGCGGCGGGATCCTCGATCGTGAATGGCGTTGCGCTCGACCCCCGCGCGGAGAGGATCGCGACGGTCTCCCGACGGGGCGGAGCCCAGGTCTGGCGAGCGCACGGGGAGCGGCTGGCCGCGTTCGCGAACCATCCCTGCTCGGCCAAGGCCGTAGCCTGGTCGGAGGATGGCGACCGTGTCGCCGCGGTGTACTACGACGGTAGCCTGCTCCTCTGGGATCCGGATACCGGCCGTGCCGCGCTGGAGCAGATCTCGGATGTGAGTCTCTCCCAGGTTCGCTTCACGGGGCGGCGGCTGTGGATCGCCTCGTGGGACGCCCGCGGAACGCTGCTCTCGATCGATCCGCAAAGCGGAAGCCGCGAGGAGCTGCGCGTCGCCGCATGACGCCGAGCGAGCTACAGCGGATGATCTTCGACTTCCGCGCGGCGCGCGCGGTGCTCTGCGCCGTGGAGCTCGGCGTTTTCGACGCGCTGGGAGCCGATGCGCGCAGCGCCCACGAGCTCGCCGAGCTTCGTGGACTCGACCTGCGTGGGACGCGGACTCTGCTCCAGGCCCTCTCCGCCATCGGCGTGTTGGAGGCGGAAACGGATCGCTACCGCATCCACGCCGAGCTGCTTCCCTGGCTCGTTCCGGGAGGTCCGCACTACGTCGGGAACCTGATGCTGCACGATCTCTGGCACTGGAGCTCCTGGGCCCGCCTCGATCATGCCGTGCGCACCGGTCGCGCCCTTGAGACGCGGGAGGGGGATCCTCACCTCGGCAATCCGGAGATTCTGAAGCGATTCTTTCCGAACTACGTGGCGGCCATGGACCAGTGCGCAGCCGATGCTCCGGTGCGTCTCGCCAAGCACCTGGCACCGCTGTGTCCGCGCTCGGTTATGGATCTCGGCGGCGGTACGGGGGCCCTCCTCTGCGAGCTGCTGGAGTGCGTTCCCGACGCACGAGGGACGCTCGTGGAGCTCCCCTTCAGCCTGGCGCCCGCCCGGGAGCGAATCAAGGAGCGGGGGCTCGAGAGCCGCATCGAGATCCTGGCACGGAACTTCGAAAGCGGGGAGCTCCCCGAGGGCCACGATCTCATCGTGCTCTCGCGAACCTTGATGGGCCTGCCTCCGGAGCGCGCCCGCACGCTGGTGCGGCGAGCGGCCCGGGGCCTGAGCCCGGCCGGGACGCTCGCGATCCATGACTACGCCGCCGAGTCACGCGTGGGTGCGCTGCTCTCTCTCGACATGCTCCTGAACACCGACGGTGCGGTACATCCGTCGGCGCGACAACGGAGCTGGCTGGAGGAGGCGGGACTGGTGGAGCTGCGCTGCGAGCGCGTGCTGCCGTACACGAGGCTCTGGACCGGCCGAAAACCGGACGCGGCCGAAGAGGCGGCCGAAGGGCTGCGGCACTGATGCGGCTCGAAGGGGTCCGGGCACTGGTCAGCGGTGGATCGCGCGGCATCGGCCGTGCGATCGTCGAGGCCTTCGTCGAGGAGGGCGCACGTGTGCTCGTGGTGGCGCGCGGCGAGGCGGCGCTCCGCGAGATTCGCGAGCTCGCACCCGAGGCGATCTACACCACGAGTGTGGATCTGCTCGAGCGAGAAGCCGTGACACAGCTCCCCGCCCAGGTGGAGCGTACGCTCGGCGGTCTCGACGTGCTCGTCAACAATGCCGGGGTCTGGTTGGAGAAGGAGTTCCTCGCCTACACGCGCGAGGAATGGGATCGGACCCTTGCGACGAATCTGACGGCCGTCTTCGATCTCACGCAGGTCCTGCTCCCGCTGCTGCTTCAGTCTCCCTCCGCTCGGATCCTCAACCTCGGCGCGATCGATGGTGAGGTGGGCTTCCCCAAGCTCGTGGCCCAGTGTACCTCCAAGTTCGGTCTGATCGGATTCACGCGCGCACTCGCCAAGGAGCTCTGGGACCGACCGATCACCGTCAACGCTCTCTGCCCTGCGGAGGTCGACAAGACGGTCCCCTACGCCGACACACCCGAACGGACTCCCGGCCCCGCCAAAGCCCTCCCCTGGGACGTCGCACGCGCTGCGGTCTACTTGGCCTCGAGGGAAGGCGTCCGGATCAACGGAGCCTGCCTCGATGTTCACGGGGTCGGGTTCCTTGCGTCGTAAAGCGCTCACGACCCTCGCCTCCTGGGGACTCGCGATCTCGCTGCTCACGTTCCTGATCGTACGGGCCGACTCCGAAGCGCTGCTCGCGGCCCTGCGTGGCGCGGATCTCACGCGGTACCTGCTGGGAACCTGCGCATTCATCGCCATCTGGCTGGCGATCGATGCCTACATTCTCTCGTGGCTCTTCACGCGCCTCGCTGCGCCCGTGCGCTGGCGCGAGATGCTGCGGCTGCGGGGTGCGACCTACCTTCTGATCGCGGTCTCGTTCCACCTGGCCAACGCGGCCCTCGTGGCGCTCGTCCGGCAGCGAGCGGCACGCCCCTTGGCTCAGGTGGCGGCCGCCATGCTGGTGCTCTACGTGGGAGATCTGACCGCTCTCGCGGGCCTGTCCTTTGCGGCGTCCCTCGGCAGCCGATCCCCGATCCTCGATGTGCTGCGACCCTTCCTCGGCTCCCTCGCACTCGGCTTGATCGGCCTTTTCGCTCTCGGCGTCGCCCTGCGGGAGCGTTTGCAGGGCCGTCCGTTCTTCGGTGTGCTCGCGGCGCTCGGTCCGGCCGACATCGCACGGCTCGTCGTGCTCCGCGCCGGCTTCTACGCCAGCTTCGTGCTCTTCGTCTGGATCACGCTTCCAGCCTTCCAGATCCATATCTCGCTGCCGGCGATCGCCTCGCGCATGCCGGTGGTCATGGCCGTGGGCGCGCTTCCGCTGACGCCCGGTGGGCTGGGCACGACCCAGGCCGCCATGCTGGTGCTCTTCGGCGAGCTCGCAGACTCCGCCGCCGTGCTCGCTTACGGGATCGTCTACGGCCTGTCGCTGGTTCTGCTGCGGCTTCCGATCGGGGCGCTGCTGGCCCCTGCGGTGCTCGGCAGCCTGCGTCCCGAGGAGCCGGGCCGCGCATGAAGCCGCGCGTCGCACTCGTGGCGGCTGTGGCCGTGCTGGGGGCGTGCAAGCTCCCAGTTCCCTTTGCCGATGACCTGCTCTTCACCCTGGAGCGGCCTCAGCTTCCGCGTGCCGAGGACTGCAAGCGTTGCCACGGCGCGATCTACCGGGAGTGGACCGATTCCGCACACGCCGGTGCCTGGACCCGCGAGAGCTTCATTGCCATCACGGCCGACCATGCGGCGACCGACTGCCTCCCCTGCCACGCGCCCGCGCCCCTGGGACCCTCCGGGGAGGTACGAATCCGGACGGATCATCTCGACGAGGGCGTGACCTGCATCAGCTGCCACCTGAGCCCGGAGCCCGACGCGAGATCGCTGACGATGCGGGGACCGCACGCCACGACCTCGCCGGTGGAGGTTCACCCGGTGGTGACCGACCCGCTGTTCCAGAAGCCCGACCTCTGTGGCCGCTGCCACGAGAGCGTGCTCGAAGAGTGGAAGGCGAGCCCGGAGCCCAGCGACGGCTCGCAGCGGGAGATTTGCCAGGACTGCCACATGCCCAAAGTACACCGACGCATGGAGACCTACGATCCCTCGCGTCCGTACTCCGCGGCGCTCGTGGCCCTCGGCGACAAGATCGATGGCCGGCGTCACGTCTTCGCGGTGCCGGAGGATCCGTGGGAAGACCTGGAGCTGGTCACGGAGCGGACCGGAGGCACCCTGCAGGTGCGAATCACCAACAAGCTTCCGCACGGCGTTCCGACGGGGGCCTTTGGTCGGCGCGAGGCCCGCCTGCGCGTGCGCTGGCCCGATGGGGAGGCACTGCGCCTGCTGCGCGCCGATCTTGATCAGGCAATTCCCGCCGGAGAGTCACGCCTCTTCGAGCTCACGGAGGTGCCCCCCGCCGTCCCTCTCGAGGTCGTGCTCGAGCGCTTCGATCCGCGGGACGGGCGCTACGTCCGTCTCGCGCCTGCGCCCCCCGATCCATCGCCTTCGAAGCCTGAGCCCGAGCCGTGAGCCGACCGACCGTGGAGGCACGCCTGCCGCGCTACTGCAAGACGACGCGCTGGTTTCACTGGACCTTCGCGCTCTCCTTCCTCGCCCTGGCGACGACGGGAGCCGTGCTTCTGCTTCGTGAGGCCCTCGCGCTCGAGCACGGGACGGTGCTCGGGCTGGTCAATGCGCACAAGATCATCGCGGTGGTCTTCTTCAGCGCACCCTGGCTGATCGCCGCATCGGGCGACACACGCCGCTGGCTGGCCGACATGGCGGAGGCCATGCGCTTCGGCCGACACGATCTCGAGTGGCTGCGGGGCCAGGGACCGGCGCTGCTGCGCGGGACCCCGCTCCCCGCACAGGACAAGCTGAACGCAGGACAGAAGCTCAACGCGATCGCGATCGCCGGAATCGCAGGTGTGATGGCCGGCAGCGGGCTGCACCTTTGGGGTGATCCGGGCGCATTCATCGCGCTGCTGCTGCACCTCGGCGGTTTCATCGCGTGGATTCCCGCGTTCGCCGTGCATCTCTTCATGGCGCTCGTCAACCCCTCCACGCGACCCGCCTTGCGCGGGATGGTCCTGGGCGATGTGAGCCGAAACTGGGCCGAGCATCATCACGGTCGCTGGGTGGAGCGGCTGGACGAAGAATGCGGCGAGGCGGACGGATGACCCGACGTGTGCTCCTGCTTCTCGCAGCCGCGAGCCTGCCGGCCCTCGGCCTCTTCGTGCTGCTCGGCTGGCTGGAGGTGCGAGACGATCGGGCGGCGCCACCGGCCCCCGACTCGGGCCCGCGGACCCGCCCTGCTCTGATGCGGAGGATCGACCGCGGCCTCGGCAGTCTGCTGCGACCCGGGGCGCTGGCCGCATCGCACGCGGAGCTCGAGGGGGTTCTCTCCTGCCTGCGCTGTCACGGGCGTGGCCGTCACGTGCCCGACTCGCGCTGCCTGGTCTGTCATGAAGAGATCACGGCACGTGCGACGCGTGAGCTTCCGCTTCACGGACAGCTCGAGGGGTCGTGCATGGACTGCCACCCCGATCACCGGGGAGCCGACGCCGAGCTGATCGAGCTCGACCGCGAGGCCTTCTCGCACGCGACGACCCGCTACCCGCTACGTGGAGCTCACGCTGAGGTGAAGTGCGAGAGCTGCCACACGCTGATCGACCCCGATCGGCGGCCGCCTCGCCAGGAGCGCGAGCCCCGCTTCCGATATCAGGGCGTCCCCTTTGACGGCTGCATCCGCTGTCACACCGACCCCCACGGCGAGACACGCCCAGAGAAGCTCATCCACGAGACACTGATCCGTGTCTCCCTCGACGGATCGGATCCCCTCGAGAGCGTGAGGGACCCCGAGCGCCCGCTGGCGGACCGGAGCTGTGAGGACTGCCACACCGATCAGAGCTTTCGAGCGGCCCATCTTCGGCCGGATGGCTTCCGGCACGACGAAGACACGCACTTCCCTCTCGAGGGAGCCCACCGCGAGGTGCGCTGCGATGGGTGTCACACACCGGCGCTCCGCGACCAGGAGCGTGCGGCGGGAGAGCGTCCGGGAGCGGAAGCCGAGACGGACTGCGGTGGCTGCCATGAGGACCCACACAAGGGCGCTCTCACGACCTCGGCGCCCTGCACCGACTGCCACAGCGCCCTCGGCTGGGAAGGTGGCTTCGACCACACCCGGAACACGCGTTTCGAGCTCGATCCACTCCACGAGCGGCTCGCCTGCACGACCTGTCACGCCGATCTCCGCTTCCGCTCCGAAGGGCGTGAGTGCGCAGACTGTCATCGAGATGCCGCCGAGCTACTCGCGGGTCGCTGGAGCGGCCTCTCTGCCCAGCCCGATCCGCACGGACCCGCACTCGAGTGCCAGGACTGCCACGGGCCGACGCTCGAGGCGAATCGACCCGCTGCGCTCGCCGCCCGCTGCGCGGAATGCCATGCTCCCTCCTACGCTACACTGCTGGCCACCTGGAGAGCGCAGCTGGATTCCCTGGCTGCGCGCTCCGCGCGGGCCGGCGGCGAAGTCGAGCGACTCCGCCACAGTGGTCCCCACCACTTTGCGCTGGCCCGCGAGCTGCTCTCACGGGACGAGAAAATGGAGGAATGAGCGATGACGCTTCGAGTGGCGAAGATTCGCAGAAATGCCGCGCTGATCGCCGCGATCGCCGCCCTGGGGTGGGTGATCGCCCTCACGGAGGCCGACGCGAACGGTGAGATCGAGCGAACGCCCTCCAGCGACGGCGCGCAGCTCTACCTCATCAGCCCGGAGAACGGGGCCAAAGTCCAGCCACCCGTTACGGTTCGTTTCGGCCTGAAGGGGATGGGCGTCGCCCCCGCCGGCGTCGCGCACCCCGGCACCGGTCACCATCACCTCCTGATCGACACCGACGTGCCGGACCTCACCCAGCCGATCCCGTCCGATGAGAAGCATCGGCACTTCGGTGGGGGCCAGACCGAGGTGACGCTGGAGCTCGCGCCAGGTGACCACAGCCTTCAGCTCCTCTTCGCCGATCACCGGCACGTTCCCCACGAGCCGCCGCTGCTCTCGGAGCGCATCACCATCCACGTTCGCTGACGGAGCCACTCCATCCGACGAAGATCGGAGACGACCAGGCCCGCTCCTCCACCGGGGCGAGACAGTCGTCGTCCGCCGGCGTGCGATAGCTGCCATGGCAGGGCCGCGTGCGGACCGCGCGCCCCTCGGCATCGAACTCGGTCCGGTACCCGGCGCCGTTGATGGCCGGTGTGGGCTCTTGAAGTGCGCGCACGTAGTAGATCGCCTCGCGCCCCAGCGAGGGGTACTCCGGATCCTCGAACTCCACCACGCATCCTTCCGGGTCGGGCCCACACACGAAGCGCCGCCAGGGATCGGAGATGAGGGGCCCCACGGACTCACGAGGGTCCTGCTGGGGAAGGATGCGCACCACCTCGATCGCCGTGATGCGGTGCCGCGTGTCCCCCGGGTTGTAGCACTCGCCCTTGCAGAGCCGTTTCAGGCGGTCAGCGGGCAGGCCGCTGAGGCTGCTCCGCGGGCAGCCCGGCTGCTGCACGAACGCTCCCGCCGCACGCACGCGGAAGCGGGGCACGGCCGACAAGCGCACCTCGCTGCCCATCGGCGCAGGTCCGTCCTCTCCATTCAAGAGATCGAACCAGAGCAGAATCCGCGGGCCGCTGGTCGCGTAGACCTCCCGACGCTGCAGTGCCTCCCAGATCGCGTTCCGGCTGCGGCCCCGGGCGTGCACGGCTGCCAGACCGCCCGGGTACATGTAGCTCGCGACCCGCTCGACATCGAGCAGAGCGGCGAAGCTTCGTCCCTCCCGCCGGCCGGCCTGTGGCCGCTGTGGATCCTCCGGCTTGCCGAGCACGAGCGGCCGGAGCACACGATCCGCGAGCGGGGACTGCACACCGCGAGCGTCGCTCATGCGCTTCCGTAAGATCTGCTTGAAGCCCGTTCCGGGCCGGGCTTCATGATCGTCGCTCGAGCCGACGAAGCCCCAACGGAAGCGCAGCGGCGATGACTGCGGGGTGGAGGTTTCGAAGCCCGAGATCGCCAGGGAGTACTGCGCGCTCTGCATCGGACGCAGGGCGAAAGCCGGCTTAAAGCAGTCGCGGCACTGATCGCAGTCGAGCCAGTCCTCCGGTCGGGCATCGGGAAAGACGAGATGGGGCGACGTCCCGGCGAGCAACGCCAAGCGTCGGGCTTCACGAACGCGCGCCTCACACTCCGCTTGCGGAAGATCCCCGCAGCGGCTGCGCATGATCTCGCCCGCCTGCCAGCAACACGGAAGGTAGTCCCGCGTCGGCTTCCCGCAGACGGGCTCTCCCGTATCCGTCTCGACCGCCGGACGCCAGGCGCGGTAGGGCTCGCTGTTGCCGTGTCCCGAGTAGATCTCGAGAAGCCGCTGACGCTCCGGGTCGTGCTGCGAGCGACGAAGCTGAGGGTCGAGTCGCGCACCGGGCGGTGCATGAATACCCCAGGTCAGCCCGTGCGGAATCACGAGCGCCGGCAGTCCCCACTCGTCGAGCTTGCGGAAGAGCTCGGCCGGGGTGTCGGCGTTCTCGCGGCAGTCGCGCGGAAGCTCGGGGGACGCAACCCCCTTCTCGCAGTTGGGCAGCTCGGCCAGTCGCTCCACCAGCCAGAGGAAGTCCGCGTACTCCCCCAGCCCGAAGCTGCCGAGGAGCCGCTCGGGGATGCGCAGCAGCCAGCGGTTGGGCGCCCGCTGCATGATATCGTCGGGCAATGCGCTGATCGGGCGGGTCGGTAGCTCCGAGTCGTCCAGACCGGGAAAGATCACGTTCTTGTGCCCATAGTGGCTCGCCGGTGTCCCGCTCACCTGCGTCCACTCGAAGCCGACGAACGCCAC
>JBHHVJ010000027.1:0-46879 GCA_046754285.1 Myxococcota bacterium | reverse complement strand
CGCTCGATCCCGAACCCGAGCGCTCCCAGGAGATCGGGACCGCGCTTGGCGAGGGCGCCGCGCGCCTTGCCGCCCGCAGCTTCCCAATCGGCACGCCGGCGGGCCCCGCGCCTGAGCTCGTGGGTCGCGAGGAATCCCTCGTTGCGGACCCCCGCGAAGTCGGCCTCGACCGAGGGCAGCGTGTCGCGCAGCGCCCGCAGCGCGGCGTGCCGATCGGGCTGCTCGAGCGCCTCACGGCAGATGCGCTCGACCTGACCGCGGTCGACGCCGAGGTAGGCCGGCGGGTCGTCCCCGGCCGGTCCGCAGATCGAGGCGCGCTCGCCGTGGAGCACGACGAGGAGCAGGGGTGCGGCGCGGCCAGCGTTGCGCGCCTTCCACGCCGAGCGCAGGGTGGTCGCATTCGGCGGGGCGGCGGCCGTCGCGACCACCACCTCGAGCGGCGAGGTACCGCGGCCCAGCGCGAGGCCGGCACCTGCGAGCGAGACAGCCGACGGAAGCGCGACGGGGCGGAGGGGGACCCCATCGAGAAACGCTCCTCGGTCCACGTTACTCGCGGTCTTGCGTGCCATGCGCTCCCAATCGCAACACCCGGTTCTTCATCGAGGCATTGATGTCAGGTGGCACGAATGCCCTGGCGGTCGGACCCCGGCTCATCCTCCCCCACCCTTCTTGCGCCGAGCGTTCCGCGAGGGCGTGCGTGGCTCGGCGGGACCGTGGCCCTCTCCGCTGCCGGCCTCGACCCACGCATCGACCTCGGAGAGCTTGAAGCGCAGGAGCCGCCCTACCTTTCTCGCCGGGAGCCCGCGGCTCTCGACCCAGCGGTAGATGGAGTCCTTGCCCACGCCGAGATGCGCGGCCACGTCGTCGACCCCAACCCAGCGCTCGCCCGGGCCCACTCAGCCGCTCCTCCCGCAGCTCTGCCCACGAAAGTCGGTCATTGCGGATGAAAGTAGACATCCAGGCGCCCCGACGGTCAAGGGCGGCCCCGGCGAGGGCTGGCCTTGACCTTGCGCACGTCATGATAGACGATGCCGATCACCATGGCGCACGGAACGGGCGATTGGACGCTGACGGAGGCGGCGCGGCTCCTGGAAGAGCCGCAGCATCGCCTGATCTACCTCTGCGAGAAGGGTGTGGTGGAGCCCGACCTCCAGGACGCAGAGGGCCGGGGCAGCAGCCGGAGGTTCTCGAGCCGAAACCTGCTCGAGTTCGCGGTGGCATTGCGGCTGCGGGACCTGGAGCTTCCGGCCACGCTGATCGGCGCCGTGGTCCACGTGCTGCGAGCCTTCGAGTCTGCGGTGGGAAAGGAGATCCGCGGCTTCCAGCTCCCCGAGAGCCTGCGGGCCAAGGGCGCGCCGGACCTGCGCGTGGTGATCGGCGACGGGCGGCGGCTCTACTTCACGCTTGGTGCGGGGGCGGGGCCTCCGAAGGTCTACGGCGGGATCAACCTGGATGACTTGAAAGAAGGGACGACGGCCGGTGGCTCTCGACGCAAGCTGAGGCTCGTCAAGCCCGCGCCACCCCCTAGCCGAACCTCCGGTGCAGATGATTTCGGTGGGCCGGAACGCAGCCGGCACACGCGGGTCGAGATCAGCGTCACCCGCATCGCGCAGGATCTCCCTCTCGACGCTTGACAGTGCCCTCCAGAAATGATAGACATTGACTATCATTTCGGGAGCAGCGGTGGCACGATCGACGACGGCGGTAGTGGAGGCGAGGACGAGCCGGGAAGGACCCGGCGAGTCTGCCTCCATCGATCCCGCCGTGGCGGCCCTCCTCGACCACATCGCCGAGGACCTCGCTCGGGAGTACGTGCGCCTGATGGAACAAGCCGCCCACGAGGACGACGGGGACGTATCCACGAGTGGAGATCGGAGGAAGGTTTAGCATGCGTGCGGCGACCTACGCGCGGTATAGCTCCGAGAACCAGCGACCCGAGAGCATCGAGGACCAGATCGCCGCCTGTCGAAGGCTCGCCAGCCAGCGCGGATTCAGCGTGCTCGAGGACCACATCTACGCGGACCAGGCGCAGTCCGGGGCGCGGCGTGATCGACAGGGGCTGTCGGCACTGGTGGCCGCGGCGCAAAGTGGGCAGTTCGACGTCGTGCTGGTCGACGACCTGTCCAGGCTGGCGCGCGACAACTACCTGATGCTCTCCGTGATTGCCGAGCTGCACTTCGAGGGCGTGCGGGTGGTGTCGGTGGCAGACGGTCTCGACAGCGAGGACGAGGAGGCGACACTCGGCATCCAGATCCGAGGCATCTTCAACGAGCTCCAGCTCCGGGACCTCAAGAAGAAGACGCTCCGCGGGCAGATGGGGCAGAAGGAGCGCGGCTTCTCGGTCGGTGAGCGGACGTTTGGCTACAAGTCCGTCCCGGTCGGCACCATCCGGATGGACAAGAAGGGGCGGCCGCGGCCCGAGGGCTACCGGATGGAGATCGAGCCCCGCGAGGCGGCGATGGTCCTGCGGATCTTCAAGGCGTATGCGGACGGGCTCTCGCTGACACGCATCGTGTGCATGCTCAACGAGGAGCAGGTGCCGGGTCGGATGCGCGCGGCGAAGGGCTGGTCGCCGGCGACGGTGAGCCGCCTGCTGGACAACGAGAAGTACGTGGGCCGCTGGGTGTGGAACAAGACGGAGAGCCGCCGCGACCCGCGGACGGGGCGCAGGAGGCGGTTCACGAAGCCGGAGTCCGACTGGGTCGTGCAGGAGGACGAGTCGCTGCGCATCGTGCCCGCGGCGCTGTGGGAGCAGGTTCGGGCGCGGCGCCAGGAGGTGCGGCGCAGCTGGCCCGGCGGCAAAGGGCGGCGCGGCTTCTCGCGCGAGCAGGGCCGGCGAGAGAAGCACTTCCCGACGCACCTGCTCTCCGGGTCGATGGTGTGTGGGCGGTGCGGGGCGACGATCGCCCAGGTGAGCGGGAAGGCCGGCGGCTACTACGGCTGCCTCGGGGGGGCGAAGGGGGCCTGCGACAACAAGATGCTCGTCCGGCGGAAGCTCGTCGAGACCATCATCCTGAAGGCGGTGCGCGAGCAACTCGGGCGGGCCGAGCACATCCGGTACCTGCTCGAGCGCGTCGAGGCCGAGGTGGCGAAGCTCTACGCGCACATCCCCGAGACGGTCCGCACCAAGGAGGCCGAGCTCGGCGCCGAGGAGCGGCGCCTCGCGAATTTCGTCGACTTCATCGGCGAAGGGCGCGGCAGCCAGGCGCTCGGCAAGGCCCTGGTGGAGACCGAGCGCCGGGTCGAGGCGCTGCGCGAAGAGCTGGAAGGGCTGCGCCGCAGCCGGGAGAAGGTGTTCCAGGCGCCTCCGGTCGAGTGGATCGAGGAGCGGCTCGCCGGGATGCAGGAGGTGCTGGAGCGGCGGACGGACCGCTCGGCGCTCCTGCTGCGGTCCCTGCTGGGGCAGATCCGCCTCGATCCCACGCGGGGCCAGATCGGTCGGCCGTACTACATGGCCCGAACCTCGATCGACGCGCTGGCTCTACTGGAGTCGACCCCGGGCCAGGACGGCCCGGAAGGCGGTTCGAATTCTTTGCGATGGTGGAGGCGGCGGGAATCGAACCCGCGTCCGTATGGCTTCTTGAGCCTGCGTCTACGTGCGTAGCCTGGCTTTTGGCTTTGACGGGCGGCGTCCCGGCGAGGCACGGTACGCCGACCGCGAGTCGGAGTTGGGTCTCGTCCGCACCGTCCCGACTCCGGCTTGGACCAGCCTGCTGATTTGACGCCCCCCGGCCTCAGCAGGCGTCGGGCCGGGGCACGCTCGCTGACTAATTAAGCAGCGAGAGCGAGTTCAGTGTCGGCAATTGTAGTTGCCTTGCCGCGGGATTTACGAGGACACGACACCTCGGCACGCAGCAGACACCGTCTGCCATCCGTCGAAACCGATCGCCCCCTTTCACCCATCGTTCACCCATCGTTCACCGGAGGCTCACGCCCGGCTTCGCAGGCCAGGTCCCGTAAGCACTCGGCTCTCTTAGCATAATCGGTACGCGGCCAGCGTCAAGCGGGGTCCGGGGGGCCGCCGGTGGGCTTTGCTAAGATCCCTTCGAAGCGCGGAACCGGAGGGGGCATGTCGCTCAAGAAGCCGAGCTCGGTTGAAGATGAGTTCATCACGCGTGAGGAGGCCAAGCGGCGCGAGCTCGAGGCGCTGCGGCACCAGCAGGCCGAGGCGGAGGCAGCCCGCCGGGCCCGCATGGGCACCTGCCCCGGAGGCTGCGAGACCAAGTTGGTGGAGGAGGCCTTCCGCGACTTGCTGATCGACCGCTGTCCCACCTGCAAGGGGGTCTGGCTCGACCCCGGCGAGCTCGAGAAGATCAGCCACGACGACACGGCGGTGATCCGCAGCTTCTTCAACTTCTTCAGTGGCCGAGGCAGCTAGCCTCCGGACCGCGGTGCGGCTGCGGGAGGGGCGGGATCGGCCCCTTCACCAGGGCCACCCCTGGATCCTCTCGGGAAGCGTCGCGACCGTCGAGGGCGATCCCCAACGGGGAGAGCCCGTCCGCATCCTCGACGCCTGCGGTGCGGAGCTCGGAATCGGAGACTTCGACCCAGACTCGCAGATTCGCGTGCGTGTGATCGCCTTCGGGCCGCACCGCTGGGATGCCGAGGAGCCCTGGCTCCCCGATCGCCTGGAGGCCGCCCTGGACTGGCGCCAGGACCATCCGGCCCTGCGGGGCTGCGACGCGCTGCGGCTCGTCAACAGCGAGGGCGACGCTCTGCCGGGACTGATCGTGGACCGCTACGCCGAGTGGCTGGCCGTCAAGCCCACCACGCCCGGCATGGAGCGCCGGCTCCCCCGCGTCGCCGCCCTGCTCGAAGAGCTCACCGGTGCGACGGGAGCCTGGCTGCGCGGAGGAGAGTCCGAGGATCGTGCCCTCTTCGGGGAGGTGCCCGCCGAGCCGCTCGAGATCCACGAGCACGGCCGACGCTACCGGATCGACCTGCGGCACGGCCAGAAGACGGGCTTCTACCTCGATCAGCGCGGCGCACGGGACCGCTATGCCTCGCTGGCCACCGGTCGGCGCTGCCTCGACCTCTTCGCCTACACGGGGGGGTTTACCGTGGCGGCGCAGCTCAGCGGCGCACGCGATGTGGTTGCGGTCGAGTCCTCGCCTGCGGCACACGCGCTGCTCACCCAGAACGCACCTCGCGCAGAGATCGTGCTCGGGGACGTCTCGGAGTTTCTGCGCAAGGAGGAGCGGCACTTCGACCTGATCGCTCTGGACCCTCCGCCCCTCGCGCGTCGCAAGCGCGACGTGCCGCGGGCCGCGCGCGCCTACAAGGACCTCCTGCTGCACACGCTGCGGCGGGCCGCGCCCGGAGCCTACCTGCTCGCCTTCAGCTGCTCTCACCACGTGGGTCCGGAGCTCTTCCGAAAGATCGCACAGGGTGCGGCGCAGGATGCCGGCACGCGCCTGCAGGTGATCGAGACCCTCGGCGCCGCCCCCGACCATCCCGTTGCGCTCGCGCACCCGCAGGGCGCCTACCTCTGCGGCCTCGTCCTGCGCGTGCTCGCGCCCGCCGCGGGTTGAGGGCTCAGGGCGCCCGCGGCTTCTCCGGCCCCCCGCGCAGCTCGATGTGCTCGAGCGAGAGGATCACGCTCCAGAACCACGGACCGTAGAGGCCCGCGTCCGAGCGCGGGCACTCGGCCACGACGCCCAGCATCCAGCCCGGCCGCCAGTCCAGGACGGTCACGATCTCGGTGCGCTCCTCGGTCTGCGCGACCAGACGTCCCATGGCCTGGCCGTCGAGCTCCATGCGCTCGCTGCTCACGAGTACGCCGGGTGCGCGCCGACGTCCGCTCTGCCGCTCCATGTACCCCTCGACGCTTCCGCGCAGCGCGATCACCTGGAGCGACGCGTCGTAGTCCCAGCTCAACCCGTCGACCGCCACCCAGCCGCGGGGCGAGCGGATCGTCTGCCAGCCGACGGGAAATCGCAGGGCGTAGCCGAAGCGCTCGTCCTCGATGCGCGCGCCGAGCCGGGGCGGCGTTCGCCGCACGACGCCCTTCGGCCGTGTGTGCCGCTCGCCAGTTCGCGCGTAGACCGCTCCCGGCTCCACCCGGTAGAGCGAGCGCAGGCTGTTGCGGTCGTGCTCCGAGAGCTTCTCGACGCGCCGATCGTTGGCGATGCGGTACATCACGTCACCCCGCAACGGACTGTGCTGACCGGAGGCCCCGAGCACGTGGCCGATCTCGTGGAGCGCGATGGTCTCGACCTGGCCGGGCATCAGCAGGCCCACCGCATCGGTGATGAAGAGCAGCACCTCGCGCACGGCGAACTCGATTCTCACGTGATCGTCATCGCGGCCCGGTCCGAGCACACGGCAACGGTCCGCCTCGCTGTGGATCAGGCCGAGCACATGGCCCCCGGCCTCACGGTTCTCCTCGGCGCGAAGGCGCACATGCAGCACGGCGTCGTCGGGATCGTCCACCGCGACGAAGCGTACCGGCCGCTCGAGCACCTCCTCCCAGCGCCGGAAGGCCCGCTGCACGGCCCGGACGTACTCACCCGGATCGCGCGGGTTGAACTCGTCCTGCAGGCTCGGCGAAATGGCTGGCGGCTGCACGTGGTAGCGCAGCGGAAAGGCCGAATCTGGCCAACGGCAGGCCACCAGCGCCCGTTGACCCCCCGGCAGCTTCTCCACGTGCATCAGCCACGGCACGTAGTTGGGCTCCTCGAGCGCTCCCACGCGCGCGCGAAACGCCCAGTAGTCGTAGCGGCTGTGCTGGTACTCGGACGGCGTGCTCACGCAGGCCGCCAGGGTGGCGAACATCAGGGCTCCGGCTCGCCTCCGCAGCCACCTCATTCGCGTCGCTGCCTGCGGCGCAGGACGCGCGCCATCCGGCGGTCGGCATCGCGCTTGGCCACCGCCTCGCGCTTGTCGTAGTGCTTCTTGCCTCGCGCGAGCGCGAGCGTGACCTTGGCACGTCCGGCCCGAAAGTAGAGCTCCAAGGGCACCAACGTGTAGCCACGCTCGCGAACCTTGACCCGGAGCCGGTCGATCTCGCGCCGATGGAGCAGCAGCTTGCGGTCGCGCTCGGGCTCGTGATTCTCGCGGTTTGCCTGCTCGTAGGGGGCGATGTGCGCCTTGACCAGGTAGATCTCGCGATCGCGCACGCGCGCGTAGGCGTCCTTGAGGTTCGCCCTCCCCGCGCGCAGGCTCTTCACCTCCGAGCCCTGCAGGACGAGACCCGCCTCGACGGTGTCCTCGATGTGGTACTCACGCCGGGCGCGCCGGTTGCTGCAGACGCTCTTCCGGGACGACTCATCCATCGCCGGAGGAGGCCGCCGGCGGCTCGGCCTTGCGGAGGCCGGGCGACGGCGGCCCCGCCTCCTCGCCCCCGGGCGAGGCGATTCCAGCCGAGATGATCAGGCGGAAGGCATCCTCGATGCTCAGCCCCGTCTCGATCGCCTCGGAGGCGGGCACGAGCAGAAAGTAGCCCGTGGTCGGGTTCGGCGTGCTCGGCACGAAGACGCGCAGCAGACCCGGTGGGAGTGCCGGCTGAACGGGCTGAACCTGGCCCGTGACGAAGGCGTAGGTGTAGATGCCCTTGCGCGGGTACTCGATCAGCACGACGCGTCGAAAGTTCGAGCCGCGCGCTCCGGCGTTGAGCACCGCCTGCATGAACTGCTTGACGATCGAATACAGGCTGCGCGCCACGGGGATCCGGTCGACGACGCGCTCCCAGAGACCGAGGGCCGCCCGGCCGACGAAGCTGCGGGTCATCGCTCCCGCCAGTAGGATCGCCGCGAGCGTGGTGATCACGCCCAGCAGCGGGAACTGACGAACGTCGATCCCGAAGGCGTTGAAGATCTTGGGCAGGACCAGGTTGTCGAGCTGCTGGATGATCCAGAGCACGCCCAGGATGGTGAAGCCGATCGGGACGAAGACCAGCAGCCCGGCAACGAAGTCGCGACGCAGCGTCGCCATGACCCAGTTCCAGAACGCTCGCCACACGTGACACCTCCCCGGGAACCGCTGCCCGATCGCCAACGGGCGCGAGCGGGTGCGCTCGGGGTGAGGCTAGCGGAGCCGGTTTCGAGCGTCGACGAAGCAGATGCGCGGGACGTAAGCGCGCGCCTCGCGATCCTCCATCTGAACGTAGCTGGCGATGATGACGTGGTCGCCAGGCTTGACCAGGTGCGCCGCCGCGCCGTTGATTCCGATCGTGCCGGAGCCGGGCTCCCCGGGGATCACATAGGTGGACAAGCGCGCGCCGTTGGTGATGTCGTAGATGTCCACCTTCTCATGGGGCAGCAGGTCCGCCGCGTCCATCAGGTCCCGATCGATCGCGATCGAGCCCTCGTAAGCGAGGTTGGCCTCGGTAACGGTGGCCCGGTGAAGCTTGGACTTGAGGATTGTTCGAAGCATCACAGCTCCTCCACAAGCATGTTGTCGATCAGGCGCGTCCCTTCGATGTGGACGGCGACCGCGGCCACCGCGGGCCGGTTGACGCGCCGCAGGGAATCGAGGTTCTCGGCGTCCCGGATCTCGACGTACTCCACGCGCGCGAGCGGCTCGCTCTCGATGCGCTTGCGGGCGGTCTCCACCAGAACCCGGGTGTCCCGTTCTCCGGCCCGCACCCGCTCACGCAGCTCGCGCAGCGCGATCTGGAGTACGGTCGCCTGGCGGCGTCCCTCCGCCGAGAGGTAGGCGTTGCGGGAGCTCATGGCGAGGCCATCGGGCTCGCGCACCGTGGGACCCGCGACGATCTCGATGCCATAGAGAAGATCGCGCGTCATGCGGCGGATCGTCACGAGTTGCTGGTAATCCTTCTCCCCGAACACTGCGAGGTGGGGTCGAGCGGCGTTGAAGAGCCGCGCCACCACGGTGGCCACGCCGCGGAAGTGACCCGGTCGCCCCCGTCCGCACATCCCCTCCGTGACGCGCTCCACCTCGACGCGCGTCGCGTCGCCCTCCGGGTAGATCTCGCTCACCGACGGTGTGAAGGCCACGTCGACCCCCGCACCCCTCAGCGCGGCGAGATCCCGCTCCCGCGTGCGCGGGTAGCGCGTGAAGTCCTCGTCCGGACCGAACTGCGCGGGGTTCACGAACAGGCTGACGACTACGCGGTCGGCACGTGTCCGGGCGATCTGCACGAGCGAGAGATGTCCCGCGTGCAGGGCCCCCATGGTGGGCACCAGGGCGATGCGCCGACCGGTCCGACGCATCTCGTCCGACCAGTGCTGCAGTGCAGCCACCCGCTCGAGAACCTGCATTTCAGTACGACTCATGATCGGCCGGGAACTTCTGCTGCCGCACGTCCTCGGCATACATCTGCGCCGCACGCTCCACGATCTCGGCAAGGTTCACGTACTCGCGCGCGAAGCGCGGCGGTGGCTCGAGGCCCAGGCCCAGCAGGTCGTGAAGCACCAGGACCTGACCGTCACAGCCCCGGCCCGCCCCGATGCCGAGCGTCGGGATGCGAAGCTCCGCGGTGATCTCGGCCGCGAGCGGCGCGGGAATGCCCTCGAGCACGAGCGCGAAGACGCCCGCCTCCTGAAGCGTTCGCGCGTCGCGCCGGAGCTGCGAGCGGCCGCGCTCGCCACGTCCCTGCACGCGATAGCCTCCCATCCGGTGCACGGACTGCGGCGTGAGGCCGATGTGCCCCATCACCGGCACGTCCAGACGGGTGATCGCCTCGACCTGCTCGACGACGCGCTCTCCGCCCTCGAGCTTCACCGCGTGGGCGCCTCCCTCCTGAACCATTCGGCAGGCGCTCTCCAGGGCGTGGGAGGCGTCCCGGTAGCTCCCGAAGGGCAGATCGCCCACGACCAGGCTGCGCGTGGCCGCACGCGCCACCATGCGCGTGTGATAGATCATCTCGTCGAGCGTGACCGGCAGGGTCGTGGGCTGGCCCTGCACAACGGTCGCGAGGCTGTCGCCCACCAGAAGTACGTCCACGCCCGCGCGGTCCAGAATCCGCGCAAACGGGTAGTCGTAGGCGGTGAGCATGACGATCTTCTCGCCGTCGCGCTTTCGGCGCGTGAGCGAGGGCGCGGTGACTCGGGCCTCCTTCACGGCTTGCCTCCCCTCCAGCGTCCGGATCGGAAGCGCCCTACCCGTTGCGAGAGGCGCTTCCACGTTCCCAGAACGCGAGGGGTTGGGCCCCAGGAGGCCGGCCCCCACATCGAAGCGGCCTTCGGTCTCGGTCCGGACGGATCCAAGCTTCTGGCGCCATACCGATGCAGACGATGCAGACGGTCTCTGACGGGGACAGGTTAAGGGGCGGCTCGCGCCGGTGTCAACCGCTCCAGCCCACCCGCTTGCCGAGCACGGGCTCGTCCCGCTCGCAGTAGCGGCTGGCGCGATCGACGAACTCCTCGAGCCCCGCCAGGTGCTCGTCGGGCAGCTTCAGAAAGCGCAGCCCGATCTCGCAGTAGGTCATGCCGGGCGGAAGATCGTCCTGACAGGTGCACCACATGACCTCGGCCTCGGCCTCGATCCAGGGCTCCGTGGGACCCAGGCGGAAGCGCAGACCGAGGTGCTGGCCCACCGCCAAGGGCTCGGCGCTCTGCACGCACATTCCCGTCACCGAGAGGTTGATGGCGTAGTTTCGACCGTACGACTCCTCGTCGGTGAGCATCTCGACCTGCACCGGCACCCGGAGGTAGCGCCTCTGATCCTCACGCCCGTGGGCATCCGATCTCACGATTCGTGCTCCTCGCTGTCGATGGCGTTGGCCAGCCTCACGAACTCCTGCTCCGTCAGGGTCTCACCGCGCCGGCCGGGATCGACCCCGGCCGTCAAGAGCCCCTGCTCGGCACCCGGCACGCTCCGCCTGAGTGCCGCCCGCAGCGTCTTTCGCCGCTGCTGAAAGGCGGCCCGAACCACGCGCTCCAACAGGGCCAGATCCCGGATCTCCGGGCCTTCACGCGGCTCCAGAACCACCCACGCCGAAGTCACCTTCGGGCGGGGGACGAACTCGGCGGGCCCCAGGGTCAGGACCCGCTCCGCCCGCATCCAGAGCCGCGCCCAGACGGAGAGCGTGCCATAGCACGGCGTTCCCGGTCTTGCCAGGACTCGATCGGCCACCTCCGCCTGAATCATGAGCCCGAGCCGACGAAACGGGCAGGCGGGGCGGCAGAGCCGGGCCAGCAGGCGACCCGCGATCCGGTAGGGAAGGTTCCCGAGCAGGACCACCGGGGGGGCCAGCTCGCGGACGAGAGCAGGGAGATCGACGCGCAGGATGTCCCCCGGCCGCACCTCGACGTGGGCCGGGAGCGGGCTCCCACGGAGCAGCCCGACGAGCCCGTGATCGAGCTCGATCGCCAGGACCCGGCGCGCCACCCGTGCGATGGCGCGTGTGAGGTCCCCGAGGCCCGGTCCGACCTCGATCACGGCGTCCTGGGGCGTGAGACCACAGCACTCCACGATGCGCTCCGCCATCGCGGGCGAACGCAGGAAGTTCTGCCCGCGCGCGCGGGAGGGCACCAGGCCGTGCTCCGCGAGCCGCTCCCGCACGAGCGTCGAGCCCGAACCGCCCGGAGCCCCCCCCTGCACGGGCGGGGTCGCGTCCGCGGCCGTGGCAGGCTGCGGCAACGGAACGCGCGAGAAGGCCTCCAGGTCCGGGGCGGCCACCCGACCTTCCTCGAGCATGCGATCCGCAACGGCCGCGATCATGGCGGCGTTGTCCGTGCAGAGCTGCGGCGGAGGAAAATGGAGCTCGACGCCCCGCTCGTCGCAGAGCTCGGCCATGCGCTCGCGCAGCCTGGAGCTGGCGGCCAACCCGCCGACGACGGCGAGACGCCGAAGGCCCGTCTCCTCGAGGGCCCGGCGCGTCTTCGTCACGAGCACGTCGATCGCGGCCTCCTGAAACGAGGCGGCGAGATCCTCCTTGAGCGACTCGCGCGAGCGCGGATCGGCCTCGCGCTCGAGCCGTGCGACCTCGAGCGCCACCGCAGTCTTGAGACCGGAGAAGCTCATCTCCAGACCCGGCTCGCGGAGCATCGGGCGCGGAAAGGCGAAGGCACGAGGGTTGCCCCCACGCGCGATGCGGTCGATCTCGCGGCCCCCGGGGTAGCCCAGGCCCAGGCGCTTGGCGACCTTGTCGAAGGCCTCCCCGGCGGCGTCGTCCCGGGTCTGGCCGAGCAGCTCGATGCGCGCCAGGGTCTGCACCCGGTAGAGCGCCGTGTGTCCGCCCGACACGACGAGGCCGAGGTAGGGCAGCTCGAGCGGGCGCTCCCCGAGGCGCGCCGAGGCCAGGTGGCCCTCGATGTGGTGGACCCCGAGCAGCGGCTTCCCCGTACGATGCGCCAGCGCCTTGGCGAAGCACAGGCCCACGAGCAGCGAGCCGATCAGACCGGGCCCCGAGGTCACGCCGATTCCGTCGACGTCCTCGGGCGTGAGGCCCGCCCGCTCGAGCGCGTGCTCCACGGTCTGCCAGACGTGCCGGATGTGGTCGCGGCTCGCGAGCTCCGGCACGACACCGCCGTAGGGCGCGTGCACCGCGTCCTGGCCGTGCACGACGGAGGCGAGCACCTCCCGGCCGTCCCGGACTACGGCGGCCGCCAGGTCGTCACACGACGACTCGATCCCCAGAATCAGGGCCACGCTGCTCCCCGAGCTGCGCTAGTGCTCCAGCCGCTCCTGCTGGCTCTTGCAGTCGATGCAGAGGTCCGCCACCGGCCGGGCCATCAGACGCTTCGTGCCGATGTCCTCGCCGCAGGCGGTGCAGGTGCCGAAGCTTCCGTCCTCGATCTTTTGAAGCGCCTCGTCGATCTTGCGGATCAGCACGCGCTCGCGCTCGCGCAGGCGGCCGATGAACGCCAGGCCGCTCTCCGACGACGCTGTGTCGATCTCATCCGGGAAGTCGTCCGGATCGAGGTGGATGTCTCCCGCGATCGCACGGCGTGCCTTCTCGATGAGCTGCTGGCGGCTCTCGAGCAGGATCTTCTCGAACTTCTTCTGCTCGCTCTTCTTCACCGTGATAGCTTCTCCAGTTGCCTCTGTGCCTCCGCGACGCGCTCCGAGCTGGAGTGCTCACGCACGATTCGCTCGAAGATGTCGCGGGCCGCCTGCCGGTAGCTCTCCCGATCCTGACTCTGCTTTGCGATCTCCAAGAGCGCGATGCCTTGTCGGTAGAGCGCGTCCGGAACCTTATTCCCCTCCGGAAACCGCTTGACGACGTCTTCGAAGGTCAGGACCGCACGCTCGTAGTCTCCGAGCTTGAAGTAGCACTCCCCGGTCCAGAACAAGGCGTTGTCGGAGTGCTCGGAGGACGGGTAAGTCTGGAGGAAGTGCCGGAATCGGTCAATGGCGGCCTCGTACTCCCCAGAGCGATACGTCGCGAACGCCTCCTCGTAGGCCTTCACCTCGCTGCTCACGTTCTGGGGGTCGAGGGGCAGGGGCGTCGCCCCGGCCGGAGGCGAGGTGACCGGGCCGGGTGCAGCTCCCTCCTCCGCGCTCCGCACCTCCTTGAGGGCTTGCTCCGCAAGGTAGCGCGCTTCCTCGATGTCTCCCCGCAGCCGCGCCATCTCATCGTGGAGCGCGTCCACCTGCGCCCCGAGCTCGGCGACGCGATCGTCCGTGGCCCCGCCTGGACCGGCCCGCTCCGCCTTGAGGGCCGCCACCTCACGCTCGAGCGCGTAGAACTGGGGTGTCGTCACGCAGCTCGCGAGCAGAGTCGCGACCCACCCGAGTGCGAAGTGCGAACGCTGGAGGACGCTCACCGAACCTTGAAGTCGTCCCGCCGGTTCTTGGCCCACGCGGCCTCGTTGTGTCCGCGCACCACCGGGTTCTCCTCGCCGAAGCTGATCGTGGTCAGCCGCGAGCCAGGGATACCCAGATCGACCAGGTAGCGCTTGGCTGCCTCGGCCCGCCGCATCCCGAGCGCGAGGTTGTACTCCTCGCTCCCGCGCTCATCGCAGTTGCCCTGGATCTCCACCCGCAGGTCAGAGCTCTCCGCCAGGACCCTCGCGTGTCGGCGCAGCACCGACCGAGCCTCCTCCTTGAGACTGTCGTCGTCGAAGTCGAAGTAGATGCTCCGGAGCTCGAGCTCGGAAGGCTCGACGCCGCTCCCGCCGCCCCGGGTCTCCATGCCCGGCTCGGTGCCCGCACCTTCGGGCCCAAAGCCCCCGCCCGGCCCGGTCTCTCCCTCGGGCCGCGACGCCGTTCCGGCGCATGCCAGCCCGAAGGCGAGCACGCAGATGGTCACCGTTCTCTTGAGCACCCCCAGCCCTCCTCTCACCAGGAAATACCGATTCCACCGTTCTTCTAGCCAGATCGGGCCAATACTGCAATCGAATTCCCTCGTCCGCCACTCAATCGAGCCAGGGAGACCAGGCGGGGTTGGTGGCGTTGCCGGAGCCGGTGGGCAGGCGGCGCGGGTTTCGCCCATCGAGATCGATCTGGTAGAGCTCCTTGCGCCCGCGCCGGGAGGACGAGAACACGATCTTCCGGCCGTCCGGGGACCAGGCCGGGTCCTCGTCGCTCCGAGGGTGGACGACCAGGGGCACCGAGTAGCCGCTCTCGGGATCGATCAGGTAGAGGTCGAAGCCCCCGGAGGTCCGGGCCATGTAGGCGATCCAGTCGCCCTGGGGCGACCAGGCGGGGCTCGCGTTGTAGGGGCCCCGGAAGGTGAGGCGTCGCTCCTCACCGCTCCGCAGATCCTTGACGTAGATCTGGGGGCTCCCACTGCGATCCGAGACGAAGGCCAGCTGGCTCCCGTCCGGCGACCACGTCGGAGAGCTGTCGATGAAGCGGGAGGTGGTCACCCGCTTCAGCTCTCGCCCGTCATGGCGGATCAGATAGATGTCGGTGTTGCTGTGGCGATGCATCGTGATCGCCACAAGACCGTCCTGCGGGGCCCAGACCCCCCGATACTTCTCAGCGCGCAGCTTGAGGACCCGTCGGCCTGGCTGACGCCCTCGGGAGAGGGTCCAGAGATCGAACCCCCCGCTGCGCAGCGATGTGTAGAGCAGCGTTCGGCCGGTGTGAGACCACGACGGGAACAGGTTGATGGAGCCGTTTCGCGTCACCTGCTGCAGCGCCGTCCCGTCGGCGTTCATCACGTAGATCTCCTTGTTCCCGGAGCGGTCCGAGACGAAGGCGATCTGGGTCGCCGAGACGCCGCGCAGGCCGGTGAAGAGGTAGACGATCTGATCGGCCATGCGGCGGGCCACGAGGGACAGCGCCTTCGGGGCGTCCTCGAAGTAGTGCACCTTGCCCAGCTGCTTGCAGCGCAGCACGTCCCAGAGACGAAAGCGCGCCCGCAGCCGGCCCCGGACTCGCTCGAGCTGACCCTGCAGCAGCCCGTCCGCGCCGATCCCCCGCCAGTTCTCACACTCGATGGAGCGGTTCGCAAAGTCTCCCGTCCGCTGAGGGCCCAGGAACGCCTCGCGTGGCACCAGCTTGAAGACGCTCGAGAACTCCAGGGCCGCCCGCAGCTCCTCGTCGAAGCTCTCCGTCAGCGCCTCGCTGTCGGCGGCCGCCGCAAAGCGCTGGACCGCGATCTGGTAGGCGTGGCCGCCCCCGCCGGGAACGACGATGTCGGCCCTCGCGGAGCCCGCCACGACCAGCAGCAGCACCCAGGTCACGAGGAGCATCAGAAGCGCTCCGCGGGATCGAAGCGGATCGCCAGCCGTGTGTAGCCCGGCGGGGGTGGGGGAAACGGATCGCTCCTGCGGATCGCCCGCTCTGCGGACTCGTCCAGAAAGCGGTTGCCCGAGGACTGCAGGAGCCGGATCCGCCGGACGTCGCCGCCCGGACCGACCTCGACCTCGAAGCGAACCACGAGCTCCCCCCGCCGGGGCAGCGCGCTCAGGCCCGCCCAGTTCGAGTACAGCAGGGCCAGAATCTTGCGGTCGTACTCGGCGCGCTCCCGGTTGAGGATTCCGGCCAGAACCCCGCTGGCGTGCCCCTCCACCGCGGCCCCCGCCGGCGGCTCCAGATCCTGCGCCCGTCGCTGACGAAGCTCGGCCATGATCTGGTCCAGGCTGCGCGCGGGGGGCTTGGGTGCCTCGGCCGTCTCGCTCGCCGGCGTCGCAGGCTTGGGCTCGGGCTCGGGCTTCGGCTGGGGCTTGGGCTTGGGCTTGGGGGGTGGCTTCTCCTTGGGCTCCGGGGGGATCACCACAGGCTCGTCCACGATCTGCGGAGGCGCGGGCGCCACGGCGGCTGCGGGCGGAGCCTGAGCCGGCAGGAGCTCGACGTAGACGGGTCCCGGGGGGACCGGCCGCACGGAGAAGGCCGGGCTCACCAGCAGGGCGAGCCCCACCAGGAGGTGGCCGACGGCACTCCACAGCAGCCGGCGGCGATAGCGCTCGTCCGCCAGCAGCGACTGCCTGGCCAGTGCTCGTGCCGTCACGCCTCAGGTCGGGTCACCATCCCGATCCGGGTGGCGCCGGCCCTCCGCAGCGCAGTGAGTGCGCGTGCCACCGTCCCATACGCCACCTTCTCATCCGCCCGCAGGAAGACCTCCCGGTTTCCCCGTGAGACGAAGATCTGCTCGAGCTTCTTCTCGAGGTCCTTCAGCGGCACCTCCGCACGCTGCACGTAGAGCGTGCCGTCCCGCTTGACGGTGATGACCAGGGCCTCCTCGCTCTGCTTAAGGCTCGCCGACTGCGTCCGGGGCAGCTCGATGTCGATGCCGTGCTGCATCAGCGGCGCGGTCACCATGAAGATGATCAGGAGCACGAGCATCACGTCCACGAAGGGCGTGACGTTGATGTCGGCGATGGCGCGGCGCCTTCCGCGTCGGCCGGTCACGCGGCACTCGCGGCCCGCCTTCGCAGCAGGCTCTCGAGCTCGGCGCGGAACGCGTCAAGCCGCTCGATGAGCCGCGCGAGACGGGCGTTGCTGTAGTTGTAGGCGATCACGGCGGGGATCGCGGCGAAGAGACCGACGGCGGTGGCGACGAGCGCCTCGGCGATTCCTCCTCCGACGACGACCAGGGAGGCCGAGCCCCGCTCACTGATGTCCGCAAAGGCGTTCATGATTCCCACGACGGTCCCGAACAGCCCCACGAAGGGCGCCGCGCTCCCCACCGTCGCCAGAAACGGCAGGCCGCGCTCGAGGCGGTGCGCCTCCTCGGTCTGGATCCAGCCCAGACGCTTCACGATGCCCTCGACCTCCTCCATGGGGATCCCCCGTGCGCTGCCCTTCAGACGCTCGAGCTGGGCGAGATCCTTGAACCCGCTCTGAAAGAGCGTGGCGAGCGGGCTGGCCGGAAAGCGTCGCGCGGCGTCGTACACGGCATCGATGGGCCGCTCGAGGTAGACGTCGAGAAACTGCTCCGTGTCATGCTCCGCCTGGCCGAGCTCACGCAGCTTGAACAGGATGATCGCCCACGAGCCGACCGACGCCAACACGAGCAGCAGAAGCACGGCCTTGACGGTCAGGCCGGCGCCGAGAATCAGGTCGAACATGCACGTTACCCCGAAGGGGGGGTGGGGAGAAGCGCCTCAACCAGGCTCTGGCCACGTGCCCGCGGCCGGGAAAAGCTTATCGTCTACCCGATCGCCGTCAACGGAACAGACCGCAGAGCACGGCGCGCCGGGCCGGTCGGACGCACGCGACGGAGCCGCGCTCCGCGGGCGTGGCCCGCCGGAGCGTCGAGGGGGGACTATGCAGATTCAGATCAGCCGCAGGGACCCGAGCGCGGTGGACTGTGCCGCGCTGATCGTTCCGCTCGCCCAGAGCCGATCGGATGAGAACGGCCCGCCGCGGCTTCCCCGCAGCGTACGCCGGCTCGATCGCGCGCTGGGCGGACGGATCGCCCGCTACCTCGAGTCCCGGGAGTTCCGCGGCAAGCGGGACGAGCTGGTGGGCTTCCCGGCCGACGGGATCGGAGCCCGGAGTGTGCTGCTGGTGGGGCTCGGGCAGGAGGAGAAGCTCGACTCCGAGGCTCTGAGGCGCGCCACAGCCCAGGGCATCCGGGCCGCGGCGCGGCGCCGGGCCGAGAGCGTCGCCCTGCTGGCACCCGCGGTCCGACGGCTGGCTCCCGCGGAGCTGGCCGCCGCCGCGGCCGAGGGAGCGCTGCTCGGCGCCTACCGCTTCGACGCCTACCGTGAGCTGGAGGACGCGCCCGGCGCGGTGGCCTCGCTCGCCTTGCTCGGCGCCGACGGAGAGCACGCCGCCGCGCTGCGCCGCGGTCTGCGCTTCGGTGTCGTCGCGGCGGAGTCCACCAACCTGGCGCGGGATCTCTCGAACGAGCCAGGCAGCGTGCACACGCCGGCCTGGCTCGCGGGCCGGGCACGGAAGCTGGGCCGGGAGCTGGGGCTCCGGGTCCGGGTGCTCGCGGAACGCGAGCTCGAGCAGGCAAAGATGGGGGGCCTGCTCGCGGTGGGTGCAGGCAGTGCAAACCCGCCCCGGCTGATCGTGATGGAGCACGGCACTACGCCCGCGCGCACTCGGCGTCGCACGACGATCGCCCTGGTCGGCAAGGGAATCACCTTCGACTCGGGAGGCATCTCCCTGAAGCCGGCGGCCAACATGCATGAGATGAAGCACGACATGTCTGGCGCCGCGGCGGTGTTCGGTGCGCTGCGAGGCGCCGCGCTGCTGGGGCTTCCGCTCCACGTGGTCGGGATCGTTCCGGCGGCGGAGAACAAGCCCGGCCCACGTGCGTATCTGCCCGGCGACATCGTCCGGAGCGCATCGGGCAAGACGATCGAGGTGCTGAACACCGATGCCGAGGGACGCATCGTGCTCGCCGACGCCCTGCATCACGCACAGAGCTTTCAGCCGACCGCAATCATCGATCTGGCCACTCTCACCGGCGCCTGTGTGATCGCGCTGGGATCCGCCTGCTGCGGCCTGTTCGGGAACGATGATCGGCTCATCCGCCGCATCCGCGAGGCCGGGGAGCGCAGCCATGAGCGGGCGTGGCCGCTTCCCCTCTGGGATGAGCACAAGAAGCAGATCAAAGGAGACGTGGGGGACATCAAGAACACGGCGGGCCGGGAGGCGGGACCGAGCACTGCGGCCGCATTCCTCTCCCACTTCGTGGGTGAGACGCCCTGGGCGCACCTGGACATCGCGGGGACGGCCTGGACGAATCGATCACGCCCGTACTGCGTCAAAGGCGCAACGGGGTTCGGCGTGCGGCTGCTGCTGGAGCTTCTGCGGTCCTGGGGCTGACGCACGTCGCGCCACCGGCTAGGCCTTTGACACGCACGGCGCCGGAATTTACCCTCGCGGCGCCCTCGAGCGAGGTCGAGGCTGAAGGGAGGATCCGCATGCGTCTCGTGAAGGCTGTACCTGGCATCTGCCGCTCCGCCATCCTTGTACTCACCGGCCTGGTCGCTCTCGTTCCCACCCTGCCCGCCCTCTCCGAAGGTGCCAAGGAAGCCGATCCGGCCAAGGGGAAGCAGGTCTACGACACCTACTGCGCAACGTGCCACGGGCCGAAAGGCGACGGTCAGGGGCCGGTGGGCAAGGGCCTGAACCCGCCCCCACGCGACTTCACCAAGGCCGACTTCAAGTACGGCGGCACGGACCAGGACCTCTTCGATGTCATCAGCAACGGCGCGGCCGCCAAGGGCGGCTCTCCGCTGATGGCGCCCTGGGGTGCGGTGATCTCCGAACAGGATCGCTGGGCCCTGGTCGCGTTCATCCGCTCACTCCACAAGCAGTAGGGCCGTCCCTCGGGCGCCCGGGGGAGGCGCTATATTGAGCCCGTGAAGAGGCCCCCCGACGACGCTCTCGTCCCCCGGGACGAGCTCGCGACCTACTTTTCCGAGATCGGCCAGTACCCCCTCCTGACGCGCGAAGAGGAGCGCGAGCTCGCCGTCCGCGTGCACGAGAAGGGGGACCCCGAGGCCGCACAGAAGCTCGTTCTCTCGAACCTGCGGCTGGTGGTCAAGATCGCACGGGAGTATCAGCGGGTCTGGACAAGCCTGCTCGATCTGATCCAGGAGGGGAACGTGGGCCTGCTTCAGGCCGTGCGGCGTTTCGATCCGCACCGGGGGGTCAAGCTCTCCTCCTACGCGGCCTACTGGATCCGTGCCTACATCCTCAAGTACCTGATCGACAACATCCGCATGGTTCGCGTCGGTGGCAGCCGCGCGGAGCGCAAGCTCTTCTTCCAGATGAATCGCGCCCGGCGTGAGCTCGAGCGCGCCGGCTTCGCGCCGGAGCCGAAGCTGCTCGCGGAATCTCTGGACGTGAACGAGCGCGAGGTCGAGGACATGGAGCGTCGGCTCGCCCAATCCGACCTCTCGCTCGACATGCCGGCCACGGATGAGCCGGGCTCGGCAAGCTTCGGGGACTTCATCGCGTCGTCCCAGAGCTCCTCCGAGACGCTGGTCGGCGATCGGGCCATGCGCGAGAACTTCCGGAGACACGTGGAGCGCTTCAGCGAGAGCCTCGACGAGCGCGAGCAGAAGATCCTGCGGGAGCGCGTGCTGGCGGACGAGCCCCGCACGCTGCGCGAGCTGGGCGAGGAGTTCGGGCTTACCCGGGAGCGCGTGCGTCAGATCGAGAAGAAGATCGTCGATCGGTTGCGCGAGTACTTCAAGGAGAATCTGGTCGACTTCGATTACTACGCACCCGACGTCTGAGCACGGCGGCTCAGCCCCCGAACCAGCGGGCGTGGAAGCTCCGCACGAGCACGGTGAGTCCGACCCCGATGGCGACGATGAGGGGGGAGAGCTCCCGCAGCCCACGCAACGTCTGGCGCCCGGCGAACGGCAGGAACGGCGTGGCGGCATGGAACTCGCGAAAGACGGGGTTCCCCAGGGCCAGCTTGCGTCGGTCCTGGTGCCCGCAGCCGAGCAGCGCGAACACGACAAAGCCACCGAAGAACGCCACGTCGGACGCCGCCCCATTGGGCAGCAGATGCAGGGCGCCGAAGAGTGCAAAGCCCATGATCAGTGGGTGGCGCGTGATGCGGTAGATTCCACGGGCTTGGCCGGGGCCGGTTGGGAGCACCGCCGGGCTGGGTCGCCCGAGGGCGGCCGTGACCATCACGAAGGCGAAGGCCATGCCGACGTACAGGATGCCCTCGAGCAGACGACCCCGTGGAAGCTGCCAGAGCCACGGCCCCGCGTGCTTGTTCCCGAAGTAGAGGCCTACGAGGGGGATGAAGATCGAGAGGGCGAGCAGCGAGTAGACCGCCTGATGGCCTCGCTCGCCGAGCCTCGCCACCACGAGGGGTCGTAGACGGAGGCTCGAGAGCCCGATGTGTGTGACTGCGAACGCGGCCCAGAGTCCGGCGATCTCCAGCGCGGCGCTCATCGCCCCTCCCGGCCTCCATGCTACCGCATATGGGCCTCGGCGAGCGGATCGCGGGGAAATCGGCTGCTCACGGCCTCCTGGAGCGCCTGCTCGAGAGCCGTCGTGTCCCAGCCGGTGACCGACTGCAGCGCCAGCTCCCAGGGCGAGCCGGCGGCGCAACGGTCCAGCCACTCCGCGATGGCCCCGGGCTTGCTGTCCTCGATCAGCTCGACCGCGGCGCGGGACTCCAGGTAGGCGAGCAGAGCCCGGCGCCCCCGTACGCCCGCGAAGCCATCGATCAGCGAGGCCAGGGAGACCCAGCGATCCTCGCGCAGCGCGTCGAGCAGCCGCCGCCACTCGCCCCGCGAGAGCAGGCGTCGGCCGCGCGCCCGCTCCTCCTCCCGATCCGCGATCCCCTCGTTCAGGAAGAACGGTCGGTGACCCCCGAGCGCCTCCTCAAAGATCGCGTGCAGGTACTCGTGAACGACCAGGGCGAGCAGCTCGCGGCGAGGATGCCGTGCGGCAACGACGTGGATGGCTCCGTCGTAGAAGCCGACCGTCGCGAACCCGAAGCGATGGCGGTAGCGTTCCAGGTAACGCGCGCGGGTGTAGAGTCGGATCTCCAGCGGACGCTGGAGCGTCCGGCCGACGGAGAGCTCGGCCCGCCGACGGGCGTGCTCGAGCAGCTCCAGGACGCGCTCTCCGTAACGCCGTCCCGCGAAGTCGTGATCGTCGTAGACGATCCGAAAATGATCGGCGTCCACGACGCGCGTCTCGCCGTGCCGGCCCTGCGCCTGCGCAAAGGCGATCTCCTCATCGATCTCGCGGCTGAGCTGCACCGCAGCCCGACGCCAGACCTCGGGCATCTCGGCCGCGACGCTGAGCGCGGCATCGAGGGCCTCACGCGCCGGCCGCAGGCGGCCCCTTCGGCGCTCCACCTGGGCCAGCAGGACCGCCGCTTCGGGACGCCCCGGATGCTCCCGATGCAGGCGGCGCAGGCTGGCCAGGCCCCGATCGAGCTCACCGCTCACGATGTCCTCGCGCGCCGCGAGGAGCTCGCGGTCGTAGCGGTCCCGCGCCTGAAAGCTCTGACGGGGGCTCTCCAGCGGCGGGCCCGTCACGCGACCGCCCCAACTCAGCTCGATCTCCTCGGGCAGCAGGCGACGGGCGTCCGGGGCCGGCGGGCGGTCCTCGTCGCTGAGGTAGGTGTGCCCCCGCCCATCCATCCAGACCACCACCCGATCGGGAAGCAGCAGGACCAGGAAGAGCACTCCAAAGCCGATCCAGATGGCGCCGAGGGTCCGCCCGCACATCGCAGGGGGCTTCTCGGTCTGGGCGCCCGCCCAGCTTTACCGGACGCGCAGCGCGGCGTGTGGAAGGCTCAGGCGCCTCGCAGCAAGCGGATCAGGTGCGGCAGCTCCGGCAGCAGGAGCCGCTCCAGAGCCAGGCGGACGGCCCCTGAGGAGCCGGGAAGCACGAAGACGGCCGTTCCGCGCGACACCCCCGCCAGCGCCCTCGAGAGCATCGCGGCGGGACCGATCTCCTCGAACGAGAGCGCACGGAAGAGCTCGCCGAAGCCCGGCAGGGTGCGGTCGAGGAGGGGCTCGATCGCGTCCGGGGTCACGTCGCGGGGCGCCACGCCGGTCCCGCCCGTCGCGATCAGAACGTCGATGTCGGGTCGCAACAGCGCCTGGAGCGCGGCGCGCGCGATCGCATCCGGCTCGTCCCGCACGAGCTCCCGCACCTGGACGCGGTGCCCGTTCGCCTCGAGCGCCTCCGTGATCTGCTTGCCGGATCGATCGGAGTCGAGCGCCCGCGTGTCGCTCACGGTCAGCACGAACACAGCCAAGGAGCGGGGAGCCCCGTCGCGGTGCTCATCGGGAACGCCCCGGGGAGCGCTCACGGGTTCTCCTCGATCCAGCAGGCGCCGTCCTCGGAGAACTCCTTCTTCCAGATCGGCACGCTGCGCTTGAGCGTGTCGATCGCGAAGCGACAGGCCTCGAAGGCCTCCACCCGATGCGGCGCGGCCACGGCGATCATCACGGCCGCGTCTCCGATTGCCAGCCGTCCGACGCGATGGGCCAGAGCGATTCGGACCTCCGGCCAGCGCCCGCGCACCTGCTCCACGATCGACTCGAGCTCGCGCTCGGCCATCGGCTCGTACGCCTCGTACTCGAGATGATCGATGTCCTGGCCACGTGAGCGGCTGCGTACGACACCGGTGAACGTGACGACGCCCCCACACTCCGCGGCCTGGACCTCGTGGAGCAACGCATTGAGGGAGAGGGGCTCCGCACGGACCCGGACCGCGGCCGCACCGCCGCTCATCGGAGGCAGCAGGGCAATCTCGTCGCCGTCCTCGAGCAACGCCTGCGGGTCGCCTCGCACGGTGTTGCGCGAGACCATCAGCCGACCTTGATAACGCGCCACCGCGGGCTGCTCCGCTTCCACGCGCACCATGAGCTCGCCGAGGCGCGTTCCGTCGGGGACGTCGAAGAGAAGCTCCTTGCCGCCGACGGCTTCCCGCAGCCCCGCGAAGAGCAGCACCCGCACTCGCATGGACCCTACCCTAGAGAAGCCCTCCGGGTCAGGCAAACCCCCGCGCGCGCCGCACTCAGCCTCCGGCGCCCGAGTCGCGAAGCTTGACGACCTTCTCGCCTCGCTGGGCGCTCTTGGCCCCGGTCTGCATCGAGACGCCTCCGTTCAGCTCGGCTCCCTCCTCGACGACGAGGCTCGTGGTCTCGAGATTTCCGGAGACGCGCGCCGTCTTGTGCAACGTGACCTGGCGCCGCGCACGAATGTCTCCGCGCACCTCACCGGAGACGATCACGATCTCCGAGTCGATGTCGGCCTCGACCAGGCCCGTCTCACCGACGATGAGCGTGTTGTCGCTGGCAATCTCCCCCTGGAAGCGACCGTCGATGCGGACGGTGTCCCGGAAGGAGAGCTTCCCGGAGAACTCGGATCCCTGATCGATGAAGGCCGTGAGCGCTCCCACGCCCCCCGAGGTCGGCGCCGGTGCGGGCGCCCCCTCACGGCCCTTGCGGAACTCGTTGAATCCCATACCGCAGTTTCCCCTCTTCGGGCAGCGGGTTCGCAGGTGATCTGCCGCCCGCCTGCGTATCGGCGCCAATGGCCAGCGCTTTAGCTCCCGTTGTACCCTGCCCCCATCCAGGAGACCGGAGGGCGGAGCGTGGAGGTGGGGGAGCGGCTGCGCGAGGAGCTGCGGCAAGCGCGCCATGAGGGCCGCGTTCACGGGGCCTACCTGATCACGGGGCCCGCAGGCTCCGGTGCGGACGAGCTCGCGCTCTGGCTGGCCCAGCTCCTGCTCTGCCGCCGGGCGGGGCCGGACCCTTGCGGGCGCTGCCGCGACTGTCAGAAGACCACCAGCCGTCCAGCTCAGCATCCCGATCTGCACGTCGTGCAGCCGGATGGCGCACAAATCAAGGTGGAACAGGTTCGCGCGCTCCAGCGCTCGCTGGGGCTGGTCGCGAACGAGGGCGGCCGACGGGTTGGCCTGATCCTCTCCGCGGAGACGCTCCGCATCGAGGCCGCCAACGCGTTCCTGAAGACGCTCGAGGAGCCCCCTCCCCGAACCACGTTGATCCTCGTGGCCGAGGGCTCCGGGAGGCTTCCGACGACGGTGCTCTCGCGGGTGACCCGCCTGCGCCTCGCGCCCACGCCGGAGGAGGAGATCCGTCGCGCGCTGATCGAGCGCGGCCTCGCCCCCCAGGACGCCTGGCTGGCTGCGGCGCTCGGCGGTGGCAGCCGGGAGGCCGCGGAGACCTGGGCCGAGGCGAACCTCCCGGCCGCCCGGGAGCTCCTGGCGGCGCTGGAGGCCCTGCCCCAGGCCCCCGCCTCGACGGCGCTCGATCTGGCCGAGCGCTTCCGAGGCAGCGGCGCGCGCGATCAGGTCGGCCTTCTGCTGGGGGTCTACGCGGCTCTGGCCCGTCGCGAGGCGGAGCGGGCGCTTCACGAGCACGCGCCAGCGACTCTCTCACGCTGGCTCGATCGGGCCGAGGCCGCCGAGCGCGCGCGGGCCGAGCTGGATCGCCGCAACCTGAACGCCCAGCTCCTGATCGAGGGACTGCTGCTGGACCTCTTGCCGGGCGCGGCATAGCGCCCACGTCCGGCTACACTCCGGGCCGCATGACGAAGCCGTTCTACATCACGACCCCCATCTACTACCCGAATGCGGCACCGCACATCGGCAGCACTTACACGACGACCTACGCCGATACGCTCGCGCGCTACCACCGGGCCCTGGGCGAGGAGACGTTCTTCCTCACGGGCACGGACGAGCACGGCGAGAAGATCGCCGAGGCGGCCGCGCACGAGGGCATCGATCCGGCCAGCTTCGTCGAGCGAATCTCGGCGCGCTTCCGGGCCACCTGGGCCGAGCTGGGCCTGACGCCCGATCGCTTCATTCGCACGACGGACGCCGATCACCGACGCGGCGTGCAGCACTTCTGGCAGCAGCTCTACGACGCGGGCGAGATCGAGTTCCGCGACTACACCGGCCGCTACTGCGTCGGCTGCGAGAGCTTCCTCACCGAGCGGGAGCTCGTCGACGGCCGTTGCCCCCAGCATCTGCGCGAGCCCGAGGAGCGGAGCGAGGCCAACTACTTCTTCCGGATGTCGCGGCACCTCGACTGGTGGGTCTCGGAGCTCGAGTGCCGTCCCGATCTCGTGGCGCCCGAGCGCTATCGCAAGGAGGTGCTCTCGATGGTGCGGGGCGGCGGCCTGGAGGATCTCTGCATCTCTCGACCGCGTGAGCGGCTGGCCTGGGGCATCCCCCTGCCCTTCGACGAGAATTACGTCCTGTACGTCTGGACCGATGCGCTGCTCAACTACCTGACCGGCATCGGATACCCCGACGGACCCGACTGGAAGCGACTCTGGGGCGGCGTGCACCACCTGATTGCGAAGGACATTCTCAAGCCTCACGCGGTGTTCTGGCCCACCATGCTGCACGCGGCGGGTCTTCCGCTCTATCGCGGTCTGCGCGTGCACGGCTACTGGAGCATGGACCGGCAGAAGATCTCGAAGAGCCTCGGCAATCTCGTGGACCCCTTGATCATGAAGCAGAAGTACGGCTTCGACGCGTTTCGCTACTACCTGCTGCGCGAGATGTCCTTCGGGCTCGACGGTGAGTTCTCCGAGGAGGCAGTCGTCCAGCGCATCAACGCCGACCTGGCCAACGATCTCGGAAACCTTCTCCAGCGCAGCCTGAGCATGGTCGAGCGTTACTTCGAGGCCGTCGTGCCCACACCCACGGGTTCCAGCACGCTGGCCCCCGTGGCGGAACGCGTGGCCCGGGAGATCGATGCGCAGATCAAGGCGTTCTCCACCCAGCGTGCCCTGGCCGCACTCTGGGAGCTCGTCTCGTCGACGAATCGCTACCTCGACGCCCGCGCGCCGTGGAAACTGGCCAAGGACCCCGACGCTCGGGACGAGCTCGCCACGGTGATCTACGAGTGCCTCGAGTCTCTGCGCGTGATCGCCACGCTGCTCGACCCCTTCCTGCCGGAGACGAGCGAGCGCATGACCGCGCAGCTCGGCGCCCAGGAGATCGCGGGGACCCTGCCGGAGCGGCTTCGCTGGAGACGGCTGCCTCCCGGCACGCGGACCCACAGAGGGGAGGCGCTGTTCCCGCGCATCGAGACCGCGTGAGCTTCTTCGACAGCCACACCCACCTCGGCTCGCCCGAGCTGCTGCGCGAAGCGGACGAGCTTCTCGAGCGCGCGCGGGAAGCGGACGTCCGGGGGATCATCGCCGTCGGCGCCGGCTACGGGCTCCCGGCCAACGCCGGGGCCCTGGCGATCGCGGAGCGGCACCGCGACGTGTGGGCGACGGTCGGCCTCCACCCGCACGACGCCTCCGAGTGGGGGGAACGGGCCGCCACGGCGCTGGACGGCTGGCTGGCGCATCCCCGTGTGGTGGCGGTCGGTGAGTGCGGCCTCGACTACTACTACGAGCACTCCGCACGGGAGCGGCAACGTGCCGCGCTCCGCGCCCAGATCCGCATCGCGCTCGAACAGAAGCTCCCGCTGGTGATCCACGTGCGAGCGAGCCCCAGCTCCCGCGACGCCTTCGACGAGCTGCTCGAGATCTTCGACGACGAGAGCGCCGACCGGGTCGGCGGCGTCATCCACTGCTTCACCGGGGATCAGCGCTTCGCGCAGGACTGCCTGGCCCGTGGGTTCGACATCAGCTTCTCGGGGATCCTGACCTTCAAGAAGGCGGACGAGCTGCGCGACGTGGCCCGCGCGTTGCCGCTCGAGCGCCTGCTGATCGAGACCGACAGCCCGCTTCTGGCTCCGGTTCCCCGTCGGGGCCGTCGCAACGAGCCGGCCTTCGTGCCTCACGTGGCCGCCTGCCTGGCCGAGCTCTGCGGTCGGGCCCCGGAGGAGATCGCGGAACGGACCTGGGAGCGCACGCATCACATCTTCGGACTTCGGGAGCGTGCATGAAGGAGATTCTGGATCTTGCGATCTCCATCGCGCACGAGGTGGGGGCGCTGCAACGCGAACGATTCACCGAGCCCCGTGCGATCGACACCAAGAGCAGCACGATCGACCTGGTCACGGACGTGGACCGGGCCTCGGAGGAGATCGCGCTCGAGCGCATCGCGAGGGCACGCCCGGGGGATGCGATCCTGGCCGAGGAGACCGGCGATCACGCAGGGCGCAGCGAGTGGCTCTGGATCATCGATCCTCTCGACGGGACGACGAACTACGCGCACGGGTTTCCGCACTTTGCCGTCTCGATCGGCGTGGAGCGGCGCGGCATTCGTGAGCTGGGGGTGATCTTCGACCCGCTCAAGAACGAGCTCTTCACGGCCCGGCGCGGGGCGGGGGCGCATTTGAACGGCCAGCCGATCCAGGTCTCACGCATCGACCGTCTCGACGCGGCGCTGCTGGCGACCGGCTTCGGGTACGACGTCCACCGCAGCCGCGACGACAACCTGAACCACTTCTCGGCGTTCGTGAAGTGTGCCCAGGGTGTACGGCGGGCCGGCGCCGCGGCGCTCGACCTCGCCTACGTCGCCTGCGGCCGCTTCGACGGCTTCTGGGAGCTCCACCTGCACCCCTGGGACGTGGCGGCGGGCCTGCTGCTCGTCGAGGAAGCCGGCGGCACGAGCAGCGACCTCGATGGCGGGCCGGTGCCCCGCGCCGGCGACCGCTGTGTCGCCTCGAACGGGCGTCTGCATCCGGATCTGCTGCGCGTCCTGGCTGCCTCCTCCGAGGCGGCCGCGTCTCCGAGCGGCTGAGCCGCGTCGCATTCAGAGCCTAGCTCAGCCGATACAGCGAGGCCGCGTTCCGGGAGCGGATCTGCTCGCGTGCGGACGGGTCGAGGTCGACGAGCGCCCGATCAAGGGCCGCGACGAAGCCGGGAAAGCAGGCGTCCACGTGCGGGTAGTCGGAGCCCCAGACGATTCGGTCCACGCCGATCAGGCCGGCCACCGACGGCAGGGTCCGCTCGTCGGGCTCAAACGAGATCCAGCACTGACGTTGAAAGTACTCCGAGGGTGGAAGCCGCAGCCAGGGGACGAAGCGTCCGAAGATCCCACGATGATGGTCGTCCATGCGGTCCAGCCAGGCGGCGATCCAGCCCCCACCCGCCTCCAGGAATGCGAAGCGAAGCTGCGGATAGCGCTCCAGGACCCCACCGCCGATCAGGGAGAGCACGGCGACCTGCATCTCGAAGGTGTGCGCGACGATGTGGCGAAAGTAGAGATTGTCGAAGCGATCGACACCGGCCGTCGGCATATTGCCCACCGCACCCTCGTGCACGCCGACCACCAGATCGTGTTCCGCGCAAGCCGACCAGACGGGATCGTAGCGGCGCGTGTGGAGAGGGCGACCCGCGTAGGGGTTCGGACGCACGAAGACCGCGCGGAAGCAGTCGCGGGCACCCACCCGGCCGATCTCCTGCGCAGCCAGCTCGACGTCCTGGAGCGGCACCATGGCCGCGGCAAAGAGGCGCTCCGGTGCCGCACTGCAGTAGTCGGTGAGCCAGTCGTTGTAGGCGCGCGCGATCGCGGCCGCGAGCGCGGCATCCTCCACACCCCCCATGAAGAGTCCGAGCGTGGGGTAGAGCACGACGCGTTCGATGCCCTCCGCATCCATGTCGGCCAGGCGTGCGCGCGGATCGAAGCCGCCGGCGCGGTTCCCGTCGTAGTCGGTCACGTCCTGGAGCCCGACCGCACCGAGCGGGCTCACGCTGTACGGCGAGAGAGCTTTTCCGGCCACGGTGAGCAGCTCGGTCCGCTCGTCGGTCCGCACGATGCGCGGAGCCTGCTCCTTCCAGGGCGGATCGATGTATCGGGCCCACATCTCGCGCGGCTCGAGCACGTGCGCGTCGGCATCGAGCAGGCCCCGCCGGCTCATGCCGATACCTTGTCCAGCAGGACACGCGTGGCCTGCAGCGCGGCGTGTGCAGAGATGTCCACCGGACCCGCGTCGCTCTCGATCGTCGTCCCGGCGAGCACGACGCCGCGGCAGCCCGGAACGCGCGGCCCGTGCCGCTCCACCGGGGATCAGTGCCAGGCGAGACAGGCCGGGCGCTGCACGCGCTGCCACGCGGACCACTCCACACACGCGTCGAGGTCGCGATAGAACTCACCCAGGTAGGCGACGATCCGCTCGATGCGGGCGCGCGCCTCCGTCCAGCCCCAGCGTTCGTCCCGCCTCGTCGAGGAGCAGCTCGGCCGGGGCCAGACCGAGCAGGATCGGCCGCCTCGGGCCTCGAGGGCGCGAGCAAACGGCTCGCAGAGGCCCTGCATCCCGCCCACCTCGGGATGGTCGGCGTAGGCGGCCTGGAGCGAGGGCAGGTCGGGGCGCGGCGCGAAGAAGCTCATCAACCTTCCGAGCGACGCCCGCTCGGGGTGCTCGCAGTAGATCGTGCTCAGCATCGTGAGGAGCGCGCGAAGGACGGGGTGCGATACGGCCGATTCCTCCAGCCACTCCCCGATCCGCTGTGGGATCGCCTTTCGGCGCGTGGCCTCGTCGGCGTCCGCGAGCCGTGCGATCAGGCGCGAGAGCTCGGGCAGCTCGGCCTCCGGGCAACCGAAGACCGTCGTGGCCATGCGTACGAAGCCCCGCGCACCCCAGCGCCCGGTGAACACGCGGGTCGGGCCGCCGCCCGATCCGCCGGGTAGCAGGTGCACGCGCAGCGTCGGCTCGACGACGCGGAGCGGGACCTCCACGGCGGCCTCCTGCGCGGCGAGCTGCCCGTAGCGCCATCCGACCTGGAGGTCGCCGACGTCGTCCCCGTCCCGCTGACCGCCGTCGAGCCAATAGCCCCCTCGCGGCGTGGCCCCGCCGCGGCCACCGATCCGGCGGGCTCGGTCGACCACGATGACGCGCCATCCCCGACGGGCGAGGATGGCCGCGCTGATCAGGCCACCCAGACCCGCGCCCACGACCAGCGCATCGCAGCCTAGGGGCTTGGAGAGATCGAGGTCCGGTCGCATCCCGCCCGCATTCTGCGGGCCCCGCGAGCAGAAGAAAAGCCGAGGCCGCCCCCCCTCCATGGGGATCTCTTCCGGTGGGCCTTCCGGGCCGCAGCCGGCGTCGTTCACCAGAACGTCGACGGCCCCGCAGCGTGGCTCCATCCCGGCCACCGCCCGTTGCATGGAGTCCCATCGCAGGCGTCGAGGACCGTGATCTCACCCGCCGGGGTCAGTCCCACCAGTCAAGCGCCGCGCGAATGGAGCCGACGTCCAGAACGTCGAGATGGAGCGTCTCCACCTGTAGCCCCTCGTCGGCACAGCGGCGCCAGAGTTCCTCCCGGCGTGCGGGATCTCTCAGGGTCGCGTAGACCCGGTCGCCGCGTCGGGCGAACTCCAACGCCGTCTCCAGACCGATTCCCGAACTGCAGCCCGTGATCGGGACGTTCGCCACGCGAAGACCTCCTCTTCAAGATCAGAAGCGAACCCCCAGACTACCCCGCAGAGGTCTCCGGGGGGGCGAGCGGACTCGAGCCGGCCCCGCTGGCGTGGCCTCAGGCGCCCTCCTCCGACGGCTCGGCATCGGCGGGCTCGGCGGGCGGCCCCTGAGGCTCGTCGGTCGCGGACGCCGCGGGCTCCGACTCCACCGGCGAGCCTTCGGGCGGCTCCACGAAGTTCTGCTCGAAGGCCTCGAGGCCGAGCGGAACGTCCTTGCCGAGCTCATTCGAAACCTTCCAGATCCGCTCGCTCGTGGAGGAGCGCGCCGGAAGCGCATCGGCCCCGAGGGGATCCCCGAGCTCGAGCCAACCGAGCTCGGTGCCGTCGCCGTCGAGCGCGCGCACCCGCACGCGCGGGGGATCGAGCCCGAGATCGTCCCGGCTCTCGTCGATCACACCGGTCGCGTCCAGGTCGTCGAGCGCCCAGAGCAGGTCCTCGACGCTGAGCGGCTTGAGCCGCAGCTCCGGGTCGCGGGCCTTCCAGCGCCGCTCCTCTCGCACGAGAACGTACGAGGCCTCGTCGCGCGGAAAGCGGATCTCCAGGCGTGCCACGGCATCGGCATCCAGCTCGAGCACGCGCTTGTAGCGAAAGGCGAAGACCCGGCGAGGAGCGTTCATCACGATTCGGTCCGAGACCTCGAAGATGGGGGCCTTCCCATCGACCCGGATGTACCCCTTGTCCTGGACACGGCCCAGGGCGATCGCATGAGGTCCGCCCTCGGTCTCCAGCTCGAGCGTGATCTCGGGCGGATCCAGGCCGTAGCTGGAGAGCTCCCCGGGGTCATCGACGAAGCCCATCGCACGCCCGAGCACCAGATCCTTGAGCAGCCGTTCGATCCGCTCCGTATCGCCCCGATCCTCGATGGGCTCAACGAGCTTCCACTCCCCGGCTTCCGTGCGCTCCAGCGCGGCCACGGCGCTGCCGTGCTCCAGAACCCGCAGCCCGTGAATCTGCTCCAGCTCGAATTGCACGATGCGCTTGTCGCGCAGATCGATGAGCCGCGGGAGAAGGGAGGCGACCTGGGAGGAGGACGCCGTGAAGATCCGCTCCGGCGGCTCGGCCAGGGCGACGTAGCGCGCGGCTCCGATGGGGGCCGGGCCGCCGAGAAGAAGCTCGCCCGCGAGCGCCTCGCCGCGGTGAAGGCGCAGCGACTTCGCATCGACGCCGAGCCCGAACGGCCCGAGATCCTCGGGGACCTCATCGATGACGCTCTCCGAGGCCAGCATCGTCAGGGTCTCGAGCAGCTCCTCCACCCGCGCCTGGTCCGCGGCGTAGGCCACAGGGGTCTCGAGCCTCCAGGGGCCCGCATCGCCCTCGCGGACCAGGCGCGCGCGCCCGCCGTCGGAGGTGTCCAGCTCCACGACCGTGATCTCGTCTGGCTTGAAGCTGAGGATCTTCTTCGCCTCGGCCTCCGCCTCTGCGCGCTCGCGCTCCCCGCGGATCTCGACGAGGTAGACGTAGAGACCCAGGGTGGCCGCGATGAGGGCGAGGAGCAGCGTACCGCGGAAGCTCATCTCAGGTGCGTCGCCGCCACCAGCTCCAGATACCCAGCAGCAGGACGAGCTCGGGAAGCACGAAGATTCCCAGGTACTGGAAGGTGGTGACCTGCCGGGCCGTCATCATCACGGTGGACGCCCGGGGCGTGTGACGCTCGATCGTGATGAACTCCTCCTCGCCCACCAGCCAGTTGACCGCGTTCAGGAAGAGGTCCGCGTTGAAGAACTCCGCGATGTAGCGGTTGCGCGCAAAGTCGGCATCACCGAAGACGACCAGGCGTCCGGCTCGCCCCTTCTCGGCCTCGTCTCCCTCCCGATCGAACTCACGCGCCACGCCGATGGCCACCGGGCCGACCCGATCCTGCCCGGGATCGAGGCTCACGCGACCCTCCTTGACGAAAGTCTCCACGTCCGTCTCCGCCCAGCTCGAGCGGCCGGTCCGCACCAGCTCCACGACTTCGCCGTCTGGGACCCCGTCGGCCGCGCGCACGCTTCGTGCAAGTTGAAAGAGGGTCGGGCTGCGGCCCGTCTTGAGATCCCGGGTGATGGGATGCGATCCGTAGTCCGTGACGATCGGCTGCACGCCGAGCTGCGGGCCCGCAAAGAGCTGGATCTGCTGATCGACGATCACATCCCTGCCGAGCTCGACTCCCCACTCGCGGACGCGAGGCTCGACGTTGCTCACGACGATGGGATCGGCCAGGACCATCACTGAGCCGCCGCCCTTCACGTAGCGATCGAGTGCTTCGAGCTCGCGCGGCAGCAGGGAGTGGCTGGGCCCCGCCACGATCACCGCCGCAGCGTCCCCGGGAACCTCTTCGCGGTTCGCGAGCAGCAGGGTCTCGACCTCCAGATTCTCATCCTGGAGCGAAAGCTTCGCGCGTGAGTAGCCATCGGCCTGGCTGCCTCCGGGGTCGCCCTCACCGTGGCCCGTCAGGAAGTAGACCTTCTTGCGCTCCGAAATGACCCGCCGAATGGCCTTCGTGAGCTCCTGCTCGCTCACCTGCGTGACGCGCACGGTCCCCTTCGCGCTCTCGCAGGGACCGCCGCAGACGATCAGGACCCCATCGGTGCGGACCTCGTGCTGCTGAGCGAGATCGGGGCGCTTGTTCGGATCGTAGACCTTGATCTCGATCCGGGCACCCTCGTAGCGATAGCGGTCGAGGAGCTCGCGCCCTCGCTCCTGGCCGCCCTGCACGTAGAAGGCGAGCACCTCGACGGGCAGCTCTTCGGGGATCTGATGCAGGACCTCGCGCGTCGCTTCGCTCAGGCTGTGGATCCGACCCTCGGTCCAGTCCCAGTGCTTCGGATAGCGAGCGGAGAGGAAGGCGACGAGCGCGAGGATCGCACCGAGCAGGAGGGTCTGCAGCAGCGTGTTGCCCCCGTACTTGAGGCCACGGCGGGTCGCGTCTTGCGCCCAGAGCTCGGCGAGCTGGCTGAAGCCCGACGCTGCGGAGCCGGCGAGACAGGCCACCGCCAGCACAAAGTGCACACCCGCGACCAGCAGAGGTGCGCCCAGGAAGAGCGCCACCAAGCCGAAGAGCAGGAGCACGAGGCCGAAGATCGCCAGCAGGATTCCCATGGTCCTCCCCTAGCGCCAGCGCAGCGATTCGATCACCGCTCGTACGAGCGAAAGAAAGAAGATCGTGAGGATCGCGAAGTACACGAGATCCTCGCTCTGCACCATTCCACTCGCCAGGGTGTCGAAGTGAGCGCGGAGGCCCAGGTAACGCACGACCTTCTGCCAGCCGCCCTGCAGGCTGAGCTCCGCAAAGTAGTCGATCAAGTAAAGGATGAGGCCCACGAAGAACGTTACGAGCGCCGCGCTCATCTGGCTGCGCGTGAGCGCAGAGATGAAGCAGCCGATCGAGGCGAAGGCCGCACCGTAGAGCAGCAGCCCCAGCAGGCCGCTCAGGGTCTGGAGCAGCTCGGGGTTGCCGAAGTAGAAGAGCAGCGCTGGATAGAGCGCGGAGAGCGCCACGAGCAGCAGCAGCACGACGATGACGGCCAGGTACTTGCCGATCACGATCTCCCAGATCGTGAGCGGGCTCGTGAGCAGCAGCTCGAGCGTCCCGTTGGCACGCTCCTCGGCGAACGCACGCATGGTGAGCAGAGGAATCAGCAGCAGGAAGACGAATGAGGCGATGCCCAGCGTCGGCTCGATCAGGCCCTGGTTCAGATTGAACTGCTCCAGCATCTGGAAGAGCTGGTAGGCCTGGATCTGCTGGATCGCCGCGAGGAAGCTGCGCAGCGCCAGGAAGAACGTGAAGCCCGTGAACACGAGGTAGACCGAGATCATCACGTAGGCCACGGGTGTGGCGAAGATCGAGCGGAGCTCGCGGCCTGCGATGGCCGTCACGTGCCTCACGGGTCCGCTCGCTCCTCTGGGCCCTCGACGGGAGCGATCGACTCGCTCCGGGGACCGGCCTCGCGCAGGAATACGTCCTCGAGAGAGCCCGCCCCCCGCACCTCGTCGAGCGGTCCGTCGATCCGGATCTCGCCGAAGCTGATCAGCAGCACGCGCTGACAGATCGCCTCGACCTCAGGCAGGATGTGGGTCGAAAGGACGACGGTCCGGCCCTCCTCACGCGCGAGCTCACGGATCAGATTCCGGATCTCGACGATCTGCACGGGGTCCAGGCCAGCGGTCGGCTCATCGAGAACGAGCACCGGCGGCTCGTGCACGATCGCCTGGGCGAGACCCACGCGGTGGCGGTAGCCCTTGGAGAGTGTCCCGATCACGCGGCGGCGGACCTCGTCGAGACCGCAGGCCCGCAGGGCCTTCTCGACCTTGTCCTCGCGCTCGCGGCGAGGCACGTCCTTGAGCGTCGCCACGTAGCGCACGTAGTCGGTCACGCGCATCTCGGGATAGACGGGCGGCATCTCCGGCAGGTAGCCGACGGAGCGGCGCGCATCGAGGGGTGAGGTCTCGAGCGAGTGCCCGGCGATCTCGACCTGTCCGTCGGTCGGGGGCAGAAACCCGGTCAGCATTCGCATGGTGGTCGTCTTTCCGGCGCCATTGGGGCCGAGGAAGCCGACCACCTCGCCTCTCTCCACCGAGAACGAGACGCCGCGCACAGCGACCAGGTCTCCGTAGCGCTTCGTGAGCCCCTCGACCCGGATCACGCCACCGCGACCCCGTGCAGAAAGGCGTCGACGACCATCTCCGCCCCCCGGGCATCGAACTCCGCGGGGGGGCGAAAGACCCCGAGCGCCTGGCTCTGGAGAAGATGCTGGAGGCCGCCCACGAGGAGCAGCATGAGCACGCCCGCGTTGAGCTCCCTTCGGATCTCGCCGTCGTCCTGGCCTTTCTCGATGATGCGGCGCACGACGCCGAAGGCACGCGCCACCTTCTCGAGATTTACGGGCTCGAGGATGTCCGACACCCGTGCGAACTCGATGGTCAGCAGCTCCACGACCTGCGGGCGGTCCCGGTAGGCCTCGATGAAGACGGCCGCCGCGCTGCGCAGACGGGTCGAGGTACCCCCCCGCGCACGTTCCGCCACCTCGAGCCTCTCGGTGATCTCCGCCCAGCGCTCCGTGAAGATCGTGTTGAGAATCTCTTCCTTGTTCTTGAAGTAGTGGTAGACGAGACCGTAGGCGATACCGGCTTCGTTGGCGATGTCTGCGATGCGCGTACCGAGCACTCCCTTGCGGCTAAAGACGCTGAGGGCCGCGTCAAGGATCCGCGCTCGCTTGTCGTGCCGCTCGCTCGATCCCATCTCCGTACCCAACGCCCGTTACGGGGGCGGCGAGGTTACACAGCCCGCTCCGGCCGTTCAAGCACCCCGAGCCGACGCCTGGGGCCCCCGCCCCTCACGGAGACCCTCACCCAGGAGATGGAAGCCGACCAGGGCGACGAAGATGAACAGGCTCGGGAAGAGAATCAGATGGGGATGGGAGCGCATCGCCACGAATCCGTCCGCCGCGAGCACGCCCCAGCTCGCGAAGGGCGCCTGAATTCCGAGCCCCAGAAAGGAGATGCTCGACTCGGCCAGGATCGCGGCGGGAATGCGAAAGGTCGCCGTCACCCAGAGAGGCCCGCTGAGGTTGGGGAGAATGTGGCGCACGAGCAGGCGCGGCGGGCTCACCCCGAGCGCGCGGGCCGCCTCGACCCAGGCCTCTTCGCGCGCCTGCAAGACGAGCCCGCGCGCGAGACGCGCGACCGAGACCCAGCCGACGCCTCCCAGAGCGAGCGTGAGGGCGATGAGACGGCGGTACAGATCGGGCAGACCGCCGAGCAGAGCCTCCAGAACCTCGGTGAGCAGAACGAGGACGAGCACCTCGGGCAGCGCGTAGGCCACGTCCACCCCTCGCATCGCCCAGGCGTCGAGCCGTCCCCCCACGTAGCCCGAGATCGCGCCGTAGGCGACGCCGAGCGCCAGAGCGAGGAGCGTCGAAGCCACCGCGAGCGCCAGGGAGACGCGTGCGCCCTCGGCAACGCGCGCCAGGACGTCGCGACCGAGGGCATCGGTACCCAGCGGATGGGCCACGCTCGGCCCCTCCAGAGCGTGCATCGCGTCCTGCTCGTCGAAACGATAGGGCGAGACGTGATCCCCGAGCAGCGCGAGCGCCAGGAGCCCGAGCACGAGCCCCGCCCCCCACCAGCCCAGGCGGCTCACCGTGCGCGCCCGCCCAAGCGAATGCGGGGATCCAGCCAGGCATAGAGAAGATCGACCACGAGGTTCGCGATCACGACCAGCCCGCCGTACAGGAGCGTGACACCGAGAACCAGCGGATAGTCGCGATTCGTCACTGCGGTCACGAAGAACCTCCCCGCGCCCGGAATCGCGAAGATCTGCTCGACGATGAAGGAGCCCGTGAGCAGCATCGCCAGCAGCGGACCGAAGTAGGTCACGACCGCCAGCAGGGAGTTGCGCAGAACGTGGACGAGCTGGACGCGGAGCTCCGGCAGCCCCTTCGCCCGGGCGGTCCGAACGTGGTCGAGCGCGACGACCTCGACGACCGTGCTGCGCGTGAGCTGGGCCACGTACGCGGCCGGCAGGGCCGCCAGCGTGAGCGCAGGCAGGATCGCGTGGCGCGGTCCCTCCCAGAGCGCTGCGGGCAGCCAGCCCGCCCACAATCCGACGACCAGAATGAGCAGAGCACCGAGCACGAAGCTCGGCAGTGAGACGCCCAGGAGAGAGAGAAGCGTCAGGCTCCGATCCAGCCGGCTCCCGCGCCGCACGCCCGCGATCAAACCCAGGGGAACCCCTCCCAGCAGAGCGAGAAGGAACGCGAGAGCGCCCAGCGCAGCCGAGACCGGAAACGCCTCGCGAAGAATCTGCCCGACGTCACGCCCGACGTACTTGTAGGAGGGGCCCAGGTCTCCGCGCGCCAGACCCGCCATGTAGTCCACGTACTGACGCGCCAGCGGCGCGTCGAGACGGTAGCGCGCTTCGATGTTGCGGCGGATCTCCGGCGGCAGCGTCCTCTCGCGATCGAACGGACCTCCCGGGAGGAAGCGAAGCAGCGCGAAGGTCAGGCTGGCCACCACGGCGAGCACGGGAAGAGCCTGCACGAGCCGCAGGATCGTGTAACGAATCACTCGACGGTCACCTGCTCGAGGAAGAAGAGATCCATGGGGTTGGGCTCGAAGCCGCGCACGCGCGGCCGGACCACCAGATTGATCGAGGTCACGAAGAGCGGCACGATGGGAACGTCTTCCTCACAGAGAATGCGTTGCGCACGGTCGTAGAGCTGCTGACGACGCGCCGGGATGTGCTCGCGCGCCGCCTGGTCGACCAGTCGGTCGTACTCGGCATTCGCCCAACCCGTGTGGTTGTTGGCGCTGTAGGACGTGAAGAGGTTCATGAAGTTATCGGGATCTGGAAAATCCGCTCCCCATCCGAGCCGGTAGACGGGGGGCGGAGAGTGGGCCAGCTCCCGCAGGAAGACCTTCCACTCCCGGCTCTGAAGCTCGACCTCGACGCCCAGGTGGGTCTCCCACTGCGATTGCACCTTCTCGGCGACGAGCTTGTTGAGCTGATCCGAGTTGTAGACGATGCGTACGGGATCCAGAGTCCTGGGATCGATGCCCTCGCTCCGCAGCAGCGCGCGAGCCGCCTCCGGGTCGAAGCGGACGCCGACGTCCGGATTGTGGTGGGGCATCCCTGGCGGAATCCAGTAGGCGGCGGGGATCTCACCCCCTTGGAGCAGACGCGGGAACTCGCTGCGATCGATCGACATGGCGAAGGCCCGGCGCACCGAGGCACGATCGAACGGTGCGAGGCGCGTGTTGAATCCGTAGTAGTAGCCGCGCAGAGCCGGAGCACGGCGGTAGCTCGGACGATCGCGGTAGCGGCGGATCTCGAGCGGCGGAAGCCGCACGATGTCGAGCAGACCCTGCTCGAAGAGCACGAGGGCGGTCGAGGCCTGCTCCACCATGTAGGCAGTGATCCCGCGCAGCACGGGCGCACCCGCGAAGTACGATTCGTTCGCGCGAAGGCGGAGGCGGTACTCGTGTCGCCACTCCTCGAGCCGGAACGGACCCAGGCTCACCAGCTGTCCGGGCTCGGTCCAGGCGTCGCCGTAGCGCTCGATCAGGTCCCGGCGCAGCGGAAAGGTGACCATGAACGTGGTCAACGACGGAAAGTAGACCAGCGGCCGCTCCAGCTCGACACGGAGCGTGTGCGCGTCGAGCGCCCGCACTCCCAGGGCCGCGGGGTCGCGGAGCGCGCCCGAGTTGAAGGCGCGGGCGCCGCGCACGGGGTACAGGAAGTAGGCGTACTCGGCCGCCGTGGCGGGATCCAGCAGCCGACGCCAGGAATAGACGAACTGCTCCGCGGAGAGCGGAACGCCGTCGCTCCAGCGCACGTCGGTACGGAGATGAAAGGTGTAGCGAAGGCCGTCACCGGAGACGTCCCAGCGCTCGGCCAGGGCCGGCGCGGGCTTCAGCTCGGGGTCCAGCTGCGTGAGCCCCCGCATCAGCTGCTCGATCACCGTGATCGAGACGTTGTCGGTGGCGCGCGTCCAGTCGAGCGTCGGCGGCTCGGTGCCGAGGTTGATCCTGAGTTCACCGGGTGGCGGCTCCGGCACGAGGGGCGAGCAGGCCGAGAGGCTCGTCACCAGAAGCAGAGCCCACCCGAGACTCGGTCCCCGCCTCTCCCGTCCCATGGCCATAGCGTAGCGAGTCCTGCTACCCTCGCGCGCGCCGTGAGAGTCGCCATCGTGATCGAGCGTTTCGCGCGGGGTCCCGGCGGTGCCGAGCTCGACGCGCTGCGGACCGCGCAGGAGCTCGCAAAGCTCGGACACGAGGTCACGGTCGTGTGCCGGTCGGTCGAGCTGGACGCCCCACCCGGCGTTCATCTGCGTCGCGTTCGCGTGCCCCGAATCTGGCAGCCGCTGCGCGTGCGTCTCTTCTCGGAGCGAGCGGCGCGCGCGACGGCCCACGGCTTCGACCTGGTGCACAGCTTCGCGCGCACACGGCGGCAGCAGATCTATCGCAGTGGGGGCGGGAGCCATGCGGAGTACATGGAGCGCGTCTACCGGCAGCCCCGACTCCAGCGCGCGCTCTCGCCGCGGCATCGAGCCATCCTGGGAGTCGAGGAGGCGGTCTTCGCCGATCCGTCCCAGATCATCCACTGCATCGCGAAGCGTGGGGCCGAGGAGATCGCGCAGCGTTACGCCGTGCCGCGCGAACGTCTCGTCGTGATCTACAACGGTGTGGATACCGCGCGCTTCCATCCCGAGCGACGTGCGATGCACCGACAGCGGCTGCGGAGCCGGCTCCGGCTCGAGGGTCCAGTGGCGCTCTTCGTCGGCGGAGGGCTGCACCGCAAGGGTCTGGACCGGGCGATTCGTGGTCTGGCGAACGCGCGCACGTCGGCCCAGCTTCTCGTGGTGGGGGGCGGCCGGAAGGAGCCGGCGCGTCGGCTGGCGGTCGAGCTCGGTGTGGCCGAGCGCGTCCATTTCCTGGGCCATCGCCACGACGTCGAGACCTGGCACGCCGCGGCCGATCTTCTCGTGCTGCCGACACGTTACGACCCCTTCGGCAACGCGGTGCTCGAGGGGATGGCCTCGGGACTTCCCGTGGCGACGACGCGCGAGGCGGGCGCCTCGGAGCTGATCGAGGACGGGAAGAACGGCTTTCTCCTCGACGACGACTTCACACCCGCCTTCGAGCGGCTGGCCTCGCCAGCGGCTCTCGAGCCCGTCGCGGTCGCGGCCCGCCGCACGGCCGAGCGGTTCACCTGGGCCCGGCACGCCGAGCGCCTGATCGAGCTCTACGAGAGAGTCCGCTCTTGAAACGCTCGGAGCTCGAGGCGCTCGCCGCCGCCTTGCGTGCCGGGCCGGAGCGTGCACCGATTCCGTACGAGCTGCTCAAGAGCAGCCCCGTACGGCGTGTGCTGCGCAGCGGCGAGGTGGTGCTCAAGCTCTTCCGAGAGGGTCGCGGACGGGCGGCGCGCGAGGCCGCGGCGCTGCGGCGCGCCCGGGAGCGCACGATCCCGGTCCCTGAGCTGCTCGCCTGGGGAGATGACTGGGTCGCCACGCGCTGGGTGGACGGGCGGCCCGCCCGTCGCGAAGACCTGCCCGCGCTGCTCGAGGTCGTCGAGCGGATGCACGAGCACGGAATGCTCCACCGCGATCTGCACCTCGGGAACTTCCTCGTTCACGGTGAGGGCATCGCGTTGCTCGACGTGCAGCGTGCGATTTTCCTGCCACACCTTCCGCATTGGCTGCGACGCTGGGAGCTCGGCCGCCTGGCTTACTCGCTCGGTGAGCCGCTGCCCGACGCCCTGCAGGCGCTGCGCTTCTGGCGCGATCTCCGCGCCCAGCAGCACGGGCGGAGTCGGACCCGGCGCTGCCTGCGGGAGAGCTCACGCTTCACCCGCTTCGAGCACGGCGGCGCGAGCGGCTTTCGCCTGCGCGACGCCGATCCCCGGATGCTCGCCCAGGCGCTCGATTCGATCGCGAGTGCGGAGCGGATCTGGGAGCGGCCGGGCGGCCACCTCTACCGCAGCGGCGCGTGGATCCTCAAGCAGCACCCCCATGAGCGCCAGGCCCGCTCGGCCTGGATCAACGGCCACGGGCTCGAGGCCCGAGGCATCCGCACCGCGCTCCCCGTCGCCTGGGTCGGCCGCTGGCTCGTCATGGAAGATGCGGGGCGCACGATCGTCGACTGGATCGAGGCGGAGTTCACTCGGGCGCCTGCGTCGGTCCACGAAGAGATGATGCGTGCGCTGGCCGACCTGATGGCTGCGCTGCACCGGGGCGGGATCTACCACTCCGACATGAAGGCCTGCAACATCGTGTGGGAGCCTGGGCGAGGACCGCAGCTCCTCGACTACGCGAAGGTGATCTTCCTCAGACGTGTCTCGCGGCGGAGGCGGCTCAAGAACCTCGCGCAGCTCAACTCGGCACTTCCTGACGTGGTCCCGGGACCCCTCCGTGACGCCGCGTTCGAGCGTTACCTCGAGCGCAGCGGATTCCGCGGCGACGCCTCCAGGCTACGGCGTGAGGTGATCGAGATGAGCCTCAAGCGGGCTCATCGCTGGCACGGATGCTGATCCAGCAGAAATAGTACCCGGTGAGCGACCCGGACTTCCCTTGCGTGAAGCTCAGCTTGGGCGCGTGCGGCGCACTGCTGAGGATCTGCTTGTAGGTCTCGATCTTCTTGGGCAGGTCCTGCTCGTTCGGGCTGTGAAAGACGATGTCCACACGTTCCTTTTCATCCAGCAGGTTGAGCACCAAGGTGGTGAGCTGGAAGAGCTTGTGCGGCCCTTCCGTCGTCTCGACGGAGAAGCAGGGGACCTCGCAGCTCTCGAGTTCAAAATTGTATTCGACGCGCATGATGGAATGCTCCTTCCCTCAGAAGGGGGCCAGATGACAGGCCGATCGATGGCCCCGTTGGACTTCAACAAGCTCCGGCCGCTGTTCCGAGCAGCGCGGTTCCGCGAGTGGGCAGCGCGGATGGAACGCGCAGCCTTCGGGCGGTGAGATCGGGCTCGGAACGTCGCCGCTGAGCACGATCCGCTCGGGCTGCGCATCGGGGTCCGGAACCGGCACCGCGGAGAGCAGCGCTCGCGTGTACGGATGCTGCGGTGCGCGGTACAGCTCGTCGGCGGGGGCCAGCTCAACGATGCGACCGAGGTACATCACGGCCACCCGGTCGCTCAGATGCCGCACGACCCGCAGATCGTGCGAGATGAACAGGTAGGCGATCCCGAAGCGCTTCTGCAGATCCATCAGCAGATTGAGAATCTGCGCCTGGATCGAAACATCGAGGGATGAGACCGGCTCGTCCGCCACGATCAGCCGAGGCTCGAGCGCGAGTGCGCGCGCGATCCCGATCCGCTGGCGTTGGCCACCGCTGAACTCGTGGGGATAGCGCTCGGCGTGGTCGGCACGCATGCCGACCGTCTCGAGCAGCTCCGCCACGCGCTCGCGACGGGAGGCGGCCGGCATTCGGGCGTGGATGCGAAGACCCTCGGCGATCGCATCCCCCACCGTCATGCGCGGGTTCAGAGAGGCATACGGATCCTGGAAGACGATCTGCATGCGACGGCGCAGCGCACGCAGGGCAGTGCGATCCAGCCCGCGAACCGAGCAACCCTCGAACTCGATCTTCCCCGCGTCCGCCTCGATGAGTCGCAGCAGCAGACGACCGAGGGTCGACTTGCCGCAGCCGGACTCCCCCACGAGGCCCAGGGTCTCTCCCGCATCGAGGTCGAGATCCACGTCCTCGACCGCGCGCACGAAGCTTCGCGGACCCAGCCACTCACCTCCGACGGGGAAGTACTTCCGCAGACCCCGCACGCGCAGCAGCGCTTCGCTCACCTCCCGCCCCCGGATTCGGGCAGCGGGTTGTGGCAGGCGAGCTGGCGCCCCGCGGAGAGCTCCTCGAGGCGGGGATCGACCCGCGCACAGAGCTCACTGGCGCGTTCGCAGCGCTCCCGAAAGCTGCAGCCACGGGGTCGGTCCAGGAGGCTCGGCACCGCACCCGGGATGACATGGAGCTCGCTGCGGCGTTCCAGAGCGGCTCCGGGCATCGAAAGCAGCAGACCCTGGGTGTACGGGTGGCGCGGCGAGCGGAAGAGCTCACGCACCGGTCCTGTCTCCACGACCCGGCCCGCGTAGAGCACGGCGATGCGATCGGCGCGCTGGGCGACGACCCCGAGGTCGTGCGTGATCAGGAGCACGGCCATGTGGAAGCGCTGCTTGAGCCGATCGAGCAGCTCGAGGATCTGGGCCTGGATGGTCACGTCGAGCGCGGTGGTCGGCTCGTCCGCGATCAGCACCTCGGGGTCGCACGCCAGCGCCATCGCGATCATCACCCGCTGACGCATGCCGCCCGAGAGCTGATGAGGGTAGTCGCGCACGCGCTGCGGGGGCGCGGGAATGCCCACGAGCTCGAGCAGCTCCAGCACCCGCGAGCGGCGGGCCGACCGATCGAGGTCCGTGTGCACCTCGAGCACCTCTTCGATCTGGTGGCCGATCCGGAACACGGGGTTGAGCGATGTCATGGGCTCCTGAAAGATCATGGCGATCCGATTGCCTCGGATGTGGCGCAGCTCCTGGTGCGGAAGCTGGAGGAGGTTCCGTCCCTTGAAGAGAATCTCGCCCCGCTCGATCTCGGCGGGCGGCTCGGGGAGCAGGCGGAGGATCGACAGCGCGGTGACCGACTTGCCACAGCCCGACTCGCCGACGATCCCCAGCGTCTCGCCCTGTCGGACCTCGAGATCCACACCGTCGACGGCGGGCAGGTGACCGGCGGGCGTGTGAAAGCTGGCGCGCAGATCGCGGATGCAGAGCAGACGCTCGCTCACTCCGACCCTCGGGGAGCGATGCGAAAGAGTGAGGCATCGAGCAGGGGATCGAGCTCCACTTCACGGAGCTCGAGCTTGGCCTGCAGCCCGGTGCTCGGAAACTCGAAGCTCATCTCGAAGGGGTAGAGGCCTGCGGGGAGCTCACGCCAGCGCGCGTAGTGCGCACGCCAACGGGGGTTCCCATCGGCATCGAGACGCTCCGCCCCGCGCAGCGTTCCGTCCGCTGCGAAGCGCAGCCTCCGATCCGGGAGCTCGACGATGCGATCGTCGCCGATGGCCCAGACGGCCAGAATCCGGAGGTGAGGATCGCCCGAGCCTTCCGGAAGCGGTGCGATCCCGAGCAGCTGCTGCACGGCCTCTTCGGGCTCCAGATCCAGACCCAGCCGCTCGCGCAGCAGGTCGGGGTGCAGCGCTCCGCGCTCGAGGGCGTGACCGTCGTAGAACGCGAAGCGCTCCCCATCGGTCACCAGCAGTGTCTGGACCTGTCCCCACAGGTTGAGCGACTCGAGTCGCAGACGGGACGGTCGCTCTGCAAGCAGGACCTGACGCGCGCTGCCGGATCCATCCGGACCGCGCAGGTGTAGCTTTCCCTGTGCGCGCACGCTGTGACGCTCCTTCGCGCGCGTCTCCAGGTGCTCGAGCCAGACCGCGACGCGGCCTTCTTCCCCCAGAACGATCGTCGCCGGGGGCTGAGGGGTGCGACAGGCCGCCAGACCGAGCACGGCCAGCAGCAGGGCGGCCCGGCGAGCCCTCGTCAATTCTGTGCCCCGGAAGTCGCGCCTTCGAGCTGGAGCTCCAGCAGCTCGATCTCGCGTCGGATCGCCTGTTCCTCGTTCGCCTCGGGCTCCAGCTCGAGCGCCCGACGATAGGTCTCCAGCGCATCGGCGAAGCGTGCGACCGAGCGATAGGCGTCGGCGAGGTGGCGCGTGATCAGCGGGTCCCCCTTCTCCAGCAGCCGGCTCGCACGCTCGAGCTGCTCGACGGACGCGTGCAAGGCCTCTCGCGCGGCATCAGTCCGACCGGCCTCGAGCAGCTCGAGGCCCTGCTGGTAGAGCACCCATCCGAGGCTGTCAGTGATGTAGGCATCGTCCGGACGCTGCTCGAGCGCGCGGCGGATCATGCGCTCCGCCTCATCGAGCCTCACGCCCTTCTCAGCCCAGGTGTAGCCGACGTAGTTGAGCGCGCTGGCGTGGTTGGGATCGCGACGCAGCACCTCCTGCATGATCTCGAGCGCCTTCTCCTCTTCGCCCGCCTCGCCGTGGATCAGCCCCAGGTCGTAGTAGAGATCCGGGTCGTCCGGATGCGCCTCGAGAAGCCCGTGCATGTTCTCGATGGCCGCTTCCAGGTCTCCGCTGCGACGCAGCACCCCCGACAGATAGACGCGCAGGGAGCTGTTCTCGGGCTCGACCTGCAGCGCCTGCCGGATCTCGGCCAGCGCCTCCGGATAGCGCTCGCGCTCCTCGAAGATCCTCGCGCGGACGATGCGCGCATCGCCGTAGCGCTGCGATTGCGGCGGAATCTTCGCCAGGATCTCGAGCGCTTTGTCCTTCTCATCGGACTCGTACCGCACGATGCCCAGGAAGTACTGGACCTCGTGCTCCAGAACGGAGTCCCCGCGCTCGGAGACGAGCTCGAGCACGCGCGCGAAGCGCCGCGCCGCCTCCTCCCGCTCGCCCTCACGGTAGTAGAAGTAGCCGAGCTGAAAGAGCGCGCCGGCGTGGTCGGGCTGACGCTCGAGCAGCTGCTCCAGGCTATGGATCGCCGCGGGACGGTCCCCCTGCGCGTCCTGGATCTGCGCCATGCGTTGCAGCGAGGCGGGATCCCCGGGCGTCACGGCCAGCTTCTCGCGCAGTACGGCCAGCTCCCCTTCGGGATCGTCGCTGCGGCGGTGGAGCTGCGCGATCGCATCGTAGAGGGCGACGTAGTCCGGGTCGACCTCGAGGGCGCGGCGGTAGATCTTCTCCGCCTCGGAGAGACGCTCCCGCTTCTCGAACGTCGCCCCGAGGGCGAGATAGCCACGAAGGTTCTCGGGCTCTCGCTCGATCATCGCCTCGGCCACTGCCGCGGCACGCTCGGGCTGAGCGAGCGTGAGGTAGAGGTTGAAGAGGCCGAAGAGCCCGTCGCGCGAGAGCTCCCCCGCCTCGAAAGCGGGCTCGAGCAGTGCGGCGGCCTCGTCGAGACGTTCGCTCTTGAGATAGAGCGCCGCGAGCGCGCGCCGCGTCGGTTCGTGATCGGGATCGAGCTCGAAGGCACGTTCGGCGTGCTCGAGGGCGCGCTCCGGGCGCCCCGCGCGCATCCAGACCTGCGCGAGGATCCGGTGGAGCTCCACGGACTCCGGATCGAGACGGGCGGCCTCTTCGTAGGCCTCCGCGGCCTCGAGCAGGCGTCCGTCGAGCTCGAGCATCCGACCGTGCATGAACGCCGCGCCGGCACGCACCCAGGGATCGTCCGTCCCCCCCCAGCGCTCTCCCTGCCGAGTCGGCCCGGCACAGGCCAAGCCCAGGGCG
>JBHHVJ010000026.1:0-47881 GCA_046754285.1 Myxococcota bacterium | reverse complement strand
GAAGCGAAGATCGTTCGCGAGGGGTCGGCGCAGCTCGGTGCATTCGGATCCCCGCCCTGGGCGGCGGCGGGGCTTTCCAAAAGGAGCAAGAGCAGGGTCCCAATCATTGCGAGAAGTATGGGTCGCATCGGCCGGATCTCCGTTCCAAACACCCCTCGGCGATTATACACGGCCGACGCTCGATCCTTTGAAGGCTCGGGCGTCGGGGGAGACGTCGGGCGGGACGTTGATTGCGTTGGCCGCGGGCTCTGCGAGGGACGCTGGACGCACGATCATCCGATCGCAGCCGTCGAGGCCCGCAAGCTGGGGCTGAACGTGAGCACCGAGATGCCCCGCGAGTTCATTCACCTGATGAACCTCTTCCCCCAGCCCGTACGCCGTACACCGACGGCGGAGTACATCCCCGTCCCGCGTCGGTTGGACGATGGGGGTCGCTCATCGGACGATTGACTGCGGGCGGCCCGCGGGCGTCAGACCTCCTGGGGGCCGGGGGGCTTGTGGCTCTCCGCGTACGAGGCGATGGTGTCGAAGAGCGCCTGACGGTCGATCGGCTTGGTCACGAAATCGTCGCATCCGGCTTGGAGGCAGCGCTCGCGATCGCTCGACATCGCGTGTGCCGTGAGCGCGATCACCGGCTCGTGATAGCCCGCACGCCGAAGCGCCCGCGTGGCGCCGTAGCCGTCAAGGACCGGCATCTGCATGTCCATGAGGATGACGTCGAATGGCACTCCTTCCGCGTGGGCGTCGAGGGCCCGCTCGAGGGCTTCGAGGCCGTTCTCCGCGATCTCGACGCGTGCGCCCATGCGCTCCAGCATGCGACGGATCAATCGCTGATTGTCCGGGCCATCCTCCGCGAGCAGCACGCGGCACTCCAGAGAGCCCCGCGTGGCTCTGTCCGTGGTGGCGGGTTGGGGGCTCTCGGTCTCTGTGGGGTTCTCGACCAGTGGGATACCGTCCAGCGATCCGACCGGCAGGCTGACCGAGAATCGACTGCCGCGTCCTGGGGCGCTCTCCACATCGATCGCACCGCCCATCATGTCGATGAGGCGCTGGCAGATGCTCAGGCCGAGCCCGGTTCCGCCGTAGCGTCGCGTGGTGGAGCTGTCGGCTTGCGTGAAGGGATCGAAGAGGTGGAAGATCTGCTCTCGTGTCATGCCGATTCCGGAATCGATGACCTCGAACTCGACGCACGGTTCGGCGTCGCTCTGGATCAGCCGCGTTACCAGCCGGACGGTTCCCGTCTCGGTGAACTTGACGGCGTTTCCGATCAGGTTGATGAGAATCTGACGGATGCGGGTCGGATCGCCCAGGATGGTCTCGGGCAGGGGGGTGGGGTACTCCGTGATGAACATCAGCCCCTTCTGCGTGGCCGAGACGCGCATCAAAGAGCAGACCTCGGCTGTGAGCTGAAGAGGCGAGAAGCGAACCTGCTCGAGCTCGAGTCGGCCCGCCTCGATCTTGGAGAGATCGAGGATGTCGTTCAGGATCTGCAAGAGGTGGTGGCCGTTGCGCTTGATGGCGTTCAAGGCATCGAGACGCTCGGGAGGGATCTGTACGAGGTCGCCCCCCTCGAGGATCTCGTCGGTAAAGCCCAGAATCGCCGTCATGGGGGTCCGAATCTCGTGGCTCATGTTGGCGAGGAAGTGTGACTTTGCGAGGTTCGAGGACTCGGCCTCGGTCTTGGCCTTGAGCAGCTCCGCGTTCTGCCGCTCGAGGCGCCGCGCGAACTCGTCGACCTGGTCGACGCGCCGGAGCGCGGCGGAGCGGTGGAGCAGCAATAGCAGCGCTCCTGTGACCAGGGCCAGACGCAGCGTGCCGGTGGCCAGGTAGGAGAAGGCCAAGTCGCTCAGCTCGGCGCGGATCCGATCGGTGGCGAGGCGCAGCTCCAAGCCCTTGCCTCGATAGACCAGCGAGTCCCGGTCGCGCTCGGGCAGGGGGTGCGCGCCCGGGCGCAGGATCGCACGCAAGGGGCAGAGCTCGAGATCCTCGAGCGCGCTGCGAAGCTGTGGGAGCGGCGCGGCGGGGTCCTGATCGCGCAGCGCGCGCTCCGCTTCCTCGAGGCAGTCGTCCATCAGCTCGTCACTCCGCTCCTTGAGGGTGGGGAGCAGCAGCACGAGCTCGGCGATCAGAAGGACCACGCCGACCGAAGCCGCGATCCGGCCGCCGAGCCTGCTCCGGCTCACCCCCCGCCCCCCCGCGCCCGCTCGGGGAGCCAACGCTCAAGGGCGTCGCACAGGGCCATCCGTGTCGCCGGCTTGGCCACGTAGTCGTTCATCCCGGCGTCGAGCGTCTGCTGGCGATCTCCTTCGATCGCGTTCGCGGTCAGCGCGACCACCGGAAGCTCGGCGTACGCTTCTCCGAGCTTTCGGATCGCTCGGGTCGCCTCGAGACCGTCCAGAACGGGCATCTGCCAGTCCATGAAGACGAGGTCGTAGCTTCCCGTCGCCACCATATCGACGGCGATTTGCCCGTTCTCCGCCACGTCCACCGTACAGCCGAGCTTTTCCAGGATGTGTCGCGCGACCTTCTGGTTCACGGGGTGGTCCTCGACGAGCAGGATCCGTGCGGCGAAGGGACCCTCGTGGGGACCGGGCTTCGGCTGGGGCCGCTGCGAGGTTCGTGGCAGGCGGCTGGCCGGGAGCGGCAGCACGCACGCAAAGGTGGCCTCCTCGTCCTCGCGGCTGTGGACGCTCAGCGTGCCTCCCATGAGCTCGACCAGCTTCGCGGCGATCGCGAAGCCGAGGCCGGCTCCGCGCGGCCGGTGGGTCAGGAACGTCTCGGGTCGTGTACCGGTCTCTCCGTCCCCCCGGACACCCCCCCGGGACTGCCGTCCGCTCGGAACGATGGAGATCCGGACGTTCTCTTCGCCTCCGCGCGTCGAGACGCGGCGGACATGGAGCGCGATCCGCTGGGAGCGCCGCAGCACGAGCAGATCACGGAGCATCGAGCTCAGAGCCTGCCGGAGCTGCTCGGCATCACCGCGGACGGCCTCAAAGCGATCGTCGTGCAGGACGAGCCCGAGATCGATGCGGTTCTCTCGAGCCACCGGCTCGAGCTCGCGCACCAGGTCGCGCAGCGTTCCGCCCAGGTCGAAGGAGGTGGGATCGAGGGCGAGGCGACCGGCCTCGAGCTCTCCGAGCGTCAGCACCTCCTCGACGACCCGCATGAGAGCGTGAGCGGAGGACGCGATCGTCTCGATGCAGTCTCGCTGGTCGTTCCGGAGCTTCGTCTCGAGCAGCATCTCCGTCATGCCGACGACACCCGTGACCGGAGTCCGGATCGCATGGCTCATGTCGGCCAGCAGCTCCTGCTTCGATACGGTCGAGGACCGCAGCTTCTCGGTGAGCTCGCCGATGGCACGCTCCTGCTCGGCGATCACGCGGCGAAACTGCTTGCGTTGCTGCTCGAGCTCCCGCGTGTAGGCGCGGAGCAGGTCGGTCTGCGTCACCAGCCCGGCCAACGTGCCATCGGCATGGATGACGACCAGGCGACGGATCACACGCGCCTTGACCTCGGAGATGGCGAAGGACAGGTGGGCGTCCTCGCTGATCGAGACGATCGGGGCCGACATCACCTCGCGCGCCACGCTCCACTCCGTGGATTCTGGGAGCAGGAGCTGGGCCAGGATGCGCGTCACGTCGCGCTCGCTGATGATGCCGACGGGCCGTGCATCGTCGCAGACGACGACGCACGAGATCCAGTTCTCGCACATCCGCTCTGCGACTTCTCGGATCGGTGTCTCGGCCGTGACCGAATGGACGTCCGTCTCCATGACGTCCGCCACGCGCAGCTCGTCGATCGCCGTCATCCGCCTCGGCCCTCCCATCCCCTCCACAGTCCCTCCACAGTCCACCACCCAGAGGGTCCCGCTCTGGCTATCGGCAGCGGGCGGGATCGGCTTGTGTCAGCGATCCGGATCCTCCTCGTGGCCCCAGAGCTCTCGGAGGCGGCGGGCGAACTCGCGCTCGCGGCCCTGTGCGCTGGGACGGTAGAAGCGCTGGCCGCGGAGCGCCTCGGGCAGGTAGTGGGTCCGGACGAAGTGGCCGGGCCGATCATGCGGGTACACGTAGCCGCGGCCGTGTCCCTCCTGTCGCAGCAGCTCGGTCGGAGCGTTGCGCAGCTCCAGCGGAACGGGCAATGCGCCATGATCACGGACCGCCTCACGGGCGCGATCGATGGCGAGCAGGCTGCGGTTGCTCTTGGGCGCGCAGGCGAGGTACGTGGCGACCTGTGCGAGGATCAGACGACCCTCCGGAAGGCCGACGCGATCGAAGGACTCGGCGCCCGCCGAGGCGAGGACCAGAGCGTCGGGATCCGCATTGCCCACGTCTTCGGCGGCGAAGATGAGCATGCGGCGTGTCACGAAGCGTGGGTCCTCCCCGGCCTCGAGCATGCGCGCGAGCCAGTACGTCGCGGCGTCGGGATCGCTGCCGCGCAGGCTCTTGATGAAGGCGGACACCACGTCGTAATGGGCGTCGCCGCCCTTGTCGTGGGAGGGGAGGCGCGTCTCCAGAGCGGCCTCGATCGCGGGGCGGTCGATCTCCGTCTGCGCAGTTTCGGCTGCGCGTTCGAGCAGACCGAGCGCACGTCGGGCATCTCCCTCGGCAAGCCGCACGAGGAGCCCGAGTGCGTCCTCGCGGAGCGTGAGGTGGCACCGGCCGAGGCCCCGGGGAACGTCCTCGAGCGCTCGCAGCACCACGGCGCGCATCTCCTCGGGCGTGAGCGGGTGCAGTCGAAAGATCCGGCAGCGGGAGCGCAGCGCCGGGATCACCTCGAAGGACGGGTTCTCCGTCGTCGCTCCGAGCAGCACCACGCTGCCGTGCTCCACGTGCGGGAGCAGCGCATCCTGCTGCGCCTTGTTGAAGCGATGGATCTCGTCGATGAAGAGCGCAGTACGCGGCGAGCGTTGCCGCTCGGCCTCTCGGATCCGGTCGCGAAGCTCGCGCACGCCACTGAGAACGGCAGAGAGCGGTACGAAGCGCAGCTCCGCGCGCGACGCCAGCAGCCGTGCGAGCGTCGTCTTCCCCGTCCCCGGAGGGCCCCAGAGAATCAACGACACGAGCCGGCCGGTTCCGCGCACGACCGGATCGAGCGGGCGGCCGGCCCCCAGCAGGTGCCGCTGACCCACGAAGTCCTCCAGCCGACGGGGCCGCACCCGTTCGGCCAGTGGGGCGTGCGCGGGTGCCTCGCTCGCGGCGGGCTGTGGTGGAAAGAGCTCCACACACGGAGTCTAGCTTGCCCGCCCCGGAGGTGGGTCCTATGCTGGCGCGCGCCGCATGCTTCCCTGGAGACGGATCGGTGTCGCGCTGAAGGGCGGACAGACGGAGGTCGGTCCACTGATCGCCCGCGTGGCTGCGCGGGTCGAGGCTCACGGCCTGGAGCTGGTCCTCGATCCCGAAGCGGCCGCGGCGTTGCCGGGCACCCCTCCCGAGGAGGCCCCCAAGCTCGAAGAGCTCCCCAGCCGCTGCGATCTGCTGGTCGTGCTCGGAGGTGATGGCACGGTGCTCGCCGCGGCCCGGGCCATCGGCGAGCGCGACGTGGCCATTCTGGGGATCAATCTTGGCCAGCTCGGCTTTCTGGCGGACATCGCTCGAGATGACCTGGAGAGCGCACTCGCGTCGGTGCTGAGCGGACGCTACTGCATTCAGGAGCGGGCCCGTCTCCAGGTGACACACGACCGCGTCGCCGGAGGATGCGAGCGGGACCTGGTCCTGAACGACGCGGTGATCACCAAGGGCTCGGCCCTGGCGCGGCTCATCGAGCTCGAGGCGCGCGTGGACGAGCGGCTCATCGCGAGCTATCGCTCGGACGGTCTGATCCTCTCGACGCCGACCGGATCGACGGCCTACAACCTGTCGGCCGGTGGTCCCCTCGTCGACCCTCGGCTGCCGGCGTTGATCCTCAGCCCCATCTGCCCTCACACGCTGACGCAACGACCCCTCGTGCTGCCCGACTCTCTTCGGGTCGAGGTGCGGCTCCACTCCCGTGAGGACGCGACACTGACGCTCGATGGTCAGATCGGCGTGCCGCTCCGCTGCGGCGATCGTCTGCAGGTCACGCGTTCGGCCCACCCCCTGCGCTTCGTCACGCTTTCCCCGCACGACCCCTTCGCCACGTTGCGCGGGAAGCTGGGCTGGGGAGCGCGGTGATCCGGACGCTCCGCGTCCGGGACTTTGCCCTGATCGATGAGCTCGAGCTGGAGCTCGAGGCGGGCCTGAACGTGATCACGGGCGAGACCGGAGCGGGAAAGTCGATCCTGGTCGGCGCGGTCACCGCGCTCTGTGGTCGGCGACTCTCGGCGGACACCGTGCGCTCCGGCTCGCTGAGGGCGGCCGTGGAGGCCCTGTTCGACTCGCCCCTGCTGGCCGCGCGGGCGGCAGACCTGGGTCTAGGCTCCGGCGACGGGACGGAGCTGCTGATCTCCCGCGAGCTGGTGCGTGAAGGGCGGGGACGAGCCCGGATCGAGGGCCGCCTCGCCACGCTCTCCGTGCTGGCGGAGCTGACGGCCGGTGCGATCGAGGTCGTGAGTCAGGGGGAGCACCAGCAGCTCCTGCGCCCGGAGCGGCAGGCCGAGCTTCTCGACGCGTATGCTGGCCAGCTGCGCCAGGTCGAGGCGTTGCGGGAGGCCCACACGCGCTGGCTGGTACGGGCCAAGGAGCTCCAGGAGCGTCGAGTCAGCGCGGCGCAGCGGGCGCGCCGCGAGGACCAGCTCCGATTCGAGGTGGAACAGATCGATGCCGTGGCGCCCGAGCCCGGTGAGCTGCCGGCGCTCGAGGCCGAGCGCGGGCGGCTGGCCCACGTGGAGCGGCTGCGGGAGGCGGCCGGGGCCGCGCTGGACCTATTGGAGGGGGACACGGCCGCGCGGGATCTTTTGGCGCGCGCGGGCACCAGGCTGGGGGAGGCGCTGGCGCTCGATCCCTCCCTGGCCAGTGAGGCGGAGGGTCTGGAGCGCGGGGCGTGCGAGCTCGCAGAGGTGAGCCGGGATCTGGAGCGCTACGTCGCAGGCTTGGAATCGGACCCGACGCGCCTGCTGCGGGTGGAGGAACGCCTGGCCCAGCTCGCTCGGCTCCAGTCCCGCTACGGCTCCACGGTCGAGGAGATTCTCGCCCACCGCGAGCGGGCCGCACGCGAGCTCGAGCAGCTGGGAGGAGGGGAGGCGCGCACGGCCGCTTTGGAGGACTCGCTCGCCGTGGAGGGGGCGAGGCTCGAGCGGCAGGCCCGTGAGCTCGGTCGCGCGCGGCGTGCCGCAGCGACCGATCTTGCGCGGCAGGTCGATCGGGAGCTGGCGGCGCTGGAGCTCGGTCGCGCACACTTCGAGGTTCGTTTCGAGCCGCTCACGGCAAAGATGAGGGACGGCCTGGAGACTCCCTGCTCGCCCCGCGGCCGCGAGCGGGCGAGCTTCTGGTTGGCGGCCAACCCCGGCGAGGACGCCCGCCCCCTCCGCGACTCGGCCTCGGGCGGGGAGCTTGCGCGCCTGTCGCTGGCTCTGCGCAACGTGCTGCGCGAGGCCGATGGGGGCCGCGTGCTGCTCTTCGACGAGATCGACGCGGGGATCGGCGGTCGCACCGCCCATGCGGTCGGAGAGCGGCTGCGCGCGCTCGCGGGCTCGCACCAGATCGTCTGCATCACGCACCTGCCTCAGATCGCGGCACTCGCGGACGCGCACTTCCGCGTCAGCAAGCGCCAGCGTGGATCGCGCACGCTCACGCGGGTCGAGCGCCTCGAGGACGACGCCCGCGTCGAGGAGATCGCCCGCATGGCGTCGGGCGGCCGGGTCACGGCGGTGGCTCGCGCCCACGCTCGTGAGCTGCTGGCGCGCGGCCCCGGAGTGTGATCCGGGCCGTCAAGTTTCTCCCTTCCCGTCCGATCACTCGAACGAGCCCGCACGGCACGGCTGACGCCCGTGCAGGAGGGCGTCGCAGGTCGTGGGCGGAGAAGGGAATCGCGTGGAAGGAGAGCTGAGCGTCCCCCCGGCCGAATGGAGGCTGCGTGTGGAGAGCGGCTTCTACTCGGGCCTGGAGTGGCCCCTGGATCGCACCAGCACGGTGGTCGGCCGGGGCCGCAGCGTCGATCTGGTGCTCAACGAGGCGACGATCTCCAGGGCCCACGCACTGCTCAGCTTCGAAGGCGAGCGGCTCTACGTTCAGGATCTCGGCAGCACGAACGGCACCCTGGTCAACGGAGTTCGTCGCGGCCGCATCGTTCTGGAGGACGGAGACGAGCTGCGCATGGGCCGGCTCGTGCTGATCGTTCTGGCCGGGGAGGATCCATCCGGTGAGTGAGTCGCGCCGAAGCGGCACCCCCGAGGTGGTCACGCTGATGTACGTGCCGGGTCCCGCTGGCAACATCCGGCGCTTCAATCTGAGGCGCGTCTGGCTGCGTCGGGGCGTGGCCGTCGGCGCGGTGGCGCTGCTCTCGACGCTGGCGCTCAGCGTGGACTACGTGCGGCTGCGAAGCGAGCGTCGGGAGCTCGTGCGACTGCGTGCGGAGACCGGCAAGCAGCGCGAGCAGATCGAGGATTACGCCGAGCTCATGGAGGCGATCTCGGTGAAGCTCACGGACGTGAGCCGGCTGGATCGCAAGCTGCGTGTGATCACGAATCTGGATCCCGCGGACGAGCTTCCGCTGCCCGGCATCGGAGGGATCGAGGGCGAGTTGCTCGAGCCGACCGAGCTGATGCTCCACTCGGGCCGTCGCCACCGGCAGATGATCAAGGGCCTGACGGCGCTGAGCGAGGCGGCGGAGGCCGAGGTGGCCAGCCTGGGTGGGCTGATCCAGCACCTCGAAGATCAGAGCGCGCGCCTCGTCGCCACGCCTTCGATCGCCCCGACCAAGGGCTGGGTGACGTCCGCCTTCGGCTACCGGCGCTCTCCGTTCACCGGGAACCGAGAGTTTCACCGGGGCGTGGACATCGCCGGCCGTACAGGGACGCCGATCGTGGCCCCCGCTGACGGAGACGTTCGCTTCGCGGGTCAGCAACGCGCGCTCGGAAATGCGATCGTGATCAAGCACGGCTACGGCGTGGAGACGATCTACGGTCATCTCTCGGAGATCCTGGTCCGCCGTGGCCAGCGCGTGAAGCGGGGCGACCGCATCGCTCTGATGGGCACGACGGGCCGCAGCACAGGTCCGCATCTGCACTACCAGGTCGAGGTGAACGGCTCGGCCAAGAATCCGCTCAACTACATCCTCGACTGAGCCTGGCTGGCCCCTGGCCCCTGCCGTATAATCCCGTCCCCCTCGTACCCCGGTCCCCGTCGCGGAGGACATCATTCGCACGCTCGCTCGGAAGATCTTCGGCTCGGCCAACGACCGTTACATCCGCAAGCTCAGCCCGCTCGTGGAGCGCATCGGTGCGCTCGAGCCCGAGGTCCGCAAGCTGGACGCGGATGGCCTGCGACGCCAGGCGGGGGAGCTGCGGGAGCGAGCCGAAAAAGGCGAGCCCCTGGACGACCTGCTCCCGGAGGCCTTCGCCCTGGTGCGTGAGGCCGCCTGGCGTACCCTGGGTCAGCGACACTACGACGTGCAGCTGATCGGCGGGATCGTCCTGCACCGCGGTCGGATCGCCGAGATGAAGACCGGTGAGGGCAAGACACTGGTCGCCACGCTCCCGAGCTTCCTGAACGCTCTCACGGGCCAAGGCGTCCACATCGTCACGGTGAACGACTACCTCGCCCGCCGTGACTCCGAATGGATGGGTGCGATCCACCGCAGCCTGGGCCTCGAGGTGGGCTGCGTCGTGCACGGCTTGAATGACGAGGAGCGCCGGCGTGCCTACCGGGCGGGCGTCACGTACGGCCAAAACAACGAGTTCGGCTTTGATTACCTACGCGACAACATGAAGCCGCGCCTCGACATGTACGTTCAACGCGACCTGCACTATGCGATCGTCGATGAGGTGGACTCAATCCTGATCGACGAGGCCCGCACGCCGTTGATCATCTCGGGTCCGGTCGAGGACGATCCCGAGAAGTTCCGACGCATCGATCGGATCATTCCACGCCTGAAGCCCGACGAGGACTTCACGGTCGATGAGAAAGCACGGCAGGTGCTGCTCACCGATGAAGGCGTTGCCCACGTGGAGAAGCTTCTCGGCATCGACAATCTCTACGCGCCCGACCAGATGGACACCCTGCACGTGGTGCAAAACGCCCTGCGCGCACACAACCTGTACAAGCGCGACACCGACTACGTGGTCAAGGACGGCCAGGTGATCATCGTCGATGAGTTCACGGGCCGCCTCATGGAGGGACGCCGCTGGAGCGACGGCCTGCACCAGGCGGTGGAGGCCAAGGAGAAGGTCAAGATCCAGAACGAGAGCCAGACGTACGCCTCGGTCACGTTCCAGAACTACTTCCGGATGTACGAGAAGCTGGCCGGAATGACGGGCACCGCCGACACCGAAGCGGCCGAGTTCGCCAAGATCTACAACCTCGACGTCACCGTAGTGCCGACGAATCGGCCGATGATCCGCAAGGACTTCCCCGATGTCGTCTACCGCACGAAAGCCGAGAAGTGGTCGGCCGTGGTGGACGAGATCGAAGACTGCCACCGGCGTGGCCAGCCCGTGCTCGTGGGAACGATCGCGATCGAGACTTCGGAGATGCTGGCCAAGCGTCTCAAGAACCGCGGGGTTCCGCACAACGTGCTGAACGCGAAGCACCACGAGCGTGAAGCGGAGATCATCGCCCAGGCGGGTCGGCTGGGAGCCGTGACGATCTCGACGAACATGGCCGGAAGGGGCACCGACATCGTGCTCGGCGGCAATGCCGAGATGATGCTCAAGGCCCGCGGCCTCGATCCGGAGGATCCCGAGACCCGCGCAGAGCAGGAGAAGCTCGAACGCTCCTGCGCGGAGGAGCGTGAGAAGGTGCTGGAGCAGGGAGGGCTGCACGTGCTCGGCACCGAGCGACACGAGTCGCGCCGCATCGACAACCAGCTGCGCGGCCGCTCCGGTCGCCAGGGCGATCCCGGCTCGTCCCGTTTCTATCTCTCGCTCGAGGACGATCTGCTCCGGATCTTCGGCTCCGACCGAATCGCGCCGTTGATGAAGCGGCTCGGCATGGAGGAGGGCGAGGCGATCGAGGCGAAGATGCTTTCAGGCGCGATCGAGCGGGCGCAGGCCAAGGTCGAGGCGCGGAACTTCGACATCCGCAAGCACCTGCTCGAGTACGACAACGTGATGAACCAGCAGCGGGAGAGCATCTACGGCTGGCGCCGTCACATCCTGGGCTGTGAGGACATGCGCGAGGAGTACGAGATCCTCGCCCAGGAGCTGATCGAGGACATCCTGGCCGAGACGCTTCCCGAGCGCGGCGAGCCCGATCTCGAGACGCTCTGCCGGCAGGTCGAGCAGCAGTTCGGGATCCACGTCGACGCGAGCTCGCTCGGCGAGCCGCCGGAGCGTGAAGCCGTCCGCGAGCATCTTGAGAAGTCCGTTCGCGAGAAGCTCGACGCCCAGATCCGGATGTTCGAGGACCTCGAGCGCCGCTGTGCGGACCTCGAGCTCGAGCCACCGAGCTTCGACTCGATGGCGCGAAGCTTTCTGCTGCACAGCCTGGACACGCAGTGGAAGGACCACCTCCTCACGATGGATCATCTGAAGGAGGGCATCGGTCTGCGCGGCTACGGTCAGCGTGACCCGAAGATGGAGTACCAGCGTGAGGGCTTCGATCTCTTCGTGGCCATGAACGATCGCATCCGCAGCCACGCCGTCGAGCAGCTCTTCAAGGTCGTCGTGGAGGCACCTTCCGAGGAGCGGCTGCTCGCGATGCGGGCGGCTGAGGAGGCGCGGCGGAGGCAGATCGTCGGTCGGCTGCGCGAGGCGCACGCGGGCGCTCCGGGGGTGACGGGGGAAGAAGGTGCGCGTACGGTCGTTCGCGAGGGTCGCAAGGTGGGACGCAACGAACCCTGCCCCTGTGGCTCCGGCCGCAAGTACAAGAAGTGCCACGGGGCGGCCGCCTAGTCCGTGGCCTACCGCGTGTCCGGGTTTCGCGCCGCAGGCGTCTCCTGCGGGATCAAGAGGCCCGGGACGCTCGACCTGGCTCTGATCGTCTCGGAGCGACCGACGCTGGCGGCGGGGGTCTTCACGCGTAACCGCTTTCCCGGCGCCCCCGTCGTGGTCTCGCGCGAGCACCTGCGTGGGGGGCGTGCGCGAGCGGTCGTCGTGAACAGCGGAAGCTCGAACGTCGCGAACGGCACGCGCGGGCTGCGCGATGCGCGGCGCATGGCGGAGGTCACGGCCGAGGAGCTCGAGCTTCCCACCCAGGAGGTGCAGGTCGCCTCGACGGGGGTGATCGGTCGCCCGCTGCCGATCTCGCGCCTGGAGCACGGCATCCGAGACGCCGTAGGCTCGCTGAGCCCGCTCGGCTGGACGGCCGCCGCGCGTGCGATCCTGACCACCGACACGCGGCCCAAGCTCGTGCTTCGGCGCAGCCGGAGCCACTCGATCCTCGGCATCGCCAAGGGGTCGGGAATGCTCATGCCGGATCTGGCGACCATGCTCGTCTTTCTGGTCACTGATGCGACGCCCGCTCCGGCCCTGCTGCGGCGCACGCTCCGCGAGGCCGCGGAGGCGACGTTCAACCGGCTGACCATCGACGGGGAGACGAGCACGAGCGACACCGTGCTGCTGCTTGCCAACGGCGCTTCGGGTCGCGCGTCGCTTGCGGCTGGCTCGCGGGGCGGACGAGGCTTCGCGCGTGATCTGCTCGCCGTCTGTGAGGCCCTCGCCGAGAAGCTCGTTGCGGACGGGGAGGGCGCCACGCGCGTGGCCGAGATCCTGGTTCGAGGCGCAGGCTCGGATGCGCTCGCCGAGCGCGTGGCGCGACGAGTGGCGAACTCGGTGCTCGTGAAGACCGCGCTCTTCGGTGCGGACCCCAACTGGGGCCGGATCGTGCAGGCCGTGGGGGCGGCGGGTGTGCCGCTGCGTCCCGAACAGGTCTCGATCCGAATCGGCGGCGTCCGCTTGCTGCACGCCGGCGCCGCGGTGCGCGACCCGTCCGCGCTGCGGGCCGCCGCGCGAGCGATGCGACGCAGGCGTGTTCGAATCGAGATCGGGCTGGGGCGCGGCCGCGGACGGTCCCGGATGCTGACCTGCGACCTGGGGTATGGCTACGTGCGCATCAACGCCGAGTACACCACGTGATGGAGCTCGTTCTGGTGCGCCACGCCCAGCCCGACTGGGAGCCGGACGGTCGGGCTGTGGATCACCCTGCGCTGACGGAGCTGGGTCGCGCCCAGGCGCGCCGCTGCGCCGCCGCTCTGGCCGGTGAATCCTTTGACGCGCTCTACGTGAGCCCCCTGCGGCGCGCACGGGAGACCGCGGCCCCGATCGCCGAGGCCCTGGGTCTGGAGCCGCGGGTGGAGTCGTGGCTGCGCGAGCTGGAGCTTCCGCCGCTGGCGGGCAAGACGGAGGAGGAGGTGCTTCGCTTCTTTCACTCGGCTCGGGCCCGCCATCTGGAAAAATGGTGGGAAGGCTTTCCGGGTGGGGAGTCCTTTCGCCACTTCTACGAGCGGGTGAGCTCCGGCATCGAGGGGCTGCTCCTGCACAGCCACCGTCTCGGGGTCCATGCCGACGCCGGGCACCGCATCTGGCGCGTCCCCGAGCGGAGCTCACGGCTTCTCCTCGTCGCGCACGAGGGAACGCACTCGGTGATCCTCTCCCATCTGCTCGGCATCGAGCCCGTGCCGTGGGCCTGGCTGCGCTTCTCGATCTCATGGGCGGGTCTTGCGCGGCTGCGGACCACCGAGGTGGCCGGTGGCGCGGTCTGGGTGCTGCGCTCCTTCAACCAGGCGCACCACCTGGACGGGCTGGAAATCTCGTGATTCCAAAGGGTTAGGCTTGAGACGCCGCCCGGGGTCTGCTATAGACAGCGACCAATTCACACGCCCCGCCCGCTCCGGGTTCTCGTCCTCGGCGAGCGAGCGGGGGCTCGCGGTCGGTCCCCCCGGCGGCGGCCCAGGGGCGGAGGTACAAACCCAGAGCCATCCGCACGGGGTGGCCGAAAGATGGAGAGTCCTGCCCGATGACTGCTGTTTCCATACAGATGCGCGAGCTTCTCGAAGCCGGGGTGCACTTCGGCCACCAGACCCGCCGTTGGCACCCCCACATGAAGCCCTTTCTCTACGGAGACCGAAACGGGATCCACATCATCGACCTCCAGCAGACGGTGCCGCGCTTTCGTGCGGCCTGTGATTTTCTCACCGAGGTCGTGGCCCAGGGCGGCAAGGTGCTCTTCGTGGGGACGAAGCGACAGGCCCAGGACATCGTCGCGGAGCAGGCTCGGGCCTGCGGCATGCCCTTTGTGCACCGACGCTGGCTGGGCGGGATGCTCACGAACTTCCGCACCGTGCGGCGGGGTGTCGCGCGCTACAAGGAGCTGAAGGAGCTGCTCGGCGACGAGAAGAACGAGGCCGGGCTGACCATGAAGGAGCGCTCGAAGCTCACCCGCGAGCTCAGCAAGCTGCACAAGGCCTTCGAGGGTATCGAGGATCTCGAGACGCTCCCCGACGTACTCTTCGTCATCGACATCCGGCGCGAGGCCATCGCCCTGCACGAGGCGCAGCGGCTGGGCATCCCGGTCGTCGCGATCGTGGACAGCAACTGCGATCCCGACGGGATCGACTACGCCATTCCGGGCAACGACGACGCCCTGCGGGCGATTCGGCTCTACTGCGAGAAGGCGGCGATGGCCTGCCAGCTCGGGGCGGAGCTCTTCAACGAGCGGATTCAGGAAGAGGGTCGGGCCGAGAGCGAGGCGGCCCAGGAGGCCCCACCCCAGACGGGTCGCCGGGTCGTCGAGATCACCCAGCCGGCTCGCCGTCCGGCGCGCATGGAGCGCATGGCCGAGCAGCGCGCCCGCGAGGACGAGAAGGAGGAGCCGGCTCCCGCCGAGGGGACCCCGGTCGAGGAGGGGGCGCAAGAGCCGCCCACCGCGGCGGAGGGAAAGGCGCAGCCGGCCCCGGATGAGGCCAGCGGCGGGAGCGCCGAGGCGGAGCGATAAGCGGAGGAGGGAAGCATGGCGGAGATCGGGGCGGCACGGGTCAAGGCGTTGCGCGACCGGACCGGCGCCGGAATGATGGACTGCAAGAAGGCCCTGGTGGAGGCGGAGGGTGACGTGGAACGGGCGCTTGATCTGCTCCGCGAGCGGGGCCTGGCGAAGGCTCGCGGCAAGGCGGGGCGTGCGACCTCCGAGGGCTTGATCGTCGCGAGCCTCTCCGAGGACGGCCGCCGGGCCGTGCTGCTCGAGGTGAACTGCGAGACGGACTTCGTGGCCCGCACGGACCGCTTCCGGCAGCTCTGCCGCGAGCTCGCCGAGATCGCACGCGAGTCGGCCGTCGAGGATGTGGCCACCCTGCTCGATCAGCCGCACGGCTCGGCCACCGTCAAGGAAGCGCTGACGGAGGCGGTTGCCCAGCTCGGAGAGAACCTCCGGGTTCGCAGGATCGAGCGGCTCGAGGCGGGCGAGAAGGGGCGCGTGGCCCGCTACATCCATGCCGGGGGCAAGATCGGCTCGCTCGTACAGGTCGAGGCGGACGATCCGGCGCGGCCCGAGGTCCGGACGCTGGCCCACAACGTGAGCATGCACGTGGCCGCGACCAGTCCGCTCGCGGTCTCGCGCGATGACATCGACGCCGATGACGTGGCCCGGGAGCGCGCGGTGCTCGAGAAGCAAGCCCAGTCGGAGGGCAAGCCGCCCCAGGTCGTCGAGAAGATGGTCCTCGGCCGACTGAACAAGTTCTTCAAGGAGGTCGTGCTGCTCGAGCAGCCGCTGGTGATGGACCCGGATCGGAGCGTCGCCAAGGCGGCGGAGGAGGCGGGTGTGCGCGTGGTCGCGTTTCGCCGCTTCCAGCTCGGAGAAGACCCCGACGCATGAAGCCCGTCTACTCGCGAATCGTCCTGAAGGTCTCGGGGCAGAGCCTCGCCGGGGACGAGGGGTTCGGGATCAGCCCGAGGCAGATCCAAAAGACCGCCGAGGAGATTCGCGAGGTTCGTGAGCTCGGTCTCGAGATCGGAGTGGTCTGCGGTGGGGGCAACATCATCCGCGGTCTCACCGCGACCGCGGAGGGCATGAACCGGACGGCCGCGGACTACATGGGAATGCTCGCGAGCGTGATGAACGCGCTCGCCCTGCAGGACGCCCTCGACAAGAGCGGGGTGGACACGCGTGTGCTCTCGGCGCTCGAGATCAGGCAGGTGGCCGAGCCGTACATTCGGCGGCGCGCGCTGCGGCACCTCGAGAAGGGGCGGGTCGTGATCTTCGCCGCCGGGACCGGGAACCCCTATTTCACGACGGACACGGGCGCGGCACTCCGGGCCACCGAGATCGGCGCCGAGGTGCTGCTCAAGGGCACGCGGGTGGATGGGATCTACGACTCCGATCCGGAGCGTAGCCCCGGGGCGCGGCTCTACGAGCGCGTGAGCTATCAGGAGTTCCTGGCGCTCAACCTCCGGGTGATGGACGCCACTGCCGTCACGCTCTGCCGAGACAACCGGCTGCGCGTGGTGGTCTTCAATATGAGCGTTCCGGGGAATATCCTGAAGATCGTCTGTGGTGAGGCCGTCGGAACCACGGTGGAGGCCTGAGGAGGAGCAGCCCATGGCGGACGACACCCGGGTTGTCGAGGAGGCCCGGCAGGGCATGGAGAGGAGTCTCGAGTCGCTTCACCGGGAGCTGAGCCGCATCCGCACCGGGCGAGCCAACCCGGCGCTGCTGGAGAACGTGATGGTCGACTACTACGGAACCCCGACACCGCTCAAGGCTCTCGCCACGCTCTCGGCTCCCGAGGCGCGGCTGATCACGGTGCAGCCCTTCGACCGGGGGGCGATGGACGCGATCGAGCGAGCGATCCTCAAGGCGGACCTCGGGCTGACGACCGTCAACGACGGAAAGCTGCTGCGGGTTCCGGTCCCCGAGCTGACCGAAGAGAGACGCCGGGAGCTGGTCAAGGTCGTGAAGAAGCTCGGCGAGGATCACAAGGTGGGCGTGCGCAGCGCGCGCCGGGAAGCCATCGCCATGCTGAAGGAGCTCGAGAAGGAGCACGAGCTCAGCGAGGACGACTCACGGCGCGCCCAGAAGAAGGTTCAGGACCTCACCAACGAGTACATTGGCAAGGTGGACACGGCGGTTGAGGTCAAGGAAGAGGACATCCTCCAGATCTGAGACGCGATGGCCAGACTGGATCCCGAGAAGATTCCGCGTCACGTCGCGATCATTCCAGATGGGAACGGGCGCTGGGCCGAGGCACGCGGGCTGCCACGCAACGTGGGACACAAGCAGGGTGTCGAGACGGTGCGGGAGACGGTGCGCGCGTGCTCGGAGCTGGGCATTCGTCGGCTGACGCTCTATGCGTTCTCGCAGGAGAACTGGGACCGCCCGCGTGATGAGGTGCGCGCCATCATGAGTCTGCTGCAGCAGTACCTCGCGAACGACGCGGAGGAGCTCTGTGAGAACCGGATCCGGGTGGAAGCGATCGGCCGGCTGGACGAGCTCGAGCCGCGGCTGCGGCACGACCTCGAGGCCCTGATCCGACGCACCGAACGTTTCGATCAAATGCAGGTGACCTTCGCCCTGTCCTACAGCGGACGCCGCGAGATCGTCGATGCGACCCGCCGCATCGCCGGCGCCGTCGAGTCGGGTGTCCTCGATCCGAGCGAGATCGACGAGAAGACGCTGCAGGCGAATCTCTACGCGCCGGATGCGCCGGATCCGGACCTGCTGATCCGCACCGGCCACGAGTACCGAATCTCGAACTTCCTGCTCTGGCAGCTCGCCTACACGGAGCTCTACGTCTCCGAGTCCCTCTGGCCCGACTTCGGAAAGACGGAGCTCGTCGAGGCCCTTTGGGCCTACCAGCAGCGTGAGCGCCGCTTCGGGCGCACGAGCGCCCAGCTTCGGCGGGAGCCGTGAAGCGCCTCTCGCTGCTCGGCTCGACGGGCTCGATCGGCCGGCAGGTACTCGAGCGCGTGGAGCGCTTTCCCGATCGACTCGAGGTCGTGGCGCTCGCGGCCGGCCGCAACATCGAGCTGCTGATCCAGCAAGCCAAGCAGCTGCGGCCGCGCCTGGTCTCGGTGGAGCGCCCGGCCGATGTGGCGCGGGTTCGCGAGGCGCTGGGCAACCCGGCGATCGAGGTGCTCACCGGGGAGGCGGGGCTCTGCGCGGTCGCCTCGGAGCCCGTGGACCTTCTGGTCGGAGCGCTGGTGGGCCGCGTGGGGCTCGAGCCGACGCTGGCGGCTCTGGGATGCGGCGCCGATGTGGCCCTGGCCAACAAGGAGGTCCTGGTCGTGGCGGGGGAGCTCGTGCTGGGCGCGGCCGCGCGCAGCGGAGCCAAGATCGTTCCCCTCGACTCTGAGCACGTGGCGATCCACCAGTGCCTGCAAGGCCACGAGCCACGCGCGCTCCGGCGGGTCCTGCTCACCGCCTCCGGCGGCCCCTTCCGCTCGGCCAGCGACGCCGAGATCGCTACCGCGACGCCCGAGCAGGCCCTCGCGCATCCGAACTGGTCGATGGGACGCAAGATCACGATCGACTCCGCGACCCTGATGAACAAGGGGTTCGAGATCATCGAGGCGCGCTGGCTCTTCGACCTCGAGCCGGAGCAGATCGGAGCCGTGATCCACCCCGAGAGCATCGTGCACGCCCTGGTCGAGTTCTGGGACGGGAGCTGGCTGGCCCAGCTTGGCGTGCCCGACATGCGCTCGCCTCTCGCCTACACCCTCGGCATGCCCGAGCGTCTGCCCCTGCCCGATCTCGAGCCGCTGAATCTCGTCAAGCTCGGCGCCCTCCACTTCGAGCCGCCCGACCCCGAGCGCTTCCCCGCTCTGCGGCTGGCCGCCGAGGTGCTGCGCACGGGAGGTACGGCGCCTGCGATCCTGAATGCGGCGAACGAGGTCGCCGTGGAGGCCTTCCTCGAGCGAAGAATTCCGTTCAACGGCATCGTGCATACGGCCGAAGGGGTGCTGGAGGCCGAGCCCGCGGGGCCGGCGCTCGGGCTCGAGGAGATCGGCGAGGCGGACCGGCGCGCACGCGAGCGTGCCGGGACCTGGATCGGAGTGCACTACGGATGAGCGTCTTCGGCACCTACGTCTGGGCCTTTCTGCTGCTCCTGGGGGTGCTGGTCTTCTTTCACGAGCTCGGCCACTTTCTGGCCGCCAAGCTCTTCGGTGTGCGTGTGGAGCGCTTCTCGCTGGGTTTCGGCGCCGCCCTGGTCCAGCGCAGGCTGGGCGAGACCGAGTACCGCATCGCCTGGCTGCCGCTGGGCGGCTACGTCAAGATGCTCGGCGAGGTCCCGGGCGAGGAGCTGCCCGCCGGCGAGCTCGCACGCAGCTTCGGGGCCCAGTCGGTTCCTCGCCGCATCGCGATCGCCCTGGCCGGGCCCACGATGAACCTGCTGCTGCCCGTGGTCGTGCTGGCGGGAATGGCCATGAGCGGCATTCCCAAGCCGACCAGTCTGATCGGGGCGGTGGCGCCGGAAACGCCGGCGGCCCGAGCTGGCATCCAGCCCGGGGACCGTGTGGTCGCGATCGCGGACCGCGAGATCTGGCGCTGGGAGGACCTGCAGCGCGCCGTCAGCGAGAGCGACGGTACGCCGATCCCATTGGTCCTGGAGCGCGGAGAGGAGCGCCTCACGGTCGAGGTGGCTCCCGAGCCTCGTTCCGAGGGCCCTGGATACGCGCTGGGTGTCGAGCATCAGCGCATCGCCCCGCAGCTCGGTCTCCCCGACCCGCAGGGGCTCGCGGCCCGGACCGGGCTTCGGACGGGGGATCGCGTCGTGGCGGTGGGCGGTGAGGGGGTCGAGGACTGGTATGGCTTCCTGACGGCACTCGAGCGCACGTCCGGTCCCCTGGAGCTCGAGATCGAGCGCACGCTCGGTACCGATCGAGAGCGGATCCGCGTCACGCTGGACAGCCCCGGGCCGTGGAGCCTGGAGCGGCTCGGCGCGGTCCCGGTCGACTTCGTGATCGCCCAGGTGCTGCCGGGGTCCCCGGCCAAGAAGGCGGGGCTGCGGTCGGGAGATCTCATCCTGCGTGTCGAGGGAGAGCCTGTTCGCAGCTTCGCGGAGCTGGCCGAGCGCATCCGCACCGGAGGCGGCGCACCGCTGTCTGTGGGGGTGCTGCGCGAGGGGGAGGAGCTGGAGCTCGAGGTGGTGCCGCGCGCCACCCCGGTGGAGGTCGGGGATAAGGTCGAGACCACTTGGAGAATCGGTGTGATCGGCGGACCCCCTTATGAGGTGGGTGAGGTTCGCGAGGAGCGGGTGCGCAACCCCCTGCGAGCGTTCGCGATGGGCGTGCGGGAGACCAGCGTGCTCTTCGTGCGAACTCTCGATGGCGTCTGGAAGCTGATCAGCGGCCGGGTCGGGATGGACAACCTCGCGGGGCCGATCGGGATTGGGAAGTTCGCCGGGGACTACTTCATGGAGGAGGGCTGGGCGCCGTTTCTTCGTCTGCTCTCGCTGATCAGCGTGAACCTCGCGATTCTGAACCTGCTCCCGATCCCCGTCTTGGACGGGGGGCAGATCGTTCTCACGCTGGCGGAAGTCGTGCGGGGGGGACCGCTCTCGCTCCGCGCTCGAGAGATTGCCCAGACGGGCGGCCTGGCCCTGATCCTGATCCTCATGGGGTTCGCCTTCTGGAACGACATCGTTCGTCACTGGGAAGACTTCGTGGGATTCTTTCAGGGCTTGCTCTAGCTGCGCGAGATGCTGCTTGCGCTGGAGACGGCTTCCGACGGCGCGGGGATCGCCCTGCTCGACGGAGAGCAGCTCGTCGGCGAGACCGGGCTGCCCGCCTCGACGCACCTGGCCGGGGCTCTGCTGCCGGCCCTGGACGAGCTCCTCTCCCGCTGTCGTGCGGAGCTCGGTGCGGTGGAGCGGATCGCGCTCTCGATCGGCCCCGGCTCCTTCACGGGCCTTCGCGTCGGTCTGGCGACCGCGCTCGGCCTCTGCCTGGGCACGGAGCGTCGCATCGTTCCGGTGCCCACGCTGGCCGCGCTCTCGCTGGCTGCGGGCGAGGCCGAGCGGATCGTCCCCATGCTCGACGCGCGGCGCGGGCAGGTCTACACCGGCCTCTACGGTCCGGGCGCGGACGCGCTGCGCGCGGACCGCGTCTGCGCCGCCGAGGCCTGGCTCCACGAGCTCCGGGGCCTGGGTCCGGTCATCCTGCTGGGTCCAGGGGCGGAGCTCCACGCGGCTCGCGCGCGAGAGATCCTGGGCGAGGACCTGCGTTGGCCGGAGGGGGGGCCGCATCGCCCACGGGCGTCTTGGGTGGGGCGGCTGGGGGCTCGGCTCGCGTCGCAGGGTCTGGCGCTCGAGCCTTCCCGCGTCGAGCTTCGCTACCTGCGCCGTTCCGACGCTGAGCGCCGGCGACGGGGCGCGGAGGCGCCGCGCGGGAGCGCTGGACACCCTACCCGGAAACCCATAATCTAGCGAAACTTGAGGATTTTCTGCGCGTGGTCTGGCGCATCTCTTGTGCGTGGTCTCGTGCGAGGTCCTCTGCGCGGGGGCGTGCAGCGTGCTCCGCGGGGCGAGGCGGAGAGGAGCGGGAACGCGTGAGGCTGCTCGGAGCAGACATACTGGTGCGCGCACTCCAGGAGGAGGGCGTGGAGCTGATCTTTGGCCACCCGGGTGGAGCCGTGCTCGAGATCTACGACGCCATCCACCGTCGCGGGCTGCGCCACATCCTGGTGCGTCACGAGCAGGGCGGCGTTCACATGGCCGACGGCTACGCGCGCGCCACCGGCCGCTGCGGGGTGGCCCTCGTCACCTCGGGACCCGGCGTGACGAACGCGCTCACGGGTCTGGCGACCGCCTACATGGACTCGATTCCGCTGGTCTGCTTCACGGGCCAGGTGCCCACGCCGATGATCGGAAACGATGCCTTCCAGGAGGCGGACAACATGGGTCTCACACGGCCCGTGACCAAGCACAACTACCTCGTCAAGGACGTGCGCGACCTGGCCCGGACGATCAAGGAGGCCTTCTACATCGCGACCCATGGGCGGCCGGGCCCGGTGGTCGTGGATCTTCCCAAGGACGTGACGCGCGCGATGGCGGAGTTCCGGTATCCGACGAAGATCGAGCTCGAGCACTACCAGCCGCGCTACGAGGGTCACTGGGGCCAGATCAAGCGGGCCATGGCACTGATCCGGCAGGCCCGCCGACCGCTCGTCTACTTCGGGGGCGGGGTGATTCTCTCCGGCGCCAGCGACGAGCTTCGCCGCTTCTGCGAGAAGCTCGGCGCACCCGTGACCTACACCTTGATGGGGATCGGCGGGATCCCGGGCAATCATCCGCTCTCCTTGGGCATGCTGGGGATGCACGGCACCTACCGCGCGAACAAAGCGATGGACGAGTGCGACGTCCTGATCGCGATCGGGGCTCGCTTTGACGATCGGGTGACGGGCAAGCTGGAGGAGTTCAGCCTGCGCTCGCGCAAGATCCACATCGACATCGATCCCACGTCGATCCGAAAGAGCGTTCACGTGGAGGTCCCGATCGTGGGCGACGTGCGGAACTGTCTGCAGAAGCTGCTCAAGCTCATGGAGGAAGACCCCGAGCTGTCGAGCGCCGGCGATCGCTACGCGGAGTGGTGTCGAACCATCGAGGCGTGGGATCGCGAGCATCCGATCGGCTATGCGCAGCGCGCCGACGGGCCGATCCTGCCGCAGTTCGTGATCGACCGGGTCTACCAGCTCACCCAGGGGCAAGCGATCGTGGCCACCGACGTGGGTCAGCACCAGATGTGGGCCGCTCAGTACTACCACTGCCAGCGGCCCAACGACTGGGTCACGTCCGGGGGGCTGGGCACGATGGGGTACGGGCTGCCCGCTTCGATCGGTGCCCAGCTCGGGCGGCCCCAGGACACGGTGGTCTGCATCACCAGCGAAGGCTCGTTCCACATGTGCATCCAGGAGCTGAGCGTGGCCGTGGCGCACGACCTCCCCGTCAAGATCGTGCTGCTGAACAACGGGACGCTCGGCATGGTCCGCCAGTGGCAGGAGTTCTTCTACGACCGTCGCTACTCCGAGGTCGACCTGAGCGCGAGCCCCGACTGGGTTCGGCTGGCGGAGGCCTATGGGGCGGTGGGGCTGCGGGCCCGGGAGCCGGGTGAGGTCGAGGCGGTGCTCGAGAAGGGCTTCGCGAGCCGGCGACCCGTCCTGATGGACTTCATCTGCGAGACCGAGGCGAACTGCTTCCCGATGATTCCGGCCGGGGCCGCGGCACGCGACATGCTGCACCACGGGCCGGATGAGGACTGAGCCGTGGAGCACACGATCAGCGTGCGCGTGCGCAACGAGTTCGGTGTGCTTTCGCGCGTGGCAGGGCTCTTCTCGGCACGCGGTTACAACATCGACAGCCTGAACGTGGCGGAGACGCTCGACCCGCGCGTCTCGCAGATCACGCTCGTGACCCACGGAGACGATGACACGATCGAGCAGATCGTGAAGCAGCTCTACAAGCTGATCGACGTCATCAAGGTCGTGGATCACGAGGGGGACTCGTACGTCAGTCGGGAGCTGGCGCTCTTCAAGGTCCGCACGATCCCCGAGACGCGCCCCGAGGTGATGCGAATCAGCGAGATCTTCCGGGGCAAGATCGTCGATGTCTCCCCGGATTCCTACACCATCGAGGTGACCGGAAGCTCGGGAAAGCTGCGAGCGTTGATCGACCTGCTGGGCCCGCTCGGCCTCGAAGACGTGACACGCACCGGTTGCGTCGCCGTGGGCCGCGGCCTCTAGGCAGCGGGTCTCCGAAGGCGAGCGCGACGCACGCGAAGGAGGGATCGGATGAAGGTCTTCTACGACAAGGATGCGGATCTGGCGCGGCTGGAGGGGAAGACCGTGACGCTGCTCGGCTACGGCAGCCAGGGACACGCCCACGCCTTGAACCTCCGGGAAAGCGGCGTCCGCGTCGTCGTCGGCCTGCGAGCCGGCTCGCCGAGCTGGGCGAAGGCGGAGGCGGAAGGGCTCGACGTCATGCCCGTGCCCGACGCCGCGGCGGCTGGGGATGTGATCATGATGACGCTTCCCGACGAGACGATGGCCACGATCTACGAGGCCGAGGTCGGGCCTCAGCTCAAGCCCGGCAACTACCTCGCCGTGGCCCACGGCTTCAACCTCCACTTCGGCTGCATCACGCCCCCGCCGGAAGTGAGCAGCTTCATGGTGGCGCCCAAAGGGCCGGGCCACATCGTTCGCAGCCTCTACACGAAGGGTGCGGGGGTTCCGTGTCTGGTGGCTGTCGGTCAGGATCCGAGCGGCGACACCCTCGACGTGGCCTTGGCGTACGCCAAGGGCATCGGGGGGGGGCGCGCCGGGATCCTCGAGACGAGCCTGCGCGAGGAGACGGAGACGGACCTGTTCGGGGAGCAGGCCGTGCTCTGCGGCGGGCTGACGGCCCTGATGCAGGCCGGCTTCGACACGCTGGTCGAGGCCGGCTACGCCCCCGAGATGGCCTACTTCGAGTGCATCCACGAGATGAAGCTGATCATCGACTTCATCTACGAGGGAGGCATCTCCAACATGCGCTACACGATCTCCAACACGGCCCAGTACGGCGACGTCACGCGTGGACCGCGCGTGGTCGGACCGCAGGTGAGGGAGGAAATGAAGCGAATCCTGGCCGAGATCCAGTCCGGCGCGTTCGCACGCGAGTGGCTGCTGGAGACGCAGGCCGGCAAGCCCGTCTTTCGGGCGCTCACGCGACAGGGGGAGGAGCATCCCCTCGAGGCCGTTGGAGCGAAGCTGCGGGAGCTCATGCCGTGGCTCGGGGAGAGCAAGCTGGTGGACCGCGAGCGGACCTGAGTGCGGGAGGGGGAAGATGCCGGTGCCCAGAGAGCTTCGCTCGCCGATCGTCCCGCAGGCCTTCCCCGTCTCCGCGGCGCTCGGGGCCCTCGCGCTTCTCACGCTGCTGCCCGGCTGGGGCGGGGCGGCCGCGGTTCTGCTGGGCCTCGCGGTGGCCCACCTGGCCTTCTTTCGCAACCCCTCCCGGCGCATCCCTCCCGGAGAGGGTCGCGTGCTCGCGCCGGCGGACGGCCGGGTGGTGGAGGTGGTCAAGCTCGACGATCCGGACGGCTTCGTCGGGCCGGCCTGGCGCGTCGCGATCTTTCTCTCGATCTTCGACGTGCACGTGAACCGCGCCCCGCTGTCCGGGGTCGTGCGGGCCCGCAGAGAGAGGGGCGCGGGGTACCAGGCGGCCTTTCGAGCCGAGGCATCGGAGCGCAACGTCCAGCTGCGGCTCGACCTCGAGACCTCGAATGGAGTGCGTGCCGCGGTCGTGCAGATCACGGGGCTCGTGGCGCGGCGCATCGTCTGCTACCCCGACGTGGGCGGGCGCCTGGTCCGTGGTGAGCCTTACGGGCTGATCTGCTACGGATCCCGGGTGGAGGTCTCCCTGCCGGTCACGGCGGAGATCCGCGTGAGACGGGGCGACCGGGTCCGAGCGGGCGAGACGGTGATCGCGGAGATCGACACGTGAGGGAGCGGCTGGACATGAGCGAACGCAGGAGACGCCGGCGAGGCCGCGGCCGCCGTGGGCCGCGCGCGGTCTACCTGCTGCCCAACGTCCTGACGAGCGGGGCCCTGCTGGCGGGGTTCTGGGCCATCGTGCTCGCCGCCCACCACGAGTTCGAGCGCTCGGCCCTGATGATCATCGTCGCGGGTGTGCTCGACATGCTCGACGGCCGGGTCGCCCGGGCGACCCACTCGACCAGCCGCTTCGGCGTGGAGTACGATTCACTCTCCGATGTGATCGCGTTCGGAGTGGCCCCCGCGCTCCTGGTCTACTTCTGGGCGCTGGAGCCGCTGGGAAACCGCGGCTGGCTGATCGCTGCGTTGTTCACGCTCTGCGCGGCGCTGCGTCTCGCGCGCTTCAACGTGCAGACCGAGCGCGTCGAACGGCGGCACTACCAGGGCGTGCCGAGTACGATCGCGGGGGGGTTCGTCGCCTCCGCGGTTCTCTTCATGGGCTGGCTCGGCGTCTCCCCACCGTTTCCGCGCCCTCTCGGGCTCGCGATCACGTCGGGCTTTGCGGTGGTCGCGCTCCTGATGGTGAGCTCGATTCCGTATCCGAGCTGGAAGAGCCTGCCGCCCCCCGGCCGGCACGCCTACACCACGCTGGTCGCGGTCGTGCTGGCCGGGGTGACGTTGCTGCTCCAGTACGAGTGGATGCTCTTCGCGCTGGGTGCGATTTTCATGCTCTCGGGGCCTTGGCTCTACGTGCACGAGCGCAGGAGGCCGCCTCAGATCGAGACGCCCGTGGAGGAAGGGAGGCACGATGTCTGAGGATTCCAGGGTCTGGATCTTCGACACCACGCTGCGAGACGGCGAGCAGGCACCGGGCTGCAGCATGAACCTCGATGAGAAGCTCATCCTCGCGCGTCAGCTCGCCAAGCTCGGGGTGGATGTGATCGAGGCGGGCTTCCCGATCGCCTCGCCGGGCGACTTCGAGGCGGTGCGCCGTGTCGCGCAGGAGGTGCGCGGGCCGATCATCTGTGGCCTGGCCCGGACGGGAGCCGCGGACATCGATCGGGCCTGGGAGGCGTTGCGTGAGGCGGAGCGGCCGCGCATCCACACCTTTATTGCCACCTCCGAGATCCACATGCGCGACAAGCTGCGCATGGGGCCCGATCAGGTCCTCGAGGAGGTGGGGCGTGCGGTCGAGCGCGCACGGAGCCACTGCCCCGACGTCGAGTTCTCGGCCGAAGACGCCACCCGCTCGGACTGGGACTTCCTCGTACGCGTCTACGGACGGGCGATCGAGGCCGGCGCCTCCACGCTCAATGTTCCCGACACCGTCGGCTACACGACGCCGCAGGAGTTCGCGGAGCTGATCCGCCATCTGCGCGCCCACGTCCCGGGTGCGGAGAACGTGCGGTTCGCCGTGCACTGCCACGACGACCTCGGGCTCTCCGTGGCCAACTCGTTGGCGGCGATCCGCAGCGGAGCGCGGCAGGTGGAGTGCACGCTGAACGGGATCGGGGAGCGTGCTGGAAACACGGCCGTGGAGGAGGTCGTGATGGCGCTGCGCACGCGGCGCGAGTTCTTCGAGTGCTGCGACACCCGCATCGTCACGCGCGAGCTCTACCCCGCGAGCCGGCTGCTTTCCCAGATCATCGGCATCGCGGTGCCGCCGAACAAGGCGATCGTGGGGGACAACGCGTTCGCCCACGAGGCCGGTATCCACCAACACGGTGTGCTCTCGAATCGACTCACGTACGAGATCATGACCCCCGAGTCGGTGGGGCGGGGATCGAGCGAGCTCGTGCTCGGGAAGCACTCGGGTCGTCATGCTCTGGCCTCGAGGCTGCGCGAGCTGGGTATCGATCCCGAGAAGATCGACTTCGAGCAGGCCTTCGAGCGCTTCAAGGCGCTCGCCGACGCGAAGAAGACGGTCTACAACGAGGACCTGGAGGCGCTGGTCACGGATCAGCTCCTGCGTGTGGTGGAGCACTACAAGCTGGGCAGCGTCTCGGTCGTCTGCGGGACCTCGATCACGCCGACGGCCACGGTGGAGCTCTCCGTCGATGGCGAGGTCCGCAAGCTCGCACGCCTCGGCGACGGCCCCGTCGACGCGGTCTTCAAGGCCATCCGCGAGCTCACCGGCCGCGAGGCCCGCCTGCTGCGCTACCACGTGAACGCCATCACGAGCGGGATGGACGCGCAGGGAGAGGTGGCCGTGACGCTCGAGGAGGATGGCCTGCGCGTGATCGGACAGGGTGCGGACACGGACATCGTCGTGGCCAGCACCAAGGCGTACCTGCATGCTCTGAACAAGCTCTACCAGCGGATTCAGGCTGGCACGCGTGAGCGTCTGGGAGGCGTCTGAGCGCCCCATGCCCCGCGTGCTCGTGCTGCCGGGCGACGGGATCGGCCCCGAGGTCACGGCCGAGGCTTGCGGGGTGCTCCGCACGCTGGCGCCGGACGTGGAGCTCGAGGAGGGACGGATCGGGGGCGCGGCGCTCGACGCCGAGGGCGTCCCGCTCTCCGAGACGACGCTCGAGCGGGCCCGCGCCTGTGGGATCGTCCTGCTCGGTGCCGTCGGGGGGCCGCGCTGGGATGCGCTCGAGCCTGCGCGGCGTCCCGAGAAGGGCCTGCTGCGCATCCGTCGTGAGCTCGAGCTCTATGCGAACCTGCGACCCGCGGCCGTACACGACACGCTCGCCGACGCGAGCCCGCTGCGACCCGAGGCCGTGCGCGGTGTGGATCTCGTCGTGGTTCGGGAGCTCACGGGGGGCCTGTACTACGGCGAGCCCCGCGGGCGCATCGAGCGGGGGGGTCGCCGCGCCGCCCTGAACACGATGGTCTACGACGAGGGGGAGGTGGAGCGCATCGCCCGGGTGGCCTTCGAGCTGGCGGGTCGACGCCGTCGGCGCGTCACGAACATCCACAAGGCCAACGTGCTCGAGGTCTGCGCGTTCTGGAACGAGGTGGTCGAGGACGTCGCGCGCGACTACCCAGAGGTGGAGCTCGAGCACCAGCTCGTCGACAGCGCCGCGATGATCCTGCTGCGCGAGGCGGCGCGCTTCGATGTCCTGCTCTGCCCGAACCTCTTTGGGGACATCCTCTCCGATGAGGCCGCCATGATCACCGGATCCCTGGGCATGCTGCCGTCCGCGAGCCTGGGCGACGCGGGCCGGGGTCTCTTCGAGCCCGTCCATGGCAGCGCCCCCGACCTGGCAGGCACCGACCGCGCCAACCCGCTCGCGGCGATTCTCTGTGTGGCCCTGCTGCTCGAGCTCGGGCTGGGGCGCGAGGCAGAGGCAGCGCGCGTCCGGCGGGCCGTCGACTGCGTGCTCGGTGAGGGCTTCCGGACGCCGGACCTGGCGGGCGGCGAGGGTGTCCGTGTGATCGGGACGCGGGAGCTGGGCAAGCGCGTGCGTGAGGCGCTGGGCTAGTGGAGGCGGGCGGTCTGCGCATCGGGATCCTGGGCGCCACAGGCGCGGTCGGCGGGGAGCTCCTGGGTGTGCTCGAGGAGCGGGGCTTTCCCGTGCGCTCACTGCGGGCGTTCGCGTCGGAGCGCTCCGAGGGCGCCCGGGTGGACTTCTGCGGCGAAGCGATCCGCGTGGAGGCGGCCGAGGCCGCTCCCGGCGCCGGCTGTGAGCTCGTCTTCAACGCGGCTCGAGTGCTCCCCGAGGGTCTGCTCGAGGCGCTGGAGGAGGCGGGAAGCTGGGTGATCGACCTGAGCGGAGCCTCGGAGCTCGATCCCGTGGTGCCGCTCTTCGTGCCCGGCGTCTCTTCGATCGCGGGCGAGCCCCTGCGCGGTCGGCGCACGGCGGTTCCGCGCGGCAGCGTCGCGGGCCTTGCGCTCGCTCTCGGACCGCTTGCGGTCGAGGCGGGCCTGGAGCGGGTGACGGCTCTCTGTCTGGAGTCGGCGGCCGGCGCCGGCCGGGCCGGCGTCGAGGGGCTCACCGATCAGACCGTCCATCTGCTCAACGCCATGACCGGAGAGGACGAGCCGCCCGGCGTCTTTCCGCGTCCGCTGGCCTTCGACTGCCTGCCCCTCGTCGGAGAGGGTCGGCCGGAGGGCGAGACCTCCGAGGAGCGGCGGCTGGTGCACGTGCTCCGACGCTTCCTCGGGCAGCCGGGGCTGCCCATCGAGACGACGCGCGTCCGCGTGCCGATCTTTTCCGGCAGCTTGAGCTGCGTGCACGTGGAGCTGAGCCGGCCCCTGGCTCCGGGGGGGGCCCGGGCGCTCTGGGAGAAGCGCTCCGGCATCACGGTGCTCCCGCCCGAGGAGCTGCCGACGCCGCGCACCGCCTCGGGTCGGGACGAGCTGCGGATCGGGCGGGTACGCGCCAGCGGTGATCCGCCCCGGCGCCTCGCCTTCGTGATCGCGATGGACGACCTCCGGCTGGGCTCGGCCCTGGCGGCGGTCCTCGCTGCCGAGGCGCACTGCCGGCTCCATTGAGCGTGCGGCGCTTCCGGCTGACGCTGGAGTACGACGGCCTCGGGTTTCGGGGCTGGCAGGTGCAGGACGAAGGACGCAGCGTCCAGGGCGTGCTGGAGTCCGCCATCGCGCGCGTGAGCGGCGACTCGCCTCGGGTGCACGCCGCGGGCCGCACGGATGCCGGCGTGCACGCGCGGGGCCAGGTGGTCCACTTCGATGCCGATACGCGTCTCTCACCCCTCGAGATGCGTCGAGCGCTGAACGCGGTGCTGCCCGATGATGCGGCCGTGCGCGGGGTCGAGGTCGTCCCGCCGAGCTTCGACGCACGCCGCAGCGCGCTCTGCAAGCGCTACGTCTACCGGATTCTGGAGGGCCCGGTCCGCAGCCCGCTGCGCCGTGGAAGGGTCTGGCACGTCCGGGGACCGCTGGACCTCGGCTCAATGCGCCAGGCGGCGACGTGGCTCCAGGGGACCCACGACTTCGCGGCCTTCCGGGGTGCGCCGGGCGGGGCCCCGGCCCGGGAGCGAACGCGCAGAACCCTGGAGCTCCTGGAGCCCGTGCGGGTGGGCGATGAGCTCGAGGTTCGCTGCGAGGCCCGCAGCTTCCTGCGCTACATGGTTCGCAACCTCGTCGGCACGCTCGTCGAGGTCGGGCTCGGACGTCGCAAGCCCGAGGACGTGGTCGCCCTGCTGAGCTCGGGGAGCCGGGCCGCGGCCGGACCCACCGCGCCCGCCCACGGGCTCTGTCTGGAGGAGGTCCGCTACTGAGGGAGACCGCCGCCCATGCGCCGTGAGCCCGTTGACCCCCTCGCGGCGATCGGCTATTCAGGCGCGCGGCTGGGCCGCCCTGGGGGCCCGCCCCGGAGTGTTACGTGCGCCTGACCCCATACCCTACCCGCAGCCCGAAAGCCGACGAGATCGAGCGGCTCTGGTACGTCGTGGACGCTCGCGACCAGGTGCTGGGCCGGCTCGCCAGCCAGGTGGCCCACGTCCTGCGAGGGAAGCACAAGCCATCGTTCGCGCCTCACATGGACGGGGGCGACTTCGTGGTGATCGTGAACGCCCGCGAGGTCGCGGTCACGGGGCGCAAGCGGGAGAGCAAGGTCTACCACCGGCACTCGGGCTATCCGGGTGGCATCCGCTCCGTCGTGCTGGGCCGGCTGCTCGAGAAGCATCCCGAGCGCGTGATCGAGAAGGCCGTCCGTGGGATGCTTCCGCGCGGGTCACTGGGCCGGCGCATGGCGCGCAAGCTCAGGGTGTACGCCGGGGCCGAGCACCCGCATGCCGCTCAGAAGCCACAGCCCCTGGAGATCCGCTCGTGACCCAGTCCCCATCCGCGACACCGGAGACGCCGGGCGTCTTCATGGCCACCGGCCGGCGCAAGACCGCCGTCGCGCGTGTGATCCTGCAGCCCGGCAACGGCCAGCTGCTCGTGAATCAGCGCACCATGGAGGCGTACTTCCCATCCATCAGCCTGCAGCGGATGGTTCAAGAGCCGCTCGAGGTCGTGGAGGGTCTCGGCAAGTTCGATCTCCGGGTCCGGGTGCACGGCGGAGGGATCGGCGGCCAGGCGGGCGCCGCACGCCTGGGCATCGCGCGGGCTCTGGAGAGGTGGAACCCGGAGTTCCGCAGCTTGCTCAAGCGGGCGGGCTATCTGCGCCGCGACGCTCGCATCAAGGAGCGCAAGAAGTACGGCCAGAAAGGCGCCCGCGCCCGCTTCCAGTTCAGCAAGCGGTAGAGCGGCGTGCGCGTCGCGGCGATCATCCCGGCGCGCTACGCCTCCACGCGCTTCCCGGGCAAGCCTCTGGTGCCGATCCTGGGCCGGCCCATGATCCTGCACGTCGCGGAGCGTGTGCAGGAGGCCTGCGAGGCGGGGATCGTGGACCGCGTGCTCGTGGCGACGGACGACGAGCGGATCGCGAAGGTCGTGCGCGAGGCGGGACACGAGGTCCGCATGACCTCCCCCGCGCACCCCACGGGGACCGACCGGCTGGCCGAGGTGGCCTCGAGCCTCGAGGAGCCGCTCATCTGCAACGTTCAGGGGGACGAGCCCCTGATCGAGCCGGACACGATCGCCGCGCTGCTGGAGCCCATGCGTGCCGACCCCTCGCTGCCCATGGCCACGCTGAAGACAGCCCTCGACCGGCCCGAGGACCTCTTCGACCCCAACCGGGGCAAGGTCGTGGTCGACGTCGCCGGGCGCGCGCTCACCTTCACGCGCCTGCCGATCGTCGATTACGTCGGGCCCCTCCAGGACTACTTCAACCGCGAGCGGGTCGAGCGCGAGCATCGCGAGGGGGGTGCGGTCGTATTCAGCGACATCGGGATCTACGCCTACCGTCGGGAGATGCTGCTGCGCTACCCGAGCCTGGAGCGGACGCCGTTCGAACGGCGCGAGCGCCTCGAGCAGCTCCGGGCGCTCGAGCACGGCTACCCGATCGCGGTGCCGACGGTTCGCCATCGGGCGCTCGAGGTGGACACGCCCGAGGACCTCGCGCGCGTTGAAGCGGCTCTGCGCTCGCCCTCGCACTGACCGGAGGGTGCGGCCTTTACGGATCGCCGGGCGTTCACTACCTCTCAACTCCCGAGATGGAGCGTCCCACCAAGTTCATCTTCGTGACCGGCGGGGTGCTCTCCTCTCTCGGAAAGGGGCTCTCGTCCGCGGCGATCGGGGCCCTGCTCGAGTCGCGCGGCCTGCGCGTGAGCTTCCTCAAGCTCGATCCCTACCTGAACGTGGATCCGGGCACCATGAACCCCTTCCAGCACGGCGAGGTCTATGTCACGGGGGACGGCGCGGAGACGGACCTCGACCTCGGGCACTACGAGCGTTTCACACGGGCGTCGCTGGGGCGCCAGAACAACCTGACCGCGGGACGCATCTACGAGCGGGTGCTGCAGCGAGAGCGCGAGGGACGCTACCTCGGGGCGACCGTTCAGGTGATTCCCCATGTGACGGACGCCATCAAGGAGCACATCGTGGGCCTCGGCGACGGCACCGACGTGCTGATCACGGAGGTGGGCGGGACCGTCGGGGACATCGAGTCCCTGCCCTTTCTCGAGGCCATCCGTCAGCTCCGGGCCGACCTCGGACGGGAGAACACGCTCTACGTCCACGTCGCCCTGGTTCCCTACATGGCGAGCGCGGGCGAGCTCAAGACCAAACCGGTGCAGCACAGCGTGAAGGAGCTGCGCTCCATCGGCATCGCCCCCGACATCGTGCTCTGCCGCACCGACCGCTTCCTGCCGCGCGCGGTCAAGGCCAAGATCGCGCTCTTCTGCAGCGTCGAGGAGGAGGCGGTGATCACGGCCAAGGACGTCGAGACGATTTACGAACTGCCCCTGGTCATGCACGGCGAGGGCCTCGACGACACGATCGTGCAGAAGCTAAACATCTGGACGGCCCAGCCCGCCCTGGAGAGCTGGGAACGCATCGTGGCCGCGCTCAAGAACCCGCGTGCGCGGGTGCGCATCGCCATGGTGGGGAAGTACGTGGACCTGACCGAGTCGTACAAGAGCCTGAACGAGGCCCTGATCCACGGGGGCCTCGCGCACGAGGTCGAGGTCGAGATCGAGTACGTGGACTCGGAGAAGCTCGAGGGCAGCTCCCTCGAGACGCTGGCGCGGGCCGATGGCATCCTCGTCCCGCACGGCTTCGGGGGTCGCGGGGCCGAGGGCAAGATCCATGCGATCCGCTACGCGCGTGAGCATCGAACGCCGTACCTCGGGATCTGCTACGGGATGCAGTGCGCCGTGGTCGAGGTGGCGCGGGATCTCGCGGGCCTGGAGGGGGCCAGCTCGAGCGAGATCGATCCCGACACGCCCCATCCGGTGATCGACTTCCTGCCCGAGCAGCGGGAGCGTGCGGCCACCGGAGGCAGCATGCGGCTGGGGGCCTACCCCTGTCGGCTGGTCCCCGGGACGCTGGCCGCCCGCGTTTACGAACAGCAGGAGATCTCCGAGCGCCACCGCCACCGCTACGAGTTCAACACGGCCTATCGGGAGCGGCTGGAACGAGCGGGTCTGGTCGTCTCCGGCGTCTCACCCGGCGGGCAGCTCGTGGAGATCATCGAGCTCCGGGACCATCCGTGGTTCCTGGCGTGCCAGTTCCATCCCGAGTTCCAGTCGACACCCTTCGCGCCGCATCCGCTCTTCCGGAGCTTCATCGGAGCGGCTCTCGAGCACGGGCGCGGGGAAGGCGGCGGCTAGCCGGCTGCCGTGCTCCCGGAACGCCTCGAGGACTGGACCGGCCAGACCGTCGTCTGCTTCGGTGCGCACCCCGACGACGACCTGCACGCGGCGGGCAGCTTTGCCCGGCTCGTGTCCGCCGGGAACGCGGTCCATCTGGTCATGTACACGGACGACGACAAGGGCTCCCTGGACCCGGCCATGACCTCGGAGCGCCTCCGGTGCATCCGCCGAAGCGAGCAGGAGACGGCCGCCCGCGTCCTCGGGATCCCGATCCAGAATCTCCACTGGCTCGGCCACGGCGACGGGGAGCTCGAGTACGTCGACGCCCGTCGGCTCTGCCGCGAGGCGACCGCGCTGATCCGCGAGCTTCGGCCCGCGGCGGTCTTCTCCTTCGACCCGGGTGCGGTCCACGTGCAGCTCCACAAGAGCGATCATCGCAGCGCCGCGCTGAGCACGCTGGATGCCGTGCGGGCGGCCCGCTGGCCCCTGTACTTTCCCGAGCTGATCGAGCAGGGTCTGGAGCCGCACGAGGTCTCTGTCTGTTACTTCTACGACAGCCGGGAGCCCGACTGCGTGGTGGACATCGAGCCCACCCTCCGCCAGAAGATCGAGGCGTTCTGCTCCCACGTCTCCCAGTTCGGACGGCGCCTTCGGCGCTACGAGCCCGAGCTCCACCCCGAGGACCGCTCGGCCTTCGAGCGTGCGATCCGCGAGCACTGCGCCCGGGTGGGCGCCCCCCACGGCCTGCGCTACGCCGAGGCCTTCCGGCGCGTCCGAGATCCTTGAAGCTCCTCCGCCCCTGACCTATAGCTTGCGACGACGGCTCGGGCGCTCGGTCCGGGCCCGTGGGGCGCTGAGCTCAGCGGGCGATTAACTCAGCGGTAGAGTGCTACCTTCACACGGTAGAAGTCACTGGTTCGAATCCAGTATCGCCCACCACCCGGCCCAGTAGCTCAGCTTGGATAGAGCGCTTGCCTCCGGAGCAAGAAGTCGCAGGTTCGAATCCTGCCTGGGTCACCAGCACCCCGCTGGGCTCGCCCTTGCCTCGGGGGCTATGCGGGCCGCTGCTCGATCAGCTCGATCGCGTAGCCGTCCGGATCCTTGAGGAAGGCGATCACCGTGGTCCCGTGCTTCATGGGACCGGGCTCGCGCGTGATCGCGGCGCCGGCCTCGCGCAGCCGCGCACACGTCGCCGTGATGTCGTCGACGCCAAGGGCGATGTGGCCGAAGGCGTTGCCGAGCTCGTAGTCGGGCGTGTCCCAGTTGTGCGTGAGCTCGAGAACCGTGTTCTCGGCCTCATCCGCGTACCCCACGAAGGCGAGCGTAAAGCGCCCAGCCGGGTAGTCCTTCCTGCGCAGCCGCTTCATCCCGAGCACGTCGCAGTAGAAATGGAGCGATCGCTCGAGATCCCGCACCCGGAGCATCGTGTGGAGGATGCGCATGGACGCACTCTAGCGCACGCGGGGCGGCCCCGATCCGTGAAGGGGCGACACCGTAGACCCTGGATCGAGCGGGGCAGGCCTCTCGAGCCGGCTTCCGCCGCCGGAAACTCGGCTCACCCTGGATAATTTCAGTATATGTGTAATCCCATCGGGACTGGGGGGCGGAGGCCCGTAAGAAATGGCTGAAAAACCCTACGGGAGTGGCCAATAAATGCTTGCCTGTGGGGAAGCGCTGTGATTAGAATGCCGCCAGACGTGAGCACGAATCCCCACCGCACGGCGCGGGTTCGATGCCGCCGAGAGGAGATATCTGCAATGACACGATGGAGTCATGTCGTTCTCGTCGCCGGACTTGCGTTGGGCTTGTCGGCGATCACGGTTGGGGACGCCTCCGCACAGTTCGGCAAGGACGAGGCGAAGTGCGTCGATAAGGCAAACAACTCGCTGAGCAAGGTCGGCAAGGCGAGAGGCAAGGAAGTCGGCGCGTGCATCAAGAACGCGAACAAGGGCAAGGAGAGCGACCCTGCGGGATGCGCCAATGGCGATGCCAAGGGGAAGGTGGCTAAGGCGAAGTCCAAGGTGACGAGCTGCGGCGGCGACATCCCGATCGACAAGGCGACCGCGGAGGCCGCGCTCGACGACAACGCGCGTGCCTTTGCAGACGACGTCTTCGGGGACCTGAACTCCGCGGGTATCGTCGGTGCCGCCAAGGATGACGGCAAATGCCAGCAGGCCACGCACAAGGGCGGCCAGGCAATCTACGACGAGATCACCAAGGCCTTCCGTTCGTGCAAGAAGAGCGCGATGGGCAAGGGTGCCGGGCCGGCCGTCGACCCCGCCTCGCTCCAAGTGGCCTGCCTGCCGAGCACGGGCGTGCCGGACGGCAAGGGCAAGATCGCCAAGCGCGTGACCAAGCTCGGGGAGAAGATTGGCAAGAAGTGCGGCGCGAGCGACATCCCCACCCTCTATGGGGGCGGGAACTGCTCGTCCGCGACGGATGCCGCGAGTCTTTCCACGTGTGTCACGGCCCAGGCGAAGTGCCGAAGCTGCCTCGCCATCGCCGCTGCGGACGGCCTGACGAGCGCCGACTGCGACACGGTCGACGATGGCAGCGCGAACGGCAGCTGCGGCGGAGGCGGTGCGATCGGCTCGCATAAGTGCGTCTTCGATGCGGGCAGCAGCATTACGATCGAGACGGCGGCGCTTCCGCTTCCGCCCTTCGCGGTCAACGGGTCGATCGACATCAGCTGCGGCACGATCGACGGCGGCACCGGCAAGGCGCCCTGCGACTGCACGCTGCAGAGCCTCGATCCCTTCGAGATCGTCGCGATCGGGACCGTCTGCGTGGATCCCGCGGCCTCATCCTGTGCCACGGGCGAGATCGACTGCGACGGTGGGAACTCGCTCGACATCGATGTGACCAGCCAGCACGGCTCGATCGGGATCGGGACCTGCGGCGACCAGGCGAGCTGCGCCAGCGCGTGCGCGGCCCACTGCGGTGCCTCCACGCCGGCCAACCCGGCCTGCGAGGGCTTCTGCCTAGGCGGCCCGAACCAGGATGCACCCTGCACGAACGACAGCGACTGCCCGGGCAGCAACTGCCCCGGCAAGGATGCGGCGCCGCACACGGGCGAGTGCCAGTGCACCTGCATCACGACGGGCATCGGTCCCGCCAGCCCAAGCGGGTCCATCAACTGCGAGGTGGGCGTGAACATCAACGTCGAGTCGACCCCGCCGCCCGATCCCTGCGGAAACGGCGACATTCTGATCGCAGTGGGCGAGCAGTGCGTGCCGATGACCAGCACGACGGCGACGTCGGTGATCAACGACTCGAACTTCACGGGTGGGCAGACGATTCCGCCGGTGGGTCCGCCTGCCACGAAGACGGGAGTCCCCGGGGACTGCGTCGCGCTCGCGACCAGCACCACGACGGGGATCCAGCTGGTCGGCTACGCCAACTTCTTCGACTCGACGATCGGCGATCTGCAGTCGACGCTGTCGTTCATCTGTCAGTGAGTCGAAGCTGAAGACCGAGAGGAGCTCTGCTCCTCGCTGGGCCCCTGGACGAGAGTCCAGGGGCCCTTTTTCTTGGCCTCCGCCTTTGCTGGGGCCTCAACGCCGGGCGATGGCGTAGGGGCCGAGCTCAAGGGCGCGGAGCACGCTGTTCTGTGCCTCGTTACGACGCCGGACGAAGCCGGCCTGAGGATAGAGCGGGGTCACGGCGACGAGGCGCCGCTGGAGCTGCGAGCCAGCGCGGGCACGCGGCGGCGCCCGCCAGCCCACATAGAGCTCGAGCACGCGCACCGTGCGGTCCTCCTCGAGCGGATGGATCAGCTCGTCGGGCGCGATTCCGGGCTGCGTCGCCGGGTCGTTCGCGAGCACCTGGCGCGCAGCCTCACGCCAGCGACGGCAGCGATCCGGCTCGCCCCACGATGGCTCACGGCGCTGCGCGAGGAACGCGTCGACGCGCTCGCAGGGGACGCGTACGGTCCCGCGCAGGACCCAGCGAGCGCCCGTCGCGCGTCCGTCCACGAGGATCTCCGTCTCCGTCGTGTAGCGCTCGAGCCAAGCTGGAGCGTCGAGCTCTTGGGCCAGCCTCTGGAGCTCGGCCTCGAGCAGGGCCTCCGTCTCGGTCTCGAGCCCGGCGAGCGTCGGGTCGGGCAGCGGGGGTGTGGCGGGTTTCGCGCTGCCGGATTCGCGGGGCTCTGCGGCCGTGGAGGAGGGCGGCGGCGTGGGCTCGACGGCGGGAGGCTCGTGCTGGCGGACGACGCCCGGAAGCAGCAGACCGATCAGCAGGCCGAGGGCCGCACAACCGGAGATTCCGAGGGCGTGCCTCCACATCGCGAAGCCTCCGCCCCTCCTGCAAGCTTCGTTTCGGCCCTTCGGTGGAATCGCTGAACCCCGTCGGGCTGCGCGCGTGCTGCGCCCTGGCTGCCGGTCCGAGTTGACGTGCTAGCATGGCGTCCATGGATCTCGAGTACACATCCGAAGAAGAGGCGTTTCGCGCGAGGGTCCGCAGCTTTCTGGAGGCAAACGCGCCGCGCGTCGACGCCCGTGAGATGAGCCTGGAGCAGGGACGCCTCTGGCAGCGTGCGCTGCACGAGGCCGGCCTGCTCGGGGCGGCCTGGCCGCGCGAGCACGGTGGGGCGGGCCTCAGCCAGATGGAGCAGGCCATCCTGAACGAGGAGCTCACGCGGGCGGGGACCCCGCCGGTTCCGGGCACGATGGGGATCCTCTGGGTGGGGCCGGCCATCCTCAAGTACGGCAGCGAGGCGCAGAAGAAGCGCTTCGTCGCACGCATCCTGTCGGGCGACGATCTCTGGGCGACCGGCTACTCAGAGCCCAACGCGGGCAGTGACATGTTCAACACCCAGACGCGGGCCGAGCGGGACGGCGATCAGTACGTCGTGAACGGTCAGAAGATCTGGACCACCCACGCGCACATCGCCAACTGGTTCTTCTGTCTGGTGCGTGTTCCACGGCCCGACGCGAGCACGAAGTACGACGGGCTCACGGTTCTGCTCATGGACATGACCGTGCCGGGCTTCGAGGTCAAGCCGATCCGCCAGATCAACGGCACCTCGGAGTTCAACGAGGTCTTCATGACCGATGTGCGTGTGCCGGTCGAGAACCGGCTCGGGGAGGAAGACGAAGGCTGGAAGATCGTCTCCAGCGCGCTCATCGACGAGCGCAGCGGCATCGCATCCGGCTTGCGCTTCGAACGGACCCTGGAGCACCTCGTCGAGCTGGCACGCCAGCACGGCCGGAGCGGAGATCCCACCTGGCGCCAGCGCATCGCCGACCTCGCGATCGCCACGCGGATCACGAGGTACTCCGGCTACCGCAGCACCACCGATGCCGTTCACGGTCGCTTGAACCCGCACCTCTCTGCGGCGATGAAGCTCTACGGGACGACACTCTCGCAGCGCTTTGCCGACGCCATGATGGACGTGCTCGGTCCCTATGCGCAGCTCTTCGAGCCGCACGAGCAGGCGCCCAAGGCCGGCCGCGTGGCCGAGCGCTACCTCGCCGAGCGCTCCCTGACCATCGCCGGGGGCACCAGCGAGATCCAGAAGAACATCATCGCGGAGCGCATCCTGGGCCTTCCGCGCCGCTGAGCACCGCTGGGCGGACGCGCGGATCAACGCGCGTCAGATGACCAGACGCGTGGGGGTGCGCGGCGTGGAGTCCGTACGGGACAGGCTTGGCAGGCTGGGGTCGTCGGCCAGGTGGATCAGCACCAGGCTGGGCAGGCTGACCCCCGTGGGAGGCACATCCACCGTGTCCGCCCGCGCCCGAGGCGGGCCTGAAGCCGAGGCGCGCAGGCCCGGAGTCGCTGCCTCCTCGAGCAGCCGCAGAGCGGTCGGATCCGTGGGAAACTGCTCGAGCAGCTTCTCGCAGACCAGCCGGACCTGATCGGGCTCTCCCCGTGCCTGCACCTCCTCGAGCAGCTCGAGGAAGGCCGTTCGGGGCTCTCGATCGAGGTCGTCGCGGATCAGGAGATCCGCGATGCTGAGGCGGTCGCAGAAATCGCGCGGGGTGAAGCTTCGTCGGCTCTTCGTGGGCATCGTACTCCTTTCGGCAGCCGTTCGACCCTTCCGCTTGGCAGCGGGGAGGGCACTGGCTTTGCGTCCCCACCTCTCGATGGGTTTGCCCGTTCGGGGAGCTCTGCCGCGAGACCGGTTTCGGGCGCGCTGCAGACTCGCACCAGGAGTGTCATCGGACGGACGCTTGCGGAGCTTGAGCCCCGCACCCGCCGACCTCTCGAGGCTGCAGGCTCAGGGTCCGGGCTGTGCCGGCTTGCAGACCTGTGAGACTCCCGGTGGAGCGTTCGGATCCAACAGGGCGCGCTCCATCACCGCCACGTCGTTCATCACGCAGTCGAGCGTGATCGGCAGCGTGGGATTGAGGGTGACGTCGATCGGTCCGATCACATTGCACTTCTCGGGCGCCACCACGAGGTGCGAGGGATCCGCGAGTCCCATGCGGGCGTCCATGACGTCCACGGGTGTCAGGACCCCATCGCCGTCGACGTCTCCGCACTGGCAGACGTCGCCGATGCCGTCGGGCGTGCTGCCCGCCCCGATCCCGCCGTTGTCCTGCTGCCCCGGGTTGGCGGCGAACCGGCAGTTGTCCGAGAAGTTGAGCACGCCATCGCTGTCGACGTCACAGTTGGTGATGAACATTCTTTGGACGGTCGTCGAGGGTCCGATCAACGTGAGGCCCGGCATGAGGTCCGGATCGGGCGCAGGAGGCTCGCGATAGGCCAGTGTGATGAGACCGCTGTTCGGATCCACCTCGAGCGTTGCACCGGACAGATCCATGGGTGCGCCGTCCGCGATCTCAATGCCACCCGAGAACTCGAGAGCCTGTATCAGGACTCCGGGGCCGACATTCACGGAGCAGCCCTCGAGTTCGATGCTTCCACCGAAGCCGCCCACCGTCGAGCCGTTGGCCTTGAGACTCACGCCCGCGGCGATGTTGAGCGGACCCTCCGCGGCGATCGCCAGGTCGCCACCGCCTCCGCCGTCCCCTGAGGCGCTGAAGTCAATGGGGCCGAGCAGGGCTACGGAGCCCTCGGCGAGAATGTCCAGCGTCCCAAGCCCGTTTCCGGAGCTTGCCCGGATCCCGCCCAGTGAGACGTTCCCCGTTGCGTCGAGGCTGATCCCGGGTCCGTCTCCCAAGGGTACGGCGCCGCGGGCGTCGATGATCGTCTGGGTGGGATCGATCGGATCCTGAATCGTGATGTTTCGGGCGATGAGCGCCAGCTCCCCCGCGCCCGCGCTGCCGAAGGCGAACAGGTTGATCGCCTTCTCGATGCGGATGTCGTTCTCCGCGCTCAGTTCCAGCAAGCCAGCTGTTCCCGCCGTTGTGCCACTGGACCCGGTCAGATCGATCGTTCCCGGAGCCGGGAAGAGGATCGCACCGTCGGTGGTAATGCAGATCTCACCGCCATCCCCGTCGGTGCCAATCGATTTCACGCTGAGGTTACCGAGAAGCTCGAAGTTCCCGGTGATGAAGAAGCCGTCCAGGAATCCCCCCCCGCTATTGCCTCCGGTGAGATCCACGGTCCCGAGCGTCACATTGATGGCGTCCAGAGATAGGAGTCCTCCGGCTCCGTCCAGCCCCCCTGAGGCGAGAATGACACCCGGCAGGTCGATGTCGCCCGCGCTTGCGGTCAAATCGACCTCGCCCCCATCTCCTGCGAGCGCCGTGTTCCTCACCCGGATGTGACGATTCGAGGTGTTCACGATGGTGCCCACGATGTTGCCGTTCGTTGAGGTCAGGCTGAGGTTCCCGCCGGACGCGCCGTCGAGGTTGAAGGACGCCGTACCCGTGCGGGTCCCGATCGTGATGTCCCCGTCGCAAAGGATCTCGATGCTGCCGCCGCTGGTTACCAGGTCGCCCACGGCCTTGAACTGGCCGCCGGGGTCGATCGTGAGCTTCCCTGCCGTCAGCCTCATGCTGTTCCCCGCACCCACGTCCACGGTCGCCCCGGACTTCAGGATCACGTGGCGCGCTCCGAAGTCGAGCAAGGCCAACGGCAGCACGGGATCGATCGTGTGCGAGCCCGTGATGGCGCAGGGATCGCCCGTGCACAGGTCGTCCGGCACCGTGGCCCGGGTGGCCGAGGGGAGGGCGAGCAACAGTCCTGTGGCAATCAGGAATCTCCGTGAGGATCTCGACATTCTCGTTCTCCATCGCAGCGGCCGGTCCGGGGTGCGCGCCGCACCCCTGGGCCGGCAGAACGGCAGCAGCTCAGGTCTTGGACTCCCCGCTCCACGGGCGATTCAGCGGACATCCTGCGAGCTGGAAAGCTCCTCCCGTCGGCGAATACACCGAGCGGCGCGGCCGTCCACCTCGCGGGGAGAAGACCTCCCACCCTCTGGGTCCCTTCAACGTGTGTTGAATTTCACACAGAGGCGATTCTATCCGGCTTCGTTACAAGCTGACAAGATTAATGTGGGATTCCACGCGACTCGGTGGCAGTATTCGCCTGCCGGAGAAGTCGGGCAGCCCGAATCCGGCGTGTGAAGAGAAGGCTAGAGCGAGCGTGTGAGGAGGAGATCGAGCGTGCTTCGCATTCATGAATGCTCTGGGGCCGGGAACTCCGGCCGTGGGATCGCAGCCAGCCTCCTGGCGCTGGGACTGCTGATGGGAGGCGGCGCCTGCGGGGGCGGTGAGGCCCCCCAACCTGAAACGGAAGCGGCCCGGCCCGCATCCGAGCGCCCGGCTCCCGGGCCCGCCGCGATTCCGGCGAGGTCGCCCAGCGAGGCCGCGGCCAAGGCGGCTGCGAGCAGCCCGCTGATGGACGAGATCCGGAAGATCTCTGACATCCCCAACCGGATCGAGGATCCGGACCGGGCGGTGGCCGAGCTGAAGAGCTGGCTCACGCACGACGAGCGAGAGATCCGGGAGGCGGCCATTCTGGCACTCTGGGATCTGGAGAGCGGCTCGGCGAACCAGGCCCTGGCCGATGTGGCGCGGCAGGAGCCCGACCCCGAGCTCAAGGGCTACGCCGTCGAGGAGCTCGTCGACCGTGAGGCGCCCGAGGCCGTGGAGGCGCTGCTCGCGGTGCTCGACGATGAGGACGCCGACCTGCGCGAGCAGGCCGCAGAGGGGCTCGAGGAGCTGGAGGACAAGGGCGCGATCCCGGCGCTGTACAAGCGGCTCGAGGTCGAGCAGGACGAGTGGGTTCGGGACGCGATTCTCTCGGCGCTCGACACCATGGACCCCGACTTCGATGAGGAAAAGTACGAGGAGTAACGCCTCGGATCGTGCTCAGTCCTCGGAGAGGCGCTCCACGGCCTCACCCGCCAGTGAGCGGACGCTGGGGCTGGAGTCCTGGCTCGCGGCCTCGCGCAGGGGCTCGACCAGCTCGACCTCCTCGAGCAGCTCCACCGCCATCAGGCGCACCTTCTCGTCCTGGTCCTTCAGCGCCTTTCTCAGCGCCTGGCGGACGCTCTGGTCCTTCTCGTCGTAGGCGGCGATCTCGGCGAGTGCCTCCAGTACGGTCACCCGCAGCTCGACGTCCCGGTCGCCGAGCGCTTGAATGAGGACGCGTCGGGCGTTGCGGTCGTCCTCGGCTTGGTCCACGAAGGCCTCCTCGAGCGCGTGTCGTCGGATCTCTGGGCTCTCGTCACGGAGGGCGGCCTTCATCAGAGCCTGGACGGGGGCCTCCTCGTCGTACCAGAGCAGGAGGTCGAGGGCGGTCTTGCGGACGGTCTCGTCGCGATCGTTCAGCAGCGCCTGGGAGAGCACGCGCTTGGCGCGCTTCTCGTCGAGATCCACCAGCCGTTCGAGCGCGTGGCGTCGACGCTCGCGGTCGGCATCGCTCAACGCCTGCCTCTGGAGCTCGTGGAACGGGTCAGCCCCCGGAGTCGGTGTGCGGCGACGCAGGGGCCGGGTCGGTGCCGCGGGCCGGGCCACGCCCTGGAAGACCCAGACCTCGGTCAGGCGTCGCGAACCGGGGCTCGCCGCGTCGGGATCGCGCTCGTAAAAGCCCACCGACCCGCGCGCGCCCAGGATCGTGCGAATCGCCTCGTCGGGTGGGAGCGGCTCGAACTCCACACTGATCGTCTCCGCAGCCGCGCCGCTCAGCATGATCTCGACGCCCGTGGCATCGCTGAAGGCCTGCAGCACCTCGTCGAGAGGGGCGCCCCGGATCGAGGCGGACACCCGTCCGTCCGGCTGGGACTCGATGCGGAGCACGGGCGAGCCACCCTGCGCCCGCGCGCCCGGGGCGAGCAGGAGGCAGAGAGCGAGCGGAGTCAGATGCAGGAAGCTCAACGGCAGCACGAGCTTAACAGATCGTCCGCTCGACTGCGGTGCTTTCACTCGGCGGCCGCGAACGGCTATGCTGCGCCCGCTCGGAGCCCGAGCGGCTCCCCAACGACCCGAGACGGATCGAACGTGTAGGAGGGTGGCGATGGTACCGGCGGCTTGCCGCCTTCCCCAGGCAGTGGCGCTGGGTCTGCTGGTGGTGCTGGCGTGCTCGCCTTCCGAGCGGCCGCCCGGTCTGCGCTTCGATCGGCACGAGATCGAGGGTACGGGCCAGCCCTTCGCCGTGGTGGCGGCCGATCTCGATCGCGACGGGAAAGTGGATCTGGTCGTCAGCGACCCGAGCTTGGCTCTCGTCTCGGTGTACCGCGGTCACGGCGATGGGAGCTTTTCGGGTCCCGTGCGCCTGAAGACCGGTCGCCGCCCGCGAGGCCTGGCCGTGGCGGACCTCGACGCCGACGGCTGGCCCGATCTGGCGGTTGCGGCCACCGCGGCCGATGCGGTCATGATCCACCGAGGACGCGGAGAGGGGCACTTCGCCGCCGGCCGAGCCGTCCCGGTGGGCACACGGCCCTTCATGCTGGTGCCCAGCGACCTCGATGCGGACGGCGCACTCGACCTCGTCGTGGCCTGTGAGGGCGAGACCGCTGAGGGCCAGGCGCTGTGGATTCTGCGCGGCGACGGACACGGTGACTTCGAGGCCCGGGGAGTCCGAACGGGGAAGTACGGCTCCGATGTGGCCGTGGCCGACTACGATGCGGACGGACGGCTCGACGTGGCCATCTCCACCTGGGGGACGAACGACGTGCACATCCACTTCGGTGCGGCGGGCGGCGGCTTTCGGGAGCGCCGCAGCTTCAGCTACGCGGGGCACGGCATCTACCGCGTCTTCAGCGCCGATCTGAACCGAGACGGCCGGCCGGACATGATCTGGAACGACCTCATGCGCAGCGGGCTCTACGTGCTCTACGGGGATGGCCGTGGGCGCTTTGCGCGGACCCGCCTGCTGCCCGCCGACCTGGGTGTGCGCCACGCGCTGGCGCCCGATCTCAACCACGATGGCTGGCCCGATCCCGTGAGCGTGAACACGCGCGCGGGCAGCCTCGTGCTGCTGCTCTCCGACGGCCATGGGGACTACCACGCCCCCCAACGGATCTCCATCGGGGAGCTGGCCCGCATGGTGGCTCCCGCGGACTTCGACGGCGATGGCCGGCTCGATCTGGCGGTGACGAGCATGCGCTCGAACCGGCTCGTGATCCTCCTCAACCGCGGGGCCGGGCCCTTGGCCGCCGCGGCCCCGAAGACCGAGCGACCCGAGCCGATCCGAGGTCCCGGAAAGCCGCACGGAGTTGCACTTTCCCCGAGCGGAGACGTGCTCTTCGTGGCCGATCGCGAGCATCATCGGGTCCTGCGCATCGCGGTTGCCGACGGGGACGTCGACGGGCTCGTCGGCGACGGATGGCCCGGCCACGACGGCGTCGGGGGTCCCGCCCGCCAGGCCCGCCTTCGCTACCCGAGCGATGTGGCGCTGGGGCCCTCGGGTGATCTGTACGTGGCCGACTCCGGCAATCATCGCGTGCTGCGGGTCGATGCGGCCGGGACGCTGCACGCCTTCGCAGGGCGTCCGGAGCCCGGCTTCTCAGGGGACGGTGGCCCCGCACTCGACGCCCAGCTTAACAGGCCGCTGGCGCTGGCCGTGGACCCCGCCGGGGCGGTCTTCATCGCCGACGCGGGGAACCTGCGAATCCGGCGCGTCGATCCGTCGGGCGTGATCCAGAGCGTTGCGGGCAATGGCCGCGTGGGTGCCTCGGGGGATGGGGGGCCTGCGAGGAACGCGACGCTCGGGCCGGTGAGCGGCCTGGCCCTCGCACCGGACGGCGCCCTCTTGATGGCGGATCCAGTGAACGGCCGCGTCCGGCGGCTCGATCCGGACGGCCGCATCCGCTCGCTAGCCAGCGCGGCCGACGGCGGTGCGCTGCGCGGCCCCATCGCCGTGGCCAGTGATGCCTCGGGCACCCTCTACGTGTTGGACGGCTCCGCGAGCCTGATCCTGTCCGGGCGGGCCGGAGAGCGCCTGACGGTCCTGGCTGGACCGCCGCGAGAGAGGAAGGCCTCGGCACGCGCTGCTGGGGGCTTGCTGGAGGGGCCGTACGATCTGGCCCTCGCGAGCGACGGTACGCTCTACTTCACGGAGCCCAGAGCCGGTCGTGTGCGCCTGCGCACCCCATCGGGTGAGCTGCGGACGCTCGCGGGCCCGCCCGGCGAGCTCGAGTCCGAGGTGCAGGACGCCGCGCATACGGGGCCCCATCGCCGAATCGCCCCTTCGCTCGCGGAGCTCGAGCGTGCCCGTCCGCGGCTCGAGCTGAGCTGGGCGCTCCAGCGGCTCAGCGGCTCCGACGCGAACGCCGTCTACGCGCTCGCGCCGGACGGCGAGGGAGGCGTCTACGCCGCGGGGGACGTGGGCTCCGGCGCAGACTGGCGGGTCGTGCACCTCGACGCGCAGGGCCAGGAGCTGTGGCGCTACGAGCACGCCAGCGCGGCGGTCGAGATTCCGTTCGCCCTCGCCCGGACGCCCCAGGGAGCCCTCGTCGTGGCGGGCACCGTCTTCGCGGCGGCGCAGACGCACGGGCTCGTGATCGCGCTCTCCAGTGCTGGAGAGGAGCTCTGGCGCCATGTGGGAGACCCCGGAGAGCGCGAGATCCTGCGTGCGGTGGCCGTCGATCGCGAGGGGCTCGTCCTCTTGGCCGGGGAGGCCAATGGACGCTGGAGGGTGCGTGCCCTGGATGCCAGAGGTCAGCCGCTCTGGACCTGGGCGGGCGGGTCGGGTTCGGTGTGGGCCCTCGACGTGGGTGCCCAGGGGCGGCTGCTGATGGGCGGGATGCGCGGTCGGAGCTGGAGCGTGCGGGCCCTCGGGCCCGGGCGGGACGTGCTCTGGGAGCGTCGGGGGGCCGAGGGGGGGGTAGCGCTCGGGACTGCCGCTCGCGCCCTGCGCGCCCTCCCCGACGGGGGCGCCGTGGTGACGGGCTACGTCGGCGAACGGGTCAGCCAGCTGCAGGTCGAGCGCCTCGACGCGAAGGGCGGAGTGCTCTGGCAATACATCGATCCCGAGGCCGGGAGCCTGGGACGAGCGCTGAGCGTCGATACGCGCGGTCACGTGCGGGTGGCGGGGGACGTGGGCGGCGACTGGCTGCTGCTCGAGCTCTCTCCGGCGGGCGAGCCGACCTGGCGTCTCCGCTACGACGGAGGAGGTCGGCCGGAGAACAGCGATCTCGCGCACGCGATCCTGGCGCTGGGCCCCCGGGAGTTCGTCGTGGCCGGGGCCGTCCACACGCGGCCGCCCGCCCCCCCGTCGCTGGGCCGCGTCTCCTGGCGCATCGCTCGCTATCGCATCCTCGCTGCAGCGGACTGAGAAATCTTGACCCGCCGTCAGGCTGGAGTGGTAGAATGCCCTCGTGCGCAGCAGGAGGGCTATCGACGTGATCGCGATCCGGTTTCATTCTCAGCTACTTGGTACGGGGTTCCTCGTCCTTGGCTTGATCGTTCCGGCGCTTGGGTGGTCCCAGGCGCTGACGAAGGATCAGCAGA
>JBHHVJ010000025.1:0-48257 GCA_046754285.1 Myxococcota bacterium | reverse complement strand
TGCCACGGCTGCCTGCTCATCGCTGAGACCTCCTGCGAGCAGCACAACGACTTCCTGGATCGTGCCATCGTGATTCCGACCGTCGAACTGGTCGGGGCCGAGTTCTTCGACCTTGAGTAATGGCAGATCCCCTGAGGACCATCTCGTCGCGCGTTCTCCGACAGCTTGCTGCGCAGTGCCGTGAGCACCGTCATCAGTCGTGTGCCCCGCATCACGCGATACAGCAGGTCGTCGGCGCCGTCGGGCTCCCCGGGTGCGGTCCCCAGTCCCAGGGAGGACAGCCAGATCCGGTCGGGGCAGCGGAAGCTCTCCACCGGCAATCCGGAGCGCTCCATGAAGCGGCGCGTGCCCTCCGGCGTTGCGTGTCCTCTTACCAGCTCGGGCATCCGCACGGCCGCCCAGCCTAGCACGACGCGCTGGGTGACATTCGAACGCGCTTCGTGCAGGATTCGGCGACATGGACTTCAACATCGCTGAGCTTCATGAGGCGATCGCCGATGCCATCCCCGAGCGGGAGTGCATCCTCTACCGTGACCGGCGCCTGAGCTGGGTGGAGGTCCGCGACCGCACCCGCCGTCTGGCCAACTACCTGCGTGAACGGGGGCTCGGCGCGGCCCGGCCACGCTGCGAGCTCGAGCCGTGGGAGTCGGGCCAGGATCACGTGGCCCTTTACCTGTACAACGGGAACGAGTATCTCGAGGGGATGATCGGCGCGTTCAAGGCCCGGACGGTGCCCTTCAACGTGAACTACCGCTACGTGGAGAAGGAGCTGATCTACCTGCTGCGCAACGCCGCGGCTCGGGCAGTGATCTACCACGCCTGCTTCGCTCCGATGCTAGAGAAGATTCGTCCCGAGCTTCCGGATCTCGAGATTCTGATCCAGGTCGAGGACGACTCGGGCCAGGCCCTGCTTCCGGGAGCCGTCGAGTACGAGGCGGCTCTGGCCTCCGCACCGGCGGAGAAGCCCAACGTGGAATGGTCGCCCGACGACCTCTACATGCTCTACACCGGCGGAACGACCGGAATACCCAAGGGCGTGCTCTGGCGTCAGGCCGACATCTTCGTGGCCGCGCTCGGTGGCCGGACCCCGGATGGAAGCGAGTTCGATACGCTCGAGGCCATCGTGGAGCGGGCGTGTGGCGGCGGCGTGCGCATGCTGCCTTCCCCCCCGCTGATGCACGGTGCCGCCCACTGGGCATCGTTCCTGAACTTCCACGCGGGACACACGGTCGTGATCCAGAGCGAGACGCGACGGCTGGATCCCGACGACATCTTCACTACGGTCGAGCGCGAGCGCGTCTTGGCGCTGCTGATCGTCGGCGATGCGTTTGCACGGCCGCTGCTCGATCAGCTCCGCCGCAAGAGCTACGACCTGTCATCCTTCTCGATCCTCGTCAGCGGTGGCGCGCCCCTGAATGCGGCGCTCAAGCGCGAGTTCCTCGAGATCCTCCCCAAGCTCGTCGTGATCGACGGTGTCGGATCGTCGGAGACCGGAGGACAGGGTCAGCACGTGAGCACGAAGGCGACCGGCGCCACCACGGGCATCTTTCAGCCCGGCCCGGGGTGCTGCATCCTCAGCGAGGACATGAGGCGCGTGCTCCCGCCGGGCCACGAGGAGCTCGGCTGGTTCGCGCAGCGCGGGCGGGTGCCGCTCGGCTACCTGGGGGATCCGGAGAAGACGCAGCGCACGTTTCCGTCCCTCGACGGCGAGCGCTACTCCGTGCCGGGGGACCGCGCACGGCTCCGCGCGGACGGCATCGTGGAGCTCTACGGTCGCGACTCGGTGACGATCAACTCGGGCGGTGAGAAGATCTTCGCCGAGGAGGTCGAAGAGGCGCTCAAGAGTCATCCCGAGGTCTATGACGCGGTCGTGGTGGGCCGTCCCAGCGAGCGCTGGGGTCAGGAGGTCGTCGGCATCGTCCGGCCCCGCGACGGCAGCGCGCTCAGCGAGGCCGAGCTCATCGAGCACTGCGCCGGCAGCCTGGCCCGCTACAAGCTGCCCAAGCAGATCCTGTTTCGCGACGCCATCGTTCGCAGCCCGAGCGGGAAGGCCGACTACCGCTGGGCTCGCGAGCAGGTGTCCTGAGCGGGTCGTTCCCCAGCCCCCGGCTGGCGCTCCATCAGTAGCGGGGTCGTGAGTCCTGGGGGGCGCGCGTGCGCCGGCGCTCCTGGGCCTCGTTCACGCGCAAGGTCCGGCCCCCAAGATCGCGGCCGTTCATCCCCTCGATCGCGGCCTGCGCACTGGGATCGTCCATCTCCACGAAGCCGAAGCCGCGTGAGCGCCCCGTGTCGCGATCGGTGATGACGGCAGCCGACTGAACCTCACCAAACTCTGCAAAGGCTTCGCGCAGCTCCGCCTCGCTGGTCTCGAAGGGCAGATTTCCTACGTAGATTCTCATGATCTCTCACCACCCCCGTCTCAGGAATGGTCGCGGAGCTTACCTCAGGCTTCGCGAGCGCCGCCAGCCCGAAGCGAGCCAGCGGGCGGCGCGAGACCCCTACCGGAAGCTCAAGACCGTTGAGGCGAGGCCGAGCAAAAGGGCGATGGCCAGCAGGAGCCGGGTCTCACTCAGGGTCATCGGGGCACCCTCCCACCTGATAGATCGATCTCCCCAGGGGATCGTGCCGTGATCCGGATCACCACCGGGCGCGGCCAGGGCAAGGCCGCCTGGACCCGGGCCTAGGGCTCCGGGACGCGCCGGACCCAGCCGCGGGCCTCCATGCAGCGCAGGTACGCCCCCTCGTTGACCCATGTGGCCTGCCGCGCTCCCGACGCCTGGCCTCCGGTCCAGACGGTCTCCGTGCTCTCCACGATGCAGGTGTAGCGGGCCTCCATGAACTCGAGCTCGCTCGTCTGTCCGGCGTGCTGCCAGCTCGCGTAGCCCTGCTCGGAGGGCGGCGCATAGCCCAGACACGCGGAGAGCATCGCCCCCAGCAGGGGCAGAATCGCCCGCCTCCGCAGCGTCGGCCACCTCCTCATCGAGCCTAGAGCTACTACGTCGTCGGTGGGGCTGGCAAGAGCTTTCCGGGATCAGCCACCCAGCCCACGTCGCTCGAGATAGCGCTGGTGGTACTCCTCGGCGCGCTGGAACTCGGACGCGGAGGCGATCTCCGTCACGATCGGGCGACTCCAGCGCCCCGAGGACTCGAGCTTCTGCCGCGATGCCAGGGCCACCGCCTCTTGCTCGGGGGTGCAGAAGAAGATCGCCGAGCGGTACTGCGTTCCGACGTCGGGCCCCTGTCGGTTGAGCGTGGTGGGATCGTGGATGCTCCAGAACGTCTCGAGCAGGGTCTCGTAGGAGATCTGCGTCGGGTCGTACGCGATCTGCACACACTCGGCGTGGCCTGTTGTCCCAGTGCAGACCTGCTCGTAGCTCGGGTTCGGCACGTGCCCCCCGGAGTAGCCGACGGCCGTATCGACGACGCCGGGGAGCTCGCGAAAGGCGGCCTCCACACCCCAGAAGCAGCCCGCCGCAAAGCATGCCTTCGCCATTCCCCCGATCTCCCCGCACTCGCTGGACCCAAGGGTGCCTCGGATTCCGCTTGACGGAAACACGAAAAAAATACGAAAATATGAAATTGGGGGGCAGAGGGGACACCGAGAAAAACACTGAAACACTGAAAAAGACAGCGAGGAGCAGAATGAGCGGGACCTCGAGCGAAGCCCGGACGGCACGAGCGGAAGAGCGAACGCAAGACTCGAGAGAGGCAGGAGACGCGAGAGCGACGGGACGGGCCGCCGAGCTGGCGGCGATGCTGCAGGAGGCGGGTCTGGGCGATCGGGTGCGGGTCGGGCTTCCGGCGGCCCCTCCGCCCGCAGGGGGGCTCGGACAGCCGGGTACGGGATCCGGAAGCTGGGAGCAGGATCTGGGACTGCAGACCTCCCGCCGGGTGGCACCCCAGGGACGGCTCATCGAGATCGGAGGCGCACCCTCCTCTGGGCGGACCGCCCTGGCCTACCGGATCGCCGCACACGCCACGGCTCGGGGTGAGCCGGTCGCGTGGGTCGATCTGCCCGATGCCCTCGATCCACGCTCCCTTCAGCGGGCCGGCGTGGATCTCGGAGCGCTGCTCTGGGCTCGCCCCCCCGGTCTCCGGCAGGCCCTGAGGGCGGTGGAGCTGCTGCTGCGCACGGGCTTCAAGCTGGTGGTGACGGACCTGGAGGGTGCCTCCCCCCGAGCCCTCCGCCAGCTCGGCACGGCGGCCTGGTCCCGCCTGCAACGGCCTGCCCGGGAGGTGCGTGCCACCGTCCTGCTGCTCGGCGATCTGGGGGTGAGCGCGCCCTTCAGCTCGCTCACGCTCCACACCGAAAAGCGTCGGGCGCGTTTCGAGCAGGGCCTCTTCGAGGGTCTCGACTGCACGCTCGCGGTCTCCCGTCAGCGCGGAGGACCGGAAGGTCTCGAGTACCTCCTGCGGCTCAGCCAGCGTCCAGCCGCTGGCTGAGCCTCTCGGCACCCATGCGGGTGGCCTGCCTGCTCCTGCCCGATCTCCCCCTCGCCACGGCGCTGCGTTGCGAGCCGGAGCTCCACGACAAGCCGGTCGCCATCGTGGAGAACGCACGACGGGGGGGAGGACCGGTCATCCTCTGCGGGCATCTCCGGGGCCTCGACGTGGCCCAGGCACGGAGCCTCGCGCCCGATCTCGTGGTGCGCACGCTCTCCCTGGAGGGCATGCACTCCACGCAGGAGGCCCTGCTCGATCTGGCCCGGTCGATCTCGCCCCAAGTCCAGGAGACCGCAGCCGGCCGGGTCCACATCGATCTCCGCGGCACCGAGAGCCTCTTCCCCACGGAGCGGGGGCTGCGGACCGCCCTGGAGTCTCGCGCCCACGATCTGGGACTGAGGACGCTCCGGATCGGGATCGGCCCCACCCGCACCATCGCCGAGCTGGCCGCGCGGTACCCGAACGGGGGCACGATTGTCGCCACGGGTGACCGGCAGCGCTTCCTGGCTCCGCTCCCGCTCGACCTCCTGGATCCCGGCGAGGATCTCGTGGAGCGGCTTGAACGCTGGGGGATCCGGACGCTGGGCCAGCTCGCGGCGCTTCCGCGGCAGGCGCTCGGCACCCGACTGGGGGAGGCGGGGGTCCGGCTGGCGCGACGTGCGCGGGGGGAGGACCTCTCCCCCTTCCAGCCCACGCTCCCGCAGCCCCGCTTCACGGAGAGCTGGGAGCCGGACTGTGCCGTGACGAGCCTGGAAGCGCTCGGTTTCTGTCTGCGGGGCGTGCTGGATCGACTCAGCCGCCGGCTGCGTCTGCGCGGCCTGGCGGTCCGGGCGCTGCGGATCGAGCTGACGCTCGAGAGCGGGGCGAGCCACGCGCGTGACGTGGAGCTCGGCGCGCCCACCACCGAGACCCCCGTGCTGCTCTCGCTGCTCCGTCTTGCGCTGGAGAAGGATCCTCCCAGGGCGGCCGTGGAGCAGATCCGCGTCCTTGCAACACCAGGAAGTGTTGATTCGGCTCAGCTCGATCTCTTCCGGCCCCCCCTGCCAGCCCCGGCCGAGCTGGCCGTGACGATCGCGCGGCTGGAGGCCCTCTGCGGCCCGGAACAGATCGGCGCGCCGGGCTGCCGGGACACCCATCGCCTCGACGAGGCTCACCTGCGGAGCTTCCGCACACGTCCGCGCCCTGTCCGCGTGCGGTCCCGCCTCCCCGCACTTCCCACCCTGGCGCTGCGCGCTCTTCGTCCGCCCCTCGAGGTACGGGTTCGGGAGCGAGAGGGCATCCCTGAGGGCGTCGAGCTGAGAGGACGCCCTCTTCGGGTCCGGCACCATGCGGGCCCCTGGCGCCTCTTCGGCGAGTGGTGGGGCGAGAGCTGCTTCGCCCGCGACTACTTCGACATCGAGCTGTCCGACCACGTCGTCTACCGTCTCTACCGAAACCTGCGAGACGAACGCTGGTTCATCGACGGACACTACGACTGAGCCGAGCCTCCCCCCGCCACGCGGGCGCAGCGATCCAACGCGGCGAGTCGGATCCGGCAGCCGGCCCGCGTTCCCGAACGAAGCGTGGATCTCAGTCCGCCCCGATGCGGCGAAGCTCCGCAGCCGCCCGCGCGTGCAGCGGGTGCTCGGCGTTCCCGCTCAGGCGTCGGAGCGCCTCCCGAGCCCCGGGTGTGCCGAGCTCCGCGAGCGCGCGCAGGGCACTGCGTGCGACCTCGGGGTCCTCGTCGTCGACGGCGCTCACGAGCACGGGGAGCTGCGAGGCGTGCCACGGATAGGCCAGTGCCGTCGCCGCCTCACGACGCCGGCGAGCCTCCGGTGCGCGCAGCTCCTGGGCCAGCCACGCCGAGAGCCCGGCATCGTGCAGGCGACCGCAGGCGCGGACCAGCGCGGAGCGGTCCCGTGGCGCGAGCGGCTCCTGGGTCATCGGACGCAGCGCATCGGCGGCCGAGAAAGCGAAGCGACCGTCCAGAGCCAGGGCGAGCGAGACACGGAAGCTCGTCGGGAGCGTCGGATCCGCGACGAGCGCGGCGAACGGATCGAGCGCCGACCGAGAGCGAAAAAATCCGGGCAGAGCGAGCAGGCGCACGAGCTCTCCGAAGGCATCCTCCCGCAGCCGCACGTCCGGCCCGCGAAGCTCGCGGAGAAGCAGCGCCGGGTAGCGCTCCCGCAGGGTCGAGTTGGGGAGACTCGAGAGACGCAGGTACTCGCGCACCGCCGCGATCCGCCCCTCGCGCTCCGAGCCGACCTTCCACTCCTGACCCGCCCCCTGGATCGAGAACCAGCGGAAGCGCTGCGCGAGCGGACGCAACGCCGGGCTCGACTCGCTGCGCACCAGAAAGAGCAACGCACGGTCGCCGGAGGCGTAGCCCGGAAAACCTTCGGCGGTGGGGACGAAGTCCACGCGGTCTCCCGGCCGCTCCCCTTTCAGGACCTGCTCGATTCGGACGCGAAAGTACTCCTGGTGGTCCGAGCCGTCCGGAGCGCGCCAGAGCAACGGTCCGCTCTCGAAGCGAGCGACGACGATCAGGTCCGCGCCCTGAACGAGCTGGCGCAGCCCCTCCCGCGCGTAAACGACGTGCGCGCTGGAGCGGGGTGCCCCCAGCAGCAGAAAGCCCACGACTCCCCAGAGCAGAGGAGGAGGCGGCACGCTCAGGGATTGATCCCCTGGATCTCGCCCTTCAACAGCCCCTGGAGCTGCCCATCGGCGCCGGGTCCGATGTTGTTGATGAAGACCGTGCTGCAGTCCAGCGTCGAGAAGAGCGGGCAGTCCGCAGGATCGCCAAACAGAACATCGAAGAAGCACAGGAAGCAGGTCGGATTGAACTTCTCCGCCTGCATCTGGTAGCCGATCTCGTCGTTCCCGAGGCCCGCGATGAAGCGGTGGCTCGCCTGCGTCATGAGCGCGCGGTACTCATCGCCGATCTGCGGATCGAGCTCGTTCGGCGTGACCGCAATCTGGGCAGGGCCGATGCGGAGCACCTGGACCTCGCTCTCGATCGAGAGTGGAGAGACGCCGGGAATGCCCGTGCGACGGCCGAAGAGCCCGAAGAGCACCAGGGCTTGGAAGAAGGGGTTCTCGACCTCGACGACGATCGGTCCCACGCTGCGGGTCTCGAGCTCGGGCGCGGAGAGCCAGAGCGTGGACAGGTCGAGCGCGTCGCCCGCACGCTCCGCCAGCAGCTCGCCCATGCGCTCCGCGAAGGCGAAGGTCCGACGCGGCACGGTCTGGCTGGGGTTCTGTGGATCCTCGAGATCCACGTCGAGGGGTCCCTGGAGCACGCCGAGGTCCCCGGACAAGTACACGGCCATTCCGCCGTATCTCGCCTCGAGTGCCTCCCGCATGAAGTGCGGGAAGTCCGCGGTGATCAGCGTGTTGCTCGAGCCCAGCGACTCGGGATGGCTGGCGAAGTTCACCAGCGTCACCAGGACGTCCTTGCTGCGCCGGTCACGAATCTGGAAGGCGGGGACGGAGGGGTTGATCACGGGCCCGCTGTCTCCCAGCACCTCGATGGTGCCGGTCTCCCCGATCAGCGAGAGGTCGATCGTCAGGGCCTGAAGCACCTTGCCGTCGCCCACGAGATCGGTGTTGGGAGGCAGCGAGCTGCCCACCGTCGTGCCCGTCGCAAAGCGCATCTCGGCCGGCACGAGTACGGTGGCGGCCTCCTCGATGCAGGACGCCACCTCCGCGTTCACGAAGTCGAGGTAGCCGACGTCCACGCCGCTCGTGAAGGAGTCGGGCCCCCAGAGCCCCATCGTGTCGGGACCCTCGTGGTTGTGCGTGCTGGTGATCGTGATCGAGTCGATGCCAAGGGCGGGGTCCACCAGGCTTCGGATCGTCTTGACCTCGTTGAAGAAGTACCCGACGACGTCCAGCGTCGCGAGCGCGATGCGACGCCCACCCTGGTCGAGCACGGTCGCGCGAACCCAGAGATCGTCGTGCACACCCGTCGCCTGCCGATCGTTCCCGAAACCGGCCATGAAGATCGGGGCGCTGTGGTTCACGCCGACGATCGGCGTGATCTTCCGCAGGCAGGTTCCCGCCTGTAGCGTGCCGCTCAGACAGCTCCCGTTCGCGAGGCCGTCATCGAACTCGTCGCAGTTGCGATTGAGGCGGTCCGCCCGGTTGAGGGCCGTGCAGACCGCACACTCGACCCCAGCCTCCAGGCAGTCGTGCAGCTCCGAGGGGTCCGCCGTGCCGCAGCTCGGGAAGGCCGCGGGAAGCTCCACCGGCGGTCGCAGGCAGCTCCTGCGGATCGCTTGCCGGATCCCGCCCACCGCGGGATCGCACGCCCGCAGGATCTTGAGCACTGGGTCCGCACCCATGCACGCCTCGAGCTGGGCCGCGCTGTCGGCACCCGCCTCGAGCACCTCGCGCTTGCAGCGGTTGAACTGCTGGAGCTTGGCGTCCTGGCAGCGGAAGACCGCCTTCGTCACCGCCCGCTGGCACTTCGAGGTCCTGGGATCCGCGGCACGGCTCACCACGCTCGCGTCGACATCCGAGCCGAAGAGCACCTCGAGCAGGTCCAGCTCCTTGTCGATTGCGGCCTGATCCACCTCCGCGAGATCCACGGGGCCAAACGGGGGAGGGTCCGCCACCACGCCGGCGCAGAAGCGAGCGAAGTCGGCCGCCTCCCTGGTGCGGATCCTCTGGAGGCGCCCCCTGCGGTCGGCCGCCAGACAGTCCGCCACGCTCAGCGAGCCCAGCCGTCCACGTGCCGCGTCCTTGAGGCAGCGCGCGAGCTCCTTTCCAGCTCCACGGGCCAGGCGGGCCAAGCCCTGGTTCAGCTCGTTGACGCAGCGCTGCTGCGCACCGTCGAGGGTCTGCGCCTGGGCGCCGATCGCCAAGACGGAGCCCAGGGCTACGAGGGAGAGGGTTCGCACGAGGGGACGGGGGGAAGAAGCCATGGTCGATCCTCCGGCTCCCCCCAGTAGATCAGGGGACGGCGCCGCGGGTCAAGACCCTGGATCCCCTCCCTGCGACGAGGATGGGGCGCGCCCTCCGCGCGAGCGGAGCCACCAGAGAGCCCCACCGACCAGGGCCAGCGGCAGCGCGCTCATGAAGATCGTCGTGCCCAGGAAGGCCTGGCGACTCTGCTCCGTGGCGGAGAAGCACACGGCGCACGCCGCGGCGCTGCGGGGCAGCAGCAGCCCCAGCCAGGGAGCTGTCAGGATCTGAACCCTCGCGGTGGTCGAGCTCAGCCGCATGCCCTTACAGGTACACCAAGAGGTAGAGGATTGGCCACAGGCCCACGACGAAGTACCAGAACACCCGGACCGCGGCCAGCGTGCTGGCGCGGAGGCGACGGCGTCCCAGCAACAGCCAGGCGCGGAGCAGGACGACGAGGCCACCGATGGCGTGCAGGGCGTGACCGCCGACGATCAGGTAGAAGAAGCTCGCGTGCTGGCTCGTGGTCATCCTCAGGCCCTCTCCCAGCAGCGCCACCCACTCCAAGCCCTGGAAGAGGACGAAGAACGCGCCGAGCAGGATCGAAGCGAGCAAGGGTCGCCGGGCGCGAGCCGGGTCGCGTTCGAAGCTGACTCCCGCCAGGTAGAGCAGCAGACCGCTCAGCAGCAGCGCAGCGGTGTTGAACGCCGTCTCCTCGACCGGAAGCCGCGGCTGGCCGGGGGGCGGCCAGGCGGTGATCGCCGAGCTCCTCACGATCATGTGGGCACTGATCAGGCCCGCGAAGAGCATGGCTTCGGCGAGCACGAAGATCAGCGTGCCAAGCACCGGGCTGGGGACGACCGGCGGCCGCGGCCGCGGCGCGAACTGCGGCGGCCGGACGACTTCGGCCATCAGGGGCCGGGCGCGTACGGCCCGGGGGAATGAGCCACGAGCCCTCCGCCGTGCGCTAGCGAGCGTCGGGCGCGCCGCGACCCCGCCCGCAGGCTGTCGGGTGGACCCGGAACCTCGCCCCGGGTCGGGTTCCTAGTGATGGGCCGTCTCATCCGCGCCGGCCTCCAGATGCCAGTGCTCCGCCCCGGGCTTCACCCACTGGTCGCCGTCATGCTTCATCACGTCCGGAGCCACCGCCGAGAAGAAGAGAGTCATGAAGACCAGCATGGTCCCGAGCAGGTACAGGATGTACTTCCGCTCGATGTTCAGATGCATGAAGTTCTTGGCCACCAGGTAGGCCTTCACCAGAGCAACGCCGAAGGCGGTGATCAGCGTGACCGCGGTGATCCCGACGAAAGGCCCCACGACGCTGACCAAGAGCAGGACAACCAAAACCGCCCAGACCTTCACGTAGTTCGGATGCTCGTGCGCGTGGTCGGTCATGCCAGCTTCATCCTATTTCGCGATGTAGAGAAGAGGAAAGAGGAAGATCCAGATGATGTCGACGAAGTGCCAGTAGATTCCGATCAGCTCCACCCGGTGCAGCTCCCGATTTCTCGCGGCATCTCTGGCGACGAATGCCATGATGATCACCCCGGCCAGCACGTGCAGGGCATGAAGACCCGCGGCCGTGTAGTAAAACGACCAGAACGTGCTGGACGTGATCGTGAAGCCGTGCTGGATCTCCGCGGTCCACTCGAACGACTTCACGACCAAGAAGGTCGCGCCCCCAAGCATGGTCAGTCCGAGCAGCCGTGCCGCTTTCGGACCGTCGTTCTCCACCGAAGCCTTGTGCGCAAGGACCGCCGAGAGGCTGGAGCTGAGCAGCACCAAGGTGTTGAAGGCTCCCGCCCAGAGATTCGTGTGCGCGGCCTGGGCGGACCACTCCAGGTGAGCCAGGCGGTACATGATGTACGACGCCAGCAGGCCGCCGAAGATGACGACCTCCGAAGCAATCACCCACCAGACGCCGAGACGCCCCGTCGGTGTCCCGGCGGCGGACCGTGTCGTGGCGATGGGTCGCGTGGTCATTCCCGGACTCCCGAGCTCATCGTGGCTCGTTCTGCGGCCAGTAGTCTTCTTCCCGATCCGGGTGGGCGTACTCGTACGGACCCCGATAGACGGTCGGGAGCTCCGGCCAGTTGCCGTGCGGAGGTGGCGACTCTGCCGTCCACTCGAGCGTGTTCGACCTCCACGGATTGCGCTCGGCTTTCGGGCCCCACCAGAGGCTGCGGAAGAAGTTGAACAGGAACACGAGCTGGAAGGCCAGCATCACGAGTAGCGAGACCGTCGCCAGCACACGCAAGGCCTGAAACGCTGGCGTCGCGAGCTCGGGAAAGTGCGTGTAGTCGTAAATCCTGCGGTGCTGCCCCGCCGCCCCGAGCATGAAGAGCGGCATGAAGATCAGGTTGAACGGGATGATCGTTCCCCAGAAATGAATCTTGCCGAGCGTCTCGTTCATCATGCGGCCGAACATCTTCGGGAACCAGAAGCTGATGCCTGCAAAGACAGCGATGATCGCAATCGGGAAGAACGTATAGTGAAAGTGCGCCAGCACGAAGTACGTATCGTGGAAGTAGATGTCGCTGCCGCTCGCTCCCAGGAAGATACCCGTCACTCCTCCCACGAGGAACTCGGCGATGAAGGCGAGCGCCCAGAGCATGGGTGTGGTGAGTCGGATCGATCCTCCGTAGAGCGTCGCGATGTACACGAAGCACATCTCGGCGATCGGGATCGAGATCAGCAGCGTGGTGATGGTGAAAATGTGGGCCATGCGCGGGTCGATTCCCGCGATGAACTGATGATGGGCCCAGACTGTGAAGCTCAGCACGCCGGTTCCGAACACCGTGTACAGCACCGTCCGATAGGCGAAGAGCTTCTTGCGCGCGAAGACGGTCATGACGTCGGCCGTGATACCCATGGCCGGGAGCAGCACGACGTAGACCTCGGGGTGGCCAAAGAACCAGAAAAGGTGCTGCCAGAGCACCGGGTCACCGCCCCGGTCCGGGTCGAAGAAGCCGGTACCGATCTGCTGGTCAAAGAGGAGCATGACCGCACCCGCGATCAGTGGCCCGACCGAGGCCATGAAGAGGATGCTCGCCACCACGATCATCCAGACCACGATCGGGATGTCGTACATCTTCATGCCCGGCGCGCGCGAGTTCATGGCGGTGGTCACGAAGTTGATCCCCCCGAGCAGGAAGGCCACGAACTCGAGTGCCACCGCCACCAGCCAGAGCGTCGAGCCGAGCGGGGTCAGGTTGTAGCCTGCCTTGGCGGAGAGCGGTGGATAGGCGGTCCAGGCGCCGCCAAAGCCTCCACCGGGGACGAAGAAGGAGATCACCAGCACGATCGCGCTCAGCAGAAAGATCTGGTACGAGAGGCGGTTGATTCTCGGGAAGACCATGTCGTCGCAGCCGATCATCAGCGGAATCAGGAAGTTCCCGAACCCCGCGATCAGGATCGGCATGGCGACCCAGAAGATCATGATCGCGCCGTGGTTCGTGATCAGCGCGTTGTACCTTCCGGGCGTCACGAGCCCGTAGAGCGGAACCTCCATTCCCGGGAAGGCGAGCTGCATGCGGAAGGCATAGGCCATGAACCCACCGATCATGGCCATGATCATCCCCGTGAACATGTACTGCATCGCGATGATCTTGTGATCCGTCGACAGCAGGTATTTGCTGACGAAGCTCTGCTCATGCGGATGCGCGCCGTGTGTCGCGGGACTCTCTGTCGAAACGCTCTCGACCATTCGCCTCTTCCTCAGCCTCGGCCGTTCACTCGGCCGCAGCGGACGTGAGCGGCCCCGGGGCGTATTTCGCGAGCCAGGTCGCGTGCTCCTCGGGGCTTTCGATGATCACCCGGGCCGCCATGAGCCCATGCCCGATGCCGCAGATCTCGGCACACTGGATGTCGTAGGTTCCCGTCTTCATGGCCTTGAACCAGCCCGTGATGCGCCGGCCGGGTATGGCATCTTGCTTGAGCCGGAAGACCGGAACGGAAAAGCTATGCAGGACGTCGCTCGCCTCGAGCTGGAAGTGGTAGACCTTGTTGGCCTCGACGTGCAGCTCATCGACCGTTCGCACATCGTCGGGCGTGTCGAGCATTCCATCGGGACCGGGGTGCACGAAGCTCCAGGCCCACTGCTGACCGATCACGCGGACGATCCGGTCGGGCTCGGGCAGGGTCTGCTTGACCTCGACCCAGACGCGCACCGCTCCGACGATGATGAAGACGTCGCAGACGAGCACCAGGAGGTGGGGAATCGTGATCCAGCGCTTCTGGCTCTTCTCCTCGCCGGTGATGTACTCGGCTCGACGTCCTGGCCGGGCACGAAACTTCAGAATCAGGCCGAAGAAGACGGCCTCCGAGAGTAGAAACCAGAAGCCGACGAGCACCGCAATGAGCAGAATGAGGTTGTCGATGTGGGCCGCGTAGCTGGAGACGCGCTCGAGATAGCTTCCGATCATCGTCCGGATCCTCCTAGAGCACGAAGACGACGACGGCCACGATGAACGCGCCGATGCCCGCCACCGTGATCAGGAAGGTTCGGCTCGCCAGCTCGTCCGGAGGGAATGCCTTGCCCATGGATGCGTCCTCGATGTCTCAGCGGGAGAGCGTCATGACGTGGGCGATGACGTCCTTCATCGCCTGCTCGTCCGGCAACGTCAGGGCCATCGGTCGCATCAGGATCCCCGTCGCGTCCTTGGGGTCTGCGCCACGGATCCCCGCCTTGAACTTCTGAAGCTGCTCGATCAGGTACCAGTCGCTCGCTCCCGCGAGCGGAGGTGCGTTGAGCTGCCGGTTCCCCCGTCCATCGACACCGTGGCACGCGACGCAAGAGGCGTAGAGCTGAGCCCCGCGGGCCGGATCCCCACCCGAGACGACCGGCGCGAGGCGGGTCCGCTCCAGGTCCGCCACCGCCGCCGCCACGGCCACGACGTCCTCGTCAGAGCCGAGCGCGAGAGACATGGGACGCATGCGCATGCCCTGAAGGTCATCCGGGTGCGTGCCCCTCACGCCCGATCGGAACTTCTGGAGCTGCGCCTCGACGTACCAGCGCGGCAGCCCGGCGATCGCCGGGGCCCGAAACAGCTCGTTGCCCGCACCGTCGGGACCGTGGCAAGCGGTGCAGAGCGCGAAGAGCACACGCCCCCGTTCACCCTCTTCAGCCCGAGCGGCTCGCGCTCCCACCGCCGCGGTGACGATGACGGCCACGGCCACGATCGCGACGTTCTTGCCGAGTGCCATCCCGACCCCTGCAGAGGGGGGAGGCGAAGCGCGGCGCACGAAGCTCCACCTTCGCACGGCTCCCGCGGCGTGCCCCCACCAAACTTGGGTGCAACGTCGGGAGAACCCTTCCCGGCCCGAACTCTCGGGCACTCGCGCGCGATCCGACTCCCCCGGACCGGCAAGATGGGTAACCGATGCCGCGCCGATCCGTCAAGGAACGCTCGGACACACGCCACTCGCCTCGCGTCGGCTCACCGCGAACGGTCCTGGGGGAAGCGAACCCAGGGCGCTTCGATCAGTCGCCGCCCTCGTACTTGAACGACACCTTGACCTTGGCGCGATAGGCCACGATGTTCCCGTCATCGAGCTGCATGTCGAGCTGGGAGATCTCCGCCACGCGAAGATCGCGCAAGCTCTTCGACGCGCGGTCGATCGCGGCACGGGCCGCCTCCTCCCAGGAATTCGCGCTCGTTCCGACCAGCTCGATCACCTTGTACACGCTGCCTGCCATCCGCCTCTCCTCCGGGGCGACGCACGCCCCATCGCGATCGTAATGCGGATCGTGGCAGGCACCCAAACCTTTTTCAGCGGGCCTCAACGAGCCCTCGGGGTCGGAGCACCCGGCGGAATCCAAGGCCCTTGACGAGAGAACGAAAATAAAACGAAAATCGCGGGACCATGGCCCACCCCCCTTACGTCGAGCTGGGCACCCGGAGCGCCTTCAGCTTCCTCGAGGGTGCCTCCCTGCCGGAGGATCTGGTGGCGCGCGCGGCGGAGCTCGGACACAGCACGCTCGCACTGGCGGATCGCGACGGCCTCTACGGGGTGCCCCGTTTCCACCAGGCCGCGCGCAAGCAGGGCCTGCGTGCACTGATCGGTGCCCGGGTGACCCTGAGGGGTCCAGGAGAGCCCCGACGCAAGAGCGATCTCCCTTCTGCGGGGGGACACGTCCTGTTGCTGGTGCACAACGCCACAGGTTACCGGAACCTCTGCCGTCTTCTCACGCGTGGGCACGCCCCCTACCCAAAGCCCCATTGCCATGTCTCCTTCTCGGACCTGTACGAGCACCGCACGGGCCTGCTCGCCCTGGTACGTGAGCCCGAGCTGCTGCCGCCCCTGCGCAAGGGCTGGGACCGGGATGCCCTCTACGTGGAGCTGCGACGCCACGCCGATCCGGACGGCGAACGCCGGAACCGGGTGCTTCTGGCCAGCGGCCTTCCCCCGGTCGCCAGCGGCGACGTGCGCCACGCGCGAGCGGAGGGCAAGCCGTTGCTCGACGCGCTCACCTGTCTACGCCACGGCACGACGCTCGATCAGGCGGGACGACGCTTGCTTCCCAATGCCGAGCGCCATCTGAAGCCTCCCGAGGCGATCGCGGCGCGCTTCCGGGATCGGCCCGAGGCGCTCCGCAACACACTGGAGATCGCGGAGCGCTGCGAGTTCACGCTCGACCAGCTCGGCTACCGCTTCCCCGACTTCCCGTTGGCATCCGGCGAGACGGCCGCCGGCCGTCTGCGCACGCTCTGTGAAGCGGGGGCGCGCGAGCGCTACGGCAAGATCTCCCGCCGCGTGCGACAGCAGATGGAGCACGAGCTTCGCATCATCCACAAGCTCGGTCTCGAGGGCTACTTCCTGATCGTCTGGGACATCGTCCGTGAGTGCCGGGCCCGGAGCATTCTGGTGCAGGGTCGCGGCTCGGCCGCCAACAGCCTCGTCTGCTATGCGCTCGGGATCACCGCCATCGACCCCGTACGCTACGAGCTGCTCTTCGAGCGCTTCCTCTCCGAAGAGCGCGGGGAGTGGCCCGACATCGATCTGGATCTCCCCTCCGGCGAGCGCCGCGAGGAGATCCTGCAGTACGTCTACGCACGTTACGGACCCCACGGCGCGGGCATGACCGCGAACGTGATCCGCTACCGCCCGCGCAGCGCCACGCGCGAGATGGGCAAGGTGCTGGGCCTCGCCCCCGAGTCGATCGACCGCCTGGCCCGGCTCGTTCCCCACCACGAGTTCATCGATGCGGACGAGAGCCTGGAGAAGCACTTGCGGGAAGCGGGGCTGCACCCACGCAGCCCCCGTGTGCGGCACCTGGTCCGGCTCGTGCGTGAGATCCAGAGCCTGCCACGCCACCTGGGCCAGCACTCTGGGGGCATGGTGATCGCGCGGGACCGTCTCGACGAGCTGGTGCCGCTGGAGCCCGCGCGCATGCCGGGACGTACCGTCCTGCAGTGGGACAAGGACGACTGTGCGGATCTGGGGATCATCAAGATCGATCTCCTGGGGCTGGGCATGATGGCCGTGCTCGAGGAGGTGATTCCGCTGGTCCGGCAGCATGACGGGGTCGATCTCGATCTGGCGCGGCTCCCTCCCGACGACCCCGAGACGTATCGCGCTCTGCGGCGAGCCGACACGATCGGCGTCTTTCAGGTGGAGAGCCGGGCCCAGATGGCGACGCTCCCCCGCATGCAGCCACGTGGCTTCTACGACCTGGTGGTGGAGATTGCGATCATCCGGCCCGGTCCGATCGTGGGCAGGATGGTCCAGCCCTATCTCCAGCGGCGTGCCGGGCGCGAGCCAGTGAGCTTTCCCCACCCCGATCTCGAGCCGATCCTGCGCCGCACGCTGGGCGTTCCTCTCTTCCAGGAGCAGCTGCTGCGGATCGCCATGACGATCGGTGGTTTCTCGGGGGGCGAGGCCGAGGAGCTGAGACGCGCCATGGGGTTCCGGCGCTCCATGGAGCGCATGCGCGCGATCGAGGAGAGGCTGCGCCGGGGCATGACGCAGCGAGGGATCGCGCCCGACGTGCAGGAGCAGATCGTGACGCAGATCAAGTCCTTTGCGCTGTACGGGTTCCCCGAGAGCCACGCCGCGAGCTTCGCGCTGCTGGCCTATGCCTCGGCGTACATCCGCACACACCACCCCGCCTGCTTCCTGACCGCATTGCTCAACCAGTACCCCCTGGGCTTCTACAGCCCGGCCACGCTCGTGAAGGACGCGCAGCGTCACGGGGTGCGTGTGCGGCCCATCGACGTGCAGGCCAGCCAATGGCTCTGCCGCATCGAGGAGGGGGGCGCGGTACGCCTCGGGCTCCGCTACGTGGACGGCCTGCGGCGGGAGGCGGGGGAGCGAATCGCGGCGGGTGCGCCGTTCGGCTCGCTCGATGATCTCGCCCGGCGTGCGGAGCTGCACCGCGACGAGCTGGAGCGACTCGCCGAGATCGGTGCCTGTGCACGGCTCGCAGAGCGATCCCGGGATCATTCTGGGGGGCGAGACCCCACCCCGACCGGGAAGGGTCGAACCCGGGCCCAGCCCGCGGCTCTCCGGCGGCGCGAGGCGCTCTGGCAGGTGGCCGCGCTGCAGGGCGGGCTCCTCTCGGACGCCCACCCCCGCACGCCCTCCCCGCTCCCGGAGATGAGCGCGTTCGAGGAGACGCTCGCGGAGTACCGGGGCACCGGGCTCACACCGGGGCCCCATCTCATGGCGCATCTGCGCCACGCGCTGCGCCGCGAGGGTGTGCTCACCGCTCGTGAGCTGCGCCGGGTTCCTGACGGGCGCTGGGTGCGGACGGCCGGTGTGGTCATCGTCCGTCAGCGCCCTGGCACCGCGCGCGGCTTTCTCTTCCTGACGCTCGAGGACGAGACCGGAACCTCGAACGCCGTCGTGGTCCCCGACCTCTTCCGGCGAGAGCGCGTGTGGCTTCAGACCGCGGGATTGCTGCTCGTCGAGGGGCCCCTCCAGAAGCAGGACGGCGTCATCCACGTCCGAGCGCGACGCTTCCGAAAGCTGGATGCCCGTCTGGCCACCCCACGCCTCCGCTCAAGGGACTTCCACTGAGCGGCCCACACCCCCCCCACCTCCTCCGCGCAAAGCCCTCCGAGCAAAGCCTGCGGCGCAAAACCCGCCGCGCAGAGCAGGGGTGAGGTTGCGGGTGACGGACAATCCTTGCCTTTGAAGCCACGCTTGCTACGGGAGTGAGCTCATGACTCTGACGAGGAAACACCGACGCGTGTCGCTGTAGACCCACGGTGAGCGACGCACCCCAGAGGGGCCCACCCACGCCGGGGGATCGCCCCCCGTCCTCCCGGCCAGTTTTGGACGCTTCAGGTGGATCACCGGAGCACCCGCTGCCTGCCCCACCCAGGTCGTTTCGCCGGCCGTTCGGCCATCGGGATGGTTAACCTTCGGGGCAGGCGCCTCATCCTTCCCTGTCCCCGATGCCTCGACCGACTGCCTCAACTCATACGCCCGACCCGAGGGGGTGTCAAGTCTGCTCGGCGCGGCGTGCTTGCACCGCCGCAGCGACGGTGATCTCATGTCATTCCCTGCGAGGAGAACAGCACCGTGAAGGCTTTCACGATCGACGTACCAGACCCGGTCCTCGACGATCTGCGGGCGCGGCTGGCCCGCACACGCTTCCCCGATCAGCTCGAGGGCACCGCGTGGGAGTACGGAACCGAGCTCGGCTACCTGCGGGATCTCTGCACCTACTGGCGCGAGGGTTTCGACTGGAGATCCCAGGAGTCGCGCCTCAACCGCATCCCCCAGTTCCGATCCCAGGTGGGCGATCTGGGCCTCCACTTCCTGCACGCACGTTCCCCCGAAGCGGACGCGCTCCCCCTCCTGATCAGCCATGGATGGCCCGGGACGGTGTTTGAGTTCATCAAGATCGTGGGCCCCCTCAGCGACCCCGTCTCGCACGGCGGAGACGCGCGAGACGCCTTCCACGTGATCTGCCCGTCGCTGCCCGGCTACGGCTTCTCCGACGCCCCGCGACGGCCCGGCTTCGACGTGCGAGGCATCGCCGAGACCTTCGCCGCGTTGATGGACGATCTCGGCTACACCCGCTACGGCGTGCAGGGCGGCGACTGGGGTGCCTTCGTCAGCACCTGGCTGGCCGACTTCTCACCCGAAAAGGTCTGCGGCCTCCACCTGAACATGGTCGTCGCGGGACCGCCGCCGGGCCTCGAGGATCCGAATGAGGGCCTGTCGATGGGCGAGCTCGCGGCTCTGGCGGACATGGCCAAGTTCGCGGCGCAGGAGACGGGCTACCAGCAGATTCAGGGGACGAAGCCCCAGACTCTCGGCTACGCGCTCAACGACTCACCCGCGGGACTGGCCGCCTGGCTCGTCGAGAAGCTGCGAAGCTGGACCGACTGCAACGGAGACGTCGACGCCTACCTCGGTCGGGACGAGATCCTGACGCAGATCATGCTCTACTGGGTGACGGGATCCATCACCTCCTCGATGCGACTCTACTGCGAGAACAATCGGAGCCGCCGCTACGCACCCGCCGAGCGCATCGAGGTGCCCACCGCCGGCGCGATCTTTCCCCGTGAGCTGATGCGCCCACCGCGCCGCTGGGCTGAGGCGCGCTACAACATCGTGCGTTGGACGGAGATGCCTCGTGGCGGACACTTCGCGGCGATGGAGCAGCCCGAGCTCCTGGTGGAGGACATCCGGGCCTTCTTCCGCGAGCTCCGCTGACGGATGCCCGACGACCGCACGGCCCGCGTCCCGCTGGAGCTGGAGATCGCGGCCTCGACCGCGTGGCTCCGCGCGCGGAGACGGGAGCTGCTCGTCGATTCACCCCGGGGGGCCGTGCTCGGCCGGCTTCTGCTCACGTTTCGCGGGCTCGCCGAGGCGTGTGCCGCCGAGAGCGGTGCCCCGCTGCGCGGGGAGCTGGGGGAGGGCGCGCTCATCAGGCTCGTGCAGCACTGCTCACGCGGGCTCGGGACGCTCGGAGCCGAGATCGAGAGCCGACCCGGCCTGGCCCGCAGCCTGGCCGCGACGCTGCGCGACCTACGGGATGCCGGCGTCGGCCCCGGCGCACTGGGCCCGGGAACGCCGCTGCGGCAACTCTACGCCGCGGTCGAGAATGCGCTCGCGGCACTCGCCGACGAGGGACTGGTGGATCGGATCGGCCTGTTCCGCCTGGCCCGACAGGGCGCGGCGGCCTGGCTGCACCGCCGCGGGGTGACCCGCATCACGCTGCGAGGCGCGACCGAGCTGGTCGGCTCGGTCGGAGATCTTGTCGAGGCCCTACACCGAGAGGTTCCGCTGCGCTTCGAGCAGCTCGACTGGGGTCACGCGTTTGCGGAGGAGATCCGTGCACGCTGGCCCTGGAGCTTCGAGCCTCGCGCGACGCCGGTCGGGAGCGGCGCTCCGGCTCCCACGCCAATCTGTGTCCGCTGCGCCAGCCCCCGAGAAGAGATCGAGCTCGTCTCGCGCGAGATCCTCGTGCGGCTCGAGCAGGACGTCGCTCCCGAGGCCATCGCGGTCGTGGCACGCAACCTCGCCGACTTCTCACCGTGGGTCCCCGGCATCTTCGAGCGGGCCGGCATACCGTTCTCCTCGTCACTCCAACGGCCCGTCCTGCGCTGGCCGCGCGTGCGAGCGCGCCTGACACTCGCACGTGTCCTCGTGCGGGACCTCCCCCGGGAGGACGTCCTGGAGCTGCTGGCCTCTCCGCGCCTGCGGAATCCGAAGCCCGGCGCTCTGCTCTCACTGGCGGAGAGGGCCGCTCGAGAGGGTCGGGTGCGGGGTGGCGCCACCGACTGGCTCGCTGCGCTCGCGACGCTGCGGCCCCGACGATCCGGTCCCTCACACGCGCCCCAGCACCTCGCGCAGCTCCGCCGTCTCATCGAGCAGCTCGCCGAAGAGGGGAACCGTCTGCGCGAGGCACCGAGCTGGGCGGGGGCGACTCGCGTGTTGCAGCAGGCCGCCGAGCGCTGGCTCGATGACGTGCACGAGGAGCCCGATGCCGCGGCCGATCGCGCCGCTGAAGAGACTCTGGCACCCTTGGAGCTCCTCGATGCGGTCGATCGTGTGGCCGGTAACGAGGCCGGATCCACCTCCCCCCAGGAAAGGCTCGGAATGCTGCAGCGGGCGCTCGAGGGCTGCCAGGTGCGGGAGCACGACGGCGACCACGGCGGCGTCCGCATCCTCGATGCGCTCCAGGCGCGCGGCCTCCACTACGAGCACCTCTTCGTCATCGGGCTGAACCACGGACGCTGGCCGCTGGAGCTCCAGGAGGATCCATTCCTGCGCTCCGATGCGCGCGAGGAGCTGCGGCTCCGAACCGGCCGACCGTTGGCGGCTCCCGCCCGGCAGGAGTCGGAGAGTCGCTTCCTGCTCGGCCTGCTGGTCGCGCAGGCCGAGCGGAGTGTTCAGCTGAGCTGGCACGAGCGCGATGCGTCGGGACACGAGTGCGCGCCGTCCCGTCAGCTCCGCGAGATGCACCTGGAGCCGACGGACTCCAGCCGACGCCCACGCGAGGACCTTCCGCCCACGGTCGAGGCTCTCTGCGAGGCGGTCCAATGCGTGCCCGAGACCGCATTCGAGGCGCTGGTGGCCGAGCTCTGGCCGGAGCCATCCAGAGAGGTCCACAGCGCCGTGCGCCGCGTTCGCGCGACGGACGCTTGGCGGTCCGACGCGCTCGACCTCGACGGAGGGGTCGGGCCCGAGGCACTGGAGCCTGAGCGGACCTACTCCCCGAGCCTCCTCGAGCGCCTCGGTCACTGTCCGCAGCGCGTCTTCTTCACTGATCTACTCGGCGTCTCCGAGCTCGCCGAAGGCCCCCCACACGCACTCGATCGAGCGGAGGCCGGTACGCTGGTCCACGCGGTGCTGCAACGAATCTACGCACGCCTGTATGCCGACGGCGATCTCGCCCCAACTGTTGATCCCGTCCGCGCACTCACCCGGGCGCGAAGCCTGCTGCGCGAGGAGATCCGAGCGCAGGCCCCTCGCTTCGCGGCCGCGATCCAGCGGCGGCACCCATCCCTCTGGGAGGCGTCCGAGATGCAGCTCGTCACCGCGATGGAACGCTTCCTCCAGCACGACCTCAGCCGACTGCTGCCCGCGGGCCTGCACGGGCTCGGGGTCGAGGTCCCCATCGCGCTCGAGCTGAACGGCATCCACGTCCGGGGCAAAGCGGATCGGGTGATCGAGACCGCTCCCGGCCGGCTCGTCGTGGGGGACTACAAGACCTCGAAGGATGTCCGCCGGCACGTCAGCGCTACGGAGATCGCCCGGGGCAGAAGCCTCCAGATCCCCCTCTATGCCCTGGCCCTCGCCCGGGAGCACGACGGGCGGTCCATCCGCGCCGAGGTTCTCGCAGTTCCGCTGCGGCCCGAGCGCGTCTCGGACACCAAGGCACTCGAGCCCCGCACCCTGGAGCTCGAGGAGATCGAGGAACGGACCGAGCCGCCGCTCCGGGTCCTGGTCGCGCTGCTCCACGAGGGTCGCTTCCCCTTCCACCGCAACGGCGGCTGCACCCACTGTCCGTTCGACGTGGCCTGTCGCAAGGATCACGCCCCGAGTCGTGAGCGCGTGCGCACGGCCTCGGTGCACTCCGACTTCTTCGCGCTGCAGGATAAGCGCGCATGAGCAAGCAGCCGGACCTCCACGACCGACACCTCGCGGTGAGCCGCTACGACCGCAACCAGGTCATTGTCGCGGGAGCGGGCACCGGAAAGACGAGCCTGCTGATCGAGCGCCTGCTCAACCAGATCATCGAGCGGGAGCTGCCGCTCGCCGAGATCGCGGCCATGACCTTCACGGAGAAGGCCGCGCTCGAGATGCGCTCGCGGCTCGAGGCCGGCCTCCGGAGGCTGGCCGCCGGGGGTCCTCCGTCGGAGGAAGGAGCACGGGGCGACGAGGCCGATCGTGCATTCGCGCACCTCTCGGCCCATCTCCAGGCCGGAGAGATTCGTCGCCGCGCGATTCGGGCCCTCGCGGAGCTCCCGCGCAGCTTCATGGGAACCTTCCACGCGTTCTGCAGCGGGCTGCTCCGAAGCCATCCTTTGGAAGCCGGCGTGGATCCGGACTTCGTGATCGACGAGGGCCCCAGGTTGGCCGCACTGTACGAGGAGATCTGGGAGAGCTTCCTCGACGGGGAGGACGGACCGGAAGGCGCGCGACACGACGCATGGGCGGCCCAGCTTCGCTGGGCGGACCTGCATGAGCTTCGGGCTCTGACTCTCGGGCTGGCGGACTTCTCGATTCCCCACCTGCCTGGGCCCGGGGAGCCCGTGAGCCATTGGCTGCCCGACGCCAGTGAGATCCTGGCGCCGCGGCTGCGTGAGCGGCTCGCCTCCATCGACCGTGTGCTCGGAGACGAGATCTCTCGGGGTCCGCAGAGCTATCTGGCCGCCGCACTAGAGCTGGTCGAGCCGATCGCGCGCGAGGGGCTGGCCGGGTTCAACGAGCGCCTCGAGCACGCGACGTTCCAGCCCGCGCGCGGACCGCGCAAGCCGCTGCGGATCGCCAACGCACCCGTCGCGAGCGGGCAGCCTGAGGCCACGGCGCTGGCCAAACAGACCTTGCGGCTGCTCGATCAGCTCCACACTGTCGACGATGCGGCAATCGCCTCGGCCGTCTCGCTGGTGCTGCCGTGTGCACACAGGATGCGTGATGAGGCACGCCGTCAAGGCCTGCTCTCCTTCGACGCGCTGCTCTCGCTCACGCGCGAGCTGCTCGTCTCGCACCCCCGGATCCGTCACACGCTCGGCCACCGATACCGGCTGCTGCTCGTGGACGAGTTCCAGGACACCGATCCCCTGCAGTACGAGATCGTCTTCTTCCTGGCCGAGGACCCGGGCTCGAGACCGAGTCGTGATGCCTACGCGACGCGGCTCGCTCCCGGAAAACTCTTCATCGTGGGGGATCCCAAGCAGTCCATCTACCACTTTCGGGCCGCCGACATCGCGGCCTACCGCCGCGCCGTGGAGCACGTCTGCAAGCAGGGGGGACAGCGCCTCTCCCTGACCACCTGCTGGCGCAGCTTGCCGGAGATCCTCCGTCCTCTGAACCCACTCTTCGAGTCCCTGCTACAGCCGACGACCGAAGAGCGCACCTCCCTGGATCCCGGCTTCGAGCCGATGGTCTCCGGGCGCGACGAGCGGGGCGACGGCCCGCGGGTCGAGCTCTGGCGGCTCCCGATCGAGGGAGCAGACGGGGGACTGTCGGTGGAGGAGGCCCGCATCTCGGAGGCCCGGTCGATCGCGAGCTGGCTCGCGAGTGAGATCGCGGCAGACCGCGTTCAACCTGGCGAAGTCGCGATCCTGCTGCGCGCCACCCCCGAGGTCCACCTCTACCTCCGTGCACTTCGAGAGCGCGCCATCCCCTGCGTCGCCGAGACGCGACGGGCTCCGCTGGACCGTCCCGAGATCCGTGAACTCCGCGGCCTGCTGCGCGCCCTCGCAAACCCCAGCGATGCACCCGCGGTGCTCTCGGTGCTGCGCTCGCCGCTCACGGCGGCAACGGATCGGGATCTGCTGCGATTCGCGCGCGCACGGAGCAGCACGTGGGACTACCTCGAGATCGAGCCGGATGCGGAGCTGCATCCCGCCGTCGCACGGGGCTTCGCCCTCCTGCGTCGCTGGCACGAGCGGGCGGGTCGGCTCCCGGTGGCCGAGCTGCTCGAGCGCCTGTTCGACGAGACGCCCTTGCTCGTCGCCCATGCGGGCTCCAGCGAGGGGCCGCATCGAATCGCGGGGCTCCGACGGCTCAGCAACCGCCTCTGCGATCTCGCCAGACGCCTTCCCGGATGCTCTCTGCGTGGGCTGCTCCGCTGGCTGGAGCGCGACGATGCGCTCCCGGGGCTTCCCGAGGCGGGCGGGCGGGTGCGATTGATGTCGGTCCACGCCGCGAAGGGTCTCCAGTTCGGAACGGTCATCCTGCCGGACCTGGCGCGCAGGCCGGGTGGCGGCGGACGCCGAGACGATCCGGACGCGAGCGTGGCGTGGCTGACCGATCCAGGGCGCGCTGCCCTGCGTGTCGGCGATCGAGTATCGTCAGGCTGGCTCCGCCGCCTCTGGGACGACGAGCGGCACGCCGAGGCCGAGAGCAAACGCCTGCTCTACGTGGCCTGCACACGCGCGGAGGACCGACTGATTCTCTGCCACGTGCGGCGCTCGCAGCGGGAGCGCCAGAGCTGGCTGGAGCTCCTGTCTCGGTGGGATCCCGAGGGGAACGGTACGGAGGCCGAGGACTTCAGACCTCCAGCGGAGGTCGGGCTGCAGACCCCGCCGCTGACCCCGGGGGAGCTTCGACTCACCGAGCCCGTCGGCCGGTTCGCGGGAGCCCAGCCGGTTCTGCGCGGCCGCGCGGCCGCCTCACGAGCACGCGCACACGCGGCACCCGCGATGCGCAGCCCCTCGGGCCTTCGCGAGGACGAGGAGAGACGCGAGGAGAGTGGGTGGATCGGTGCGGATACGCCCGCGGGGCGCGTGGCGCGCTGCGTCGGTCTCGCGCTGCACGAGGCACTGGAACGCTGGACCTTCCGCGATGCCGATGAGCTGCGCGACCTCACCGAAGCGGCCGTCATGTGGGCCTGCCGCACCGGTCTGGTCGATCCTGACGCGGTCCGCCCTGAGGCACAGAAGATCATCCGGAGCCTCCTGGCGAGCGAGCTGCCCGGCTACCTCGCCACCCGCGAGATCCTGGGCCGCGAGCTTCCGCTCCTCTACCGCGACGAGCACGGGCAGGGGTGGACGGGCACGCTCGATCTGCTCTACCGGGACCCCGACGGCCGGCTCGTCGTGGCCGACTACAAGACGGACTCCGAGCCGGACGCCGAACGGCATCGCCCCCAGCTCGAGTGCTACGCGCGGGGCCTACAACGCGCCCTGCCCGGCGAAGCCCCGCCGGCCCTCGAGCTGATCTTTCTGCGCACGGGGGAACGGCGGCGCATCGAGTGATACACTCGACTCGGATGAATCTCGACGACCTCGAGATCGAGCGGCTTCGCCAGCGCCGTGGTGAGAAGTGGTCAACCTACCCTGCGGACGTGCTCCCGCTCTGGGTCGCGGACATGGACTTTCCGGTGGCTGAACCGATCCGCGATCTGCTGCGCCGGGCACTCGAGCTCGGCGACGTCGGCTACCCCGTCAACCCCACACCGAAAAGCCTGCCGAGCGTCTTTGCGGCGCGGGCGCGAGAGCGCTTCGGCTGGGAGATCGACCCTCAACGCATCGAGGTCCTCACCGACGTGGTGCAGGGTCTGTACATCGCGCTCAAGGTCTACAGCGAGGCCGGTGAGGGGGCCGTTGTCCAGACGCCGATCTATCCGCCGTTTCTCGCCGCCGTTCACGAGACCGGACGCCGGCTGATCACGAACACACTGATCCAGGCGAGCCACGGCTACGAGATCGACTTCGACGCGCTCGAAGCTTCGCTCGACCGGGGGACACGGCTCCTGCTGCTCTGCAACCCGCAGAATCCCACGGGCCGGGTCTTCACACGAGGGGAGCTCGGCAGGCTTGCCGAGCTTGCCCTGCGTCATCGGCTGACGGTAGTCTCCGACGAGATCCACGCGGACCTCATCTACCCCGAGCGCGCTCATGTTCCGTTCGCGATGATCGATCCCGAGGTCGAAGCGCACACCGTGACCCTGACGTCCGCCACCAAGGCGTTCAACATCGCCGGCCTGCGCTGCGCGCTCGCGATTTTCGGGAGCGAGCTGCTCCAGGAACAGTTCAATCACCTGCCGCGCCACCTGCGCGGTGGCGTGAACAGCCTGGGCTTGCACGCCGCCGAGGCCGCGTGGAGCCGCGGCCAGCCCTGGCTCGACGAGGTCCTGCGCTACCTCGACGGGAACCGCCAGTTCATCGATGAGTATCTCGCCCGCAAGCTGCCGGGGATGCGTTACCACCTTCCCGAGGCCACCTACCTCGCCTGGCTGGACTGCCGCGAGCTCGACCTCGACCGCAGCCCCTACTGGTTCTTCCTGAAGCGGGCACGCGTCGCGCTGAGTGACGGGCGCGTCTTCGGACCCGGCGGCGAGGGCTTCGTACGCCTGAACTTTGCGACGTCGCACGCGATTCTCGCTGAGGCGCTCGACCGCATGGCGAAGGCCCTGTCAGGCTGAACCCAGGTCGCCCCAGCGCTCCAGGATGTGTCGGGCCGTGCGATCGGCCAGAGCCGCGGTCGTGATCTGCGGCGGCGCGCCGAGCGAGGTCGGAAAGACGCTCATGTCGGCCACGAACACCCCGCGCGCATCGTGCACCTCCCCAAAGGAGCCCACCACGGAGCGTCGCGGGTCCCCGCCCATGCGGCACGTGCTCTGCGGGTGGGTCGAGACGATCGGGATGATGCCCTCGGCCACGCCGCGTCGGGCGATCGCTGCCGTGCCCTCGTGCGGCTCGAGCAGGAGCGGATCGTCGAGGTAGGGGACGAGCACGCGCTCCGCACCGCTCGCGAAGAGCAGCCGCACCACGTTCTCGAGGCCCGCCGTGAGCTGCACGCGGTCCTCGGGAGTCAGGCGATAGGAGATGCTCGGACGCCCTCCCTGACCCCGCGCGACCCGCCCCGAGGAGCGGTCGTGGAGCAGCGCCAGCAGACCGCCGAAGCGTGGGAACTCGCGCAGGTAGCCATAGAGCTCGGCGCCAAAGCCCGGAAGTGCCGTGGCCGTGAGCACGGGAAACCCCGAGATCGGCATCAGCACGTAGCCCGAGCGAGGATCGCGCTCGAGATCGATGAACTCATCGACGTAGAGCGCCTGCGGAATGCCGTAGTGGGCGTTCAACCGCTCCGGGAAGATCCCGGAGGCGATCACCGATGGGTGTAGATGCAGGTTGCGGCCCCGCTCCTCGCTCGATTCTCCCAGACCGCTCGCCTCGAGCAGCACGGGCGTGGCGATGGCGCCCGCGGAGCAGACCACGACGCGCGCCTCGACCCGGAGGTTCCCCACGGGTCGCGCCCGAGCATCCAGAAGCGTAGCCCGAACGCGCCAGCGCCCGGGGCCCGCGCGCTCGATGCGATCGGCACGCGCGTCGGCCCAGATCCGCGCGCCCGCACGGAGGGCCTTGGGGACGTAGGTCACCAGCATGCTGCGTTTGGCATCGTAGGCGCAGCCCAGGATACAGAACCCCGATCGAACGCAGCCGCTGCGGTTGTGCTGCGCGATGCGATGCCCGTAGCCGAGACGCACCGCACCCTTCCGGAGAGCCCGGTTCAGACTGTTGAGCTCCTCGTCGAGGATCGGCTTGACCTCGAGCTCGCGCTCGACGCGCTCGAACGAAGCCTGCAGGCTCGAGAGCTGACGCACATCGTGCTCCCGCTCCCAGAGCTTCAGGATCGGCTGGGGCGCGCGAAAGCAGTAGCAGAGGTTGTGGACCGTCGAGCCGCCCACTCCCCTACCCTGCAGGATCGTCACCGTCCCGTCGTCGGTCGTGCGCATCCCCCCGTCTTCGAAGAGCCGCGGCAGCAGGTGGTCCTCGCGCTGATCGAAGTCGTCGCGCGTGTGGTGGCCCCCCTGCTCGAGAAGCAGCACGTCGCGCCCACCCGCCGCAAGCTCCGCCGCAGCCACCGCACCACCCGCACCCGAGCCGATCACGCAGACCTCCACAGACTCGCGTGCGGCCCCCGGTCGGTTGCGCCCGCGCACGATCACGGCGCCCTGCGAATCCACGGGCCCCCGTAGCCGATCAGGGGCCAGGTCTCCGGCTGGCTCCAGTATCCGAGCAACGCCAGATTTCGCAGCGCGTAGAAGACGCGGCGGCGCTCGGCAAAGCGGCTGCGACGCCATCGCTCGAGGCTGGCATCGCGCTGCGCCGGGCTCAGGGATCGGAAGCGAGCGAAGCGCAGCTCGAAGAGCAGCGGCCAGAGATCCACGAGACGGAGCGCGAGCCGCAGCGCGTCGAGCACCGTCTCATCGAGCGGAGCGAGTGCACCCTCAATGGCCTCCAGCGTTCCGATGGCCCCCGGGTCCGGCGCATCGGGCTCCCCCGTCTCGACCATGCGTTCGACCACGCGCAGCATCAGCTCGGACTCTGCAGCGTTCAGGACGCGTGTCGCCGATGCCTCCTCCGAGCCTTTCCCGATCCCGGAAGCCGCGGACCGCTCCGGCGCACCCAGGGGGGAGAGCGATAGACGTTGCAGTGCGAGCATCGCCGGACTCAGCGCCCCCAGCGCGAGCAGCGCGCGTCGCCTCATGGCGCCTCCCGAAAGAAGCGATGAAAGGGACGCGGAAGACTCTTCCAGTCCGGAAGCTCCATCGGGCAATCGTACGGCGCGTAGGTGTTCCAGAACAGCAGCGGCTCCTGGCGACCCTGCTCACGCTCGAGCAGGGCGGCCAGGGCCTTGGCGCTGTAGGTCGGATCGAGAACCAGCTCCTCGAGCGCCGCCGCCTGAACCCGCGCCCGCTCGGCCGCCTCGCTGGGCATGCCGTACCCCCCGCCCACGAACCCCGTCTCGAGCTCGAGCGCCACGACCGCGTCGCGCGCGGTGACCTTCGCTCCCCGACGGCGCAGCAGAGCCAGCGAACATCCTACGCGCCGTCGAAGCGACGACGACGAGGGAGGGAGCAGATCGGTCACGAGGACGGCGACGACCCGGGTCGCGAGCCCAGCGAGGGCCAAGCCGAGCGCGAGCCCCGCTGCGCTGCCTCCCGAGCCGCAAGCGATGTAGAGACGCGCCGGTGTGGGAAGCTCCCCGCGCGCGACCTGCTCGGCGAGCTCGAGGCCGGCGTTGACGAAGCCGAGCGTTCCGTGAGCGCTGGAGCCTCCCACGGGCACTACGTAGGTCCGGGGATGACGAAGGATGCGCCCCAATGCGATGCGCACGGAGCCGGCTACGGAGCCCCCGTAGAAGATCCTCGCGCCCAGAGCGTGAAAGACGAGCAGCCGCTTGCGTACGGCATCGCTCACAGGCTGATGGGCGAGCACGAGCTCACAGCGGAGGTCGAGCCGCTTCGCGTAGAGAGCCGTCGCCAGGCCGTGGTTCGTTCCCAGGCCTCCAAAGGTCAGCACCCGCGTCGCGCCGCGGGAACGTGCTCGAGCGAGCAGCCACTCGAGCTTGCGCGCCTTGTTCCCGCCGTAGGGGGAGGCGCTGAGATCGTCGCGCTTGACCCAGATCGGTCCGGTACCGGCCTCGCGCTCCAGCTTCTCGAGGCGAGCGACCGGAGTCGGCAGCTCGCAGAGCGGAAACCGATCGAAGCCGGACCCGAGCTCGGGATGGCGCGTGAAGAGTGGAATCGATCGCGTTTCGCTCATGCGGCGCCCGCTGCCCGACATCATAAGGCCATCCCGACGTTCGGCGTTCTCCGTTCGCAGCCCCAACCCCCCGGAGCCCTCCACCGGAGCTCGGTCCAGAGGTCCCCCCTGGACCCGCCCCCGTGGCCCAGCCAGCTCATCTTGCGCGAGGATCCGTTTGCCGTGCGGCTTGAGCGACGATCGAGTCTTCTAGACGCAGTTGATCGTGACGAGAGCGGCGAGAGCGGCGGCGAGCAGCGGTGAGAGAAGATCCATACCAGGCATTTTGCACTACCTCCTTTCGTGCTTTTTTCGAGTGCAAGCATCGGGCCCGAGGGCACCCGCGATGCCGCCCCTTCGCGGGCGAGAGAGCGAGCGTGAGCGCTGTTGCGAGCGGGCCATTCGCCGATTCGGGCGGGCGACAACACCCGTTGCAGCCGCTGTGCCGCTCCGCAGCGGGAACGTCCCTTGCTCTCCAGGAGAGAAATGCGACGCGCACCCCTCGCCGATCGGGCCGGCCGCTCCGGGATCGAGCTCGTCGGATTGGCAGTCAACTACAGATCCGGCCCACGGGAGATCCCCGCCCTGCGCGGAGTGGATCTCCGCGTCGAGGCCGGCGAGCTCGTCTGCCTCCAGGGCCGATCGGGAAGCGGCAAGAGCAGTCTGCTCCGCTCGATCGTCGGCCTGGTTCCGCGAGCGCGCGGACGCATCCGCGTGCAAGGCATCGAGGTGCAGGCGCTCGGTGCCCGGGACACGGCCCTGCTGAGAAGACGCTGGGTGGGAATGATCTTTCAGCATTTCAATCTGCTGCCGACCCTCTCCGTTGCCGAGAACGTGGCTCTTCCCCTGATTCTCGATCGGACGCGCGGCTCCATCATCCGACGCCGGGTCGACGCCCTGCTCGAGCAGCTCGATCTGCTCCGGCGTCGGAACGACCCGCCCGAGGAGCTCTCCGGCGGCGAGCAGCAGCGGGTCGCGATCGCGCGCGCGCTCGTGATCGAGCCGCGGGTGCTGCTCGCCGATGAGCCGACCGGCTGTCTCGACTCCACGACCGGCGTGAGCATCTATCGGCTGCTGCGTGAACGGACCCATCTCGACCGCCTCGCCACAATCCTCGTGAGCCACGATCCCGGCGCGCTCAGCTTCTGCGATCGCGCTCTGCTCCTCCATGATGGTCGGCTGACCCAGCGGATCGAGCGCCCCGGCGATCACCCGGGAGCTCGGACGTGAGGATCCGGACCCCTCACGGGATGCAGCTTCGCACCGGAACCGTCCCTCGGCGCAGCGGTCGGTTGCCGCTCTGCGGGCTGAGCGTGCAGAGAATCCTGACGGTTCTGGCCCTCGCGTCGAGTGCGGCACTCGCGCTCTCCCTGCTGCGCGCCTCGCGCCCCGTGCGTCAGGGCATCGATGAGCTCTCGACGCGCGCACTCGGAGCTCTGGTGCCGGGGACAGAGCTGGAGATCATCGACCGAGAGGGGAAGCTCGAAGAGGAACTCGCGCAGCACATCGGGGAGATCCCCGGTGTACAACTCGCCATCCCGCTGCGTCACGAACGGGTGCGCATTCTCAGCTCCGCGCGTCCCATGGAAATCGTCGGTGTGGATCTGAGCGCGCTTCGGGGTGCGCTCGACGGTCCCTCGCGATGGGGACGTCTGGAGATCCGCGACCCCCTGCGGCTTCTCGGCGAGCCTCCCGCCCTCATCCTCGAGGCGAGCTGGAGCGACGAGCTCGGCCTCGAGCTCGGGGAGACGCTGACCGTGGAAACTCGGAGCGGCGAGCGGAAAGTTCGACTGGAAGGTCGCTTCCATCTTGCGGAGGCACGGGGCGCACGAGGAATCGCGCTCATGGATCTCTGGTCGCTCGAGACGCTCGTGGGCTCCGGGGGCGGAGTCGAGCGCATCGCGATTCGGCTCGCCCCCGGGGTGAATCGCGCGCAGGTCAGAGCAGCGATCACGAGCCGCCTCGACGCGCGCACGAGGCTCCGACGCACGTCGGAACAAGCTCCTGTGTCGCTTCCCGTCCTGCAGCCGCTGCGCATCGCTGCAGCGGGAGTGGCGGCGCTCGGCCTTCTCGTTGCGGGGCTGCTCATGCACACGGCACTCGCGCAAGCGGCGGAGCAGCACTCCCGTGAGCTCGAGCTCCTGAGCTGCCTAGGGATGGAACCGAGCCGCTTGCGACGGCTGATCGCACACAACGCGCTCGGGCTCGGTGCGATCGGAACCGCCCTCGGCACGGCTGCGGCCCTCGTGCTGACCCCGGCGCTGCTCCGCACGCTCGCACTCGCCACGGGTGGCGCCGCGACCCGCGCTCCCGAGCCGAGCTCGATCGGCGGCTCGGATCTGCTCGCCATTGCGAGCATCTGGCTGCTCCCTGCGCTGCTTGCGGCGTGGCCCACGGCCCGACATGTCGGCGATCGGGCCCGCACCGCCGAGCTCTCGAGGCCCTCCGGTACGAGGTCTGCGTCTGGAGCCCGCGCCGCATGCACTCTGGGCGCACTGGCCCTCGCGCCGATTCCCGTCGCGTTCCTGCCCGGGCCTGCGGTCGCGAGGCTGGGCGCCACTTTGCTGCTCGGACTCACGGCGTGCGCCTTCGCGGGCGACACCCTCGCATTCGCGCTCGCACGCTGGCGAAGGTCGCAGGCCGCCTGGCTTCCCGGCGCACACGTTCCGCTCGGGCTCTCCCTGCTGGCGCAACCCGCCCTCGCGAGGGCCCCGTTCCTGGCCTTCGGAAGCCTCGTCTGCGGCGCCGCGCTCATGCTCTGCGTTCTCGAGAGCCTCACATCCAGTGCCGAAGGCTGGATCGAGCGACGGCACGGCGGAGGAGCGCTGCTGGTCGCAGGCAGCCCGCACCCTGGTCCGTTGCGTGAGAGAATCCACGCCGAGACGCTCGCCGCGATCCGACGGATCCCGGGCGTCCGGGACGTGGCGGCATTCTCAAATCGCGAGATCCGGTTCCGGGGCGAGCGCGTCCTGCTCGGAGCGTTGCCGACGGAGGTGCTGCGGCGGAGAGGGGCGCTCGGAAGTGAGGATACGCCGGCCGACGAGATCGCGGCCGCACTGCTGCGCGGCGAGATCGCGCTCTCGCACGCGTTCCGTAGCCACTTCGGGATCGAGGTCGGTGAGAGCCTCGTCCTCGAGACCCTGCGGGGACCGCACAGCTTTCGCGCGGGGGCACTGCTACGGGACTACTCCGGTCCGGCGGGATCGTTACACCTCGATGTGTCCAGCTTCGAGCGTCTTTTCGGTGCCCAGGGGGCGGACTTTGCGGTCCTCTGGACGACCCGTCCAACGAGCGAGATCGAGACCGAGCTGCACAGCCGGCTCGAGAAGCAGCAGGCGGTCTTCCTGCGTGATGCGCACGAGCTTCGTCGGGCGGCACGATCGTTGCTGCGACGCGCCCGCTCTCCGCTTGCGGTGCTCGGCGGTCTCGGCGGCCTGCTTGGCACGCTCACAATCGTGAGCCTCGTGCTCGAGGGCATCCGAGCGCGGAGCGAGGAGCTCGGGCGGATCGCGATGCTGGGCGCCAGCCGGTCCCACCTGCGCGCCCTCGTCTTGGGTGATGCAGTGGGGCTCGCTCTTCTCGCCAGCCTGCTCGGTGTCGCGCTCGGCGTCCTCGCCGCACGACCCGCGACCGATGCCGTCTTCGAGGGTCTTGGATGGGTGGTCAGACTCGCGCTTCCCGGACCGCTGCTGCTCGGCTTGATCCCCGTGACCATGGGTCTGGCAACCCTCGCGGCTCTTCCCGCATCGATCCGGCTCGACGGTGTGGCTGCCTCGGCCCCGGGGGCAAGCTCCCCCGCGCCGAGTGGTATAAGGGACGTGTGATGCGGTCGCGGTGTCGGCTGGGGGCACTTGTGCTGGGGCTGGCCCTGAGTGGTGGGGCCGCGGCCGAAGAGGACGCCCGACCCCTCACGCGCGATGAGGTGCAGGAGCGCTGGCACTCCCGGCTCGACGGCCGGCACTTCGTGGCCCGCATTCGCATGCGCGTAGATCTCGGCGGCCTGCTCGAGGATCGCTGGCTCACGGTTCACCGGACCGATCACGACACGGCTGCGGAGCGCGTGCTGATCCGCTTCGACGCGCCACCCGCGCTCCGGAACCTGGGACTGCTCTACTTCGAGCAGAGCGACCGTCCCAACGACTACTTCCTCTACCGTCCCGCGGTCCGTCGCGTTCGGCGTCTGCACGAGGCCACCGTACGGGACAACCTCTACGGAATCGATCCGGAGTTCCTGGGCTTCGGAATCGCTCGCTCGGAGCCGACGCGTGTCGAGGCGATGGAGGTCGTGCGCATCGGGGAGCGCGCGAGCTACCGCATCCTCGAGCGCGCGCGACTCGACAATCGACGCTTCGAAGAGCGGATCGTGTGGCTCGATCGCGCGACCTTCATCCCGCTTCGCACAGTACACCGGCTGGACGGTCGAACGGTGCTGCGCGCCGAGACACTCGAGATCGACGAGGTCCAGGGAATCCCCACGCCACGGCGCATGCGTTTCGAGCGGCCCGTGGACGGAACGCGCGTCGATCTCGCCGTGGAGGCCGTGGACTACGCGGCCGAGATTCCCGAGGAGGTCTTCTCGATCTTCGAGCTGACCCGTGGGCGATCACACGCGCCCTGAACGTGATCCGTGAGAAGGCGCTTGATCTCCCCGGGGGGGTCCTCCAGAGTATCTCGACTCCTGGAGGGTGATCATGAAAGCCGTTCTTGCCACTCTGCTCCTGCTTCTGCCGAGCCTCGCCGCTTCCGAGGCTCATCTGGAGGGAAGCCTGCTCGAGCCCTTCACGCTCCGCGACCAGCACGGACTCCTGCACGAGGTGGACGAGTCGGTCCACGCGATTCTCTTCAGCCGTGAGATGGAGGGCGGCAAGATCATCAAGCAGACCCTGAGTGAGGATGGCGCCGCGTTGCTCGAGCGCGCGCGCGCCGTCTACGTATCGGACATCAGCGGCATGCCGGCGTTGATCCGGAAGATCTTCGCGCTCCCGAGAATGCGACGGCGTCCCTACCCGATGCTGCTCGACACGGATGGCTCGGTGACCGAGCGCTTTCCCGCGTCCAAGGGACACGCCACGCTGCTCGTACTCGACAAGCTTCACATCGAAAAGATCGCACACCTGGACTCTCCGGCTGCCCTGACCGCCGAGCTGGAGAAGCTCGCCGCTGAAACCCCCGAGAGCGAACCAGATCCGGAGCCGAGCGACTGAACCCGGTCTCGCGTGCGCGCACGGAGCTCCGGACCGAGGGTGTCACCCCCGCCATGCATGCTCGGACGCCCGCGGAGCCCCCGCCTTGCGGTCACGATATTGAAGGAGGAGTCCTGAAGCGAGCGGTTTGCTGGCTACTGACGCTGTGCTTCTCTTGATGAGTGTGCCGGTAAGGAAGCTCCAGGAGTTTCTGGCAGATTGCCTGGCATTCTCCGGTATCTACCTGATGCTTCTCGGTGCCAACGGCGGTCTCTTCTCGGTCGGTTCGGTTCGGTACCGGATTGCCGTCGCCACGGCGAACCTTGTGGTCCTTGCGTATCTTGCGGTGCGCCTCGGTGCCAGACGAGACACTCCCTGAAAATTGATCGGGATCGCAGTCAAGGGATCTCGGCCTCTGCGGTCGCCCGCTTCTGCGCTCTTCGAGCAGAGCCCGGGCCGCGGGGGTCTCATCCTGAAGACCGAGCTGGGACGCCATCCGCGCCCAGAGCCCGGGTCGGGCGCGCTTTACAAATCCCGCGCGGGCCGATCATAATGGCGCGGTAGAACCTGTTTCAATCCCGGCGCGCCGACGCAGGGATTCTCTTTGATCTCGAGGACTTGAGATGTCCCAGTCGAGCGACCCGAGCGAGGAGAGGGAGCGGCTCGAGGCGCGCCTGCGCGAGTTCGTGGGCGCGGTCACGGGGCCCGAGCAGCTCGCACCTCAGCCCGTGAACGAGGCCATGATCCAGCACTGGTGCGAAGCCATGGGCGATGCGAACCCCGCCTACCTCGATCCCGACGTGGCGGCGCGCACGGTCCACGGCGGAGTCGTCGCCCCACCCACGATGCTTCAGGCCTGGGTGCTCCGCGGCATCGAGATGGCGCGCCCGCCCGAGCCGAGCGCGAACCGACAGCGTGAGCTCCACAACCTGCTCGATTCCTGCGGCTACAGCTCTGTGGTCGCGACCAACTGCGAGCAGCGCTACCACCGCTACCTGCGTCCGGGGGATCGCATCTCGGTGCAGACCACGATCGAGTCGATCTCCGAGCAAAAGGCCACAGCGCTGGGGGTGGGCTACTTCATCAACACGCACGACGTGTACCGGGATCAGCACGGGGAAGAGGTCGGCTGGATGGACTTTCGCGTGCTCAAGTTCAAGCCAGCGGAGCGGCCCGCGGCCACCGCGAGCGAGGCCCCCGCGGCCAAGCCGCGGAGGATGCGACCGCCTCTCGGGCACGACAACACCTGGTGGTGGACGAGCATCGAGAGGGGCGATCTGCTGATCCAGCGCTGCCGCGCGTGCGGGCGCCTGCGCCATCCACCTCGACCCATGTGCGGGAGCTGCCGCTCCACCGACTGGGAAACCCAGACGGCCCGCGGACGGGGAACGGTGTACAGCTACACGATCGTACACCATCCTCCGTTGCCGGGCTTCGAGATGCCCATCGCCGCCGCGACGGTCGAGCTCGAAGAAGGCACGCGCCTGATCTCGAACATCGTGGGCTGCGACCCCGCACAAGTGCACATCGGAATGCCCGTAGAGCTCTCGATCGAGGAGGTCGAGGAAGGCTTCAAGCTGCCCCTCTTCCGGGCCGCTGCGGAGGCCGGATGAGCGCGGATGTCTGCTTCGACGACGTGAGGCCGGGGACCCGACTGCCAGAGCTCTCGATCCCGATCACCACAACGCTCATCGTCGCAGGCGCCCTGGCCTCGCGGGATTTCACCCCGGTTCATCACGATCGGACGGCCGCCCAGGCCCAGGGGATGCAGGACGTGTTCATGAACATCCTGACCACGAACGGGCTCGTCGGCCGCTTCGTGACGGACTGGGCCGGAGCCAACGCGATGCTCCGCTCCGTCTCCATCAAGCTCGGGGCTCCCAACCTGCCCGGCGACACCATGAAGCTGACGGGTGAGGTGATGGCCACCGATGGCAGCAACGGGCTCGTCGAGATCACGATCGCCGGCCGGAACTCGTGGGGCGACCACGTGACCGGCACGGTCGAGGTCGTGCTGCCGCGGAGATCCTGATCGATGCCGGAGAGCCTCAAGGATCGGGCGGCGATCGTCGGGATCGGCGAGACCGAGTTCTCCAAGAACTCGGGACGCTCGGAGCTCCAGCTCGCCGCCGAGGCTGTGAGTGCCGCGCTCGAGGACGCCGGGCTCGAGCCCTCCGACGTCGACGGGATGACCACGTTCACCATGGATACGAGCGACGAGATCGAGGTCGCGCGCGCCGTCGGGATCGGTGATCTCACGTTCTTCAGCCGCGTCCCACACGGAGGCGGGGCGGCCGTGGGCGTGATCCATCAGGCCGCGGCAGCCATCGCCACGGGCAGTGCCGAGGTCGTCGTCTGCTACCGCGCGCTGAACGGCCGCTCGGGAATGCGCTACAGCGCGGGGGTCTCCGAAGGCATCGTGACCGCCGACACGATCCACTGGAGCTGGTACATGCCTTTCGGCCTGATGACCCCGGCGAGCTGGGTGGCGATGTTCACGCAGCGATACATGCACGAGTACGGCTGCAAGAGCATCGATCTGGCTCAGGTGGCCGTCTCCACGCGACGTCACGCGGTCCGCAATCCGCGCGCGTTTTTCTACGAGCGGCCCCTCACGATCGAGGAGCACCAGACCTCTCGCATGATCGCCGATCCGCTACGGCTCTTCGACTGCTGTCAGGAGACCGACGGGGGAACGGCCTGCATCCTGACGCGACCGGAGCGTGCGCGGGACCTGCGGCAGCCCGCCGCGCTCGTGCGGGGCGTGGCACAGGCGGCCGGGGCCGAGCAGGAGGCCATGACCAGCTTCTACCGCGAGAGCCTTTCGAGCCTCCCGGAGATGGATCTCGTTGCGAGTCAGGTCTATGGAATGTCGGGACTCACGCCGGGTGACGTGGACACTGCCGTGATCTACGATGCCTTCACGTCGATCGTCCTCTGGCAGCTCGAGTCCTTCGGCTTCTGCGAACGGGGCGAGGCGAAGGACTTCGTCCGGGACGGAAACCTCGAGGTCGGGGGTCGTCTGCCGACGAACACGCACGGCGGCCAGCTCAGCGAGGCCTACATTCACGGCATGAACGGCGTCAACGAGGGAGTTCGACTGATCCGGGGAAGCTCCTGCAACCAGCCCGAGCGTAGCGAGCACGTGCTGGTGACCGGGGGGGTCGGCGTCCCGACCAGCGGAATGATCCTCGGAAAACTCTAGGGAGAAGGAGCGAGAAGATGGGCGAAGCAGTGATCGTCGAGGCGTTGAGAACGCCGATCGGAAGGGGCAAGGCGGGTAAGGGCGCTCTCAGCGGGATGCACCCGGCCGCCCTCCTCGGCCGTGTGCAGGAGGCCGTGATCGATCGCGTGGGGCTCGATCCCGGACAGGTCGAGCAGATCATCGGCGGCTGCGTCACCCAGGCCGGAGAGCAGTCGAACAACGTGACCCGACATGCCTGGCTCAGCCTCGGCCGGACCTACGAGCTGGCGGGCACGACGGTCGACGCCCAGTGCGGCTCGGGCCAACAGGCCAACCACATCGTCGCGGCCTTCGTGCGTGCGGGGAGCATCGACGTGGGCATCGGCTGCGGGGTCGAGGTGATGAGCCACGTCCCGCTGGGCTCCAACGTCGCCCACGGTCCGGGCTTCTTCCTGACACCGGACTGGCCCTGGGACGCGACGCCGAATCAGTTCGACGCCGCCGAGCGCGTGGCAAAGAAGCGCGGTACGACGCGGGAGGAGTGTGACGAACTCGCTCTTCGGTCTCATCAGAATGCCGTCCGCGCACGTGACGAGGGTCGCTTCAAGCGTGAGATCCTCCCGATCGAGGCACCCGTGATGGGCGAGGACGGAAACCCTACGGGAGAGACACGGCTGGTCGAGACGGACGAGGGCATCCGCGAGAGCACGCGCGAGGGGCTCGCGTCCCTCAAGCCGGTCGTCGAGGGGTTCATGCACACCGCCGGGAACTCCTCGCAAATCTCCGATGGGGCAGCGGCCGTTCTTTGGATGTCGGCAGAAAAGGCGAAGTCGCTCGGCCTGCGGCCCCGTGCCCGCATCCTCGCCGATGTCGTCGTGGGCACGGATCCGCACTACCTGCTAGACGGCCCGGTGGACGCCACGAATAGGATCCTCCAGAAGACGGGGATGAAGATCAGCGACATCGATCTATTCGAGATCAACGAGGCCTTCGCGTCCGTCGTGATCTCCTGGATCAAGGTCTTCGAGCCCGACATCGACCGCGTGAACGTGAACGGGGGCGCGATCGCGTTGGGTCACCCGGTGGGTGCCACGGGCTCCCGCCTGCTCGTGACCGCCCTTCACGAGCTCGAGCGACGTGATGCCTCCACGGCCTTCGTCAGCATGTGCTGCGGCTCGGCGCTGGGGACCGGGACGATCATCGAGCGCCTATGAGCGGCCTGCTCGAAGGCAAGGTCGCGATCGTCACGGGGGCGGCCCGAGGCCTGGGACGTGAGGAGGCGCTCGCCCTCGCGAGGCTCGGCAGCCGGGTCGTGGTGAACGATCTGGGCGTCATGGCCGATGGGTCAGGGCGGGATGAGGAAGCCGCTCGTGCCGTCGTGGACGAGATCCGCTCCTTCGGGGGTGAGGCGGTGCCCCAGTTCGGAGACGTCGCGGACTGGAACGACGCACGATCGCTGATTCAGACGGCGCTGGACCAGTTCGGCAGCCTCGAGATTCTGATCAACAACGCCGGCTTCCTGCGTGACCGGATGATCTTCAACATGAGCGAGGAGGACTTCGACTCGGTCGTTCGTGTCCACCTCAAGGGGCACTTCTGCACACTCCGCCTCGCAACCGCCCACTGGCGCGAGCGGTCGAAGAGCACGGGGTCCCCGGTCTACGGTCGGATCCTCAGTACCGCCTCGGAGGCCGCGCTCTTCGGATCCCCGGGCCAGCCCAACTACGCCGCTGCCAAGGCCGGAATCGTGGCGCTCACGATGGGAGCGGCACAGGCAATGCTCCGCTACGGAGTGACCGCCAACGTGATCATGCCCCGCGCCCGAACCCGCATGACCGACTCCGGGATCACGGCTGAGCTCTTCGCGAAGCCCGAGCAGGGATTCGACACGTTCTCCCCGGCCAACGTGGCGCCCTTTGCCGCGTACCTCGCCTCGCCGCTCGCCGAGCGGATCTCCGGTCAGCTCTTCATCGTCTACGGCACCCAGGTGACCGTGGTCGGTCGGCCCACACTCGACACGCGCTTCGAGAGCACCGAGAGCTGGACGGCTGCGAGCCTCCACGAGCAGCTCGGGCCCCACTTCGAGAAGCTCGAGCCCGTTAAGGACGGCTTCGCGGTTCCAGCCTTCTGAGGCAGGGCCTCAGAAGATCCCGAGGAAGCCCGAGTGCTCGTCCTCGTGGCTTTCGAGCAAGGCCGCGATGCGGTCGTGATTCGCACGTTCGGCGAGCGCCCTGGGGGTCGAGCCCTTGCGGTCCCAGAGCCGCGGGTTCGCGCCGGCCTCGAGCAGGGCGCGGACGACTTTCCCGCGACCGTTCGCGGCGGCCAGCATCAGCGCCGTGCTGCGTTCCTCGTCTCGTGCGTCGATCTCGGCCCCGTGCGAGACGAGCACCGCAACGGCATCGAGATGGCCGCGGGCGGCCGCGAGCATGAGCGGCGTCTTCCCCGCATCGCTCCGGGCATCGGTCTCCGCGCCGTTCTGGATCAGCAGACGGACGATGTCCTCGTTCCCAGCCAGCGACGCGCTCGCCAGCAGCGAGCGGCCCCCTGCATCCACGTGCTTCGCATCGGCACCATGAGCGAGCAGGATCTGCACCTCGCGCGCCGTCGCGGAGGCCACCGCGAACGCGAGCGGCGTGTGGCCTGACCGATCACGAGCTCCGACGTTCGCCCCGCCCTCCAGCAGCCGCCGCATCACACCTCGATGTCCCGCTTCCGACGCGAGCATGAGCGCGGTGCGGCCCTCTGCGTCGCGAGCGTCGACCTTGGCCCCCGCGGCCAGAAGCGCCCGGACCGTGTCCTCGTGGCCGTTCTCGGCGGCAAGAATGAGCGCGGTCCGATCGTCCTTGAGCGCCGCCTCGACGGGCAGCCCGAGCTCGAGCAGAAGGCGGACGGTACGGAGATGCCCTCCTTCTGCCGCGGCCATCAGAGCCGTCCGACCCTCGAAGTCGGTAATGCCCGGCTTGGCATGCCTACGCATGAGCTTTCGCACGATCTTGGCGTGACCCTGAGAGGCCGCGAGCCAGAGCGCCGTGCGACCTTTCTCATCTCGCACGTTCGGCTCCGCACCCCCGTCCAGAAGCGCCTCAACGACGTCTTCCTGGTTGCGCCAGGCCGCGACCATGAGCGACGTCCACCCATTGAAGAGCACTGCGGTGCCCCCCGAAGACGCCGAGCCAGACGCTGCGGCGGTCCGGCGAATACGCTCCCAGCGGGGATCCTCCTCACGAGGCTCCGCCTCCCGTGCGCCAGCGCTGCGGAGGATCCGGGCCGCCTCCGTGTGCTTGGCTCGCAGGGCGAGCGCGAGCGGCGTCGCTCCCTCCGCATCGCGCCCATCCAGCTCTGCACCATGCTCGAGGAGCGCGGCCACGACGCCTGCGTCCCCCTTCCGCGCTGCGATCAGGAGAGGCGTGTTCTCGTATCGATCCCGGGTCTCGATCTTCGCCCCCTTCGCGAGGAGTGTGCGCGTGATCTTCTCATGACCGGCCCCCACGGCGAGCAGCAGCGCGGTCTCGCCGAATCGATCCTTGGCATTGGGATCCGCTCCAGCGTTCAGAAGAATCCGAGTGATGCGCGTCCGCCCGAGCTCGACGGCGAGCATGAGCGCCGTCCGGCCGTCCTCGCCTCGCCCAGCCAGCGCACCCTTCCGGCGGGCGAGCGTCCGAACGAGGGTGGGATCCCCCAGCCGGACCGCATCGATGAGCGCCTCCCGTGGCTCTGTCCGCTCGAAGCGGGCAGGCACACGCGAGGCCGAACCGACCTCATCGCCCCCCAGACGCTCGACCAGGTCTCGCGCGGCGCGATGGCCGCTCACCGCGGCACGTCCCGCCCAGAGCGAAGCCTTCTCTCGACTCGGCGGGACGCCCCAGCCGTTCTCATAGAGCTGCGCAAGGGCGTACTGAGCCTGTGGGTGTCCGACCGCCGCAGCTTTGAGAAAGAGCCGGGCCGCACGACGATCGTCTCGCGGGAAGGGCCGACCGGTCCGATACAGCACCCCTAGACGGTACTGAGCCTCGGGATCTCCCGAGCGGGCCAAAGGCTCCAGAAGCTCTGCCGCGCGAGCGTAGTCCCGCGTTCGAACGGCCAGGAGCGCCTCATCGAGCGAAGCCGCTGCGATGCCCCCGGGTGCCCCGCCCCACAAGCCTGCGACGAGGACCAGCGCGAGAAGCCTCTCACGGTTCGCCATACTTGGCAACGATCTCGATCCCGAGTGACTTGAGCATGCCGGTCGGGAGAACCCCTCCCGCACAGACGATGATGGCGTCGTTGGGGATCTTGATCTCCTTGTCCTCTTGCAGAATGTACACTTCATGTTCGAGGATCTTCGCGACGTTCGAGTTCATCAGGACTCGAAGCGTCCCGGACTTCGCGGCATCGTCCACCTTGTTCCGGTTCTTTGGCTTGGCGCGAGAGAAGGCGGCGCTCCGGTAGGAGAGGGTCACCGTCGCCCCAGATTCTTCGGCAATGGACGTGGCGGCCTCCAGGGCGCTGTCCCCGCCCCCGACGACCAGAACATGCTGTCCTCGATACTGTGCCGGATCGACCATTCGATAGACGACCTTGGGGAGGTCCTCGCCGGGCACCCCAAGCTTTCGCGGCGTTCCCCGACGACCCAGGGCCAGAAGGAGATTCTGGGTCCGGTAAGAGGCCTTGCTCGTCTGGACCTCGAAGCCGAAGTCGGTTCGCTGAATCTTCTCCACGCGCTCGCCGTAGTTGATCCCGACGCCGCTCTTCTGCTCGACCTCCTTCCAGAGCGCCAGCAGCTCTTCCTTGGTCGTCTCGCGGATTTTGAGCATTCCGTAGCTGGGCAACTTGACCGGAGCGGTCATCACGAGCTTTCCGCGGGGAAAGTGAGCGACCGTCCCTCCGAGGTCCTCCTGCTCAATGGTCGCGTACCGGATCCCCTTCTCGTGGGCGGTCAGTGAAGCCGCAAAGCCCGCCGGACCGGCGCCGACGATCACGACGTCGTACTCCGCCGAGGCGCTCTTTCGAGGCTGCGCCATGATCGACTCCATGGCCTGTCGCCCCTGCTCAATCGCGTTCCGGATGAGACCCATGCCACCGAGCTCGCCCGCGATGAAGAGTCCGGGGACGTTCGTCTCGAAGTTGTCCTTGACGACCGGTAGCTCGATCCCGCGGGTCTTCGTACCGAAGACGAGCGTGATCGCATCAACCGGGCAGGCGGTCTTGCAGGCCCCGTGACCGATGCAGTTGGCCGGGCTGATCAATACAGCCTTGCGATCCACCAGCCCGAGCACGTTCTTCTCCGGACAGGCACGCACGCAGGTCCCACAGCCCGCACAGACGATCGGATCGATGACGGGGTGAAGGCTGGGAGGCTCCGTGAGCCCCGCTTCGAGCGACTCGCGCAGAATTCGGCGCGCCACCCGATCACGACCACCCTGCCATCTTCGGTAGAGAAAAAGAGCGATCGAGAACCAGAGAAGATAGATCCAAACCGCCGGGATCTCGTAGCCCATCATGGGGATCGACTCAGCATGCAGAAGGACTCAGAAGTCATACCGATAGGCCAGGCTGAAGAAATACCGCATCTCGTCCCGATCCGCGTTCGTTCCCGAGGATCGAATCCACTCCGTCCCCAGATCGGCCTGAATCGTCGAGTAGCGCCGCCATCGATAATCCGCTCGCAGTGACGGCTTGAAGTGGAGCTCCTCATCGCCGGCCGCCAGGGAGCGAGTCTCGAACTGAAACTCCGGCCCCACTCGAAGTCGCGGAAGGATCGGGTAGCGACCACCCAGATCGACCGTAAAGCGATCGCTGTTGTCCCCATCGCTGTAGCGGAGAGCGAAGTTCGAGTAGTCCCCGGCTGCCAACCAGCTCGTGCGACTGATGTGGGCCGAATAGAAGAACTCAGTCCCGGTCCCCTCCGTCGCATCAACGCCTCCAGAGGCATCCGTATCCGACAGGCTCGAGATCGTGATGTCCCCTCCAACGAGAACGTTCGGCATCCACTGATGTGTGACGCCGAGCGTCATCGTTCGCGAGCTCGCCGTGCGGTCCTCAGCAAGGCTTCGCACCCCGTCTTCTCCGAAGAGGTCCACGAGATCATCCAGATCTGTGAGGGTCTGCCCTTGCAGGGCGTTCGATGTCGTCAGGATCGGGCTCTTTCTCTGATCGAGAAGCACGTTGACATTCGTCGCATCGCCGACCTGTACATTGCCGACGAGCAGAAGAGTGTTGAGCGCGCTGTAGGCCAGATCGTAGTCCACGAGCGCCAGGAAGGACCGTCCCGGTCCGTTGCAGCGGAGCTCACCGCCGACCCCGCGGCGATCCTGGATCCCGTCAGCCAGTCGCTCGATCGCGAAGATCTGCCCGTCGCAGTACTGATCGTCACCGAATGGACCGAGATCGACGTTGACCCCATAGAAGGGACGGTCGGTGTTGACTCGGTTCGAGTCCTCGAACGCGACGGGATAGCCCGACACGACATTGAGCTTGACCACGGGGTGAAGCTGGTAGCTGACCACTGCACCATCGAAGCGGCCGAGTATCCCTCCGCTGCTGCCCGATTGTCGCCCCGCTCGGAGCGACACACCGGAGCGGCGATCGCTCCCCTCGACGAAGAGATAGGTGACTCGCGTATCGTCTTCTCCGTCGTCCGTGAAGTCATCTCGATGGCTTCCGGAGAAGCTCGAGCGCAGCGAGAAGCGATCATTCGTGGCCCGTGCGGTCAGATAGACGTCCGAGAGCAGCGACGACTCCGTGGTCTGCGTGCCATCGATCTCGGTCTTGCGCCGCTCGTTCCGATAGGCCTGGTAGAAGCTGCCGGAGAAATCCCGCGTCCACTCGCGGCGAGCACTGGCGGTCCTGCGTAGAGGTTCCACGGGACGCTCCGTGGCGGTCAGCAGCGCGTTCAGACGTTGCCGGACACGAACCGCGCCCTCCGACTCCGGATACCTCTCGAGGTACTCCTCGTACTCGGCCTTCGCATGGGCCAGCTGCTGGTTCCGCTGGCGCGCCAGACCCAGCAGCTCTTTCGCTTCCTGGGAGTAGCGACTCTCCTCGTAGGTCAGGATCTTGGTGAAGAGTCCGATCGCGAGCGGATACTCCTCACTCTTCATCGCCTCGCGACCTTCTTCCATGTACCTGGCCAGCTCCTTCTCGGAGGCCTTCTTCGTCCCCAGCGGAGTGCTCGGCCGGACCCTAGGTCGAGTCGTGGGGGCCGTGCGTCGCGCCGCCGGCTTCCGCGCCGAGGCCGTCTGGGTTCGTGCACGTGCCTTCTGCTTCTCCGGAGTGGATTTCTTTGCCTCCGCAGGAGCCGGAAGCAAGCGGATCGTCAGCGTCTCGAGATTGCTTCCCTGGCGCACCTCGAAGCGAATGCGCTCACGAAAGCTAACCGTCAAGCGCGCTCCCTTCGCGCTGGCGGCGTCTTCTTCATAGAGCAGCTCGCCCAGCGGAATCGAGCTCGGGCCTGTCCAGGGGAACACCTGCCGAGTGGCGCGCTGCGACTCCCGTCTGGCCGGCATGATCCCGATCTCGACGTGATCACCCTCCACAGCGGGGTTGTGCGTCGTATACCAGAAGGGCTCGGCGAAGTGGATCTCGATCTCCGTCGCCCCGGACCGCGTCCCCACCTGCAGCCCCTGAATTACGCGGGTCTCCGGAGCCAGTGTGGACCGTCGAGGCCCGGGCCGTGTGCTGAGTGCGGTCGTGGCCCCTGCCCCGGAGGCGCGTCCCCGATCTCTTGCAGCCCCGTCATTTTTCGCCAGGAAGGGGGGCTTGGGCGGTCCCTGAGGAACCTGCAGATCCTCCAGGTCGGGGTCTTCAACCTCCGCGATTCGTCGCATCAGCTCGGGCGGATTCTCGAGCACGACCGTGAGACGTTGTGGATTGCTTCCCTGCCGAACCTGAAAGTGCTGTAGATTCCGAAACCGCAGCGTGAGCGCCGGGCCGCTCGCTGGCGAGTCGTCGAAGACGAGATCCTGGACCGGAACGTGAGTGGGTCCATGCCAGGCCAAGACCTGATGGGACGTTTCCGGCGCATCGGAGCCCACCAAGACGAGCCGAATCTCGAGCAGCTCACCTTCCCGGATCGGCGAGTGCGACCGATAGCGAACGGGCACGAAGAAGTCGATGTTGAGCTCCGTCGTCCCCTGCCGCGTCACGACCTGGATTCCCCGGACCACCCGCGTTCTGCCCGGCGCCGCCGCGACCTCGATCCCAACCATCGCCGAGATCAGAGACACGACGATCGCCAGAAACCGCCCCAGCCTCATTTCGCTCGGTCTGATCACCACCCCCCCTTGTTCACGCTGTGCTTGCCGGTCTTCGTCTTCAGGATCGTCCGGAACGTCGCGTCCGTGTACACATGGCACGCCCCCGAGCAGTCACGGAGCTCCCCCACGGTGTACTGAATCTTCGGACTCTCGGACTTCTTATGCGGGCCGGTCTTGAAGTCGTTGGCGTGGCAGCCCGCGCAGTCAGGTTGGTAGGACGGAAAGCTCCAGGTGACCGTCTGCGAGTTGCTCCGGTGACACTGCACACACATCGGATTGTTCTTGTGGTCTCCCGGATACGCCGTACTGGAGTGCCGGAAGGTGATTGCGGTCCAGCGGTTCGTGTCATGACAGACCACGCAGTCGAGATTCGTCCCGAAGTGATTCCCGGGCTTCCCCTTCGCACGCGTGCCGTTGTGGCAGGTACCGCAGTTTCCCGCCACACCTGCGTGATCAAAGTTTGCCGGCACCCAACCCATGGTGCTGTGGCAGGTCTCGCATCCGGAGTTGGTCAAAATGTGGTTTCCCGGCTTTCCCTCGGCCGTCGTGCCGTTGTGACAGTTCGCACAACCGTTCACGATCCCCGTATGGTCGAAGCGGGCCCCCACGAAGGTCACGGTCGTATGACAATCCTCACAACGATTCGATGTCTGAAGGTGGTTGCCCGACTTGCCACGCGCCGTCGCGCCGTTGTGACAGTTCGCGCATCCGTCCACGATTCCCGCATGGTCAAAGCGGGCCCCCGCAAAGGTCATCGTGGTATGGCAATCCTCGCAACGATTCGAAGTCTGAAGGTGATTCTGTGACTTGCCGGGCGCGGTCCCTCCATTGTGACAGTTCGCACAACCCGTCGTGATTCCCGCGTGATCGAAGCGTCCCCCCGCGAAGCTGATCGTCGTATGGCAGTCCTCACAGCGGTTCGAGGAGGCGATGTGGTTCGACGACTTCCCGCGCGCTGCGGTGCCGTTGTGACAGCTCGAGCAGTTCGTCGTCACACCCGTATGGTCGAAGCGCGCCCCCACAAAGGTCATCGTCGTGTGACAATCCTCGCAGCGGTTCGAGGAGGCGATGTGGTTCGACGACTTCCCGCGCGCTGCGGTGCCGTTGTGACAACTCGAGCAGTTCGTCGTCACGCCCGTATGGTCGAAACGCGCCCCCGCGAAGCTGA
>JBHHVJ010000024.1:0-49019 GCA_046754285.1 Myxococcota bacterium | reverse complement strand
CCCGTAGGAGTCTGGACCGTGTCTCAGTTCCAGTGTGGCTGATCATCCTCTCAGATCAGCTACCCATCTCGGCCTTGGTGAGCCGTTACCTCACCAACAAGCTAATGGGCCGCGGGCCCATCCTCGAGCGGTAGCTTTCAAGAAGAGGCCACCTTTCTCCCGGAGGTCCGAGGACCTCTGGGCCGCATTCGGTATTAGCTCGGGTTTCCCCGGGTTATCCCGAACTCAAGGGCAGGTTACCCACGTGTTACTCACCCGTGCGCCGCTTTACTCACTCCCCGAAGGGAGCTTTCTCGCACGACTTGCATGTGTTAGGCACGCCGCCAGCGTTCGTTCTGAGCCAGGATCAAACTCTCCAGTTCAAGAAAAATCATGAAACAAGAGAGAAGTTTGAAACTGGGGACCCGTCCTCTCCGTTCAACAGCGTTCACCGACAGTTCAGTGAGCGTTCAGTGAGAACGGGACATCGACTCTTGCGTGCTATTCGCTTTTCAAAGACCGAACGACCCGAAAGCGAAGCGCCCGCGGGAGACAGCTGCGCCAGCGGGGGCGCAGAGCGGCCACGAATCTAGGGCATCGGAAAACCGCTGTCAAACCGGGGGCTTGCCCGGCTCCGGCGCCGGCGGCGCCACCCCAGGTCCAGACCGAAACCGTCTGGAAAACGGGTACTTAGGCTTTCCCGGCCACCACCCTCACACGCGCGAAGCGACGCTTGCCCGCCTGCAGGAGGTGCGCGCCCGGCGGCACCCGGAGATCCACCTCCTCGATCCGGACGTCGTCCAGCCGCACGCCCCCTTGCTGGATCAGCCGGCGCGCCTCCGCCCCGCTGCGCGCGAAGCCGGCCGCACGCAGCACCGTGATCAGCTCCGCACCCCCGGCTCCCTCCCCCGTAACCTCGATCTCCTTCAGGTCCTCAGGCGGACGGTGACGACGAAACAGTCGATCGAAGTGCACCTCGGCGGCCCGGGCCGCGTCCGCACCGTGGAATCGCTCCACGAGCTTCCACGCGAGGGCCGCCTTGAGATCCCGCGGATTTCCGCCGGCCGCGGTGCGCCGCTGCAGGTCGGCGAGCTCCGCGTCGTCCGGCGCCAGCCGCTCGATCCAGAGGGGCACCAGGGAGTCCGGGATCGACATGGTCCGACCGTAGATCTCCTCGGCGGGCTCGCGGATCCCGATCGCATTGCCGAGCGACTTCGACATTTTCTCCACGCCGTCGGTCCCCTCCAGGAGCGGTAGCGTGAGCACGATCTGCGGGGTCTTTCCGTAGGCGCGCTGGATCTCCCGGCCCAGCAGCAGGTTGAAGGTCTGGTCCGTGCCCCCCACCTCCATGTCCGCATCCAGCTCGACGGAGTCGTAGGCCTGAACCAGCGGGTAGAGGAACTCGTGCACGGCGATCGGCGTGCCGGAGTGGTAGCGCTTCTGGAAGTCGTCCCGTTCGATCATACGCGCAACGGTGTAATGCGATGCGAGCCGGATCAGATCCTTCGCATCCATCTCACCCATCCACTCACTGTTGTAGCGAAGCTCGACCCTCTCCGTGTCGAGCACCGCGCCCACCTGCTCGGTGTAGGTCTCAGCGTTCCGCACGATGGTCTCACGGGGGAGCGGGGGCCGCGTGCGGCTTCGGCCCGTCGGATCACCGATCATCGCGGTGAAGTCTCCCACCAGGAAGATGATCGTGTGCCCCAGCTCCTGGAGCTGGCGCAGCTTTGTGAGCACAACGACATGACCCAGGTGCAGATCCGGCGCCGAGGGATCGCAGCCGTACTTGATGCGGAGCGGCCGGCCGCCTCGAAGCCGCTCGAGCAGCTCCGACTCGGAGACCAGGGTCGCCACCCCCTCCCGAAAGATCTCGAGCTGCCGCTCCGGCGCCTCGCCGCTCATGGCCCCTCCTCCGCCCCGGGATCGGCGGGCCGGAGCACGCCGGTCTCGCTCACGACGAGGTGCATCCGGACGTCCCAGGGGGCCGCGGGCAGCTCGCCGACCACGCGGTGCGCGTAACATAGCCCAACCCGGAGCGCGTCCGGCCTCGCCCGCGCGAGCAGACGATCGTAGAGGCCCCCGCCCCGTCCAAGCCGGCGACCGGCGCGGTCGAAGAGAAGCCCCGGAACCAGGAAGACGTCGACCCGGTCAGGCGCTGCCTCCGGCGCATCGCGCGGCGGCTCGAGGATACCCCGGTACCCCGGCTGCAGCCCAGCGAGCGAATCGACGCGAGCCAGGTGCAGCACCCGATCCGCCACGCGCGGCAGAAAGAGCTCGACGCCCCGGCTCGCGAGCGCCTCGGCGATGCAATCGGTGGACGGCTCCCCGGCCAGGGCCGCGTACAGGGCGACGCGGGATGCGCGCTCCAGCTCCGGCAGCCGCAGCACGTGTCCCTGGACCGCGTTCGAGGCGGCCGGGTCGTCCCGAAGCCGCCGCGCGGCGTGACGCAGCGCCCGCTTGCGCGCCTCGACCGGCTCGACGTCCCCCACTTCAGCGCCTAAGGCTCCGACGTTCTGGAGCGCGACACTACACGGAATCGACGAGATCGATCAGGGCCTGGATCCGCGCGCGGGCGGCATCGGGCAAGGAGCGCACCTGCAGAAGCTCGCTCGCGAGGTTGAGCGCCGCCAGAATGACGGCGTCCTGCGAGTCGGGCACGCTGCGCCGTGCCTCGAGGAGCCGATGATCGAGGTAGGCGGCCACCTCCTGGAGGTGCTGCGGATCCGTGTCGGTCTTGAGCCGGTACTCCTTTCCCAGCAGCTTGATCACGGTGGTCTGGCTCACACCGAGTCCCTCCCGTTCGCCGCAGAGCCTTCGAGCCGGGCCACCTGCGAGATCAGACCGTCGAGACGCCGCCCAATATCCCGCTGCACACGACGCGCTCCGGCGATCCGCTTCTCGAGCTCCGCGATCGTGAGATCTCGCTCCGCGAGCCGGGCGCGCAGCTCCTCGACACGCGACCGTGTGGCACGGTGACGCTCGGCGAGGGCTTGGATGCGCTCGGCGAGCGTGTCGAGCAGATCTCCGGGCGGCCCCGATGGGCCGGCCCGGGAGGCGGACGTCGGGGCGGCGCGCTCGGCCATGTCGGCGGTCCTCCGGGGCACGGGTTGCGATGGCGGGGGGGCCTCGATGGTCCACCTGCCGGGGGCCCTCGTCAAGGTGGTGGGCTGAAAAAGCTGCGCGTCCGCAGTCGCTTAGATCCGCTTCCCGCAGCTCTCGATGAGACCTGCGCGGCCCCCCCTCCGGTTGACACCCTCCCGGCGCCTCCAGTACGCTTCATCGAACCTGATTTCGCGAGATGCGGCGTGGGTTTGCGCGGCTCGCGAACACCGGGCAAGCCAGGGTGGGCGATCCCACCTTTTCGCCACCTGAGCGCGGCTGGATCCCCGGGCCCCAGGAGCGTTCCATGGCACATCCACAGATGCCGGCCCGTCAGGGTCTGTACGACCCGCGCTTCGAGCACGACGCGTGCGGCATCGGGTTCGTGTGCAACATCGACGGCCGAAAGTCCCACGAGACCATCCAGCGCGGTCTTCAGGTGCTCGTGAACCTCACCCACCGAGGTGCCGCCGGATCGGATCCCGAGACCGGCGATGGGGCCGGGATTCTCATGCAGCTGCCCCACGGCTTTCTCGAGAAGGAGTGCGCAGCCCTGAGGATCCACCTGCCCGAGCCGGGAGAGTACGGCGTCGGGATGGTCTTCCTGCCGCGCCCCGAAGCGGAGCGCCGAGAGCTCGAGCAGCTCCTCGAGCGGACCATCGAGGAGGAGGGGCAGCACGTGCTCGGCTGGCGCGACGTACCGGTGCAACCGGAGGCGATCGGCGAGAACGCCCGCCGGGCGCGCCCCGCCATCCGCCAGGTCTTCGTGCTGCGCGGCTCGGGTCTCGACCCGGACGCCTTCGAGCGCAAGCTGTTCGTGATCCGCAAGCGCGTCGAGCGTCGGCTCCGCGACGGAGACGGCCGCAGCTGCTACATCGCCAGCTTGTCGGCCCGGACCCTGGTCTACAAGGGTCTGCTGCTCGCCTACCAGATCAAGGAGTTCTATCCCGACCTCACGGATCCCTCGATGACGACAGCCCTGGCACTCGTGCATCAGCGCTACAGCACCAACACCTGGCCGACCTGGGATCTCGCCCAGCCGTTCCGCACGCTCTGCCACAACGGGGAGATCAACACGATTCGTGGGAACCACAACTGGATGCGGGCCCGCGAGGCCGTGATGGAGTCGCGGATCTGGGGCGACGACCTGCAGAAGGTCTTCCCGATCATCACGCCACATTTCTCGGACTCGGCGCAGATTGGCAACGCGCTGGAGTTCCTGCTGCTCTCCGGTCGCGACCTCGCGCACGCCATGATGATGCTCATCCCGGAGGCGTGGGACCGCGATCCCCTGATGCCCGAAGACAAGCGCGCCTTCTACCGCTACCACCAGTGCCTGATCGAGCCGTGGGACGGCCCCGCCTCAATCGCGTTCACCGACGGAACCCGCGTGGGGGGCGTGCTCGATCGGAACGGTCTCCGACCGTCGCGCTACTGGGTCACCAAGGACGGCTTCGTCGTGCTCTCATCCGAGTCGGGCGTGCTTCCCATCGATCCCGAGGACGTCGAGTACAAGGGGCGGCTACAGCCGGGGCGCATGCTCCTGATCGACACCGAGGAGCGGCGCATCATCCCCGACGAGGAGCTCAAGGCCGAGTACTCCACGCGGCGACCCTATCGGCGCTGGGTCGAGGAGAACCTGATCACGCTCGAGCAGCTCGCGGGCGCCGCGGGGATCGGCCCCGGGGACGGGGAAAGCGATCTCCGCACGCGACAGCGCCTCTTCGGCTACACGCTCGAGGACCTCCGCATCCTGATGGCGCCCATGATCGCCTCGGGAAGCGAGGCCGTCGGCTCGATGGGAAACGACACGCCGATCGCGGCGCTCTCGGACCGCTCCCAGCTGCTCTTCAACTACTTCAAACAGGTCTTCGCTCAAGTCACGAATCCCGCGATCGACTCGATCCGCGAAGAGAGCGTGATGTCGTTGATCAGCATGATCGGTTCGGAGGGAAACCTTCTCGACGAAACGCCAGAGCAGGCGCGCCTTCTGCAGCTCGATCAGCCGATCCTGACGGGTGAGGAGATGGACCGCATCCGGGGCGTGGAGAATCTCCATCTCCGTGCCCTCACGATCGACACGACCTTCACGGCTGGGGAAGACCTCACCGCGTCCTTCCGAGAGGCCCTCGACCGGGTGCGCTCCGAGGCGGAGCGGGCCGTACGGGAGGGCGTGAATCTGCTGATCCTCTCCGACCGCGCCGCCGGGTCCGAGCGGATTCCGATTCCGTGCCTGCTCGCCACCAGCGGCGTTCACCACCACCTGATCCGGGCCGGTCTGCGCACGCGCTGTGGGCTGATCGTCGAGACGGGGGAGGCGCGCGAGGTGGCGCACTTCGCTTTCCTGATCGGGTTCGGCGCCGGCGCGATCAACCCCTACGTGGCCCTGGAGACCGTTCGGGCGCTGGTCGAGGACGGTGCGTACGTCCCCGAGGATCTGAGCCTGGACAAGGCCACCCGGAACTACATCAAGGCGATTGGCAAGGGGCTGCTCAAGATCTTCGCGAAGATGGGCATCTCCACGCTGCACAGCTACCGCGGTGCGCAGATCTTCGAGGCCATCGGGCTCGCACGCGAGGTCGTGGACGAGTTCTTCACCGACACGGCCTCGCGAATCGGGGGCGTGAGCCTGGCGGTCATCGCCGAAGAGGCCCGCATGCGTCACGAGAAGGCTTACCCCGAAGCCGGGATCCCGGATACGGAGCTCGACCTCGGTGGCGATTACCAGTGGCGTCGTACGGGGGAGCGCCACCTTCTGAACCCCGACACGATTCATCTCCTCCAACATGCGCTGCGTCGCGACGACTACGCGCTGTACCGGGAGTACGCACGACGGATCAACGACCAGAGCCAGGAGCTCTACACCATTCGGGGACTGTTGCGATTCCGGCCGGACCGTCCGCCGATTCCGATCGCCGAGGTCGAGCCGGTCGAGGACATCATGCGGCGCTTCTGTACGGGCGCGATGTCCTTCGGCTCGATCAGCGCGGAAGCCCACGAGACACTGGCCATCGCCATGAACCGGATCGGCGGCAAGAGCAACAGCGGCGAGGGGGGCGAGGATCCGCGGCGCTTCACTCCGGACCCCAACGGCGACTGGCGACGGAGCGCGATCAAGCAGGTCGCCTCCGGCCGCTTCGGCGTCACGAGCTGGTACCTCGTCAACGCCGACGAGCTTCAGATCAAGATCGCGCAGGGGGCCAAGCCGGGCGAGGGAGGCCAGCTTCCGGGGCACAAGGTGAACCGCACCATCGCACGCGTGCGGAACTCGACACCGGGCGTGGGTCTGATCTCACCCCCGCCGCACCACGACATCTACTCCATCGAGGATCTGGCGCAACTCATCCACGACCTGAAGAACGCCAACCCAGAGGCCGACATCAGCGTCAAGCTCGTCTCGGTCTCCGGGGTCGGAACGATCGCGGCGGGCGTCTCAAAGGGGCACGCGGAGACCGTCCAGATCGCAGGCTTCGAAGGCGGCACGGGCGCCTCTCCCCAGACCTCGATCAAGCACGCGGGCGTCCCCTGGGAGATCGGGCTGGCCGAGACGCAGCAGGCGTTGGTCATGAACGACTTACGTGGCCGGATTCGCGTTCACGTGGACGGGCAGCTTCGCACCGGTCGCGACGTCGTGATCGGGGCGCTGCTGGGTGCCGACGAGTTCGGCTTCGGAACCGTCGCGCTCGTAGCGCTCGGGTGCATCCTCATGCGGGTCTGCCACCTGAACACCTGTCCGGTTGGTGTCGCGACCCAGAACGAGCAGCTGCGCCGGAAATTCACCGGCAAGTCCGAGCACGTGGTGGGCTACTTCCGCTTCGTCGCTGAAGAGGTGCGCGAGATCCTTGCCGCGCTCGGCTACCGTCGGCTCGAGGATCTCATCGGACGCTGCGATCTGCTCGAACCCGACCCAGCGATCCGACCGTGGAAGCTTCCCGACGGCCTGGACTTCTCGGCCATTCTCCACTCACCGGAGCCTCCCTACGAAGGCGTCGCGATCCGGCACGTTCGCGGGCAGGACCACGGACTGGAACGCGCGCTGGACAACCGTCTGATCGAGGCGTGCAAACCTGCGATCGAGAAGATGGAGCCGGTCGAGCTCGATCTCCAGATCCGGAACGTGAACCGAACCGTGGGCACGCTGCTCGGCGCGGCGGTCTCCAAGCGACACGGCCTCGAGGGGCTCCCAGACAACACGATCCGCATCCGCTTCACGGGCAGCGCCGGCCAGAGCTTCGGAGCCTTTCTCCCGCACGGAATCACGCTCACGCTCGTCGGTGACAGCAATGATTACACGGGAAAGGGCCTCTCGGGCGGGCGCCTGATCGTTTACCCCCACCCGCGCTCGAGCTTCGATCCCGGCCAGAACATCGTGATCGGAAACGTCACGCTCTACGGGGCCACCGCGGGCGAGGCATACTTCCGCGGCATCGCGGGTGAGCGCTTCTGCGTACGCAACAGCGGTGCCCATGCCGTCGTCGAGGGCGTGGGCGATCACGGATGCGAGTACATGACGGGCGGCCGCGTGGTGATCCTGGGCGCGGTGGGACGGAACTTCGCGGCTGGGATGAGCGGTGGAATCGCCTACGTGCTTGATCCCTTCGACCGCCTCCCGGAGCTCTGCAATCCGGGAATGGTCGACCTCGAGCGTGTCGAGACCGACGAGGACGCGCGAGAGCTCCGCGGGCTCGTGGAGTCGCACTTCCGACACACGAGAAGTGATCGCGCGGAGCAGGTGCTCGAGAAGTGGGAAACCACGCTGCCTCGATTCGTCAAGGTGATGCCGCGTGACTACAAGCGGGCGCTCGCCGGAATCGAGTTCTCGGAAAAGGAATACTGAGATCATGGGAAAGATCACGGGCTTCCTGGAGACGCCGCGCAAGCCCCCGCCCAAGCGCGAACCGGCGACGCGTGTCAGCGACTACCACGAGATCTATCTCGATCCTCCGGAAGCCGAGCTGGCGGCGCAGGCCGGACGCTGCATGGATTGCGGCGTACCGTTCTGCAACAACGGCTGTCCACTCGGCAATCTGATCCCCGACTTCAACGATCTGGTGTATCGCGGTCGCTGGAAGGAGGCGCTGGACCGTCTGCATCAAACGAACTGCTTTCCGGAGTTCACGGGCCGGATCTGTCCCGCCCCCTGCGAATCGGCTTGCGTGCTGGGCATCAATGATGATCCCGTCACGATCGAATTCGTCGAGAAGGCCATCGCCGAGCGAGGTTTCGCGGAGGGCTGGGTCGTGCCGCAAGCCCCGCGACATCGGAGCGGTCGACGCGTCGCGGTGGTGGGCTCGGGACCGGCGGGCCTGGCTGCGGCGATGCAGCTCAACCGCGCCGGCCACCACGTCACGATCTTCGAGAAGAAGGATCGACTCGGGGGTCTGCTGCGCTACGGCATACCGGACTTCAAGCTCGCGAAGAACGTGATCGACCGGCGCCTGGAGGTTCTCCTGGCCGAAGGGCTCGAGGTCCGGACGGGTGCACACGTCGGCGTCAACGTCTCGGCCGAGGAGCTCCGACGGGAGTACGACGCCCTGCTCCTTGCGGGCGGAGCCGAGCAGCCGCGGGATCTTCCCGTCCCCGGTCGCGAGCTCGACGGGGTTCACTTCGCCATGGATTTTCTCGAGCAGTCGAATCGCCGAGTGGCCGGCGAGGAGGTGCCGGACGCGGAGGCGATCCTGGCCACCGGAAAGAACGTCGTCGTGCTCGGCGGGGGCGATACGGGCTCCGACTGCATCGGCACGAGCCACCGGCAAGGAGCCAAGCACGTCTACTGCTTCGAGCTGCTGGAGCGTCCCCCGGAGTGCCGCACGGAGGAGACACCCTGGCCGCTCCATCCCCTGCCCTCGCAGATCCTTCGCACCTCGAGCTCGCACGAGGAAGGTGGGACCCGTGACTGGGGCATCGCGACCAAGAGCTTCAGCGGAAGCGGTGGACAGGTCGAGAAGCTTCACGCCGTACGCGTGCGCCAGGGCGAGCCCGATCCCGAGACGGGTCGACGCCCGCTGGTCGAGGTTCCGGGCAGCGAGTTCACGCTCGACGTCGACCTGGTGCTGCTGGCGCTCGGCTTCCTGGGACCGGTGCGCAACGGACTTCTGGACGAGCTCGGCGTGGAGCTGACCGAGCGGGGCAACGTGGCCACGCGGGACTACGCGACGAGCCTTCCGGACGTCTTTGCTGCGGGCGACCTGCGGCGTGGACAGTCGCTCGTGGTCTGGGCGATCGCCGAAGGGCGCGAGGTCGCCGAGGTGATCGACCGCTACCTCCGACAGCTCTGATTGACAGCCCCGCGCAGGCGGGGCTAGTGTTCTCTCAGGTTCCGGGAGCCCCGGGGGGAGAGGCCCTGCTCCGCAGGTACAGCGAAGTCTTCCGGACGCTCTGTGCGTTCGCCGATCTCGGCCTCGTGGCCCTGGCGTGGGCCGGAGCCTACTGGATTCGCTTCCACTGGGACGCCCTGCCCGCGGCGCCTGCTCCACCACAGAGCTCCGACTACCTGGTGGTGGGCCTGGGCCTGCTGCCCGTCTGGGCGCTGCTGATGAGCTCCCGCGGCCTCTATGCACCACGCCGCGGTCGGTCCCGTCGAGAAGAAGCGCGGAAGCTCATCGAGGTCTCGACCCTCGGCACGTTGCTGCTCGCCGCGGGAACCTTCTTCTGGCACACCCCGATCTCCCGGCTGGTCATCTTTCTGTTCTGGGGAATCTCCGTCGTGGGCTTGGGGCTCTTTCGGGCCAGCCTCCGAACGGGCCTGGCGGCGCTGAGACGCCGTGGGCTGAACCAGCGACGCGTGCTGATCGTGGGCACCGGCATGCTCGCCCGAGCCGTCTACGAGCGCTTCCGGGACCATCCCGAGGCGGGCTTCCGCGTGATCGGATTCGTGGGCTCGTCCGCCGCCTCGCTCGGGCCCGGGCTCCCCCCCACCCTCGGGAGCCTCGCGGAGCTTCATGAGGTGGCGACGCGACACGAGGTGGACCAGGTCGTGATCGCGCTCGATCGCGGGGATCCCGCCGATCCCCTCAAGCTCGTTCACGAGCTGAACGACTCCACCGCCGCGGTGCGGCTCGTCCCGGATCTGCTGGGACTGCAGACGCTCCAGGCCGGCATCGAGGACTTCGACGGGCTGCCCATGATCCGACTCGTGGAGACGCCCCTCGTAGGCTGGAACCAGCTGCTCAAGCGTGGCATGGACTGCGCACTGGCGCTGGCCGCACTGCTGCTCGCCGCGCCCCTGCTCGGGGCCATCGCTCTGGCCATCCGCTCGACCTCACCCGGGGCTCCGGTGCTCTACCGACAGCAACGTATGGGCCTCGACGGGCGTCTCTTCAAGATGTTGAAGTTCCGAACCATGGTCCCAGACGCCGAGGCGGAGACGGGTCCCCGCTGGGCCGTACGCGACGACCCGCGACGCACGCGCCTCGGCGCCCTGCTACGCCGGTACAGCGTCGATGAGCTGCCGCAGCTCTGGAACGTGCTGCGAGGGGAGATGAGCCTCGTGGGACCACGACCGGAACGCCCCGAGTTCATCGCGCAGTTCCGGCGCCGAATGCCCGGCTACATGCTGCGCCACAAGATGAAGGCGGGCATGACCGGTTGGGCGCAGGTCAACGGGTGTCGAGGGAACACGTCGATCGAGAAGCGACTGGAGTACGACCTCGAGTACGCCCGTCGCTGGTCCCTGCTTCTCGACCTGCGCATCCTCCTGCTCACCTTCGTGCGCCTGCGCGATCCGAACGCCTACTGAGCCTCGGGTAGGGGGTGGAGGGCGTCCGGCTTTCGCCCCGTTCCGGGACCGCCGGGACGGGAACGACGCCCCGCCAGCCGGGCGGCCCTCAGGACCGCGAGCGAAGCAGGTGACGGAGGCGACGGGGGTCGTTCGTAAACAGGCCGTCCACGCCCCACTCGAGCAGGCGCCGCTGATCCGGCTCGGCATCGACGGTGAACACGTGCACCTTCAGACCGTGACGCTGGAGCTCCTCGATGCGTGCGCGCCCGGCGAGCCAGAGCGGAAGGTGAACCGACTCGGCGCGCACACGGTGTGCGCGACCCACGAGATCCTGCGGCGAGGTGACCAGCAGACCGAGCCGGGCGTCGGCCGCGTGCTCCCGGAGTGCGGCGAGCACGGCCTGCGTAAAGCAGGAGAAGAGCGTTCGGGCCAGGAGCCCCCGGGCCCGGACGAGATGGAGAACACGTTTCTCGAGACCCTCGTAGCGGCCGCCCGGTGGGCACTTGAGCTCGAGGTTGAAAGGAACGCTCGCCCCGAGCGCGTCGAGCACGTCCTCGAGGGTCAGGGTGTCGGGACGTCGATGCCGGATCTCAGCGAGCGAGAGCGTCGCGATCGGACGCCCCTCGCACAGAAAATCGTGATGGAGAACGATGTGACCGTCGCGGGTCGGGTGCAGATCGGTCTCGATCATGTCCGCCCCGTGCTCGAGGGCGAGCTGGAACGCGGCTCGCGTGTTCTCGGGCGCCTCGGCCGAGGCACCGCGGTGGGCGATGTTCAGGGGCCTCACCCAGCAGCCCACCCCCGCGCACGCTCGACGGCGCGCAGCCAGCCTGCGTAGAGCGCCTCGCGCCGCTCTGCGGACAGACGAGGCTCGAAGCGCCGGCCCTCGATCCAGTTCGTCGCAATCTCGGCCCGATCCGACCAGAAGCCAACGCCGAGGCCCGCCAGGTAGGCCGCCCCCAGCGCGGTGGTCTCGAGGACCTGCGGCCGCCGAACGGGGATGCCGAGCAGGTCGGCCTGGAACTGCATCAGAAAGTCGTTGGCCGTGGCGCCTCCGTCCACCTGAAGGTCCCGCGCCTCGAGACCCGTGTCGCGCTCGAAGCACTGGAGCACATCCCGTGTCTGGTAGGCGATTGACTCGAGCGTGGCGCGAACGATCTGCGGACGGCTGGTTCCCCGCGTCAGGCCGACGAGTGCCCCGCGGGCGGTCGGGTCCCAGTACGGGGCTCCCAGACCCGTGAAGGCGGGAACGAGGTAGGCGCCACCCGTGTCCTGGACGGAGGCTGCGAGAGCCCCACTCTCGGCGGCATCCTGGATCAGCCCGAGCTGGTCGCGCAGCCACTGCACCGCCGCTCCCGCTACGAAGATGGATCCCTCGAGCGCGTACTCCACGCGACCCCCGATCCCCCACGCGATCGTCGTGAGCAGCCCGCTCTCCGAGCGCCGCGCCTCACTGCCGGTGTTCATCAGGATGAAGCAGCCCGTTCCATAGGTGTTCTTCGTCTGCCCCGGCTCGAAGCAGGCCTGCCCGAACAGAGCGGCTTGCTGATCTCCGGCGACGCCCGCAATGGGAACCCGTGCCCCGTCCAGGAGGCCGGGCGCCGTCGTCCCGAACTCACCGCTGGAGTCGCGCACCTCGGGCATGATCGCATTGGGGATCTCGAGAGTGTCGAGCAGCTCGGGATCCCACGAGAGCTTGTGGATGTCGTAGAGCAGCGTGCGCGAGGCGTTGCTGTACTCCGTGACGTGAAGCGCACCGCCGGTCAGCTTGTAGATCAGCCAGCTGTCGATGGTTCCAAAGGCCAGCTCGCCTCGCTGCGCCCGCTCCCGGGCCCCTTGTACGGCATCCAGGATCCACTTGATCTTCGTCCCCGAGAAGTAGGCGTCGATCACGAGACCCGTGCGCTCGCGGAAGAGCGGCTCCAGCTCCCGTCGCTTCAGCTCCTCGCAGATCGGCAGCGACTGGCGAGACTGCCAGACGATCGCGGGATGGATGGGCTCACCGCTCTGTCGATCCCAGACCACGGTGGTCTCTCGCTGGTTGGTGATGCCGATTCCGGCCAGCTCCTCGAATCGGATGCCCGCGTGGGCCACGGCCTCACGGAGCGCGCGGAGCTGTGTCTCCCAGATCTCTGCGGCGTCGTGCTCCACCCAGCCGGGTTTGCGGAAGTGCTGCGTGAACTCGTGCGCGCAGCTCGCCACGATGCGGCCCTGTGCATCGAAGACGATGGCGCGCGAGCTCGTCGTGCCCTGGTCGAGGGCCAGCATGTACATGCGGCGAGTTTGCGGGAGAACCCCCCCCTCGTCCAGCAGCGTGGCCGCCGCGCTCGAGGCGCCCGGCCCCCCGCGGTACGGCGTCCCGGACCTCCCGGCCCGGCACGCGGCCTCGGCCCTGAGCTCCCGCTTGACACAGGTACAGTGCAGAGAGTATATTTCGAATTATACTTATCGAGCCCGGCCGGGCCGCCGGCACTGAGCGCTTCGCGCTGGGAGTCCGGCCGGCTCCGCGGGGCGCGCGGACGGAGGTAGTGAGCATGAGGTTCGGGCTTTTCTACGAGCACCAGGTCCCCAGGCCGTGGGAGGCCGGGGACGAGCGCCGGGTGATGGACGAGGCCCTCGAGGAGGCGGAGCTCGCCGACCGGCTCGGGTTCGAATGCTTCTGGCTCGTCGAGCACCATTTCATGGAGGAGTACAGCCACTCGAGCGCCCCCGAGATCTTCCTCGCCGCGCTCTCGCAACGCACGAAGCACCTCCGCCTCGGGCACGGGATCATCCACTCGCTCCCTGCGATCAACCATCCGGCGCGCATCGCCGAGCGCGTCGCAACCCTCGACCTGCTCTCGGGAGGGCGCGTCGAGTTCGGTACCGGCGAAGGATCCTCGCAGGTCGAACTGGCCGGCTTCGGCGTGGATCCCAAGCTGAAGCGCGAGATGTGGGCGGAGGGCGTCCGGGTCACTCTGCGCTGCATGACCGAGGTACCCTTCACCGGCCACATCGGCAAGCACGTTCAGATGCCGCCGCGCAACGTGGTGCCCAAGCCCCTGCAGCAGCCCCATCCGCCGGTGTGGCTGGCGTGCAGCCGGAGGGAGACGATTCACCTCGCGGCGCAGCTCGGGATGGGAGCGCTGGCCTTCGCGTTCTTCGACCCGGAGGAGGCGCGCCACTGGGTCGACGACTACTACACCACGCTCGAGAAGGAGGGCGTTCCGATCGGGGATGCCGTGAACGCCAATCTCGCCTGCGTGACGAGCTTCTTCTGCCACGAGAACGAGGAGGAGGCCGTGAGACGCGGGGCGTACGGAGCCAACTTCCTGGGCTACTCGCTCGGCCACTACTACGTGTTCGGACGCCATCGTCCCGGAGCCACGAACCTGTGGCGTGAGTACGAGGAGCGCCGCAAGGAGCACGGTTACGATCCGGAGATCGTCCAGTCGGCCGCCGCAAACCCCGGCCGTCTCGGCGCCCAGGTGGTCGAGAAAGGCGTCACGGGGCTGCGGGGCGCCATGGGAACTCCCGAGCAGGTGCGCGACTACATCCGCCGCTACGAGAGCTGTGGCATCGATCAGCTGATTCTCTGCTGCACGGCCGGTCGGAACAAGCACGAGCACATCATGGAGAGCCTCGAGCTCTTCGGGCGCGAGGTGATGCCCGAGTTCCGGGAGCGTGACGAGAAGGCCCGACACGAGAAGGAGGCCCGGATGGCTCCCATCCTCGAGCGGGTGATGCAGCGCAAACCGACCGACGATCACCCTCCGCTGCGCGAGTCGGACTACGTGGTGGCGGCCTTGCCACGTGCGGAGGCCGACGCCGGCGGATCCGAGAAGTTCCACAAGTGGCTCGACGAGTACGCAGAGAAGATCGCGGCGGGCGAGGACGTCAGCAAGCGTCTCGCCTGAGCCACGGGTCCGAAGAGGGCCCCAGACGGAGAGGAGGGGTCGACATGAAGCTGGACGACATGATCCTCATCAGCGTGGATGATCACGTGGTCGAGCCGCCGAATCTATTCGATCGGCATCTGCCGTCGAGGTACCGCGATCGTGCGCCGCGGGTCGTCCGCCGAAAAGACGGAACGGACGTGTGGGTCTTCGAGGGGACCCAGATTCCGAACATCGGCCTGAACGCCGTCGCGGGTCGACCGCTCGAAGAGTACGGCGTCGAGCCCACCTGCTACGATCAGCTCCGGCCGGGCTGCTACGATCTCCAGTCCCGGCTCGGCGACATGAACGCCAACGGAGTGCTGGCCTCGCTTTGTTTCGGATCGTTCCCCGGATTCTGCGGCGCGCTCTTCGCGTACACAGCGGACAAGGAGCTCGCACTCGCGGTCCTTCGGGCCTACAACGACTGGCACATCGACGAGTGGTGCGGTGGGGCCCCGGGACGTCACATTCCGCTCGCCATCGTGCCCCTCTGGGATCCGAAGCGGATGGTCGATGAGGTCCGCCGCGTCGCCAAGAAGGGCTGCCACGCCGTGAGCTTCTCCGAGAACCCCGAGAAGAACGGCCTGCCCAATCTACAAAGCTCGCACTGGGATCCCTTCTGGGCCGTCTGCGAGGACGAGGGGATCATCATCTGTCAGCACTTTGGTTCCGCGGGCGGAATGGTCTACCCCACCCTGGACTCACCCATGGATGCCGTGATCACGTTGATGCCGATCTCGGTCACGCACCTGGCCGCCGACCTGATCTGGTCCCCGATCCTCCGCAAGTACCCGACCCTCAAGTTCGCGCTCTCGGAGGGAGGCATCGGCTGGGTACCCTTCTTCCTCGAGCGCATCGATTACGTCTACAAGCAACACCGTCTCTGGACCCACCAGGACTTCGGGGACAAGCTTCCGAGCGAGGTGTTTCGAGAGCACATCGTGAGCTGCTTCATTTCAGACCGGGTCGGAATCGAGAATCGCGAGATCATCGGCGTGGCGAACATCACCTGGGAATGCGACTACCCCCACTCCGACGCCCCATGGCCGAAGGCACCGGAGCTTCTCTTCGAGGAGTTCGAGGGCGTGCCGGACGAGGACATCCGCAGGATCACGCACGAGAACGCGATGAACCACTTCCGCTTCGATCCCTTTCGTCACATCCCGAAGGAAAAGGCGACGGTCGGGGCATTACGGGCCCAGGCGTCGCACGTAGACCTGACCGTGAGGAGCCAGGGGGGCAAGAAGCCGCGTGAGGGCAAAGGCATCGTCACGGCGAGACACGTGGCCGAACAGCTCGGTGCGGCCTTCAGCCTGCGCGACTGAGCCCCGGCTCCTCCGCCGGCGGTCGCTCAGAGATGCGAGTCCGCTCGCGTTGCAAACAGAGCGCGGACGAACGCTCTCGCATCGAAGTCCTGGAGGTCCTCCGTCGCCTCACCGACCCCCACGTAGCGAACGGGAAGGCCCAGCTCCTGCGCGATGCCCAGAACAACGCCGCCTTTGGCCGTTCCATCGAGCTTGGTCAGGAAGATTTCGGAGACCTCGACCGCCCGCGTGAACTCCTGGGCCTGCCGGATCGCGTTCTGGCCGGTGTTGGCGTCGACGACGAGCAGCACCTCGTGCGGCGCCCCGGGAACCTCCTTGCGCATCACGCGGACGATCTTCGCGAGCTCGTCCATCAGCCCCGCCTGCGTGTGCAGGCGTCCTGCCGTGTCGATCAACACCTGATCGATGCCGCGCGCGCGCGCCGCACGGACCGCATCGAAGGCCACCGCGGCCGGATCACCGCCGGGGCTGCCCTTGACGATCTCGACCCCGGCCCGTTCCGCCCAGATCTCGAGCTGCTCGATCGCCGCAGCCCTGAAGGTGTCGGCGGCGGCGAGCAGGACGCGCTCACCTTCGCGCACAGCCCGCGCGGCGAGCTTGCCGATCGACGTAGTCTTGCCGGATCCATTCACGCCCACGACGAGCGTCACGTGCGGCTGGCCCGGCTCGCGCGTCGGGGGCCGGGATGGTGAGACGCGCGCCAAGATCTCCAGGGCTCGCCGCTCCAGCGCCGCGTGCACCTGGTCGGGCCCCCCGGCCTGGCGGGCCACCCCGAGCAGCTCCTCCGCGGTCTGGACACCGAGATCGGCGCTGAAGAGCAGCTGCTCGATCTCCTCGAGCAGCGCAGCGTCCAGCTCGGGGCGGCCCGCGAGCAGCCGGTCGAGGCGACCGATGAGCGCCTCCCGGGTCCGCGAGAGACGCTGCCTGAGATCCGGCGGCTCGGGCTTGGTCGTCGGACGCGCGCCCCGCGGCCGCTGAACGGGCGCGATCCGGGACTCGGAGCCAGCGGCCCGCGTGACGCGGCGCACGCCCAGCAACGCCACGGTGAGCAGGCCGAGCGTACAGAGCGAGGCGAGCCCCACGATCACGAACTGGATCATCGGTTCGGGCACGGCGGCCTACGATACCAGATCCACGGTCACGAGCTTGCTCAGCCCGGCCTCCTGCATCGTCACGCCAAAGAGCGTGTCTGCGATCTCGATCGTCCCCTTGTTGTGGGTGATCAGCAGGAACTGGGAGCGATCCGCGAGCTCGTGAAGCAGCTCGTTGAATCGCTCCACATTGGCATCGTCGAGCGCCGCGTCGACCTCATCGAGCAGGAAGAAGGGGGAGGGCTTGACGACGAAGACAGCGATCAGCAGGGCCAGCGCCGTCAGAGACTTCTCGCCTCCCGAAAGCAGGTTCACGTTCTGCAGCCTCTTGCCCGGTGGCTGAGCGCTGATCTCGATGCCCGCCTCGAGAATCTCCTCTGCCTCGGTGAGTGCGAGCCGTGCGCGCCCTCCCCGGAAGAGGCGCGGGAAGATCTTCTGGAACTGCTCGTTGACCTGCTCGAAGGTCTCGCGGAAGCGGGCTCGGCTGGTGCGGTTGATGCGTGCGATCGCGCTGCGCAGGCGCTCGATCGAGAGCTCGAGGTCGGCCTTCTGCTCGCTCAGATAGCGGTGACGCTCCGCGACCTCCTCGTGCTCCTCGATGGCGCCGAGATGGACATCCCCCAGGGCCGCGAGTCGTTGGCGCAGATCCGCCAGCTCCTCCCGGCGCGCCCGCTCGTCTCCGCCGACCGTCTCAGCGGGCGGCGTGTACTGCTGGAGATCCACGCCGTAACGCTCCAGGATCCGCTCCACGAGCTGGTTGCGGCGCAGGCTCGCTTCCTGAACCGCGAGCTCACTGCTGCCTAGCTTCTCGCGCGTCGCCTCCCTCTCGCTCACGCGCGCACGCACCCGCGCGCGCGCCTCCCCGAGGCTCCGCTGGCTCTGCTCGTAGGCACGCCGCAGCTCGCCCTGCGCCCGACGCAGCTCCTCCTCCTCGTGCAGCTTTCGCGTCAGAATCTCCGAGACCTGCTCGCCGGTGCGCTGGAGGCTCTCACCGCGCTCGCGCGCGCTCCGAATCTCGTCCCGGCGACGTGCGAGCCACGCCTGTCCCTCGCGAACCGCCTGCTGCAGCCGATCCCGCTGCGTGCCGAGCTGATCCCGTCGGGTGTGATGGGCTGCCAGCTCGATGCGGTCCTGCGTGAGCCTGCGCTCGAGGGTCTCCAGATCGCGACTCCGCTCTCCGATCTCCTCCGAGAGCTGCGCCCGCGCCGCCCCCAGCGCAGCGCGATCCCGCTCGATCACCTCGAGGTGGGCGTCGAGCTCGACGCGTTCGACGCCCACGCGCTCGATGCGTTCGGTGATCTGCTGCCGCAGGCCCCGTTCGTCCGCGAGGAGCTGCAGCGTCGCCTTGCCGCGCTCACGAACCCGCTCCAGGTCCTTCTCGATGTTCACGACCGCCAGCTCCGCCGTGTGGTGGCGGCTGCGCGTGTTCTCCACGTCTCCCAGAAGTTGCTGTCCCCTCTCCGCCTCGGCGCTCGCGGCCGCCCCGAGCTCGGACTCGAGCTTCTCCAGCTCGCAAACCTCACTCTCCAGTCGACGGATCGCACCGGCTCGTGAGACCGCACCGGGCGCACGCTCTCCCCCGCTCAAGGCGCCCGAGCGATCGAGCAGGTCCCCCGCGGGCGTGACGAAGGTCGCGGGTGGATGGGTCACGCCGTAGCGACGTACCGGCTCGGCGAGATCCTCGACGACGTAGACGTCGCCCAGCAGCCGCTCCATGACCCCCACCAGCTCGGAGGGCGGATGCACGCGCTCCAGAAGCGGACGCCCCATGGGCACGAAGCCCCGCCCGTCGCCCCGGTCCGACCCCGTCGCCAGGAGGGTGGCGCGTCCCGCTGCCGCCTTGCGGAACCACGCCAAGAGCTCGAGCGCATCCGCCGGATCATCGACCAGCAGCGCCCCGGTCCGCGCGCCCAGAACCGCCTCGACCGCCGGCTCGAAGCCGTCCTCAACCCGGAGCAGCTCGGCGAGCACTCCGCGCACTCGCTCGCGGTGACCCGCCGGCATGCGCTGGAGCGTCTCCCGAAGCCGCGTCGACTCGAGCCGTTCCGCCTCGCGGAGTGACTCCAGGCGGGTCGAGATCTGCTGCAGGCGCACCCGGAGCGAGCCGTGCTCAGCGCGGAGCCGCTCCAGCGCGGCCCCGGCCTGCTGCTGCGAGCGCAGAAGCTCCGCGAGGCGCCGGCCGAGCTCGTCCTTCTCCTCGAGGGCTCGACTCAGGGTCGCGCCGGAGGAGAGCTCCTCCTGACGCAGGCTCTCGATCTCGCGGCCGCGCGCGTCGATCGCCTCGTCGACCTCGCTCAGCCGCAGCTCCAGCTCCCGGCGACGCTCGTCGAGCGTCTCGGCACGGCTGGCCAAGCTCCCATGCTCCGAGGACAAGCGCAGCAGCTCCTCCTGGCTGGCGTCACGCCGCCCATGAAGGACCGCGAGCTGCTCGCGGCGCTCCGCGAGCCTCCGCTCCCGCTCCTCGAAGCGGGCCCGCTCCCGCACGAGCTGCTCCTCGATCCGGGAGAGCTCCTCCAGCGTCTCCGTGAGGGCCCCCGTGTCAGCGCTCAACCGCTCCTCGAGCTCCGCGATCTCCCCACCCCGCTCATCGGCCAGCCGGATCAGCCCCTCGCGTTCACGACGCTCGTACTCCAGACGGCTCTCGAGCGACTGGATCTCGCTGCGAAGCGCGTAGAGCGCCTCACTCTGACGCTGCAGCTCCTTCTCGCGGTCCAGGTGCGCACGGCTCTCGGCCTCCAGATCGGCCTCGGCCCGCGCGACCTCCGCATCGAGGCGGCTTGCGCCCAGCCGCAGACCCTCGTGCTCCCGCTCGACCTCGCGGAGACGTTCCGCATCGGCGCGATACTCCTCCCAGCTCACGCGCAGCTCGAGATCCCGCAGGCGGGCCGAGAGCTCCTTGTAGCGCTTCGCCTTCCGCGCCTGGCGCTCGAGTGACGAGATCTGGCGCTGCAGCTCACCGATGATGTCGCGGACCCGCAGCAGGTTCTGCTCCGTGGCCGCGAGCTTGCGCTCGCTCTCCCGACGCCGCTGCCGGTACTTGCCGATCCCGGCGGCCTCTTCGAAGATCACGCGACGTTCATCGGGCCGGTTCGAGACGATGGCCGCGATCTGGCCCTGCTCCACGATCGTGTAGCCGCGCACCCCGATCCCCGTGTCCATGAAGAAGTCGAGAACATCGCGCAGGCGACAGGGCACCTTGTTGATCAGGTACTCGCTCTCGCCGGACCGGTAGAGACGCCGGGCGATCTGGATCTCGCTGAAGCCGGAGTAGGCCCCCGCCGCGCGGCCGTCGGAGTTGTCGAGCGTGAGGACGACCTCGGCCAGCCCCACCGCCGGCGTGCTCTCCGTGCCAGAGAAGATGACGTCCTCCATCACGCGGCCCCGCAGGTGACGGGGGTTCTGCTCGCCCATCACCCAGCGGATCGCGTCGACGACGTTCGACTTGCCACACCCGTTGGGGCCGACGATGGCGGAGATTCCACGGTCGAAGGCCAGCACGGTCCGGTCCGCGAAGGACTTGAAGCCAGTGATCTCGAGAGATCGGATCCGCAATCCGGCCTCGTTTAGCGCTCGGGTTCCAGGTTCAGGGGGGAGATTCAGGCGTCGTGGGTGTCCTAAGGGGTAGCAGAAAGGTGCCGCATGTAAACCGGAAGCCCCGGGCGTCAGGCAGCGGGACGACCCTGCTGGGCGTACTGAAGCTGATAGAGCCGCCAGTACAGCCCGCGCCGGCGCAGCAGCTCCGCATGTCGGCCCGTCTCACGAATCTCCCCGTGATGCAACACGTGGATGCGGTCGGCACCCTGGATCGTGGAGAGGCGGTGGGCGACCACGATCGAGGTCTTGCCCGCCATGAGACGGCGAAGCGCATCCTGGATCAGCGCCTCGGTCTCGGTATCGACGCTCGAAGTGGCCTCGTCGAGCAGCAGGAGCTGGGGAGCGCGCGCCAGGGCCCGGGCGAAGGAGAGCAGCTGTCGCTCGCCGGCCGAGAGGTTCACGCCGCGCTCCCCGACCGGCTGCCGGTAGCCGAGCGGGAGCCGTCGCACGAAGGCGTCCACGTGCGTCGCGCGGGCGGCCGCCTCGAGCTCCTCGTCCGAGAGCTGCGGGCGACCGACGCGGATGTTCGAGGCCACATCCCCGCTGAACAGGAAGACGTCCTGGAGCACGAAGGCCAGGTGGCGGCGGAGCTCCGGGCGGGGAATCTCGCGAATGTCGATGCCATCGATCCGGATCACGCCCGAGCTCGGCTCGTGGAGCCGCGCGAGCAGCTTGAGAACCGTCGTCTTGCCCGCGCCCGTGGGTCCGACGAGCGCCACGTGCTCGCCGGGCTCGACACGGAAGCTCAGGCCGCGCAGCACGGGCTCTTGACCGTAGGCGAACTCGACATTCTCGAAGACGACCTCCCCGCGGAGCGCACGATCGCCGAGTCGTGGCGTGGCGACCGGCTCCTCCGCTTCGGTCGGCTCATCGAGAAGCTGGAAGACCCGCTCGAGGCTGGCCATGGACGACTGCATGACGGAGTAGCGCGCGGAGAGGTCCTGGAGCGGCTGGAAGAAGCGCCGCATGTAGACCACGAAGACGACGAGCAGGCCCGGATCCACCGCTCCGATGCGCAGCAGGGCGGCAAAGCGCCACAGCAGCAGCGCGATGGTCAGGTTGACGGCCAGCTCGATGCTCGAGGAAAGCAGAGAGTCGTAGCGGATCGACTTGAACCAGGCGTCGCGGTGCTCCGCGTTCACTCGTCCGAAGTCGAGCAGGTTCCGACGCTCGCGTACGAAGAGCTGCACGATGTGCATGCCCGAGAGCGTCTCCTGAAGCTGGGCGTTGATGCGTGCGATCTTCACGCGGACCTCCCGGTAGGCCTCGCGCACCTTCCAGCGGAAGAAGATTGCGGCCACGAGCAGGACCGGCACGACCGCCATGGCCACCAGGCCGAGCCGCCAATCGGCCCAGAAGAGCAGCCCGGCGAAGACGATCATGAGGAAGAGATCGGCCACCAGCTCCACCAGGCCCGACGAGAACATCTCCCCCAGCGACTCGATGTCGTTGCCCAGACGCGTCACGAGACGGCCGACGGGATAGCGGTCGAAGAAGCGCAGGGGAAGCCGCTGCACGTGGCTGAAGAGATCCCCGCGCAGCTGGCGCAGGGCACGCTGACCCATGACGTTCATGGCCAGCATGCGGAGGATCTCAACCCCGCCGGAGCAGATCAGCGTGACGAAGAGTACAGCTCCCAGCCACGGGATCAGCGGCAGCGCGCCCGGCGGCTCGGCGAGAAACGCCAGGCGGCTCATGGCTTCCGATCCGCTCTCCCGACCGAGCAGGTGGTTCAGGCCCGCACCGAGCAGAGGACCCGGCAGGGCCTCGAGCGCCGTGCGCAGCGGGATCAGCAGCAGGGAGAAGGCGATCAGCCGACCCTGCGGGGCCAGGTAGGGCCAGAGCCGGCGGATCAGCACGGCGTCGTAGACCTTGCCCAGGGCCTCCTCCTCGTGGAGCCCGGGGGTCACGCGCTCTCCTCCTCGAGCTCGGCCTCGAGCTGCTGCTGGCGGTGGATGCGCGCATAGGCCCCCTCGCGCCGCAGCAGCGCCTCGTGCGAACCCATCTCGACGACGCGGCCAGCGTCCAGCACGACGATCCGGTCGGCATCGCGCAAGGAGGAGAGGCGGTGGGCGACGATCAGGCTGGTGCAGCCGCGCCGTGCGGCGCGCAGCTCCTTGAGGATCCCCTCCTCGGTGGCTGCATCGACGCTGGAGAGCGCATCGTCGAGGATGAGAATCGAGGGCCGTCTCAGCAAGGCGCGCGCCAGCGCGAGTCGCTGCCGTTGGCCACCCGAAAGCGTGATGCCCCGCTCCCCGACGGGCGTGTCGAAGCCCCGTGGCAGCGCCTCGATCTCTTCGAGGATGTGCGCCTGGCGCGCCGCCTCCCGCACCTCCGAGAGCTCCGCGTCAGGAGCGCCGAAGCGGATGTTCTCCGCGATGGTGGTGGAGAAGAGGAAGCTGTCCTGGGGCACCATGGCGATGCTCTCGCGCAAGAGAGCGAGCGGCACACGATGCAGCTCGACGCCGTCGATGGAGATCGCCCCCTCCGGGACCTCGATCAGCCGGGGAATCACGCGCAGCAGGGTCGACTTGCCGGCCCCAACCGGCCCGACGATCGCCAGCGTCCCACCGGCCTCCGCCCGCAACGAGACATCGCAGAGCGCGGGCACGTCCGCACGGCCGGGATAGCGAACGGTGAGGCCGCGGATCGCGATCTCCCCCACGATCCGATCCATGCGGGCCGGCCGTGGATGGTCGCGGATGCTGGGCTCGGTATCCAGAATCTCGCCGAGCCTTTCCAGTCCGACCTGCGCGCGCTGCGCCACGTTGATCACCCAGCCCATGATGAACGTGGGAAACGTGAGCTGGAAGGTGTAGACGAAGAAGAGCCAGAGATCGGCGTGGCTGACCGCACCGTCGCGTACGCGGGTCGCACCGGCCATCAGCCAGAGCAGCTGAGCCAGCGTGGGGAGCAGCGCGATCGTTCCCCGCAGTCCCGCAGTCACACGGGCGAGTCGAACCTGACGACGGTAGAGGCTGGCATTGTCGCACTCGAAGCGCTCGCGCTCCCGCGGCTCCAGCCCGTAGGCACGGACCACGAGAACCCCCGAGGCGTTCTCCTGGACCGTCGTCGAGAGCGCGCCAAGCTGCTCCTGGATCGCGAGATTCGACGCGTGGAGCCGGCGTCCGAAGAAGCGCGCAATCCCAACGAAGAGCGGGTACGGGAGCATGACCCAGAGTGCCAGGGGCCAGTCCGTGGCCAGCATCACCCCGATCGCGCCGATGTAGAGAACCGGCGTCTGCACGAGGTTCAGAAGACCCATGCCCAGCAGCAGCCGCACGTTGTTCACGTCGTTGACTGCCCGAGACATGAGATCGCCGGTGCGGTGGGAGGAGAAGTAGGACTGGGGCAGCTTCTGCAGATGGGCCAGCAGATCGTTGCGCAGCCGGTACTCGATGCGACGGGCGGCACGAAACAGGACGTTGCGAGAGGCGAAACGAAAGACGGCAAGACCCATCGCCACGATGACGAAGCCTGCGACCGCCCTCGAGACGTCCGCGAGCGGAAGCTCCGCGTCGATGCGGGCCACGATCGCACGTACCGAGAGCGGGACGAGCTGGAAGAAGACGGCATACAGGACCGTCAGCAGGGCGCCGAAGACGTAACGGCCGCGAAGCTGCCGCACGTAGGCGATGACACGTGCTCTGGGGGACAAATCAGCTCCCGCGTGAGGCGCGGAAACTTACCACAAGACCCCGGCCTTCCCCCAGCCGCTCGACCGCACGGCCACGATTGCACGCGATTTCGAGCAGGCCCGACGAGCCACGCAGCCCCAGCAGGTCGCCTTCCGGCGCGTCGGAGTAGCAGCGCCGCAGCGGAAGCACGAGGGCCCCGACGCGCAGCTCCCCCGCCCACGCGTGCTCCTCGTCGAGCGGAAGATTCGTGATGAGGTTCCCGAAGCGGTCCACGTGGATCACCTCCCCGATCCACTCCTCCCCGCAGCGCTCCGGATCCGACCAGGGACGTGGAATTAGGGTCGCGGGGTCCACCGCGTCGCCCAGCTCCTCGAGGCGCCCACCGGCCGCCAGCCGCGCGGCCACCGGCGCGAAGACGTCACGCCCGTGAAAGACGGCACTCGGCGACTCGCGCCACAGCTCCGGGCGCGTGAGGACGACCGCTTGCCGCGCCGTACAGTCCTCGAGGGCCGCCGCGAGCACCCCGTTGTCGGGTCCGACGAAGAGCTGATCCCCACCGCGGCAGGCCAGCGCACGACGCTCGCTTCCGACGCCGGGATCCACGACGACCAGGTGCACGGTCCCCGAGGGATACGTACCCACCGCCTGGAGCAGAACGTAAGCGGCAGCACGGATGTCGCCCGGGGGGATCTCGTGCGTGATGTCGATCAGCTGGACGTCGGCGCAGCGCGAGAGGATCACTCCCTTCATCGCGGCGACGTAGCCATCGGCGACTCCAAAGTCCGTCAGCAGCGTGAGACAGGATGCGGTCATCGCTCCGGCTGCCTCCGGTACCAGCGCGCGACCCGGGTCCGGTCCAGATCGAGCCCGTACGCCGCGAGCGCGACCGAGTTCCGCAGCCAGGTCCTCACGATCCCGCCCGCTTCGTAGCGGCGCGGCGACGTCCAGACGCGAAGAGGCAGGACCACGAACCGACCCGCCGCGCGGACGCGGGCGGCGAGGTCGAGATCCTCGAAGATCGGCACGGGGGGAATGCCCCCGGCCGTGGCCAGCAGCTCCGCCCGCGCGAAGAGCGCCTGATCGCCGTAGGGCAGACCGCCGAGCCGCACACGGAGCCGCGCCCCGAGCTCGATCAGACGGTACAGCGGATGCGAGGAGTCGAAGCGCAGCCGGAAGGCCCCGCCCGCTACGCGCGGGTCCTCCAGCGCACGGCGCAAGGCCACGAGCCAGCCCGGCTCGAGACGCGTGTCCGCATGCAGGAAGAGGATCACATCGCCGCTCGCGACGCGGCGGCCGGCCTCGAGCTGCCCGGCGCGGCCCGGCGGCGTCACCAGAATCCGCTCAGCCCCGAGCTCACGCGCGCGCCCGGCGGAGCCGTCGCACGATCCACCGTCGACGACGATTCGCTCCACGCCCGGACCGCGCGTACCCTCAAGGGCCGTCTCGAGCGCGGACCGCTCGTCGAGCACGGGGATCACGACGGAGACGAGGAGCACGCCCGCATACTGGGATCCAGCCCACGGTTTGACAACGCCCCGTGAGGCTCGGGATGATCGAACTCCGGGGGAGGCCTCTTGTCGACGATCCGCTCCGACGTCCTGGTGCTCGGCAGCTCGCTGGGCGGCTTGGTGGCCGCGACGTACCTGGCCCGCGCCGGGATGCGCGTGGTTCTCGTCGAGGAGGATGTCAAGCGACCCGCCGTCATGCGTGAGCCCTTCCTGCTCTCCGGCCTCGAGTCGGGAGGACGGATCCTGCGCGTCCTTCACGAGCTGGCTCTCCCGCTGATCGAGCGACGCCAGATCGAACGCACACCGCTCGCCCTCCAGGTCGTGCTGCCCGAGGGCTGGGTGGACGTCCCCCAGGGCGCGGCGGCCCTGGCCCGGGAGCTCGAGGCCCACGGCCTGGCCCGCAGCGCCGTGGCCCGCGAGTGGCTCGCGGCCGTAGAGGCTCGGGCGGCCCGGGCGCGCAGCCAGCTCTGGGAGTCCCCCCAGCCCGCGCGCGGCCGCACCCGACAGCTTCTGCGACGGGCCGCACCCGAGGCGAGCGTGCGGGCGGACCTTCCCTGGATCCCAGAGAGCCTGGAGGCCTTCGTGGCGGCGCAGCTGGCGGCGCTCTCGACTCTGGAGCCCCCCGGACCCGGCCCTGCACCGGCGCTGCTGCTTCACTCCCTGCGCGAGGGCGGCTTCGAGATGCCCGACGCCGAGACGGGCTTCCGCTCGCTCTTCCAGCGACGCCTCCCCACGCTCCACGGGGAGATCCTGCGCACGCAGAGCCTTCAGATCACGACCGAGCGGGGAGAGATCGGGGCGGAGATCGACCACGGCCGACTCTTCGCAAGATCGCTCGTCGTCGCAGCCCCCCGCGCTCCGCTCCGGCAAGCCCTCAGCGAGCACGGCCGGCCACCGGACTGGCTCAGCCCGAATCCCGCTCCGCGCGAAACACCGCGTCGGCTGTATCGCGTGGAGAGCGGCTCCCTGCCGGTTGGTCTGGCCCGTCGAGTGATCCGTGCGGATGGCGCTGGGGGGAACGACCCTCACTGGATGGCGCGGCACCGCGATGCGAGGAATCCGGGCACCGAGTGGCTCGTGTTCTCGGGCCCGGGAGCGAGCGGCCTCTCACCGAAGGACCCGCTCGGTGAGCTCGCGCCCTTCTCAGCGGCGACGATCCTTCCGGCGGATCCGGGAACCACGCCGCGCTGGGACCGCGACGCGGACGAGCTGCGCTTCGCTCGGGCCACGTCGCGGGTCTGTTTGGCACAGCGGCCACCGGTCGTCGGCGTGGGTCCCGAGCTCGCCCCCGCCCTGGGCTTCGAGGGAGAGATCCTCTGCGCCCGCCGCATTGCACTCTGGCTGGCCGAGCGGCTGGGGGCACGCCGGAGAATGGCCTAAGATCCCGCTCGGGTCCGCGGGGTGACCGATCCCGTGGCCGACCCTCGGGGGAGCGGGGTCGAGGAGCGGTCGAGGAGGCGTCATGGCTCAGGTCTGCGATCTCTGTGGGAAGAAGCCGGCGGTGGGCAACCACGTGAGCCATGCGAACAACAAGCACAAGCGCCGCTTCAAGCCGAACCTCCAGCGCGTCCGGGCGCTCGTGAACAATCGCGTACGCCGGCTTCGGGTCTGCACACGCTGTCTTCGCTCCGGAAAGGTGCTCAAGGCCGCCTGAGCCCCGTGGCCCCCGCCCCACCGTCCTCCTCCCGCATGCTCCTCCGGCTGCTGGCCTACGCGCGCCCCTATCTGGCGCTCGTGGCCATTGCGATCGGCGCGGCACTCGTCTACTCCGCAGGGGACACCGCGCGCTCGTACCTGATCAAGCCGCTGATGGACGACGTGGTGTTGCCGAGCCACGAGGCCGACTCGTTGGCCGAGGCCATCGAGGGCGCGCGGCGCCTGGGCCAGGGCGTCGCCGATCTCGAGGCCGAGCGTGCAGCCCTGGAGCGGAGCGTCCGCGACGAGCTCGGCCGCATCGCCCTCGCAGGGCTGCTGATCATCCTGGGGATGCCCGCGATCCGTGTGGTGCGCGATCTTACCGGAGAGTGGGTGATGACGCGGCTCTTCGTCGACCTCCAGCTCGCCCTCGGCTCGCGACTCCTCGAGCTCCCCCTCTCCCGCCTGCGCCGAAGCGGGCGGGGAGACTTCGTGGCGCGCATGACGAGCGACACCCACATGGCGAACACGGCCCAGTCCCTGATCTTCGGCGATGCCGTCCAGGCTCTGGCCGCCCTGGTCACGTCCCTGGGGGCGGCGTGCTACCTGTCGTGGCAGCTCACGCTGATCTCCCTCGTCGTCGCCCCCCCCGTCGGGTTCGTCTTCCAGACGTTTGGCCGGCGCATCCGCCGCTACAGCAGACAGCGTCAGGAGCAGATCTCTCATGTGGTGCAGCGCATGATCCAGATGATCTCGGGGATGAAGATCATCAAGGCCTTCGCCGCAGAGGCGCAGGAGCGCGAGCGGCTCTCGGTGGCGGTCATGCGTTACTTCCGGCGCGCCATGGGTGTGATCCGCGCTCGCATCTACTCGCGTGCGCTGATCGAGTTCCTCACACAGACGGCCTTCGTCGCGATGCTGCTGGTCGGGATCTACGCGGTGATCCAGGGAATCTGGGGCCTCACCCTGGGGACGCTGGCGGCCTACATCCTGATCGTCGCCCGCCTGCCGCGGGCGGTGAACCGCATCACTCGCGTCTACAACTCGATTCAGGATGCTCTGCCCGCCGCCGAGCGCATCTTCGAAGTGCTCGATGCCCCGGCCGAGTCCCGAGACCCGGTAGACTCCGTGACGATCGAGCGCGTGGAGAAGGGCATCCGGTACCGCGATCTGTCGTTCAGCTACGGTCGCGAGCCGGTGCTCACGAGCGTCAACCTGGAGATCCGGGCGGGGGAGATCTTCGCGCTGGTGGGTCGGACGGGGGCGGGAAAGACCACCCTGGCCGATCTGCTGCTTCGCTTCGTGGAGCCTCAGGAGGGTTGCATCGAGATCGACGGGATCGATCTCTCACGCATCCGACGCCGCTGCCTGCGGGAGCTGATCGCGGTCGTCACGCAGGAGCCCTTTCTCTTCGACGCCACGCTTCTGGAGAACATCCGACTCGGGCGCCCCGACGCCTCCTTCGAAGCCGTCGTCGACGCGGCCCGCACCGCCAGGATTCACGAGTTCATCGAGAGCCTGCCTCACGGCTACGACACCTCCGTCGGGGATCTGGGCGATAACTTCTCGGGGGGCCAGCGGCAGCGCATCACGATCGCGCGCGCGCTGCTGCGGGATCCGCAGATCCTGATCTTCGACGAAGCAACCTCGGCGCTCGATGCCCACGCCGAGCAGCAGGTTCGCGACGCCATCTGGAATCTGATGCGCGGCCGCACGGTGCTGGTGATCGCGCATCGGCTGGCGACGGTCCAGGCCGCCTCGCGCATCGCCGTCCTGGAAGACGGCCGAATCACCGACGTGGGCACGCACGGCGAGCTCGTGGCGCGCGACGGGCTGTACCGTCAGCTCGTCGAGCTCCAGTTCAATCTGCCTTCCGACCCGAGCTGAGCGTACACGCCCCTCGCGGCCCAAGCGGCTCCGCGCCCAGCAGGCGACGATAGAAGGCCTCGAGGAGACCGGCCGCGTGGACGAGGCCGTGCCGCGCGAGCACGCGCTCGCGTGCCGCCCGGCCGAAGCGCTGCCAGCGCTCCGGATTCCGCGCAGGGTCACAGAGTGCATCGGCGAGGCGCGCGAGGTCCTCGTCCACGACGCGTCCCGTCTCCCCGTCGAGTACCGTTTCGGGCAGTACGCCCCTGCGACTGACGATCGCGGGAACCCCTGTCGCCATCGCCTCGAGCACGGCGCGGCACGAGCCGTCCGAGCCCGGGACGAGGAAGACGAGAGCGTCCGCAAGCGCGAGCAGCTCCGGATAGTCTTCGCCTCGATGTCCCGCGTGGATCACCGACCCCTCCAAGCCACGCTCTCGGACGGGCTCGTGCAGGACCTCGCGTGCGCGCGTGCCCCGACCGAGCACCACGAGCCGCAGCTCGGGAGCACGACGCAGGGCCCGCTCGAAGGCCGCGAGCAGGAGATCGAAGCGGCGATGGGGCTGGAGACGCGCCACGACCATCAGCACGCGGTGCGGCTCGCCGAGCCCGAGCTCCCGTCGCAGAGCCGAGCTGCGAGGACGCGGCCGGAAGCGCTCCAGATCCACGGAGCCGGGAACCACCGCCACGCGGCTCTCGGGCCAACGCAGCTCGCGCCGGGCATGCTCCGCGAGGCGTGGGGCCAGTACGACGAGCCCGTCCGCCAAGCGCGGTCCGAGCCGCAGCCGGGTCCAGGGGAGAGACCCCACCGGATCGCCGTGGTGCCAGCTCAGCACCAGCCGCGTCGGGGAGCGCCACGTCGCGAGCCGGCCCAGCAGCTGGTCCCGCGTGTGGTGGACGTGGAGAACCTCGTAGCCGCCCTTCTCGAGCTGCTCACGAAGACGTCGCACCTCTTCCCGGTCCCGCAGCGGCCGGTAGCCCCGACGGCGCACCAGCCGGAGCACGGGATCGATGCCTCGACTCTGCGCCATCGGAAGCAGCTGGCCCTCCAGCTCCGGAGGGGGCTCCGGGCAGGCGAGATCGACCTGGTGTCCGAGCGCGCGAAGGCCGAGGATCGCGTTCAGCATCGGCTCGGCGGGGCCCGTCCACTTGAAGTCGGCCGTCGCGTTCAGGATCCGCATCCCCGGAGATACTCCTCGCTGAGACGGGGGATCGCAAGAAGGGTACGCTCCGGGCCCGCGGACCGGAATCGATCGAGGGACCCGGAGGTTCCCAGAGCCCCCGGCGATCGGGCGCTCAGAGCTTCTTCAGAGCCTCCAGGAGCTCACGCTGCCCCTCGGGCGAAGGCGGCTGGTAGGTGCAGACGATACGGTCGAGCAGTCCGCCGAAGCGTGCGCGCAGGCCCTCCGCGATCCGATCGGGCTCGGCGACGATCGCAAAGGTCTCGATCATCTCATCGGAGATCCGCTCGCCCATCTCCTCCCAGCGTCCCTGCTTCGAGAGCCGGTGGAGCTCCTCCTGGAGCGCACCCCAGCCGTGCAGCTCGAGGACAGGTCGGTAGGCCGGCGTCGAGCCGTAGAAAGCGATCTGCTGCGCGACCGCCCGGCGCGAGGCAGTGCACGCGCGATCGTCCTCCCCGCTCACGATGAACACGGGGCAGCTCAACGTGAACGCGGGGCGGCTCCGCCCCGAGCGCGCCAGTCCGCGCTCGATCGCCGGAAGGGTGATCTCGCGCAGGTAGCGTTCGGTCGTGAAGGCATGGGCGATCAGGCCGTCGGCGACCTCTCCCGCCACCTCCGCCATGAGCTTGCCGACCGCGGCCAGATAGACGGGCGGCGCACCGTGGCGCGTGTCGGTGGGCGTGAAGAACGGCGTCATCAGGGTGTGCGTGTAGAACTCGCCCCTGAAGTCGAGCTTCTCTCCGTCGTACCAGCAGGCCCAGATCGCCCGTATCGCCAGAATCAGCTCGCGCATGCGACGCGCGGGATGGGACCACGGCATGCCGAAGCGCTTCGTGACGTGGGCTCGGATCTGGGATCCCAGGCCGAGGATGAAGCGACCCTGGGAGTAGGCGTTCAGATCGTGTCCCAGGACAGCGAGCAACATCGGTGTGCGGGCGAAGGCCACGGCGATGGAGGTCATCAGCTCCACGCGCTCGGTGTGCTCCGCGGCAAGCACGACCGGCAGGAAGGGATCGTGGGCCGTCTCCGCGGTCATCAAGCCGTCGTAGCCCGCTTCCTCCAAGGCACGCGCACGGGCGGGCACGTCCCGGAGCTCCCCAAGCACACCCGCATCGACCTTCATCGTGTTCCTCCCCTAGACGAGGGAGGCATTGTAACCCGCGCAGGCTCGCGTGGGGCGGAAGGCGCTTCCGGTGTCCCCGCGCCCGAGCCCGCATCTTCCAGCCGCTCCAGCTCCCAGAGCTTCGCGTACTTCATGAAAACGTAGTAGGCGGTGGAGATCGACACGAGCAGCCCGGGCGTGCCCTTGCGAAAGCCCTGTCGAAGCACGTAGCCCTTGAAGAAGCGAGACAGCGGACGCAGCAGTAGATCGCGCAGGCGAAAGCGGCGGCCTGCCGCGTACATCTCGCGCGCGAGCCGACCCGAGAAGCGATCGATCACCTGAATGTGCTCCGCGAGATTTCGATAGTTCCAGTGCAGAAGCCGGCCCCGGAGCGTCTCGACCCGTCCCTCGATCACGACCTTCTCGTGCGTCTGTCCCCCACCCCAGCGACCGCGCGAGCGGCGGAAGAAGCGAAGCTGGAGATCCGGGTACCACTCCCCCCGATCGTGCCAGACGCCCAGGAAGCACGTCACGCGGTCGAGGCGGTAGCCGGAGATGCGCCCGTCGTCGTTTCGCAGCACGCGCTCGATTTCGCTCGCCAGCTCCGGGGAGAGCGCCTCATCCGCATCGAGGCAGAGCACCCAGTCGTGCCGGGCTCGCTCGAGCGCGAAGTTCTTCTGGTCCCGATAGCCCAGAAAGTCCTGTGCGATCACCTGATCCGTGTAACGACGTGCGATCTCCCGGGTGGTGTCGGTCGAGTGCGAGTCCACCACGATGATCTCGTCGCAGAGCTTCAGCGATTCGAGACAGCGCGCGATCTGCGCCGCCTCGTTCCGGCAGATCACCACACCGCTCAGCGGCAGCCTCGACTCGGGTACCGTCAAGAGCGCAGTCGCTCCACCGAGAGGACCCCACGGATCTTGGAGATCTGACGCATGACCGTATCGAGGTGCTTGCGGTCCTTTACAGCCAGATCGAAAGTCTGGATGGCGCGGTTGTCGCCCTTGGTCACGATGGAGCCGCCTCCGATGTTCACGCCCTGGCCACTGATCCTGTTGGTGACCTCCGCGAGCAGTCCGGGTCGATCCTCGGAGACGAGGCGGACCCGCACGTTGCGGAGCTCGCCCGGCTCGCCTTTCCAGGTCACGCGGACGCGCCGCTCGGGATCGAGGTGGAAGATCTTGCGGCAGTCGCGCGTGTGGACCGTGACGCCCCGTCCACGGGTGATGAAGCCCATCACGGGGTCCCCCGGAACGGGCGAGCAGCACTGGGCGAACCGCACCAGCACGTGGTCCATTCCGTCCACCTGGACACCGGCGGGGCCGCGCAGCGGCCGCAGCACCTTGTCGAGGATCGAGGGCGTGGGCGCCTCACCACCGCCCACCAGCTTGCGGGCCACCTCGCGGGCCTGGAGCTTGCCGTACGCGATCGCCTGGAGCATGGCGTCGAGATCACGGTAGCGGAGCTCACGCGCGACCCGCCGGAGCTCCCCCCGCTTGCTCAACCGCTCGTAGCTCCCCGAGCGCTTCTGCAGCTCCCGCCTCAGCAGCTCCCGACCGAGCTTCTGGGCGTCCTGTACCTGCTGGCTCTTGAGGTAGTGGCGGATGCGGCTGCGCGCACGCCCGGTCACCACGTGGTCGAGCCACTCCTGGCGGGGCCGCTGATGCGGGGAGCGGATGATCTCGACGGTGTCGCCGTTGCGGAGGCGGTGACGCAGGGGTACGAGCTGGCCGTTCACTCGGGCCCCCGCACAGTGGTTCCCGATCTCCGTATGGACGGCGTACGCGAAGTCGATCGCGGTCGCTCCGGCCGGCAGTGCATGGACGTCCCCCTGCGGGGTGAACACGTAGACCTCGTCCGGAAAGAGATCGACGCGCACGGTCTCGAGGAACTCGTTCGGATCCTTCAGATGCTGCTGCCACTCCAGAAGCTGCCGCAGCCAGGCAAACTGCTGCTCATGGGACGCCTTGGCTTCTGCTCCCTGCTTGTACTTCCAGTGTGCCGCAATGCCCATCTCCGCGACCCGGTGCATCTCCTGCGTGCGGATCTGGACCTCCATGCGCTCCCCGAAGGGGCCGATCACCGTCGTATGGAGGCTCTGATAGCCGTTGGGCTTGGGCATGGCCACGTAGTCCTTGAAGCGTCCCGGCACGGGCTTCCAGAGTCCGTGCGCGAGGCCGAGCACCTCGTAGCATGTGGCCGCGGTCCCGTCGACGATCACGCGGAAGGCGATCAGGTCGTAGATCTCGTCGAGATCGATCTCCTGCTCCCGCATCTTCTTGTAGAGGCTGTAGACCTCCTTCAGTCGACCCGTGACTTCACCTCTCAGGCTGTTCTCTTCGAGCACCGCCGAGAGCCGGCTGCGTACCTCTTCGACGTACCGTTCGCGCTGCCGGCGCGCGCCCTGAATCCTCCGGTGAATGTCTGCGAAGACCTCGGGGTAGACCTCCTGGAAGGCCCGCTCCTCGAGCTCCTCCTTCATCCAGTAGATGCCGAGGCGATGTGCAAGAGGTGCGTAGATGTCCAGGGTCTCGGTGGAGATCCGGCGACGGGAGTCCTCGGACATGTACTCGAGGGTCTGCATGTTGTGCAGCCGGTCGGCCAGCTTGATCAGGATGATGCGGATGTCCCTGGACATCGCGAGCAGCATCTTTCGAAAGTTCTCGGCCTGCTGCTCCTCGCGGGAGGAGAACTCGATCTTGCTGATCTTGGTGAGCCCGACGACGAGCTCGCGAACTTCCTCACCGAACTCGCGCGCGATCTCCTCCTCGGTCGCCAGCGTGTCCTCGACCGTGTCGTGCAGGAGCCCCACCGCCACGGTGAGCGGGTCGAGCCGCATCCGGGCGAGGATCTCGGCCACGGCGAGGGGATGGGTGAGGTAGGGCTCCCCGGAGAGGCGGAGCTGACCCTGGTGAACCTTGGCTGAGTAGACGTACGCCTTCTGGAGCAACCCCGTATCCGCATCGGGGAAGCATTCCTGAACCATCTCGACGATCTCATTGATCCGTGCCATGCGCGCTCGTGCTTCTTGCGTCTCCCACTCAGCCGAATTCGAAGCGATCGCGCCAGAGAGGGAGCACGCGCTCCCGCTCGTGGCGGCTGGCCTCGATGATCGCCAGAAGCGCCCTCACGGCGTTCTCGAGCCTCTCGTTCACGACGACGTAGTGGTACCGATGGATCTCACGCAGCTCGCTCCGGGCACGCTCCAAGCGCTTGCGGACCACGTCCTCCTCGTCGGAGCCCCGCCCTCGCAGGCGCGCTTCGAGCTCTTCGAGGGAGGGAGGGATCAGGAAGACGAAGACCGCATCCGAGAGACGTTCCCGGAGCTGACGGGCGCCCTGGACCTCGACCTCGAGGATGAGATCGTAGCCCGCCGCGGTGGGATTCGACACCGCTGCCAGGCTCGTGCCGTAGAGATGGCCCTGGTACTCGGCCCACTCCAGGAAGGCGTCCTCGTCGACGAGCTCGCGAAAGCGCTTCTCGTCCACGAAGACGTAGTCACGGCCGTCCTGCTCGCCCTCACGCGGCGCGCGGGTGGTGTGGGAGACGGAGAAGCGGACGGCCGGATCGTGCTCGAGCACTCGCCGCAGGAGCGAGCTCTTTCCCACGCCCGACGGCCCCGAGACGACGAAGGCAACGCCTCTGCGCAGCGGACGCTCGCTCATCGCTCGTCGGACTCCTCCGGGCTTCCGGCGAGCCGTTGCGCGATGGTCTCCGCCTGCACCGCCGAGAGCACGACGTGATCGGAGTCCGTCACGATCACGGAACGGGTCTTGCGGCCCTGCGTGGCGTCTACGAGCTTGCCGCGCTCACGGGCCTCCTCGCGCAGGCGTCGAATGGGCGCGGCACTCGGACCGACCACGGCCACGACCCGCGCGGCCACCACGACGTTGCCGTACCCGACGTTGAGCAACCTCACTCGACGTTCAGCACCTGCTCACGGAGCTTCTCGAGCTCCGTCTTGAGCTCCACGACGAGCTGGGCGAGCGGCGCATCGGCACCCTTGGAGCCGATCGTGTTCGCCTCGCGGCCGAGCTCCTGGAGCAGGAACTCCAGCTTGCGGCCCACCGGGGCCTCGGCCTCGAGCGTCTCTCCAAACTGCGCGAGGTGGCTGCGCAGGCGCACGATCTCCTCGGTGACGTCCATGCGGTCCGCGTAGAGCACGACCTCCTGAGCGATGCGCGCCGGATCGACCTCGATCTCGGGAGCCAGCGCGGCCAGCCGCTTCTCGAGGCGCTCCCGCACGCCCCTGAAGACCTCTTCGGCACGGCCGGCGATCTGCGTAACCAGGGTCTCCAGCGTGCCGAGCCGCATACGCAGCTCGGCCTCGAGCTCGGCCCCCTCACGCTCGCGCATCGCGAGCGCGCCCCGGCAGGCCCGCTCGAGCGCCTCGAGCAATGGCGCGGCCACCTGGTCCGGCTCCAGCTCCGGCTCACGCTGGACGGCAACTCCCGGCAGCCGCAGCAACGTCGAGAGCTCCAGCGCACCCGCCAGCCCGAGGGCCTCACGCAGTCGCTCCGCGCCCTGCGCGTAGAGCACGCCTGCCTCGACGTCGACGTCGGCCAGCGCCCCCCCTGCGGCGGCCCCCGGACTCCGGACCGTGATCTCGATCTGGCCGCGCGCAAAGTAGCGGGACGCCCGCTCTCGGACCTGCGCCTCGAGCGCCACGAGCTCGCGGGGCAGACGGACCCGAAGCTCCAGGAAGCGCCCGTTGACGGCGCGGAGCTCCACCGCGAGGCGACGGCGTCCCACCGGGGCCTCACCCCGACCGAAGCCGGTCATCGAGCGCAGCCGAGGGCTCCCCGAGCTCACGCGGACGCCCCGAACGATCGGAGCAGATCCTCCGGCGTGAGCGTGGCCGTGCCCGGGATCGCGACGACGAACCCCGCGGCGGCGTTGGCCAGCTCGGCCGCCTCGCGCCAGGAAGCCCCGGCGAGGCGGGCCAGCGTGAGCGTCGCGATCGCCGTGTCGCCGGCGCCGGCCACGTCGGCCACGGGACGGGAGACGGTCGGGACGTGATGGACTCCCTCGCTGCGCGAGAAGATCGAGATCCCACCCTCCCCGCGCGTGATGGCCACATTCCGCACGCCGGTCCGCTCGAGAAGCTTCTGCCCCAGCCGCTCGAGATCCGCCTCCCCCTGCACGCGGAGCCGGAGGATCTGCTCGGCTTCGCGAAGGTTGGGCTTGACCAGCTCCGCGCCCCGGTAGATCTCCCACTCCCCCTCTTTCGGGTCGACAAAGACGGCGACCTCGTGCTCGCCAAAGATCGCCATCGCCTCGCGAAGTACGTCGAGCGTGAGCAGCCCCTTGCCGTAGTCCTCCACGATCACGCCGTCGAGCTGGCCCGCCTGGGCGCGCAGACCCTCGAGAAGATCGTCGACGACCGCCGCCGCGATCGGTCGCTCGGTCTCGCGGTCGTAGCGCACGACCTGCTGGGCACGTGCGATCACGCGCGTCTTGAGGGTTGTCGGCCGGCTGGCATCGGCGATCACACCCCCCGCATCGATCTTCCAGCGTGCGCACAGGCGTGTGATCTCCCTCGCGGGATCGTCGTCGCCGGTCACCGCGGCCAGCCAGACGCGCGCCCCGAGGCTCGCCAGGTTCCGCGCGACGTTTCCGGCCCCCCCCAGCATGACGGACTCGTGGTCTACGCGAACCACGGGGACCGGCGCCTCCGGCGAGATCCGCTCCACGCTGCCCCAGACGTAGCGGTCGAGGATCAGATCGCCCAGCACGCCGACCCGGAGCCCCGCGAAGCGCTCGGTGAGGGCCCGCAAGCGTGCCGCGTCGCTCATCGAGCCAGACCTCGCTTGAGCAGCTCCTCGGTGGCCCGCTCCACGTGATCCTCGGGCTGCTGCTCCCGCACGAAGGCAATCAACTCATCGAGACCGTCGTCCTCGAAGCGAACCCGCGGTGCGTAGCCAAGCTCCCGCCGGGCGAGCTCGATATCGGCGTAGCAGTGTCGGATGTCGCCGGCGCGGAAGCGCCGGGTAATCTGCGGCTCGACATCGAGACCCAGCCGTGCGGCGAGCCACTCGGCCACCTGGCACACGGTGGTCGGCCTTCCGGTCCCCACGTTGTAGACGCGCCCCTCATCGGCGGAGCAGCGCATGGCCAGCAGATTCGCCTGCACGATGTCCGAGACGTGTACGAAGTCCCGCGACTGGGCCCCATCCTCGTTGACGAGCGGTGGACTTCCGTTCAGCAAGCGGGAGCTGAAGATCGCCGCGACCCCGGTGTACGGGTTGGAGAGCGCCTGACGCGAGCCGTAGACGTTGAAGTAGCGCAGCGCGATGGTCGGGATCCGGTAGGCCGCACCCACGGACAGAAAGAGCTCCTCATGATCCCGCTTCGTCACCGCATAGACCGACGTGGGAAGCGGAGGCTTGGTTTCCGGTGTCGGGACAGGCCTCAGCACACGGCCCTGCTCGTCCCGCAGCTCCCACTCGCGGCGCTCGAGCTGGGTCTCGGGCCGCAGACGCGGATGGACCGCACGGCCGTCCTCATCCAGGTAAGCCCCTTCCCCGTAGAGCGACATCGAGGACGCCACGATCATTCGCTCCACGCGGCCGCCACGGGCCGCAATCGCCTCGAGCAAGACCGCGGCTCCGAGCGAGTTGACCGACACGTAGCGCTCGATCTCGTACATCGACTGCCCGACCCCGACCGCCGCTGCCTGATGGAAGACGACCTCGACTCCATCGAGCACCCGGCGCACGGCGTCCGGATCCCGTACGTCGCCCAGGATCCGTTCAGCGTCGGTGGCAAGGTACTCGGGCCAGCGTTCCCCGCGCCCGTGCACCTGGGGATCGAGCGCGTCGAGCACCCGAACCTCGTGGCCCTCGGCCAGCAGCGCATCGACGAGGTGCGAGCCGATGAAGCCCGCCCCTCCCGTGACCAGCACCTTCATCGTTCACCTCCCAGTCCTGCGACCGCCGGCCGGCCGCTCCGGTGCCACGCCAGCAGCGCTCGGTAGTCCGCGTGGCGGCGTCCACCCACGACGCATCCGATCAAAATCTTCGTGAGCACGACGAACGAGAGCGCTCGGTTCGCAAGCGGGCCACGGTTCTTGCGAAAGAACGTGTAGCGGCTCCGGTAGTACTCGATTCGGGTGGCCAACGGGACCTTCTTCTTCGTCGACTCTCCGTAGAGATGGATCACGTGCGCGTCGGGAAGGTGCACGACCTTCCAGCCGCATTGGCGCATGCGATGGCACCAATCGGTCTCTTCCAAGAAGAAGAAGTAGTCCTCATCGATCGGTCCGATCTGCGTGATCACCTCGTGGCGTACGAAGAGGCAGGCGCCGAGCACGGCTTCGACCTCGATCGGGGCCGTGTAGCTCACGCGCTTGCTTGGATAGCGCCGCGGGAAGAGGCGACGCAGAATCGACTGCGAGACGATCTCCGAGAGCAGGGTCGGAGAGCTGTGAATGCAGTTCTGCTTGCTGCGATCGGGGTTCAGGAGCTGGGGTCCTACGACGGCCACCTCGGGATGATCGTCGAGATAGCGGACGCAGCGCTCCAAGGCGCCTGAAAGCACGATCGTGTCGCTGTTGAGAAGGAGCGCGTAGCGCCCGTTCGCTTTGAGCAGCCCCTGATTGTTCCCCGCCGCGAAGCCGATGTTGCGCGGCAGTGCGATCACCTGCGCTTCGGGGAACTGGCGACGCACCGCCGACACCGTGCCGTCGCCCGAGCCGTTGTCCACGACGATCACCTCGTAGCCGAGCTCCAGCTGCGCGTCGCGGATCGACGCCAGACAGTCGAGCACGAGATCGCGCACGTTCCACGCCACGATCACGATCGAGAGATCGAGCGCGCCCATCAGCTCCGCAGCTCCAGCTCCACATCCCCGCGCCAGCTCTCGTCGCGCAGCGCGGCGCGGGCCTCTTCGAGAACCCGCGACGGCCGCAGGCGGGTCATGCAGCGATGGTCGATCGGACAGACCTTGAGCTGGCAGGGCGAGCACTCCACGGGCTCCCGGAGCAGCCGGGTACGCTCCAGGTTGAGGTTCGTGTAGCGAAGGCTCGTGGGGCCCATCAGCACCAGCGCCGGAACCCGGAAGGCCGCCGCGATGTGGCGTGCCCCGGCGTCGTTGCAGACGAGCAGGCTGGCGCGAGAGATCACCGACTTGAGCCGCGCGAGATCCATGGCCTCGCCACCGAGTCGGGCCGGCGGGGGGCTGCAGCGCGCGCAGATCTCGTCCGCGAGGGCCTCCTCGCCGGGCCCGTGGACCAGCGCGAGCGCCACCCCATCGGCCTGCAGCTTGGCCGCGAATTCCGCCACATAGGGCAGAGGCCAGATCTTGGCCGGACCGTAGCCCGCCCCCGGTGCCAGACAGACGAGCGGGCGTTCGCCGTCGATGCCGTGGGAGGCCAGGAGCCGCTCGCAGGCCGCCTCGGCTTCGGGCTCCGTGAAGAGCTCGAGTCCGGTCCCGGTGTCGGGGCAGCCGAGGGGACGCACCAGGTCCAGGTAGTAGCGCTCCATCGCGACGGGCACGGGCCGCCCGTTCTCGCGCGGCGGAGGCAGCGCATCGCTCAGCAGCCAGGCGCGCCCTCCCCGTCGGTAGCCGATCCGCCGAGGCGCCCCCGTCGCCACTGCCAGCAGCGCTCCCGAGAACGAGTTGGGAAGCACGACCACGGAGCTCGCGCCACGGAAGGCGCGGCCGAGCGCGATCCGCCGCAGGATGCGACGCAGCCCGCGCGAGGTCTCGTAGAGCGTGTGCGTGTGGATGCGGTCGATCCACGGGCAGCCACCGAGCACCCCGGCCAGGCGCTCGCGCACCAGAACCGCGATTTGGGCGTCGGGATGCCCGGCCCGGAGGGACCTGAGGGCCGGGGTCGCCATCACCACATCGCCCAGGTGGTTGGGCAGGACGACCAGGATTTTCTCTTTTTCTACTTGCATTTACAATGAGACCCGGGGCTCCTGGGCAACTCTAATCCACGGCCTGGGGGACGGCAACGAGCTCGAGAGCGGCTGCGAGAACCTCTTCCACCTCGATCGCTGCCATGCAGCTACGGGCGGGACAGCCCTTGCGGCAGGGATTGCACCCCACATCGTGCCGCAGGAGAGCACTGGGCACACCCTCGAAGGGCGCGTTCTCCACGGGGTCGGTCGGGCCGAATAGACCGAGGACGGGGCACTCCGCCAGGCTGGCGAGGTGCATCGGACCGGAGTCGCTCCCCACGAAGAGCCGGGCGCGCTGAAGCAGCGCGAGCAAGGCAGCAAGAGACGGCAGAGCCGGTGCGAGACGCGCCGCCCCCTCTGCGCGGCTCACCACCTCCTCCGCGACCTCACGCTCGCCGGGCACAGGTCCCCAGCTCACCAGGCTGACGGCGCCCAGCCGCCGCTCGAGGGCGATCGCGAGCTCGGCATAGCGCGCCGGATCCCAGCGCTTGTAGCGGGTCGCGGGGCTGGTGCCCGGGTGAAGAACGATGGGGGCCTCTGGCAGCCCGTCGAGCACGGAAGGAGCGGGGGGAAGCGCGAGGGCCGGGGGACGGGACGGCGCCTCTCCGCCGAGGTAACGCACAAGCAGCGCGTTCCGCGCGAAGCGGGACGCGCGGGTGGGAAACGCCCGGACGCGGTGGGTCAGGAGTATCTGGCTGCCCTCCCGAGCCCATCCGCGTCCGTAGCCCACCCGCAGGGGGCTGCCGCTCGCGAAGCCCAGAAGGGCGCTCTTGAAAATCCCGTGGAAGTCGAGCGTGAGGTCGTAGCGGCGTTCACGGAGCCGGCGCACGAGTGTCGCGAGCGCTCGCAGAGCGTGCCCGGGGTGCCGCCAGCGCAGCTCGGTCCGCGGCAGCACGATAACCTCGTGGAGTCCAGGCTGGCCCGCGAGCCCAGCCGCCGCGCGATCCTCCACCAGCCAGTCGATTCGGGCCTCGGGGTACAGCGCCCGCAGCCCCTCGAGCGCAAAGCGCGTCCGCACGACGTCGCCCAGCGCACCGAGGCGAATCACCAGGATGCGCTGCGCGGGTGGCGGCGACGAGAGCCGCTCCGCGAGGCGGGGGGCGGTGGAGCGGGATCCCGTGCTACGCATTGGCGCCCCTGCGGCAAGTCGATAGCATTCGGCACCCATGGTCGCCCCCCGCATCCTCTGGCGCTACATCCTGCGCGACGTCCTGCTCTACACGCTGCTCGGTCTTTTCGTCTTCACCCTGCTCCTGGTCGTGCAGAACACCCTCCGCTTTCTGGAGGACCTGCTGGCGGCCGGCGTGGGGCTCTCCGGGCTCATGGAGCTGATGGGCGTGATCCTGCCCACCTACCTCTCCTACGCGATTCCGACGTCGCTGCTGCTCGGGGTGCTGCTCGCCTTCGGGCGCATGTCCGCGGACGGGGAGATCATCGCGATGCGCGCGTCGGGGATCAGCGTCCCGCGCCTGCTCCCGCCGGTCCTGGCTCTCGGCGCGATCGCGGCCACACTCACGGCCTACCTCCTCTTCGAGCTGGAGCCGCGAAGCTACGAGCGCATGAAGCATCTCGTGCGAGAGATGGCGAGCTCGGTCAAGCTGGCGGAGCCGGGTCGCTTCCGCTCGCTCGGCAAGCGGACCCTCTACGTCCATGACCTCGGCGACGAGACCTGTCCGCTCTCCGGCGTCCTGATCGGAGACTTCAGCGACCCACGGCGAACCCTCTACATCGCCGCCCGCTGCGGAATCATCTCGGACGGTCCGACGGCCGAGAGCGTCGGCGTGAAGCTGATCGACGGCTCCGTGCACTTTTCAGAGTCGGGATCGGAGCGGTACCGAAGGATTCGCTTCGTGGAGATGCGCACATCCATCGACCTGTCGGGCTACATCGACCGCGGCACGCGAGCCCGCGAGCTCACGATGCCCGCACTCCTGGACCTGCGCCGCCGAGCCCGCCAGGGGGAGCCGATCCGGCTACGAGACCGTGAGGGCCGCACGGCCATCGAGCTCCAGATCCACCGGCGTGTGGCCTTCCCGTTCGCCTGCGTCCTGCTCACGCTGCTCTCGGTGCCGCTCGGCATTCGACCACTCCGTTCCGGTCGCTCGGCGGGCGCCCTCACGGCGGTCGGCCTGATGGGGCTGTACTGGCTTCTGTTCACGGCCGGCGAGCTCGCCGGCGAGCGGCACTGGCTGCCCACCTGGCTCGGGATGTGGGCGGCGAACGCGCTGGTTCTCGTCCTCGCCCTCGTGCTGATGCGTCGCTCGATCCGGGGCGACTCCTGATGCACCGACGCCTGCGAACCGTTCCGCGGGGCTATGTCGTGCACCGCGCGGGGGGAACCTGGCTGGTCCTCGACGAGGGGCTGCGCCGTGACCTCGTGCGCCTCCGTCTGGCCGAGCCCGCCGTCCGCACGTCCCTCTTTGCTCGCGCGGCGCCGGGCGGCCGGGGAACGACGCCAATCGTTCCTCTTAGCGAGGACACGCAGGTTCTGCTGCGGCGCTACCGGCATGGCGGCGCGCTGGGCAAGCTCACGGGAACGCTGTTCCTCGGGCCCGGCCGCGCGCTACGTGAGCTCGAGGTCACCGCGCGGGCCGAGGCTGCCGGAGCCCCGGTTCCGCACGCACTCTGCGTGGTGCTGTGGCCCGTGCTCGGTCCGTTCTGGTCGGCGCTGATCGGGACCCGCCGCGAGTGTCAGGCACACGATCTTCTCGAGGCGCTCCGGGCCTGCGGGGATGCGCGCGAGCGGCGCCACCTGCTGCGCGAGGTAGCTGAGGCGATTCGACGCCTTCACGATGCGGGGGTGGAGCACCGCGACCTGCAGCTGCGCAACGTCCTGATCACGCAGGGGACGCCACGCCGGGTGGTGGTGGTCGATCTCGACGGCGCTCGCTTCCACCCGCGCGGCACGCTGCCCACGGCCTGCCGCGCCCGGAACCTGGGCCGGATGGCACGATCGGCGGTCAAGGCGGGCCTGCTTCCCCGTCCGCTCGGACGCCGGGAGCTGGCCGCATTCGTGGGGGCCTACACCGCGGGAAACCGGGCTCTGCGGGCCGAGCTGCGAGCACACGTCCGCTGGGAGCGCTTCAAGCTCCGGGCGCACGGTCTGAGCTACCCGCTCCGACGCGTGGCCGCTCCCCGTCCGGACTCGCCGGCGACCCCGGTCCCCTGATCGCCTTCCGCATCCGGACCTCGCTCGGCCGCGATGCGACGCAGCCGGCAGTCGGCCGCGAGAAACGGGGGAATCCAGATCCAGTCGGTCACGACGACCATGAGAAGGAGCACCAGCGGCGCGTGTCCCCACACCGCCCCGACCGTCACGGAGACGGCCGAGACCGCCTTCTCGGCCCAGGCGTACGGAATCAGCGCGCGCTTTCCGAGGGGGTCGCGTGCGATGTCCAGGAACATGCATCCGAACAGAAACGCCATGCCCGCCCAGATCCGCAGCAGGAAGGGGTAACGCGGGGGCTCGATGCCGAAGAGCTCGCTGCTCGCCACCGGGTCGAGGATTGATCCCACCGTGACGAGCCAGTTGAAGACCGCGCCCACGTAGAAGAGGCGCGAGATCCACGCGGTCTGGTCCTTGCCCATTGTGGTGCTCCCTGCTCGGCCCCGGTCGAGATCCACCGCGGACAGCGAGCTACGGTCCGATCCGGGCGCTCATCCCAGAGGCTGGGCCTCCTCGACCAGCATGACCGGGATCCCATCTTCGACGGGATAGGCCAGCCTGCAGGCGGGGCAGTCCAGGAAGGCCTCCTCGCCCTCGGCGTTCCGCCGCACCTCGAGCCCGCCCTTGCAGCGGGGGCAGACCAGGATGGCGAGCAGCTCGGGGTCGATACGGCCGCTCACGCGCACCCCTGGGCCCGGATCAGCTCGGCGAGCTCGGCACTGCGGGCAATGAGATCCTCCATCTGCTCCAGCGGGTACTGGCTGGCGGCGTCGCAGAGGGCCTGAGGCGGGGACGGGTGAGTCTCGAGGAAGATCGCGTTCGTGCCGGCCGCGATCGCCGCGCGGATGAGCAGGGGGATGAACTCCGGCGCACCCCCGTTCGGATCGGAGCTCGGCATGCCGTAGCGTCGGACCTGGTGGCCGGCGTCGAAGACGACCGGGTAGCCGAGCCCCTGCATGAGCGGGATCGAGGTCATGTCGGCCACGAGCTGGTTGTACCCGAAGCACACGCCCCGCTCCGTCAGCAGGATGCGCCGATTGCCGCTTCGCTCGAGCTTCCCCACCGGGCTCGACATCCCCTCGGGGGTGAGGAATTGACCCTTCTTCACGTTCACGACCTTGCCGCTCTCGCCGGCGGCGAGCACCAGGCTCGTCTGCTGGCACAGAAAGGCAGGAATCTGGATGACGTCGAGCACCTCCGCGGCGGCCGCGACGTCGTCCACGCGATGCACATCGGAGAGGACGGGAAGCTCGAACTCCTTCCGGATCCAGGCGAGCAGCTCCAGGCCCTCGTCGATCCCCGGCCCGGAGTAGAACTCGGCGGAACTGCGGTTGTCCTTCTCGAAGGAGGATTTGAAGACGATGCCCACGTCGAGCTTTTCGGAGAGCTTCTTCAGCCGCTCGGCGGCCACCGCCATGGTCCGCTGGTCCTCCAGAACGCAGGGGCCCGCGATCCACGCGAGCGGCCGGCCGCGCCCGATCCGTACGGGTTTGCGGGTCAGCTCGCCGATGACGACTTCCTGCATCGGTCGCAACGGATCCTCCTGTTCGGGGGCGGGAAGGGATCTCCCCAGCTGGCGGGCGGGTCGAGGCGAGGAGGGTATCAAACGCCCCCAGCGTCCGGAACCCACTCCTGGGGCCGGGGCTAGGCTCTGGGAGCCAGCACCTCCGGGCGCAGGACCCGCTCGGTCCCCTCGACCCGAAACGCATCGTCGAGCCCGAGCTCCCGCCAGTCCGCCACCCCGCCATCGGGCCGCTCGATCACGAACCCGGCGTCGCGGATCATCCGGTAGGTGTCCTGCGCGGCCTTCCCGCGTGTCGTGAGGTAGCCCTCCACGAAGAGGCTGTTGGCCGGGTACAGGGCCAGGGGCTCCAGGGCCCGCAGATGGCCCTCGCGGCCGCCCGCGGCCCGAATCTCGGCGCGCGGGTTCGCCAGTCGGAACAGCGCCAGCACGCGCAGGCAGCGCTCGGGCGTGAGCGTGCCATCGGAGCGCAGCGGGTTGCCCTCGATCGGGATCAGGAAGTTGACCGGAATGGAGGGCACCTCGAGCTCACGGAGGCGGCAGGCGACCTCCACCACGTCCTCATCCGACTCGCCCATCCCCAAGATCATCCCGCTGCACGCGTCCAGCCCGGCGGCACGCGCTGCCTGGAGCGTAGCGATGCGGTCCGCGTAGCGGTGGGTAGAGCAGATCGACGGATAGTGCCGCTCGCTCGTGTTCAGGTTGTGGTTGAGCCGGTCCACGCCCGCCTCGCGCAGGCGGTCCGCCGCGGCCTCGTCCAAGAGACCGACCGAGACACAGATGCGAACCGGAACCTCGCGCCTGATGGCTCGAACGTTCTCGGCCAGCTCCCGGAGCTGTCGTTCGGTGAGGCCTCGTCCGCTGGCCACCATGCAGTAGCGGTAGGCTCCGGCGGCCTGCGCGGCGCGGGCCTCCTCAATCAGCTCCTCGCGGGACTTCCACTCGTACGGCCGCAGCGGCGCCTCGCTGATTCGCGACTGCGAGCAGTAGCCACAGTCTTCCGGGCAGCGTGCGTTGCGCGCGTTGTTCAGGATGTGGATCTGGACTCGCCGGCCGAAGAATCTCTCGCGCACGCGGAAAGCCTCGTGCAGCAGAGGGAGCAGAGCGATCTCATCGCGCAGCACCCCGAGAAGCTCGCCCGGCTCCAGGGGCGGTCCGTCAAGGCTGCGATCGGCGAGCGACATGGCGCGCAGAATAGCACGACCGTCAGCCGGCGCTGGACGGGGGCGCGTCGTCGTAGGGATCCCGATCCAGATCGGGGCTGTGGCGGAAGCGACGCGTAAACCACCAGTACTGGTCCGGGTGGCGACGGATGATGGACTCATAGGCTTCGTTGCAGGCCGCCGTGATCGCCGCGATGTCCAACCGACGATCGCCGCTGAGCTCCAGCTTGAGCGGCGGGAGGATGCGTCCGGTGTGGTGATCCGGCGCATCGCGAACCACGTACGTGGGAAGCACGAGGGCGCCCGAGCGCAGTGCCAGCATCGCCACGCCTGGAGAGGTCGAGCAACGCAGCCCGAAGAACGGCGCGAAGACCCCCTGCGAGCGCCGTGTGTACTGGTCGTTGAGGATTCCGACGGCCCCACCCTTGCGCAACACGCGCAGGATCGAGGGCGCGATGTTTCGCTTTCCGATCAGACCCCCACCCGTCCGGGTGCGCTGGCGGCTCAGGTATCGGTAGAGCTGCGTGTTCGACATCGGCCGCCCGACCCAGGTAGCTCCGACACCGTACAGTGGCGCTCCGAGGGCCCCCAGCTCGAAGTTACCCAGGTGGAGCGTAAGCAGCATCACGCCACGACCTTCCGCGAGAGCGGCCTGGTAGTGCTCGACCCCTTCGAGCCGGAAGCGACGGCGAATCTCCTGCTCCGACCAGCTCCCCAGCCGCATGAAGTCGACCGCGTTCCACGCCAGATGGATGTAGCTCACGCGCCCGATCTCGTAGCGTTCGCGCTCGGAGAGCTCTGGAAAACAGAGCCGGAGATTGGCGAGCGTGTAGCGGACGCGCTTTCCTCCGCGAGCAAAGCTCCGCTCGGCGATCCAGGCAGCGAAGCGCTGGGACGCAGACAGGGGCAGCCACCGCACTGCCGTGGCCCCCAGCCGGAAGCCGTAGTACTCGAGCCGGTAGCCGAGCTTCATCCCACCCACCCCACCGGCCCGTGGCGCTCACAGATCCAGTCGACCAGCCCGGGGCCGGGACAGGGCTCCACCTGCTCCTCCAGCACCATCACACGGCGGCGACGAACCCAGCTCGCCGGGATCTTGATCGCGTCCTTGGCGGTCGTGACCCAGAGGAGCTTGGGGTCGAGGGCCTCGATGTCGGCCCGGGTGTAGAAGTGGTGGTCCGGGTGCAGCGAGCGCGCCACCGGCTCGGCCCCGAGCTCGCGCAAGCTCCGCTCGAACGCCTGGGGTCGGGCGATGGCCGCCAGCACCCCGACCTTCCGGTCGGCCAGCTCCGCAGTGGGGACCCACCCCGGCGCGCCGATCCGACGCAGACCGCGGGGGACCATTCGAACCCGAAAGCGTGGCAGCTCGGGAGGCAGCCACGGATCGTCGGGCTCCGAGGTCTGCTCGCGGACCGGAGCGCGGGTCCAGACGAGGGCGTCCGCCCGCCGCAGAGCGCCCAGGGGCTCGCGCAGAGGCCCGCGCGGCAGCACGTGGCCGTTGCCGAGCCGCACGCGTGCATCGATGCAGACGAGGTCCAGGTCTCGATGAACGCGGTGGTGTTGGAAGCCGTCATCGAGCAACAGAATCTCTGCCCCGAAGACCGCGGAGGCTCGCAGTCCCAGCGCGACGCGGCTGCGCCCCGCGAGCACCGGCACACCGGGGACGCAGGCGGCCAGCCAGACCGGCTCGTCCCCGACGTCGGTCGGTGAGAGCAGCACACGATCCCCGTCCGAGACCACGTTGACCCCCTGGCCACGCGCTCCCCCGATCCCGCGACACAGAACGGCGACTTTCTCCCCGCGCTCGCGCAGACGGCCCGCCAGCCAGGCCACGAGGGGGGTCTTGCCCGAGCCACCCACGGTCGGGTTGCCGATCGAGATCACGCGGGCGGGCAGACGGACGCGGGCGCGCATGCCCCGCTCGTAGAGCGCACGGTTGAGCCAGGCTCCGAGACGGTAGGGCCACTCCGCCAGCTCCAGCGGCGCCAGCAGCAGCCGGCGACCCACGGACTCCCGCGTACGCCAGAGGTACTCAGGCATCGGACGCGCTCAGCTCCAGCACGAGATCGGCCGCCCGCCGCGCCGCACCCCGGTGCCGCTCGAGAACCTCCCGTGCGGCCTCGGCAGGCTCGTTGCGCTTGGGATCTTCCCAGAGTCGAAAAAGCATCTCCCGCAAAGTGCGTGCGTCCCCCACCTCGTGCAAGACGCCCAGGGGACGCAGGAGCTGAACCTGGTGGCGTTGGTTGCGCGCGTGGGGGCCAATGACGGCGACCCTTCCCGCCTGAATGGGCTCGAAGAGATTGTGACCGCCGACGTTCGCAAGCGTCCCCCCACAGAAAACCAGCTCCGCCAGAGCGTAGAGCGAGGCCAGCTCTCCGACGGTGTCCACGATCACAACCTCGGCCTCGGCGGCACCGGCCGAGCGCAGAGCGTAGCGCGCGTGGTGGCGGCGAGCGCTCACGCAGACCTGGCCCGTCCGCTCGGGATGGCGGGGCGCCAGCATCAGGCGCAGTCCCGGAGCCGGGCCGTCGCGCAGCTCACGCCAGACGTTGAGGAGGACCTCCTCCTCCCCCGCGTGCGTGCTCGCTCCCAGCAGGAACGGACC
>JBHHVJ010000023.1:0-49142 GCA_046754285.1 Myxococcota bacterium | reverse complement strand
GCGTGTGCGTCACCTGACCCGTCAGGTCGTCGCACGCGTCGATCGTGCACGAGATCCCGTCGTCTACTGCCGGCGGCGCATTGCTCTGGCACCCCAGCAACGCATCGCACGTCTCCAACCCGTCACACGCCTGACCGTTGTCGCAGAGCGCGTCGTCCGTCGTGTGCACCACGACGTCATTCACCTCGTCGCAGCTATCGTTCGTGCACGCCACCCCGTCATCCACCACCGGAGCCGCTCCAGCCTGGCAGTCCAGGGTCGCGTCGCAGAACTCCACGCCGTTGCAGAACAACGTGTCGTCACACACCGTGTCGTCCGGCACGTGCAGCACCACGTCGTTCACCTCGTCGCAGCTGTCCGACGTGCACAGCACCCCGTCATCCAGCGCCGGAGGCGTCCCCGCCTGACAGTCCAGGATCGGATCGCAGCTCTCCACGCCGTTGCAGAAGAGCGCGTCATCACAGAGGGCATCGTTCGGGGTATGGACGAGCTGATCCGAGATCTCATCACAGTTGTCGATCGTGCAGACCACGCCATCGTCCGCATTCGGAGGCGTCCCCGCCTGGCAGTCCAGGATCGGATCGCACGTCTCCACGCCGTTGCAGAACAGCGTGTCGTCACAGAACACGTCCGTGGGCGTGTGCACCACGACGTCGTTCACCTCGTCACAGCTGTCGATCGTGCACGTCACAAGGTCATCGAGGCTCGGCGCACTCCCCGCCAGACACCCCACCACCGCATCGCAGATCTCCGACCCGTTGCAGAACAAGGTGTCGTCACACACCGTGTTGTCCGGCGTGTGCACGATCGTGTCCGTCAGCTCGTCACACGTGTCCACCGTGCACGCCACCCCGTCCGTCAACAACGGCGGCGTCCCAGGCTGACAGTCCAGGATCGCATCGCACGTCTCCGACCCGTTGCAGAAGAGCGCGTCGTCACACGCCGCGTTGTTCGGTGTGTGCGTCACCACGTCTGCCACGTCATCACACAGGTCCACCGTGCACGCCACCCCGTCGTCCACCACCGGCGGCGCCCCCGCCTGACACCCGAGCAGCGCGTCACACGTCTCCAACCCGTCACAGAACAGCCCGTTGTCGCAGAGCGAGTCCGTCGCTGTGTGCACCACCTGGTCGAACACCTCGTCACAGCTGTCCACCGTGCACGCCACCCCGTCGTCCACCACCGGAGGCGTCCCAGGCTGGCAGTCCAGCACCGGATCACACACCTCCGCCCCGTTGCAGAACAGACCGTCCGTGCACAACGAGTCCGTGGGCGTGTGCGTCACCTGACCCGTCAGGTCGTCGCACGCGTCGATCGTGCACGAGATTCCATCATCGATGGCGGGCGGTGTGTTGCTCTGGCAGTCCAACACGGGATCGCAGGTCTCGAGACCGTCGCACGCCTGCCCATTGTCGCAGACCGTGTCATCGGGGGAATGGACTACGACATCGTTCAGCTCGTCACAGCTATCTGCCGTGCAGCTAACGCCGTCATCCACCACCGGAGGCGTCCCAGCTTGGCAGTCGAGCGTCGGGTCACAGAACTCCGCCCCATTGCAGAACAATGTGTCGTCACACACCGTATTGTCTGGCACGTGCAGGACCACATCGTTCACCTCATCGCAGCTGTCAGCCGTACACAGCACTCCGTCATCTACGGCCGGAGCGGCTCCAGACTGACAGTCGAGAATTGGATCGCAGGTCTCTACGCCGTTACAGAAGAGGGCATCATCACAGAGGGAGTCGGTCGGCGTATGGACCACTCGATCTCCCACTTCGTCGCAGCTGTCGATCGTACAGCTGATCCCGTCATCGAGAACGGGAGCAGTGCCAGCCTGACAATCCAGAATCGGATCACAGATCTCCTCTCCGTTGCAGAACAATGTGTCGTCGCAGATGGAGTTGGTTGGCGTGTGCACCACCTGATCCGTGATCTCGTCGCAGCTATCGATCGTACAGGCCACACCGTCATCGACGGCTGGCGCACTGCCACTCTGGCAATCCACAATCGGATCGCAGAACTCCGTACCGTTGCAGAACAGCCCGTCGTCGCAACTCGCATCGCTGGCTACATGAACGACTTGGTCGGCAATCTCGTCGCAGCTGTCGGTAGTACACGCGACGCCGTCGTCAACCTGCGGCGCTGCGCCCGCCTGGCAGTCGAGAGTCGGGTCGCAGAACTCTGTGCCGTTGCAGAACAGCGCGTCATCGCAAATCGAGCTGTCCGGGACATGGACAACGACATCATTGACTTCATCGCAGCCGTCTGCGGTGCAGAGCACCCCATCGTCTACGGTCGGCGCGAGCCCCGCCTGGCAGTCCAGCACGGCATCACAGCTCTCCGCTCCATTACAGAATAGACCATCGTCGCAAAGAGAGTCATCCGCGATGTGCACGATGACGTCCCCGATCTCATCGCAGCTGTCGATCGTGCAGAGGACTCCGTCATCAACCACGGGGGGGGTTCCCGCCTGACAGTCGAAGGCCAAGTCACAGAACTCGGCGCCGTTGCAGAACAACCCGTCGTCACAGATTGCGTCCGTAGGTGTATGGACGATCTGACCACCGATCTCATCGCAGCTATCGATCGTACACGCAACGCCATCATCCACAACGGGCGCACTTCCGGGCTGGCAATCCAGGACAAGATCACACACCTCCACGCCATTGCAGAACAGCGTGTCGTCGCAGATAGACGGATTGGCTGTGTGAACAACCTGATCCAGCACCTCATCACAGCCATCCGTCGTGCAGGCGACTCCGTCGTCCAGCGCTGGAGCGGTACCCGGCTGGCAGTCCAGCACCGGGTCACAGATCTCCGTGCCATTGCAGAACAGTCCGTCATCACACGACCCTGGATTCGGTACATTCAGGATCTGATCCGTCGCCTCGTCGCAGCTGTCCACGGTGCAAATGACGCCGTCGTCCACGGTTGGCGCGGTTCCTGCCTGGCATCCGAGCGTGAGGTTGCACGTCTCCGAGCCGTTGCAGAACAACCCGTCGTCGCAGAGCGAGTCCACGGGAGTGTGGACGACCGAGTCCGCGATCTCATCGCAGCTATCTAGACTACAAGCGATTCCGTCGTCCAGGACGGGCGGCGCACCGGCCTGGCAGTCGAAGACGGGGTCGCAGATCTCCGCGCCGTTACAAAACAGGCCATCCGAGCAGAGAGCGTCACTCGGTGTATGGGTCACCTGACCCGTTACATCGTCACAGCTATCGATGGTGCAGGAGATACCGTCGTCAACGGCTGGGGGAGCATTTGTCTGACAGTCGAGAACCGCGTCGCAGGTCTCGACGCCATCGCAGGCCAGACCGTTGTCACAGAGGGCATCGTCCGGGATATGAACGATTATGTCCAGCGTCTCGTTGCAGGAGTCAGCGGTGCAGGATACTCCATCGTCAACGACCGGTGCGGTGCCCAGCTGGCAGTCCAGAGCTGGATCGCAGAACTCCGCACCGTTGCAAAACAGGGCGTCATCACAGACCGTATCGTCCGGTGTGTGCACAACCTGGTCGGCGATCTCATCGCAGCTGTCCGCCGTACACAGGATGCCGTCATCCAGAGCGGGCGCGGTCCCCGGCTGGCAATCCAATGTGCCACTACAGGTCTCAGCGCCGTTGCAGAAGAGCCCGTCATCGCAGAGTGAGTCATCGGTCAGATGGACGACCTGATCGGCCACCTCATCGCAGCTGTCTATGGTACACGTGATTCCGTCGTCAACAGTAGGAGCGGTGCCGGCCTTACAGTCCAGGATCGGGTCGCAGCTCTCAACGCCGTTGCAAAACAGGCCGTCATCGCAGAGCGCAGCACTGGGTGTGTGAACCACCTGATCGGCAAGCTCATCGCAGCTATCGACGGTACAGGACACGCCGTCATCGATCGTGGGTGGCGGCCCAGACAGGCATCCAAGCGTCGGATCGCAGGTTTCCGTTCCATTGCAGAACAGCGTGTCATCACAGATTGTGTTGTCGGGACTATGGGTGACCTGGTCCAGGACCTCGTCACAGGCGTCGATCGTGCAGGAGACGCCGTCGTCCAAGGCCGGTGGGGCCCCGGGCTGACAGTCCAGGACCGCATCGCAGACTTCAGCACCGTTGCAGAAGAGCGCGTCGTCACAAATGTTGTTGTCGGGTACGTGGAGAATCTGGTCGCTCCCCTCATCGCAACTGTCAACGGTGCACACCACTCCGTCATCGACGGTCGGCGCCGTCCCCGCTTGGCAATCCAGGATCGGATCACAGGTCTCTGCGCCGTTGCAGAAGAGGCCGTCGTTACACAGCGAGTCCGTCGCGCTGTGCGTGACCTGGTCCAGAACCTCATCACATGCATCGACCGTGCAGGTGACGCCATCGTCGATGCTGGGAGGCGTCCCTGCCTGACAGTCCAGGATCGGATCGCAGAACTCGAGTCCATCGCAGAACAGACCATCGTCGCAGAGTGCGTCGTTAGGCGTGTGCGTCACTTGCCCGGTGACGTCGTCACAGGCATCCACCGTACACGCCACTCCGTCATCAAGGGCGGGCGGGGGACTGCTCTGGCAGTCGAGCACAGGGTCGCAGGTCTCCGTGCCGTCGCAGAACAGCCCATTGTCGCAGAGGGCATCGATTGGCGTGTGGAGAACCTGGTCCGTTGTCTCGTCGCAGCTATCGGCCGTACAGCTCACGCCGTCATCGACGACGGGTGGCACGCCCGGCTGGCAATCCAGGAGTGGATCGCAGCTCTCGGCTCCATTGCAGAATAGCGCATCATCGCAAACGGTGTTGTCAGGCGTGTGGAGGACCTGATCGGCAACTTCGTCGCAGACGTCCATGGTGCAAAGGATGCCATCGTCCACGAGCGGTGGTGCTCCCGCTTGGCAGTCCAGGAGCGGATCGCACGACTCCACGCCGTTGCAGAACAGAGCATCGTCGCAGAGGGAGTCCGTCGGCGTATGGACGACCAGGTCCGATACCTCGTTGCAGCTGTCAATGGTGCACGAGATTCCGTCATCGATGGCGGGCGGCGTACCGGACTGGCAGTCCTGTGTGGGATCGCAGAACTCGGCTCCGTTGCAGAAGAGGCCGTCGTCGCAAAGCGAGTTCGTGGGCGTGTTGACGACCTGATCGGCCACCTCATCGCAGCTGTCGATCGTGCATGAGATTCCGTCATCGACTGTCGGGGCCGGGCCCGATTGACACCCGGCCAAAGGATCACAGGTTTCGAGACCGTTGCAGAAGAGAGTGTCGTTGCAGACGGTCTGGTCCGGCGTGTGGAGAATCTGGTCCGCGACCTCGTCGCAGGTGTCTATCGTGCACGCCACACCGTCATCCAGCGGCGGTGGGGCCCCGGCTTGACAGTCCAGGACTGCATCGCAGACCTCCGTGCCGTTGCAGAAGAGCGTGTCGTCGCACAGCGTCTGATCCGGTGTATGGAGCACCTGATCGCTGACCTCGTCGCAGCTATCGCTCGTACAGGAGACGCCATCATCGATCGCGGGCGGCGCTCCAGCCTGGCAGCCCAGGGCAAGATCACAGAACTCCGCTCCGTTGCAGAAGAGACCATCGCTACAGAGGTTGTCGTCCGGCGTATGCACGACCTGGTCCAGGCCCTCGTCGCAGCCATCGACGGTGCACGCAACGCCATCATCGATCGTGGGCGGCGTACCCGCCTGGCAATCCAGAAGCGGATCACAAACCTCGGCTCCGTTGCAGAAGAGCCCATCGTCGCAGAGCGACGCGGTCGGGCTATGAACGACCTGGTCCCCTACCTCATCACAACTATCAATTGTGCAACCCACGCCGTCGTCGATCGTGGGCGGCGTACCCGCTTGGCAATCGAGCAGCGGGTCACAGAACTCGTTGCCATTACAGAAAAGCCCGTCCGAACAGAGGGTGTCGTCCGGGACGTTCTGCACCGTGTCAGTGGCCTCATCACAGCCATCGATCGTACAGGCGACGCCATCATCCACCACCGGTGGAGTCCCGGCCTGGCAGCCCAGTACGGGGTCACACGTCTCCGCGCCGTTGCAGAAGAGCCCATCGTCGCAGGCGACCGGCGTGCCCGTACACACTCCCGCCGTGCAGGAGTCACCCGTCGTACACACACTGTCATCGCTGCAGACCGTACCGTCGGTGACGGGGTTGTTCAGACAGCCGATGGCTGGATTGCAGCTGTCGTTCGTACACGAGTTGCCATCGTTACAGTTTGGCGGAGGTCCACCCACGCACGTTCCGGTTTGACATACATCCGCGGTCGTACAGAGACTCCCGTCCTCGCACGAGGTACCGTCGGCAACGGGAACGGCATCACAGGTATCCGCAGTCTCGTTGCAGACGCCGATCGTACACGCCGTCGTAGCACCGGAGCAGTCGGTGGGAGTTCCCCCCTGCACACAGACCCCCGCGCTGCACGTATCACCAACGGTGCAGAAAAAGTCGCCCTCACAGGGTGTCCCGTCCGCGGCCGGACCGGGGGCCGTCTGGCAGCCGAGCGCTGGATCACAGGTCTCAGCCCCGTTGCAGATGATGCCGTCATCACAGAGCGTATCATCCGGCGTATGCACAACCTGGCCCGTAACGTCATCACAGGTATCGACGGTACAAGCGATACCGTCATCCACATTCGGAGGCGGGTTGGTCTGACAGTCTAGAGCGGGGTCGCAGGTCTCCGCCCCATCACAGAAGAGCCCGTTGTCACAGAGCGCGTCGCTCGGGGTGTGTGTGATCGTATCCGTCGTCTCGTCACAGCCATCCACGGTGCAAGAGACGCCATCATCGGTCGTTGGCGGAACACCCGATTGACAATCAAGGACCGGATCACAGGTCTCCGCCCCATTACAGAAGAGCGCGTCGTCACAGAGCGTGTCATCCGGCGTATTCAGGACCTGATCCGCGACCTCGTCGCAGGTATCCACGGTGCAGGCGATACCGTCATCGAGAAACGGCGGCGTCCCCGGCTGGCAGCCCAATGTGACATCACAGAACTCTGCTCCGTTGCAAAAGAGTGCGTCGTCGCAAACCGTGTCGTCCGCGGTGTGGAGCACCTGTGCCGTAGCCTCATCGCAGACGTCCACGGTACACGCGACACCATCATCGACCACCGGTGGCGTTCCGGCCTGACAATCCAGCAGCGCGTCACAGACTTCCGCGCCATTGCAGAAGAGACCATCGCTGCACGCGGTGTCATCCGGGCTGTGAACGACCTGGTCCGTAACCTCGTCACAGCTATCGATCGTACAGCCTACCGCGTCGTCCAGGACAGGCGGCGTACCCGCCTGACAGTCGAAGAGAGGATCACAACTCTCCACTCCGTTACAGAACAGCAGGTCATCGCAGACGGTATCGTCCGCCGTATGAACGATCGTATCTGTCGCTTCGTCGCAGCTGTCGATCGTACATCCCACACCATCATCCGTGCTGGGGGGTGTGCCGGCTTGACAGTCGAAGAGCGGGTCGCACGTCTCGGCGCCGTTGCAGAAGAGCGTGTCGTCACAGAGCGTGTCGTCCGCCGTGTGGACGACCTGATCCAGGAGCTCATCGCAGCTATCGAGCGTACACGCCACACCGTCGTCTGTAACAGGCGGTACGCCAGCCTGACAGCCGAGGAGTGCATCGCAGGTCTCCGCACCGTTGCAGAAGAGCGCATCGTCGCAGATCGTATCGTCTGGCGTATGAACGATCTGATCCAGCGCCTCGTCACAGCTGTCTAGAGTGCACACGACGCCGTCGTCGATCGGGGGCGCCGTTCCCGCTTGGCAATCCAGAAGCGCGTCGCACGTCTCCGCCCCGTTGCAGAACAGGGTATCGTCGCAGAGGGAGTCCGTCGGCGTGTGGACGACCACGTCACCGATTTCGTCACAGCTATCGACGGTGCATGAGATTCCGTCATCAACGACCGGCGGGGAGCCGACCTGGCAGTCCAGGACCGGATCGCAGGTCTCTGCGCCGTTGCAGAACAAGGCGTCGTCGCAGAGCGTGTCGTCCACCGTGTGCGTGATTGTGTCCAGCCCCTCGTCACAGGCGTCGACCGTACAATTCACTCCATCGTCCAGGGTTGGCGGCGTCCCGGCCTGGCAGTCCAGAACGGGATCGCAGCTCTCCACACCGTTGCAGAACAGCAGATCATCGCAGAGCGTGTCGTCCGCGGCATGCGTAACGGTGTCCAGAACCTCGTCACAGGCGTCGAGCGTGCACGCAACGCCGTCATCGATCGCGGGCGGCGTACCGACCTGGCAATCTAGAAGTGGGTCGCAGGTCTCGGCACCGTTGCAGAACAGCGCATCATCGCAGAGGGTGTCGTCCGCGGTATGCGTAACCGCATCGAGAATCTCGTCACATACATCCACGGTGCACGAGACGCCATCGTCCACCACGGGAGGCGTTCCGATCTGACACCCCAGAGCCACATCGCAGGTCTCAGCGCCATTGCAGAAGAGGGCATCATCGCAGAGCGTGTCGTCAGGCGTGTGAAAGACCTGGTCGAGGACCTCGTCGCAGCCGTCCACCGTGCACGCAACGCCGTCGTCCGTTGTGGGCGCCGCACCAGCCTGGCAGTCCAGGAGCGCGTCACAGGATTCAGCGCCATCACAGAACTGGCCGTTGTCACAAAGGGTGTCGTCCGCGGTGTGAGTAACCGTGTCCGACGCCTCGTCGCACGCATCCACGGTACAGGCCACACCGTCATCCGTCGCCGGGGGTGTTCCGGCCTGACAGTCCAGAAGCGGATCGCAGGTTTCTGCCCCATTGCAGAAGAGAGCGTCGTCACAGACGGTGTCGTCCGCGGTGTGCGTGACCAGATCAAGGATCTCGTCACAGAGATCCACGGTGCACGAGACGCCATCGTCCACAGCCGGGGGCGTTCCGGCCTGACAACCCAGCGCCACATCGCAGGTCTCCGCCCCGTTGCAGAAGAGCGCGTCGTCGCAGAGGGTGTCGTCCGGGCTGTGGACGATCTGATCGTTCAGCTCGTCGCAGCTATCGATGGTACATAGGATTCCGTCGTCCGTACTCGGCGGCGTTCCCGCTTGGCAGTCCAGAACGACGTCACAGGTCTCCACCCCATCGCAGAAGAGTCCGTTGTCACACAGAGTGTCATCCGGCGTGTTGAGGACCTGATCCGTAACCTCGTCGCAGCTGTCGACCGTACATCCGACTCCGTCGTCGACCACCGGCGGAGTTCCCGCCTGGCAGTCCAGGGTGAGGCTGCAGGTCTCCGCTCCGTTGCAGAAGAGGGTGTCATCGCAGATCGTATCATCGGGGACATGCAGGACCTGGTCGTTGGCTTCATCGCAGCTATCGAGCGTACATCCCACCCCGTCATCGATGGTGGGCGGCGCTCCGGCCTGACAGTCCAGAACCACATCGCAGGTCTCCGCACCGTTGCAGAAGAGCGCATCGTCGCAAAGCGTGTCGTCCGGCGTATGCAGAATGGTGTCCGTGGCTTCGTTACAGCCGTCGACCGTGCAGCCGACCCCATCGTCGATGGGCGGCGGAGTACCGGCCTGACAATCCAGAACTGCATCACACGTCTCCGCGCCGTTGCAGAAAAGTGCATCGTCGCAAAGCGTGTCATCCTGAATGTGGAGGATGGTGTCGGTCGCCTCGTCACAGCCGTCGATCGTACAAGAGACGCCGTCATCCGTAGGCGGTGGGACCCCGGCCTGGCAATCCGCAAGGGGATCGCAGGTTTCGACGCCGTCACAGAACAGCCCGTTGTCGCAGAGGGTGTCATCGGGCGTGTGAAGGATCTGGCCGGTCACGTCATCACAGGTATCGACCGTACAGGAGATCCCGTCATCGATTGCGGGGGGCGGGCTGGATTGGCAGTCCAATATCGAATCGCAGGTCTCGGTACCGTCGCAGAACACACCGTTGTCGCAGAGCGTGTCGTCCGGGGTGTGCGTGACCGTGTCTGTGACCTCGTCACAGGTGTCGACCGTACAGCTCACCCCATCATCCGCGGGTGAGGTTCCGGGCTGGCAGCCTAGTGCCGCATCACAGGTCTCCGCGCCGTTGCAGAAGAGGCTATCGTCGCAGAGCGTGTCATCTGGCGTGTGCACGACCGCGTCCGTGACCTCGTCACAGCTATCCACGGTGCACACAATGCCGTCGTCGAGATTCGGAGGGGTCCCCGCCTGACAGTCGAGCAGCGGGTCACAGGTCTCGGCCCCGTTGCAGAAGAGTGCATCGTCGCAGACGGTATCATCCGGCGTGTGGAGAATCGTATCCGTCGCCTCGTCACAGCTGTCGACCGTACAGGTCACGCCGTCATCGGTCGTGGGCGGCGATCCGACCTGGCAGCCCAACACGAGATCACAGGTCTCGGCTCCGTCGCAGAACAGAGCGTTGTCGCAGAGCGTATCGTCGGGGGTGTGGAGGACCTGCCCCGAAGCCTCATCGCAGCTGTCGATCGTACACGCTACGCCGTCATCGATGGGTGGCGGAGTTCCTGCCACACAGTCCAGGATCGCATTGCAGGTTTCGGCCCCGTTGCAGAAAACACCATCGTCGCAGAGGGTGTCGTCGGGCGTATGGAGGATCGCGTCCGTCACCTCGTCGCAGCTGTCCGCCGTGCACGCCACTCCATCGTCCGTTGACGGCGGCGTGCCCGCCTGACAACCCAACAAGCTGTCACAGGTCTCGGCCCCGTTGCAGAACAGCGCGTCGTCGCAGAGCGTATCGTCCGGCGTGTGGAGGATCGTGTCCGTCACCTCGTCGCAGCTGTCCGCCGTGCACGCCACCCCGTCGTCCGTCGCCGGCGGCGTGCCCGCCTGACAACCCAACAAGCTGTCACAGGTCTCGGCCCCGTTGCAGAACAGCGCGTCGTCGCAGAGCGTGTCATCGGGCGTGTGCAGGATCGTGTCCGTCGCCTCGTCGCAGCTATCGATCGTGCATGCCACGCCGTCATCGGTGGCGGGCGGCGTGCCCGCCTGGCAGTCCAGTAGGGCGTCGCAGGTCTCGGCCCCGTTGCAGAAGAGCGCGTCGTCGCAGAGCGTGTCATCGGGGGTATGGGTGATCTGGCCGGCTACCTCATCACAGGCATCTACCGTGCACGAGATCCCGTCATCGAGGCTGGGGGGTGGGTTGGACTGGCAGTCCAGGACCGGATCACAGGTCTCGGCGCCGTCGCAGAAGACACCGTTGTCACAGAAGGTATCGTCCGGGGTGTTCGTGACTGTATCGGTCAGCTCGTCACAGCTGTCCACGGTGCAGGCCACCCCGTCGTTGGACGGATCCACGCCCGGCTGGCAGTCCAGGACCGGATCGCAGGTCTCGGCCCCATTGCAGAAGAGCGCGTCGTCGCAGACGGCGTTATCGGGCGTGTGGACGATCGTGTCCGCGGCCTCGTCGCAGCTATCCACGGTACAGGCCACCCCGTCGTCCGTGGCCGGCGGCACTCCCGGCTGGCAGTCCAGCAGGAGATCGCAGATCTCAGCGCCGTTGCAGAAGAGCGCGTCGTCACAGAAGGTGTTGTCGGGCGTGTGGACGATCGTGTCCGTAGCCTCGTCGCAGCTATCGACGGTACAGGCCACCCCGTCGTCCGTGGCCGGCGGCGTCCCCGGCTGGCAGTCCAGCAGGAGATCGCAGATCTCAGCGCCGTTGCAGAAGAGCGCGTCGTCACAGAAGGTGTTGTCGGGCGTGTGGACGATCGTGTCCGTAGCCTCGTCGCAGCTATCGACGGTACAGGCCACCCCGTCGTCCGTGGCCGGCGGCGTCCCCGGCTGGCAGCCGAGCGCGGAATCACAGGTCTCGACGCCGTTGCAGAAGAGCGCGTCGTCGCAGACGACCGGCGCTCCGCCCCCGCAGGCACCGGCGCCGTCGCAGGTCTCGCCCGTCGTGCAGGCGTCGGCGTCGTCGCAGCTGGAGCCGGACGCCTCGAAGGTGCAGGTGGCCGAGCAGCAGTCACCCCCCACGGTGTTTCCATCGTCGCAGGCTTCGCCCGCATCGAGGGTCCCATCCCCGCAGACCCCTCCGCCTCCCGTCGCCGGCGTGACCGCCACATCCTTGGGCTTACCGAAGTTCGTGCCCGTACCGACGGCGGACGAGGAAGCCACGACGCGATCCCCGGTCACCGGGTTCACGCGCAGGACACCCAACACTCCTACCCCACCATCCACGACCACGATGTCGCCGCTGGCCTCGACGTCCAGGAACTCGGGCTTGCTGTACGCCGGGCCGGTGCCGACGGTGTTCGAGGAGAAGAGCGTCCGGTCGCCGGTCGTGGCGTCCACGCGGAAGATCCCGAGCACGCCGCTGTCGGAGACGACGATGCTTCCGCTCGACTCCACCGCGATCCCGCGCGGCTTGTTGAACGCGGTCCCGGTGCCGACGGCCGCCGAGGAAACGATGGTCCGGTCACCGGTCGTCGGATCCACGCGAAGGACGGCGTTGAGGCCCGTGTCCATCACCAGCAGACTTCCGCCAGACTCCCGTGCGACGTAGCGGGGCTTGCTGAAGTTCGTGCCCGTGCCCACGGTGGCCGAGGAGAGAATCGTCCGGTCGCCGGTGACGGGATCCACGCGGATCAGGCCGAGAACTCCGACGCTGTCGTCCGACACGACGAAGCTTCCGCTCGCCTCGACGACGATGTCCCGCGGCTTGCCGAACGTCGGACCGGTTCCCACGGCACTCGAGGAGACCGTGGTGCGGTTGCCGGTGGCCGGGTCCACACGGATCAGCGCGAACAGACCCTCGTCGATGACGACGATGCTTCCGCTCGCCTCGTGGGCCGTTCCGCTGGGCTTGCTGAAGCTCGGACCGGTTCCCACTGTCGAACTGGAGATGACGGTCCGATCGCCAGTGACGGGATCCACCTGGAGTAGACCCAGCACGGTCTGGTCGGAGACGACCAGGTCCCCGGGGGCCAGGACGACCGCCCGGCCGTCGGCGGGCGACAGGAACGCGAGAAGGAACCCGAGCAGGAGCGCCGGCGCCCGCAGAAACGTCGTTCGCACGAAGGGGCCCTCGGCCCGATTGCCGTCTCTCAACTTCACCTGCACTCGATTGCCGTAACCGCTACAGCCGCAAAGAGCTCACATTCTTCGGCACGCACGGCGAAGCAAGAACCGTGCGAGGTCATCGGGCCCCAAGCTGGGGCTAGATCGTTGCAGACCGGACGGGATGCGGACGGGCACCGGAGGAGAGGAGCTTCGAGGGACAAAACAGGCAACGGTCTTCCTCATCAGCCGCTTCAGCAATGTGTGCAGCTCGTACGACTTCAACCGGAACAAGGGCGGCAACAGGGGCCCCCCGTGTGCTCCATCCGCGAAATCCCGCCCGGTCGCGAACTCAGTCCGCATTGCGGACTCGAGCCAAGTGGGCGCGTGCGTGCGAGAGGTGCCCGGCTGAAGCCCGCCGCCCGCTGCAGGGCGGGTGCCGTTCCGGATTGGAGCCAGGGGGCGTTCCAGCGCTGTCGCGGTAGCTGAGCGGGAAAGCAATCAGCGCCGGATACGCCATCTGCAAGCTCCTTCACCTCATTGCCGCATAGCACGCCCCCCCTGCGTTACTTTTACCACGACGCCGACGAGTTTGGGACACAAAGGTCACAGAATTCTCATACGATTCGGAAATCTCTATCACGCAGCCCGATCGCGACCCCGCTGCCGTCTGCTCCGGAAGTTCCTGAAATAAAAGCGTTTCCGATGCGTGCACCTGTGGGCCGAAGCACCGTGCCGAGAACACCCGTCAGGGGCTCGTCCCACCAAATGCCGTCGGGGGAGCCCTGCGCCTGCCTCCGATGCCCTTCCGCCTGGCTATACTCCGCCGGGCGCAGAGGCGAAGGAGACCGACCGATAAGGAGAACCATGCGGGTCGCGAACCCCCCGAAGCTGCTGCTGCTGAGCCTGTGTCTGGCGTGCTCGAGCCCCCGTGCGCTCTGGCAGGGACATACGGCCGAGGGCTGGATCGCCTACCAGCAGGGCCGCTACGCACGCGCCGAGCGCGAGTTCCAGATGGCCTTGGCGATCGCCGAGGACATCATTCGGCGGGACCCGCGACCGGGTCTCAGCCTGAGCCTGAGCCTCGATGCCCTCGCTCGGGTGTACCGCGAGCAGGGGCGCTTCGACCGCGCCGAGCCCCTGCTCAAGCGCGCGGTCGCGATCCTGGAGCGACGCGCGGTGCTTCCGGACGACCCGGAGATCGCAGACATACTCTCGCGGCTCGCCACGCTCTACGTGGCGCAGGGACGCTACGCGGAGGCGGCCCGGACGTACGAGAAGCTGCTGCCCATCCGCGAGAAGAAGCCGGGGCCCGAGGATCGAGACCTCGCCCGGTCCGCGGCTCGTCTGGCCCGTGTCTACACGGCCCAGGGCCGCTACAGCGAGGCGGAGCCGCTCTACGAGCGAACCCTGCGGCTGCGTGAGAAGAGCGCAGGAGAGGACGAGCGATCCATCGCCGTGCTGCTTCAGGAGGTGGCCGCGTTCTACGAGCTGCAGGGCCGATACGGCGAGGCGGAGCCGCTGCAGCGGCGCTGTCTGACGGTGCTGGAGACGAAGCTCGGCGCGGGGCATCCCGACGTGGCGGGCGCTCTGCAGAACCTCGCCGTGCTCTACCGACGGCAAGGGCGATACGCAGAGGCACAGACCGTGTACGAGCGCGCACTGGCGATTCGTGAGAAGACGCTCGGAGCCGAGCACGCAAGCGTGGGCTCGACGCTGAGCGCACTCGGTGAGGTCTACCGTCTGCAGGGACGTTACGCGGAGGCCGAGGCCGCCTATCGTCGGGCGCTCACGATCCGGGAGAAGGCACTGGGTGTCGAGCATCCGGCTGTCGCGGCCACGCTGCACGATCTCGCGGTGCTCTATCGCGCGCAGGGGGAGTACGCCAAGGCCGAGCCGCTCTACGACCGCTCCCTGGCGATCCGCGAGAAGACTCTGGGGCCCGCACATCGCAACGTGGCCTCCACGCTGCAGAACCTCGCCGCGCTCTATCGCGCCCAGGGGCGCTACTCGGAGACGGAGCCCTTGCACAAGCGCTCGCTCGAGATCCTCGAGCAGGAAGTGGGCCCGGATCATCCGGCGGTGGCCTCGACGCTGCACAACCTGGCCGCGCTCTATCAGCTCCAGAGACGCTACGATGAGGCGGAGGCGCTCGATCAGCGTGCCCTGCGCATCCTCGAGCGCTCGCTCGGCTTGGATCACCCCGACGTGGCCTCAATCGTTCACAACCTCGCGGCCCTCTATCAGCTCCTCGGGCGCTACGACGAGGCGGAGGGCTACTACGAGCGCGCGCTCCGCATCCGGCAGGAGAAGCTCTCGCCCGAGCATCCGGCCGTGGCCTCGACACTGCACAACCTCGCAGGCCTGCGGCAGATTCAGGGTCGTTACGAGGATGCGGAGTCGCTCTACCAGCTCGCTCTGTCGATCCGAGAGCGTACTCTCGGGCCGGAGCATCCGGAGTACGCGACAACGCTGCATGGCCTGGCGGGCCTGCTGACGGTCCAGAAGAGATACGACGAGGCGGAGCCTCTGTATCAGCGCGCGCTTGCCCTTCGCGAGCGGGTGCTCGGGCTCGAGCATCCCGAGGTGGCCAACACGCTCGAGAGCCTGGCCACCCTCTACCAGCTCCAGCGTCGCTACCGGGATGCGAAGCCCCTCTACGAACGTGTGCTGTTGATCAAGGAGCGTGCCCTCGGACCTGAGCATCCCGCGGTGGCGAGCACGCTGGAGAAGATGGCGGCGTTCTATCAGGTGCAGCGCAAGTACGACGAGGCCGAGCCTCTCTACACGCGGGCCCTCGCGATCCGTGAGAAGGACGCAGCGAGCGAGGGGGACGAGCTCGCCGAGGTTCTGGCGAGCTATGCCGAGCTACTGCGTCGCACGGGACGGCGCGAGGAGGCCGAGCGCATGGTCGCACGCGCCGAGCAGCTCCAGACGAAGAACGCCGCCCCCGACTCGGAGCCCTCGAAGACCCCCTGATCTCGACGACGGTGGGAGCGGACGGCCTTGCTCCGCACGCGCGGCCTCGTGTATCAAGGACACACGGGGTGAGCCGGGGAGAGGCAGCATGAGAATCGCTCCCGTGTGCATCGCCCTCGCGCAGCTTTTGGCCGTCGCCCTGGCGAGCACCCCGTATGCAGCGCATGCGCAGGGAGCGGTTGCCGAGCGCTCGCGTGAGGCGGCCGAGGCCCTCGTGAGACGGCACTACCCGGAGGGTATTCCCCAGCGAGACGCTCGCGCGCTCGACGCGGCCGGCGTCAGCCGGCTGCTCGCAATGCTCGCCGATCCCGCCGAGCGAGACTTCCATGCCAACATCGTCATGGCGCTCGGTCTGAGCGGAGACCCTCGAGCCCATCCCGCCCTGCTCGCGTACGCCCAGAGCGCACGAAGCCGGGAGCTGAGCGGACCGGAGGTGCGCGCACGCCTGGTGCTGCCCATCTCCATGGGACATCTTGCGGCTCACGACGATCGCGCGCTGGCCTATCTGATCCGCCGCGTCCAGCCATCCGCGGAGCCGCCCCGCTGGCGCGACCGCACCCTATCCGCTTCGCGGCTTGCTGGAATCCTGCGGCGGAGCTGCGTCAGCGGGCTGGCGCTCTCGGGTCGAGCGTCGGCGGGCATGGCCCTGCGCGCCCTCGCTCAGAGCACCGCCGACGTGACGGGTGAGCTCGCCCATCACGTGAAGAGCTCGCTGGCCATGCACGATCGGATCGTCCGCGGGCTCCCACACCGGATCTTCGCACCGGGCTCACTTCCATGAGCATCCGCGCGGGGCTGACGATCGCGGCGGCGCTGCTCGCTCTCCTGCCCCGCTCGGCCGCGACTGCACCGGTGGAGGCCGTCGACTCGATCCCCTTCCGGATTCATGCAGAGCTGACGGGCGCGATGGATCTCGTGGCGCTGCGGCAGCGCATCGAGGAGGCGCGTGTCGCGCTGCAGGGGTTCCAGGGCGCACCGGACCACCCCTGCTGCACGCGAATCGAGGAGGCCGACTTCGCGAGCTTCGGCGCTGTGGGGGACGGCTTGGATGTGATCGAGAACGAGAGCGAGTTTCAGGCTCTGCAGGCACTCGGCCCCGGCGCCTACATCGTTCGGTCCCTGCTCTGGTGCGGGGCGCCGGGTGCGTTCTTGGGGTGCGCGCCAAAACCCGGCGGCTTCCTGGTGCTGACGCTCGATGCGGAGGACGTGAACGTCTTCGGAGAGGTGCTGGCTCACGAGCGGGCCCACAACGCCGGGCTCGATCACGTGAGCAGCCCCGCCTGCAATCTTATGCTTCCGGGCGGAGGGGGCGGTTGTCTGAGCTCGGGACAGTGCAGCGTGCTGCGATCGCTGGCCCCGGCGACCGGCGACGTCTGCGCCTGCCACCCCGAGCGGCCCACGGACCCGCCGCAACGCGATGGCGTCGCGTGCAGCGACGCCGCGGGCGCTGGACTCTGCTCGGGAGGCTTGTGCGGGGAAGCGCTGGGCCTCGCCGGCGCGCGCCTGCTCGTCGCCGGTGGACCGGAGGCCGCCGCCGCCGCTCCCCCCGACGATCTTCTGGAGCTCAGCCCACTCAGTGGAGGGGGGATGGAGATCGGCGCGCTGGGTCTTGAAGTGAATGGGATGGCCTACGCAAGCGAGCGTGGAGAGCTCTTCGCCGTCGCGGCCAACGGCTCCGGACCCGACCGGCTGCTCCTGGTGGATCCCGCGAGCGGTGCGACGTCTTCCCGGGGCCTGCTCGATCGCAGCGGAGTCCTCGGGCTGGCCTGGGACCCCGCAGGCGAACGGCTGATCGGCGTCGCGGTCGAACCTGTGGGAAGCGGCTTCCATCGCAGCACGCTGCTCCAGATCGATCCGAACGACGCCGCGGTCAGCGAGATCGGGGTCGTGGACCTTGCATTCGCAGGGGGGATTCAGGGGCTCGCCCTCGATCCCGTCTCGGGAACGCTCTACGGAGCCACGAGCAACGGCCTCAAGACGATCGAGTTGTCGCCCTGCCAGCCCTTCTGCCCGACGCACGACGTCGAGGACGATCTCGTGCCCGGGAACCGCAGCTTCTTCGGCCAGACGGCGCTGGCGCTAGACCCGAACCGCGGCTGGATCTTCGGCCTGTCGCCCGAGACACGCGCGGTCGCCTCCCGGCTCGACGTGATCGATCCCGTCACGCTGGCTCGCTCGCGCGTAGGCATCTCGGGCTTCACCCCCGGCGCCATGGCGCTGGCGCCCCTTCCCCTACGGCTTCCGGTCTGCAGCGACGGGAACGACAACGACGGGGACGGTCGGATCGACTACCCCGCCGATCCGGGCTGCCTGAGCCCGGAGGGAACCAGCGAGCTGGAGATCTCCACACCCCAGAGCCGCGACCAGCAGAAGTGCATCAACGGCCTCAACCGCGATCTGGAGAAGCTGGCGCGCAGACAGGGAAAGGAGATCCGGAGCTGCCTCCGCGACGGTGCGGACGGCGCTCTGCTCGGGAGCGTCGAGGGCTGCCTGGTGGCAGACCGCAACGGCAAGCTGCTGCGCGCGGCCGCGCGGACCCAGGCCGATGAGCGCCGACTCTGCAGCGCAGCGCCTCCCGACTTCGGACCGCTGGCGGCCGCCACGGTGAATGCGGCGGCCACCGAAGGTCCCCTCGCGCTGACTCACAGCGTGCTCGGCCCGGATCTCGACGTCGCTCTGATCGAAGAGGCGGTCGATCGCGAAGCCTCGCGCTGTCAGCGAGGAGTCATGCGCCGCGTGGAGCGCTGCCGGGACGTGAGCCTGCAAGCCTTCAACCGTTGCAAGAAGCTCGGGCTGAGCGTCCACAGCATCACGAAGGCCAGTGATCTCGACTCGTGCCTGGCCGACGACGCCGCAGGAAAGATCGCCAAGGCGTGCGACCCCGTCATCGGTCGAATCGCCAAGGAGATCGCGCGACGCTGCGGGGACCTCACGGCTCCCCTCTCGCTCCTCTTCCCCGTCTGCGCGACCGACGATCCGGTCGGGCTCGCAGGCTGCCTGGATGCCGCTGCCCGCTGCTCGCTCTGCCGCGCTCTGCGCGCAGCGGACGGGCTGACGACGAACTGCGATGCCTTCGACAACGGTCTCCCCGACTTGAGCTGTCCGTGACCCCGGGAAACGATCAGAGGTAGCGGTTCACTAGGTTCTCCAGCCGCTCCTGCCCTCCCGAGACGGGCGCGGGCTCGATGGCGTTCTCACGGACGAACGAGGCGAGCGCTTCGAGGCTGCGCTCGCCGCACAGGATCGCCTTGCCCAGCTCCCCCTCCCAGCGCGAATAGCGCGACTCGAGCTCTGCGGCGAGCGCGCCGTCCTCGATCATCGAAGCCGCCGCGAGCAGGCCGCGCGCGAGCGTGTCGAGACCCCCGATGTGGGCATGGAGCAGATCGGCCGGCGCGACACTCTGTCTGCGGAGCTTGGCATCGAAGTTGAAGCCGCCCTGGCCGATGCCCCCTGCGCGCAAGATCGTGTAGAGCGTCCAGGCAGTCTCCTCCGCGCTATTTGGGAACTGGTCGGTGTCCCAGCCGAGCTGTGGGTCGCCTCGATTGATGTCCACGCTTCCGAAGAGATCGTTCGCGATCGCGTAGGCGAGCTCGTGCGCGAAGCTGTGACCCGCCAGGGTCGCATGGTTGACCTCGAGGTTGAGCTTGAACTCGCCCTCGAGGCCGTGCTTCTGCAGAAACGCGTGCACCGCAGCGGCGTCGAAGTCGTACTGGTGCTTCGTCGGCTCCATGGGCTTCGGCTCGATCAGAAGCGTTCCCGCAAACCCGATACGATGCTTGTGCTCGGTGACCAGGCTCAGGAAGCGCCCGAGCTGCTGCGACTCACGTCGCAGATCGGTGTTCAGCAGCGTCTCATACCCCTCGCGCCCCCCCCAGAGCACGTAGCCGGCGCCCTCGAGACGCTTCGTCGCCTCGAGCGCGTGCCGGACCTGCGCCGCGGCGTAGGCGAAGACCTCCGGATCGGGGTTCGTCGCCGCCCCGGCTGCGTACCGCGGATGCCCGAAGAGGTTCGCGGTCCCCCAGAGCAGCCGGACACCGCTGCGCTCCATCTCGCGCTCCATGCGTTCCAGAATCTGCTCGAACCAGGTCTGGCTCTGCGCGAAGCTCTCGCCCTCCGGCGCCACGTCGCGATCGTGGAAGGTGAAGAACGGAATGCCGAGCTTCTCGAAGACCTCGAAGGCTGCAGCCAGCTTCTGCTCGGCACGGGCCAGCGGGGGTCCCGGCCGCAGCCAGGGGCGATGGAAGGTTCCGCTCCCGAAGGGATCGGTGCCGGCCCAGCCAAAGCTGTGCCAGTAGCAGACCGCGGGCCGGAGCTGATCCGCCATGCGTCGGCCCAGCACGATCCGATCGGGCTCGTAGAAGCGATAGGCCAGTGGGTTCTGTGTGTCCGGTCCCTCGAAGCGGACCGCCTCGACCTCGGGGATGAAGGGCTCGTTCATCTCGATCCTCCTGTCGTGCTCGTCCCCTGCTCCCGGTGCAGCGCAAACCGCTCCCGGAGGGCCTGATAAAGCGCGCGGAACTCCTCGATTCGCTCCCGATAGAAGCGAGCGAGCTCGGGCTCGGGCTCGACGATGTGTGCGGTGGGCGGCAGCGTGCAGACCTCGGCGGGCGACTCTCCGCTCGCGGCCAGGCGAGCCAGACGTGCCGCGCCGAAGGCGGGACCGATCTCTCCCCCCGCCACGTAGTCGAGCGGCCGCTGGAGCGCGCTGGCGAGAATCGTCCCCCAGAAGCGGCTGCGCGCGCCGCCGCCGATCACGATCAGCCGATCGATCTCCGCGCCCGCCGCGAGCAGAGCCGCCAAGGCGTCCACGAGCGCAAAGGCGACCCCCTCGAGCACAGCGCGGCCCAGCTCAGCCGGTGTCGTCTCGTGATGCAGACCGAAGAACACGCCTCGCGCCTTGGGATCGGCGTGAGGCGTGCGCTCACCGGAGAGGTAGGGCAGGAAGATCGCGTCAGCCGGCCGGCGGCACTCGGTCTCGATCTGGCTGATCAGGCGCGCCTCATCGGGTGCGCCCGTGAGCCGGGCGACCCACGCAAGACAGCTCGCTGCGCTGAGAATCACCGACATCTGGTGCCAGCGCTCCGGAAGGCCGTGGCAGAAGGCATGCACACCTCGCTCGGGCCGGGGTGCGAAGCGATCCCCCGCCACGAAGCAGACCCCGGAGGTCCCCAACGAGAGGAACGCAAGGCCGGGATCGATCACGCCGGCGCCCACCGCTCCCGCGGCCTGATCCCCTGCGCCGGCAGCGATGACGACCCCGCTGGACAGGCCCCAGGCGCGTGCGATCTCGCCACGCACTCGGCCGGTGGCGCTGGAGCCCTCGTACAGGCGGGGAAGCTGTCTCTCCTCCAGACCCGTCGCTGCGATCATCTCCGGGGACCAGCGGCGGCGCCCGACGTCGAGCCAGAGCGTGCCCGAGGCATCCGAGAGATCCGTGGCCCGGTCACCGCTCAGACGCAGGCGCAGGTAGTCCTTGGGCAGCAGCACGGTTGCGATCTGCGAGAAGATCTCGGGCTCGTGCTCGGCAACCCAGAGCAGCTTGGGAGCCGTGAAGCCCGCCAGAAGAGGGTTTCCGGTCAGCTCCCGCGCTCGGGGCTCACATCGCTCGAGTCCCGCGCACTGCGCCTCGCTGCGTCCGTCGTTCCAGAGGATCGCGGGGCGCAGCACGCGATCGGCCCGGTCGAGCAACGTCGCTCCGTGCATCTGCCCCGAGAGCCCAATGGCACGCACGGCGGAGAGCTCGCGCGCACAGCGGCTGCGGAGCCTTTCCAGGGCGGCACAGCTCGCACGCCACCACGCCTCCGGATCCTGCTCGGACCAGAGCGGACGGGGCCGCTGCACCTCGAGCGGCTCACTCTCCTGGGCGATGACCTGCTGCGCGTCATCGATCAGGACGAGCTTGACGCCGGAGGTGCCGAGATCGATTCCGAGCTCCACGGCCCGCGGTCCTATTCGAGCTCGACCCGGGTCGGCTCGGCCCGATCGGGCCGAGCCGCTCGTCGCTCCCCCACGAGCTCGATCTCGCTGCGGAGCCGGATGTCCGCACACGAGCTCCCGACCATGACCTCGATCGTGCCGGGCTCGAGAACCGGCTCCATTCCCTCGTCGTAGAAGGCGAGCCGCGCGGGGTCGACATGGAAGACGACGCGTCGCACCTCGCCGGGCTCGAGAGCGAGACGCACGAAGCCCGCGAGCTGCTGGACGGGGCGCGTGACGCTCGCCACACGGTCGCGCAGGTAGAGCTGCACGACCTCCTCCCCGGCCCGACACCCCGTGTTCCCCAGCTCGAGCTCGACGCGGAGCGGCTCGTCCATGGGAAGCGCACGCGGCGTGACCTTCAGCCCTCCGTAGGAGAAGCGCGTGTAGCTGAGCCCATGACCGAACGGATAGAGCGGACGCGTCGAGAGATCCGCATAGTCGCCGTGGATCGGACTGCGGGCTCCCGAGGGCTTGTGATCGTAGTAGAGCGGGAGCTGTCCGACCGCACGCGGGAGCGTCAAGGGCAGCCGACCCGCAGGGTTCACGCGACCGAAGAGGACATCGGCCACGGCGTGGCCGCCTTCCTCGCCCGGCAGCCAGGCCTCGACGATCGCCGGAATGCACTCGGCGAGCCGCGTGAGCACCAAAGGTCGTCCATTGAGCAGGACGACGACGGTGGCCGTTCCCGTGGCGTGAACGGCCAGGGCGAGCTCCGTCTGCACACCGGGCAGCTCGAGGCCCGCCCGATCACAGAACTCGCCGCTCGTGCAGCCCTCGACCAGTCCGGATCGACCGCCGACGACGACGATCGCGACGTCGCAGCGACGCGCCAGCTCGGTGGCCTCGCCGAAGCCCTCGGTGCTGCCGCCGAGCAGCTCACAGCCGTGCACATGGTGCACCTCGGTCTCGGGAGACACTGCGGCGCGGATGCCTTCGAGGAGGCTCACCATCGGCACGAAGAGCGGCTCGAGATCCTCCTCCTCCCCGCGCAGAACCTCGAGGTGCGTGGGGTAGTGATAGTCGCCTTGGAGCAGACGGATGCAGTCCGCGCTCGGACCGATCACCGCCACACGCCGAAGATTCGGAGCGAGCGGGAGGAGCTCGTCGTGGTTCTCGAGCAGCACGATGGATTTGGCGGCGATGCGCCGTGCCAGAGCACGCTGGCTCGGGTCGTCGAAGCGGGGGCCGGTCGCGCTCTCGTCCAGCGGAGGGGCCTCGAAGAGACCAAGCTCGAGCTTCAGCCGCAGAACTCGCGCCGCGGAGCGGTCTACGAGCCTCTCATCGATGCGTCCGTCGGCGATCGCTCTGCGCAGGGGCTCCCCATAGCCGACGAGCGCGGGAAGCTCGACGTCCACGCCCGCCTCGAGGGCTCGGCACGCGGCCTCGCTCTCGTCCGCCGCGATCGCGTGGTAGCTCACGAACGTCTGAAGCGTGAAGTAGTCGCTGAGCACGACGCCATCGAAGCCGAGCGTCCCTCTCAGAATCTCCTCGAGCAGCTCGCGCGACGCCCCGCACGGAACTCCGTCGATCTCGTGATAGCCGTTCATGACACACGCCAGCCCCGCCTCGCGAATGGCCTCTGCGAAGGGGACGGCGAATCGTTCGAGCAGCTCACGCCGGGGCACCCGGGCCGGCGCCCAGTTGAGACCTCCCTCCGGTGCCCCGTAGCCCACGAAGTGCTTCCCGGTGGCGGCCACACCCTCGCTCAGGTCCGCGCCCTGCAAGCCGCGCACGTAGGACACGCCCATGCGCCCAACCAGGTAGGGATCCTCCCCGAAGGTCTCCTCACAACGACCCCAGCGCGGGTCGCGGGCGAGGTCGAGCACGGGCGCCAGGGAGAGCCTCGCTCCAACCGCACGCATCTGCTCGCGGATCACCCGCGCCATCGCCTCGACGAGGGGCGGCTCCCAGGTGCTCGCCAGACCGATGATCTGCGGAAAGCACGTGGCGCCGCGCGCCGAAAATCCCGCACAGCTCTCCTCGTGCAGCAGGGCCGGAACCCCCAGGCGTGTCCGCTCGCGCAGGAATCTCTGGATCTCGTTCGCCAGACGCGCACAGGTATCGGGTTCGTGCGTGCTCGCACCCGCCAGCCGTGTGATCTGCCCGATGCCGTGCGCGAGAGACGTCTTCGCTCGGCCCTCGTCGAGCCGATCTCCCTCCAGGAGGGACGCTCCCCAGACCGCTCCGAGCTGGGCCAGCTTCTCGTCCAGCGTCATGCGTCCGAGCAGGTCCCGCAGCCGGACCTCGACCGGGAGCTCGGCACGGCGGTACGGGGGCTCGGCAGAAGTGCCGATCACGACAGCCCCAGGCGCTCGAGCTGATCGGCCGGCGCCTCGATCTCGAGCAGCGCCTCGCGCAGCCGCTCCTCCAGCTGCCGTTCGATCGGTGATCCGGCCAGATCCCGCAGCTCGTCCGGGTCGTCCTTCAGGTTCCACAGGTGGTTGCCGGGGGGTGTGCCCACCGACCAGAACGGCAGAAGATCGCCCTCCCGGAAGGGCTGACGGATCACCGGCACGCGTGAGCCCGGCATGCGATCGAGGAAGGCCCGTTCATCGGGCAGCGGAAACGGCGGCCCGGGTGGCGGATGGATCGGCATCGTGGACCAGCGGTTCGACCACATCGAGAGCGGGGCGTTCTCTCGCACGGGGCCGCGAGCGTAGTTGAACGTGCCGTCGATCCAGTGCACCTGCCGACCGAAGACGCCGCAGAGCAGCCCATCGCGCACGGCGGTCTTCTCTCCGCGTAGCAGCGGGAGCAGAGAGCGGCCGTGGATGCGGTGTGCGGGCTCCACAGCGAAGAGATCCGTGATCGTCGCGAACAGGTCCACCGTCGTGGTGAGCGCGGAGACCGCGTGCGGCTCGACCCCAGGGTGCACGATCAGCAGAGGGATGTGACCGAGGGGCGATCGTACCGGCACTCCGGGCTTCCCCCAGATGTCGTGCTCGCCGAGGTAGTGACCGTGATCGGTGCAGAGGATCAGCACCGTGTCCCTCCAAAGGCCCGCCCGGTCCATGGCCTCGAGCACGCGGCCCAGCCAGCGATCGATCATGGTGAGCTTGGCGCCGTAGCACGCGCGAAGCTGCCGCGCCTCGCGCTCCGTGAGAACAGCGTCCCGCACGCCGCCGCTCACATAGGGCGGCCAGATCAGATGGGGTCCCTCCCAGTCGGGATCGTAGCGGGAGGCGTAGGGCTCGGGCGTATCGAAGGGCTCGTGCGGGTCGAACTCGTCCACGAGCAGGAAGAAGCGGGGGTGGTGTGGGGCGTCCTGCTCGAGCCAGCGCGCCGCGGCGGAGAGCGTGCGCGGTCCGGGAAAGTCCTCCTCGCCTCGAAACCAGCCCCGGGAGTCGTCGTACGGCATGTGCCCGCGTCCGAAGCCCGGAGCGCCGACCCAGCTCGGGTCGGGTCGGGTCTTCCACGGATCGCTCTCGTGGCCGCGTTGGTAGTCCCAGGCGGTGAAGTCCGTGTGGTAGTTCTCGCCGCCGGTCTCGAAGAGATGGGGGTGATCGGTGATGAGCATCGAGACGATCCCATCCCGGCGCAGGGCTGCCGTCACGCTGCTCTCCCAGAGCTCGATGGAGCCCCAGGGCTTCCAGAGAAAATCGAGGGCCCCGCAGAGCAGATCGTGCCGTGCGGGGATGCACGGCAGCGAGCCTGCGTGGTGCCGGTCGAAGCGTACGGCCCGCTCCGCGAGCCGGTCGAGGTTCGGTGTGTCGAACTCGCGGCCTCCGTAGCAGCCCAGCATGTGACGGTTGAGGCTGTCGAGCAGGAGCACGACCAATCGCTGGGGCCGGGCCTCCCCTGCATGGCTTCCTCTCATCGCCTCGATCCTACAGGATGCTCGCTGGGGCGTGCGGGGCCCGGCATACGCACCGAATTACCGAGAGGCGGAGGCGGACAGCGCAGCTTCGAGGTTGCGGCGCAGGTTTGGATCCCCGGGCTGAAGTCGCAGCGCGGCGCGGTAGTGCGAGATCGCCTCGTCCAGATGGCCCTGGGCCGCGAGCAGCACTCCGAGATTGTTGTGCGCGTCGGGGTTCTCCGGCTCGAGTTCGAGCGAGCGGCGGTAGTGCTCGACCGCAGCCTCTTTCTCGTTCCGCGCCGCGCGCAGCAGGCCGAGGTTGTAATGCGCCTGCGCGCTCGACGGGTCGTAGCTTAGAATCGTCTCGAGCTGAGCGAGAGCCTCATCGAGCTTTCCCTGACTCGCCAGCACGACGCCAAGGTTCATGCGAGCCGCCGTGTAGGCCGGCCGGCCCGCGAGTGCACTCCGAAAGTGACGGATGGCGCCGTCAATTCGACCCTCCTGCACGCGCAGCAGGCCAAGGTTGTAGTGCGCTTCGGGATGAGTCGGCTCCACCCGCAGCACTGCCGTGTAGTGCTCGATCGCCGCGGGCCGCAGACCCCGTTCCGCGAGGAGTCTCCCCAGGTTGTAGTGGGCCTCGACGTGATCGGGTCGGTTGGCGAGCGCCATCCGATAGTGGCGGAGGGCGGCCTCGATTCGGCCCTGGGCCTCGAGCGACACGGCGAGGCTGCTGTGCGCATCCGCGTAGTGGGGGTCGATTCGTAGCGCGCGCCGGTAGCTGTCGATGGCCTCGGAGTGCTCGCCGGCGAGTGCCAGCGCGAGCCCGAGCCCGTGATGCGCGCGCGCGTACCCGGGCCACTCCTCTACGGCCCTGCGGTAGTGCTCTGTCGCCGCAGCGAGCTCGCCAGCCAGCCGAAGCCGGTTGGCCAGGTTGAAGTTCAGGGTGGGGTTGCGGGGCTCGATCTCGAGCCCGTGCTCGAACAGCGCGCGGGAGTCTCTCCAGACCTCCACCTGGGCGCGTGAGGCCAGTACGGACGCACCCAGGCAAGCGGCGAGCCCGAGACCCATGACGGCCCGGACACCACGCGACGACCGGCGGGTCAGCCGATTCGCCACACCCCAGACGAGCAGCACGAGAAGACCGATCGAAGGCACGTAGGTGTAGCGGTCCGCCATCCCCTGCCGACCGATTTGGACGAGGCCGCTCACCGGCACCAGCGTGCCCAGATACCAGAGCCAGCCGGTCAGGAGGTAGGGCTCACGTCGAGCGCGCTGCGCGAAGAGGCCCGAGAGGCCGAGAAGGACCAGCAGCGCCCCGGCGATCTCCCAGGTGGCCGGCGGCGTTCCGCCCGGCTGGTACGGATGGGCATAGAGCACAGACAGATCCGACGGCCAGACGAGCATTCCCAGATAGCGCACCGCTGCCACGACTGCCGTCGCCGCGCGCTGAGCGAGGGAGAGCGTCTGGCCGAAGCCTCCGGTGGGCTCCCGCACGGCGAACGTGATGGCGACCGAGGCCAGTGAGAGCACCGCAAAGGGAAGCTTCTCGAGCAGCACGTGTCGGAGAGCTCGCCTTAGACGGCCCAACGGCCAGAGGTCCAGCAGCAGGAGCAGAAAGGGAAGTGTCACGAGCATGGGCTTGGCCGTGAGTGCGAGTGCAAACGTGACCAGCGCTGCCGCGTACGCCCCTCGCCCACCCCCTCGTGCGTAGCCGCAGTAGAGCCAGAGAGAGGCAAGACCGAAGGCCGTGCTCAGCAGCTCCTTGCGCTCCGCGATCCACGCGACGACCTCTACGCGCTGCGGGTGGACCGCGAAGAGCGCCGCTGTAACTCCTGCTGCTCCGGCCCGGCCGGTCGCGCGCAGCAGGAACGCGTAGAGCAGCAGCACGTTGAGCACATGGAGCCCGAGGTTGGTGGCGTGGTGGGTGGCCGGATCCAGGCCGTAGAGCTCCACGTCGAGCATGTGCGAGATCCAGGTCAGGGGATGCCAGTTTCCGAATGAGGTCGCTTCAAGGGCCCAGCGCACAGACTCGAGGCTCAGGCCCTCCTGCACGCGTCGATTCCGAGTGACATACAGGTCGTCGTCGTAGCTAACGAACCCGTTCTCGCATACGGGCGCAAAGCTGAGCAGAGTCAGCAGGGCGAGGCCCAGGCCGATCCAGGGGGCGCGAGATCTCCGGGGACTTGGCTCCATCCGCTCCGAAACTTCGAGCCGGGGCTCTGCCCAGCCCCGCTCGGCCCCGCATCCTAGCAGGGTCTCGCGCAGCGTCCGGGGGCGTATTCCCCCCCCGAATCCCGAATCTCCTTGACCTGCGGGAAGCGGCCCGTAGTAGAATCCCCAGAACGATCCAGCGAGATCCCCGCTCTCCCTTCGTAGCGAACTGGCCTCGGCGGGGGTCTCGAGCTCTTGCCGATCCGGAGTGCTCATGCGCACGCAGGCCGCTGCTCGCCGCTCTTGCAGGACGCTGACCGTTGCCGCACTGGGCGGGCTGCTGCTGCTCCCCAGCTCGGTGGGGGCACAGATCCAGAACCGCACACAACGCAAGTGCGTCACCGAGATGGCGAGGCATCTCGAGCGCGTCACGCGGGCCCAGCTCGGAGATATCGTGAGCTGCGTTCGGCAGGGGGGGCGGGGCCGGGCCGACAAGCTCGGACCCGGTGGCACGATCGAGAGCTGCCTGACCGCTGACCTGAGCTTCGCGGTCGCCAAGCAGACGCGCCGCGCCGCGGAGAAGGCGGAGAAGCGCTGCGTCTCACCGCTGCCGGACTTCGGTGCCGCGGACCCGAACGACGTCATCGGAGCGGCCCTTGGCGAGCCAATCGCTCTCATCCACGACCTCTTCGGCACAGATCTCGACGCCCGGGTCATCGTCCGCGACCCGAGCGATCTCGCGTCTCCACGCTCCCTCGCCGTTCGCTGCCAGGCCGAGATGGCGGGCTGGACCCAGGGGTGCCTGATGCGGACGCTCAAGGAGTTCGACCGCTGCAAGAAGCTCGGACTGAGAGGCCGGAAGCCCGAGCAGCTCTACGCGGGAGCCGACTCCCCATTCGATGACGCAACGGACATCGAGCGCTGCATGGGCTTCGACCGTCTCTCGCGCATCGCGCGTGAGTGCGATGCCCGCATGCTCGAGAGGGTTGCGGACCGCTGCGAAGCGATCATCTTCGACCCCAACGCACCGGATCCCAATGCGCCGGACCCGAATGCTCCCGATCCCAACGCACCCGTCGACCCGAACGGCCCTGGCATTCCGCCGGGCGTCGATCCGATTCCCCCGTTCACGCTGGGGACGACGTTCCAGGGAGGCTGCTACACGTCCGTGAGCGCCGAGGAGATGGCCAGCTGTCTGAACCGCCTGATCCAGTGCCGTTTCTGCATGCTCGCGAACCGTGCCGACCGGCTCAGCCGGGACTGCGATCTCGTCGATGACGGGCTGGTCAACTCGAGCTGCCCGCCCACCCTCACCCATTGCGGAGATGGCACGGTTCAGATCCTGCGCGGTGAGGAGTGCGAGGATGGCAACGACCAGAACGAGGATGGCTGCTCCGCCGACTGTCAGATGGAGTACTGCGGGGACGGGATCCTCCAGGCGGGGCTCGGCGAGGAGTGCGACGACGGGAACCTCCGCAGTGGCGACTGCTGCACGCCCTTTTGCGAGATCGAGCCGATAGGCAGCGTCTGCCGACCGGCGCTGGGCCTCTGCGACCTCGAGGAGGTCTGTGACGGAGAGAGCGGCCTCTGCCCGGCCAACGTCGTCCAGCCCGATGGAACCGTCTGCGATGACGCGGAGATCTGCACGATCGGCGACCGGTGCGTGGGCGGCCAGTGCGTGGGCAGCGGAAGCTGCGGGGACGGGAACCTGCAGTCCACCCTCTGTGGCGAGGTCTGCGACGACGGGAATCTGACCCAGTGCGACGGCTGCAGCAATGAGTGCACGCTCGAGGACGGGCAATCGGCAGAGACGGCCGCCGCGGCCTGCGCGGCGATCCTGGCCGATGGCTTCTCGGTCGGCAACGGGCGTTACTGGATCGACCCCGACTGCGGATCCAAGGACAACGCCATTCTCTGCCAGTGCGACATGGACCAGGGAGGGGTCTGCGTGTTCTGCGTGAACGGGGCGATCTGCCCGCAGCCTTCACCACCCCAACCCTAGGTTCCCGGAGCGGCTCCAGGCCCGAGAGATCGACGCCGACGCCGTCCGGCGGGACCCCGCCGGACCCGCTAGAATCGCTTTGCGTCGGGTCCTCAGGAGCGAGCGGCCCGACACCGAAGAGAGGCTCACTGGAGAGGAGAAGCGGTAGCCGGAGAATGAGCGATCGTGAGCACAGGAGAGCCGCGATGGAGGACCACTTCTCGCGGGTGGCCGAGGCGTACAACGCGGTGCGGCGCACCGACCCGGAGCCCATCTCCTACCTCGCCGACCGGCTCGGACGTCGCGAGGGGCTGCGGGGCCTCGATGTGGCCTGCGGTGCCGGGCGCTACGACCTCCTGCTCTTCCGCGAGCTGCCCGGCCTGGAGCTGATCTGCACCGATGTGAACGCCGCGATGATCGAGGAGACGGCGCGGCATCTGCGGGGGCACGGCGTCGAGCGGTACGAGACCCGGCGCTGCGACCTGCGCGAGCTGCGTCCCCCGCGCGAGTCTCTCGATCTGGTGCTGACCTTCAACGCCATCCACCACCTCGATCCCAGCCTCTTTCTGGACAAGGCCGCGGCGGCGCTCGCTCCCGGCGGCCGCGTGTTCATCTACACGCGCCTGCGGAGCCAGAATGCGCGAACGATCTGGGGCCGCTTCTTTCCCGGATTCCACGAACGCGAGGACCGCCTCTACGACCTGGCAGCCATCGAAGGCTGGGCCGAGAGCTGCACCGAGCTCGCCCTCGAGTCGCTCGAGCTGTTTCGCTTTCCCCGCCGCGCCAGCCTTGACGAGCTGATCGAGCTGGTGGAGCGGCGACACTACTCGACGTTCTCGCTCTACGAGCCGGGCGAGTTCGCCCAGGCCCTGCGCGACTTCAAGAAGGCCATCCGGGACCGCTTCCGAGATCCCGCCGACATCCGCTGGAGCGACGAGAACATCATGATCGTATTCCGCAGGCTCGGCGATGAGCTCAGATGCGGATTCGATCGAGATCGTCCGGGGGGATCGATATCTGCGGCGGGGCGTAGCGGCGCGTGGAGCGCGGCGACTTGTGGGCCGCGATCGCCTGTGCACGCTCCAGGCTCCCGCCGTTCTCCAGGTAGGCACTGAGGCCGGTCGCCCGGAAGCTTCGACAGGACGTACCGGGCGGCAGACGGCTCGCGCGCGCCCGCCGCTTGACCATCCGGAGCACATCGGTGCGCGTGAGAGGGAAGGCCGTCAGCTCGCGCCGCCGGTTCACGCTGCGAAACAGGACGCCGCCCGGCTCGTCGATCTGGGCGGCGTTCAGATAGGCCTGAACGAAGGACGCAGCCGTGCGGTGCGCCGGCACGGCATGCGGGCGGCCGCCGCGCTCGTGGAGGCGCAACCAGTAGCGACCCCCACTCTCGAAGTAGTCCTCCCGCAGCATGGTGACGAGTGCGCCGACTCGTGCGAACGCGTAGACCATGACGGCGATGATCGCCCGGTCCCGGAGCCCCACGATGCTGTGGCACTCGATCGACTCGAGGAACGAGCGCGTCTGCTGCGGCGTGAGGATCGGAGTGTGACGCACGACGGGTCGGCCATCCGGCGCTCGGATTCGGGAGACCGGGTTGACGGCAATCAGGTCCGCATCGAGGAAGGCGTCGAAGAGCCCCCGCAGGGCCGCGAGGTGCTGGCGGACCGTCGCCCGCGATCCGGGGTGCTCGCGGAAGTAGGCGTCCACGCGCCCCGGCTCCACCTGCTGGAGACCCGAGAGGCCGCACTCCGCACACCAGGCGAGGAAGCGGTCGATGGCGCGCAGGTAAGCGGAGCGCGTGTTGGGGTTGCGCATGGAGCTGGCCATGAACTCCCGGAAGCGCGTGACCCAGGGCCCCCCGCTCTTGGCGATCAGCGCCGGCACAGCCCCCGCCTCCGCGCGCGAGGATCCCGCTGTGCCCAGCAGTCGTGGGACCAGATCGTCGTTCAAGGTGCTTCCCCAAGGGCAGAATTCGGCTGGTCAGCCTGTCGCTTGAGCTCCGCTCTTGCCCTTTTCGTGAGAGTATCATAACAATCCTTATGAGGGCTAGCGACAGAGACCGAAGGCCCCGGGACCCCCCTGGCCCTCCCGGATCCCGGTGCCGGACGGGGGAAGCCATGCGCACGATCAGGGTTGCCATTGCCGGTGTGGGGAACTGTGCCAGCTCGTTGATCCAGGGCCTGGAATACTATCGCGCGCGCGACGCGGACGAGATCGCCGGGCTGATGCATCCGCGGGTCGGAGACTGGCGCGTGGGCGACATCGAGGTCGTGGCCGCGTTTGACATCGACCGACGCAAGGTCGGCGAGCCGCTCGAGCAGGCCATCTTCGCGCATCCGAACTGCACCCGGGTCTTCCAGAGCACCCTCCCCGCCTCCGGCGTTCGCGTTCAGATGGGTCCGATCTTGGACGGGGTCGCCCCCCACATGCTGGAGTATCCGGACGATCGCGCTTTTCGGCCCGCCAATGCCGAGCCCGTGGACGTGACGCGGGCGCTCCGCGACGCGGGAGCCGAGATCCTGATCTGCTACCTGCCGGTGGGCTCCGAGCAGGCCGTGCGGCACTACGCCGAGGCGTGTCTCGACGCCGGAGTCGCGCTGGTGAATTGCGTCCCGGTCTTCATCGCGTCCGACCCCAAGTGGGCCGCACGTTTCCGCGAGGTGAAGATTCCCATCGTGGGAGACGACATCAAGAGCCAGGTCGGTGCCACGATCGTGCACCGACTGCTGACACGGCTCTTCGGAGACCGCGGGGTGCGTCTGGACCGCACCTACCAGCTCAACACGGGGGGCAACACGGACTTCCTGAACATGCTGGCCCGCGACCGCCTGTCCTCGAAGAAGCTCTCGAAGACGGAGTCCGTCCAGTCCCAGCTCGACACGCGTCTGGCCGCCGATCGCATCCACATCGGTCCCTCGGACTACGTGCCCTGGCAGGACGACAACAAGGTCTGCTTCATCCGCATGGAGGGCCGCGGCTTCGGCGACGCGCCGATCGAGCTCGAGCTGCGTCTGTCCGTCCACGACTCACCCAACAGTGCGGGCGTCGTCATCGACTCGGTGCGTTGTGCCAAGCTGGGTCTGGAGCGCGGGCTCGGAGGACCGCTGGAGGCCGTGAGCGCGTACTACATGAAGAGCCCCCCGATCCAGATGCGGGACGCCGTGGCCCGGGAGGAGTGCAACGCCTTCATTCAAGGCCTGGACCTCGAGCATGGCAACCTCGAGGTGATCGCGAAGCACGCCACGGGAAGCTGAGCGGCGTCCCGGCTCAGAGATCGGCTCCCGTGTCGTTCCCCAAACGACCCCTCTCGGGGCGGGCTCGTCCGAGCGCGCCGCCCCAGGAGGATCCATGAGCTCGGAGAGGATTCGTGTCCAGCGGGACGGGGTGATCCTCGTGGTCACGATCGACAACCCGGCCAAGCTCAACACCTACGACGGCCCGATGCTGAAGGCGATCGCCCAGGCCTGGGCTGATCTCGATGCCGACCCGGAGCTGCGCGCGGGCGTACTGACAGGCGCTGGACAGCGTGCGTTCTGCGCGGGCGCCGACATCCACGCGGTCGCCAGCGGTGGCTTCTCGGACCCCCCCTACCCGGAGCTGGCCGAGAATCTCTCACGCAAGCCCCTGCTCGCTGCGATCGAGGGCCTGTGCCTGGGGGGCGGGATGATGTTCGCCACGGGCTGCGACCTGCGCATCGCGGGCGAGAGCGCCGAGTTCGGCCTGCCCGAGGCGCGCTGGAACCTCCCGGCTCACTGGCTGGGTGCACTCGCGCGGCAGATGCTCCCCTCCCACGTCCTCGAGCTCGCCCTCTGGGCCGACCAACGACTCGGCGCGGTGCGCCTCTATGAGATGGGCTGGCTGACACGCGTGGTGCCCACGGGCCGGGCCCTGAGCGAGGCCCTCATCTGGGCGCAGCGGGTCGCCCAGATGGCGCCCGCCGCCGTGCGCGCCTTCAAGGAGCTGACCCGCGCCGCCTGGACCCTCCCACCGGCCGACGCGCTCGCGCTCGGGCGGGAGCAGACCGCCGACCTGATCGCCATGGAGGACGCCCGCGAGGGTCCCGCCGCCTTCGCGGAGGGCCGCCCACCCCGCTTCCGGGACCGCTGATGGGCCGACAGGCGGGCACTGCGAGGCGGGGCTCAGTTGCCGCGTGTCTTGACGACGTCCCCCTTAACACTCCATCCAGACTGGCCGTAAACGTACGGGATGTACCAGTACCACGACTTGACGACTGCGTCGGTCAGGACGTCACCTCCCCCTTTCTCGAAGGCGTCGTCTAGCGCACCTTCCAGCGTGGGTACGCCCCCGATCGGAAAGAAGATGATCACGTGCTGCACGTCCTTTCCCACGATTCCCTTGACGCGATCCGCCTTGTCGAGCTCGAACCCCGACAGGCGCACCACCTTGTTCGACATCACCGTAAAGTCGCCATGCCGGATGACACATCCCAAGCCCGTGCCCAGGAGCAGCGCGATCGCAAAGGCCTGAACCCATAGCATTCTCGGCGGCATCACCGGGCCACCCCCCGGGTTTTCACAACCGTTCCCTTCACGCTCAAGGTGCTCTGACCGATCAACAGCCACCAGATCGTGGAACGCAGCACGCCATCGATCATGATGTCCCCGCCGCCCTTGTCCAGCGCATCATCGATCGCGTCCTCGAGGTGCGGAAAGCCGAAGGGGATGAGTAGGAAGATGAAGCTCGTGTCCTTCCCCGTCACACCGCGTGTCTGGGGGAGCGCATCCAGATCCACCCGGTCCAGGCTGACGTTCCGTGTGGAGATGACCGAGAAGTCCCCCAGGCGCGTGCTGCAACCGCTGAGCAACATGAGGAGCACCAGCCCGCAGGCCAGTCGATACGGCCGCGTCGAGATCTCAGTTCCCATTCTCTTCCTTTCTTCTCAGCACGACGTGGAGCTCCCTCGGATCGATCCGAAACAGGCTCCCGGTCCACCAGTCCACGAACCATGCCACGGGCACGCCAGGACCCCAGAGGAGATCCAGAACCGGCCAGAGAGGATTGATCTCTCGATCGAATGCGATCGTGGTGGGTTGATAGCCCTCCCTCTCGAGCGTGATGAAGTGCGACTCTCGCTTCTTGCTGAGCTCGACCCGGCCCTCCTGAAAGGCGTGACGTTGGCCGTCGATGACGATCTCGATCTCGTCACTCGGGCTGCAGTGCAGTCGAACCGTCTGCGTCGGGCCCTCGAGCATCTTCCCACAGCCGGCCGAGACGCCTAGCGCCACCCCGGCCAGGAGCCCAATCCGAGCCCACGAGCGTGCAGACGACCTGCGCATCGAGCTCGATTCTAGACGCGGGGTACCCATCCGGTCCACCGAGAGCGGTGGGGGCGGACCCACCCGGTCACCCCAGCGCGAACGTCCGCTCACCAGTAGAGCATCCAGTAGATGATCACGCCGGTGATCGAGACGTAAATCCAGATGGGAAAGGTGACCCGCGCCCAGCGTCGGTGCCGGTCGATGCGGCGATGCAGGGCCAGCGTGAGCGTGCGCAGGGCGAGGAATGGAACGGCGGCGGCGAGCACGACGTGGGAGGGCAGCAGCACGAAATAGACGCCCCGGCTCCAGCCGGTTCCCGTGTAGACCTGGTGGCCGGTCAGGGCGTAGCGCGTGAGGTAAGAGGTCAGAAAGAGCACGGAGCAGGCGAGAGCCGTGAGCATGCAGATCCGGTGGGGCCGCTCGCGGTGCGCACGCGCAAAGCGCCACCCGCTCACGAGCAGAACCGCCGCGATCGCGTTCAGCGAGGCGTTCAGATGTGGCAGGACTTCCGCCATGCACGCTCCCACGCTCGATCCCGTCGGGACGCCGGCGCAAGCCTACACGCCGGCAGCCAGACATGCCCAAGGCTCCCCCGGAGATCGGGAATGCCTACGGCTCGCGGCGAAAGAGCAGGGGACCCAGCCTCCAGAGCCAGAGTGCGAACGCCAGACACCAGGGAAGGGCCGCCCAGTGAGCCAGCCCTGCCAGATCGGGAAAGTACGGCGCGAGCAGGGGAGACCCGGCGCGAATCAAGGCGGCAAGCTGCACGAGCCCGAAGATCCCGAGAATGGCCGCGTCCGCGCGGATCGGACAACCCGAGTGGCCGAGCGTGACGCGCGCGCTGATGCCGACGACCAGGGTGGTCACCGCCCCGGTGAGAAGCGCGTGCCGCACGGCGGGATGGGTGGAGGCGATCTCATGGGAGACCCAGCCGCCCAGAGCCGAAAGCGCGAGGCCCGCCAGCAGCCACAGCTCCCCCAGGTAGAGCACCGCGATCATGGGGTTGCGCAGCGTGCGGCCCGGCCGCCAGACGGAGAGGTCCCAGAGCAGCGTCGCGAGCAGCGCGGAATCGACGAGGGGGGGAGCCCAGGGCACGCGCTCGCGCAGGCCCGGCCACCCCGCGACGGCTCGCAACACCAGGAACCCGGCCAGCATGGGAAGAGCCGCGCCGCGTCGCGATCCTGAGCTCTTGCCCTGCGCCCGCGCCGTGAAGAAGGGCACCATGCGATGCGCCACCGAGACGACGAGCAGCAGCAGATACGTGTTGAGCCCGATCGCGAGCCCCCCCTGGTAGAGGCTCGCGGAGGCTCGACCCAGACCCACGGTGACGAGGCCGATCCCCACCGCACCCCCTGCGAGAGCCACAAGGACCATGCGAGGCTGCAGACGGTCGGGGATGGACGAGCGGTGGAGCGCGCCGCCCAAGAAGAGGAGCAACGTGAGCAGCGCCGTCTCGAGCAACACCCCTCCGTGTACGATCCAGGCTGGATGCCCGAGCGCCCCGAACACGAACAGAATCTGTCCCCCGATCAGGCACGCGAGCCATCCGAGCACAGCGCGGATGGACGGCTCCCGCGCGTGTGTCCAGCGCACGTACGCCGTGAGCAAAAAGCCGAACACGAAAAACGAGAGCACACCCCAGACCATCAGGATCGCGTGCGCGCTCGCAGGCGGCAGGCTCCAGGCCAACGATGGCGGCGCGCCCCGGCGCACGCTCTCGATCCAGAGGAACCACAGACCGATGGTCAGGACGGCATCGATCGCCCCACAGAGAAAGAACGGTCGATAGGGAGCCAGAAAGAGCGCTCGACCCGGGCCCAGGGGCGTCACGCGGGCACGCAGCGCATCGCCCGAGGCCTCCGCCGTGGTCATGACCTCGGCCAATCTCCGGCGTCCGCTAAGGCAGCCACTGAAGCAGACCGGCCCCGAGTGCCGCGGCGAGCGGTAGGGTGAAGAGCCAGGCCGCGAGGATTCCACCCGCGACGGGTCGGCTGAGCTTTCGCGAGTCCGCTCCGATCCCGAAGATCGCGCCCGTAGAGACGTGTGTCGTGGACAGGGGAAGACCCAGACGCGAGGCTCCAATGACGAGCAGAGACGTCGTCAGGTTTCCCACGAGCCCCTGCGCGGGGGTCATGGGCGAGATCTTTCGGGACAGCGTCTCTGCGACCCTGCGGCCCGCGAGCAGCCCGCCCAAGCTCATCGCCACCGTGATCGAGAGTGTGGCCTGAGCCGGTGAGACGACGGAGGCCCCGAGCAAGAGGCCCACCATCTTGGGCGTGTCGTTCAGGCCCCGCGCAAACGAGACGAGCGCTCCGCTCATGAGGTGCGTCCCGGTGATCGCACTCTGAGCCGAGACGCCCATGAGCTTGCCTCGGTAGCGCTGCTGACATTCCTCACGGTTCGCGACCGCCAGCCTCAGGCGCTCGCCACCCACTGGGCTGGCGGGCCCCGCTTCTGCGAGCGGGGACAGACCCGCGATCTGGACGGGAACCCACTCGGTCCCCACGCAGACGCAGGTCTCCGAAGTCAGGCCGAGCTTGCGGCTCCCACGCCGGCCCGCCGCGAGGCCAGCGAGCGTGAGCGCCGTCGCCAGCACGGGGCTCGCGAGAAGCGGCAGCGCGAAGCTGTGTCCAAGCCCCGCCAGGTTGAGGTCCGCTCCCGCCGCGGCCCAGCCCGCACCCGCCAGCGCCCCGACGAGCGCGTGCGTCGTGGAGATCGGAAGCGCCAGGCGCGTGGCGAGCAGAACGGTAAGGGCCGCTGCGGCCGCGACCGACGCGAGCAGGCGCTCGTCCAGCACGGCGTCGGGCACGAGACCTCGAGCCGAGAAGGCCCGTGCGAGCGCGCCCGCCACGAGGAGCGAGGCCAGCCCGCCGAGTGCGGTCGCGCTGACCGCGAGCGCCAGCGCCCGACCGCGACCCAGAGTCCCGGCCCCGTGAAGCGTGGCGACGCCCTTGAAGCAGTCGTTGGCCCCGTTCGAGAAAGCGAGCGTGAGCACGCCGGCCAGGAGAATGAGTGCGATCATCGGACCCCCCGTCGACCGTGTGTTGGCGGCTCCGTGCCGTGGCCCCGCCGGCGCCGAAGGATCCCCCCGAGCGCAGCGGCGTTCGCGAGCCGCTACGGGCAGACGATACGAACCCCGCCCATTCCGTCGTCCTCGAAGGGAGGCGTCGGAATCGTCGGCGGGACCGGATCACCCGGCAGCACGATGCCACAGTCACTGCAGGTCACGTTGCTCCAGCCCGTGGGCAGCGAAATCCCCGGACGATAGGCGAGCATGTCCCGCACCCAATCGACCACGGTCTGGGACTCGCCGCCCGTCTGGTCCGTGTAGATCTTGTCGTTTCCGTACATCGTATGACGGGACCCCGTTCCGATGTAGTAGCGGTAGTTCTCGGGCACGAGCCCGAAGGTATCGGCAGCCTGCTGGACCATGACCGAGTTGAAGGCGCAGCTTCCGTTCCACCACGAGAGCGCGGCCAGCGGATCGTTCCCGTTGAGCATCACGTTGTAGAAGCCGGTCTGTCCACCTGTGCCGCCGTCGTAGGCGGTGGTGTAGTGCGCCCAGTTCGTACTGGGGAAGAACTTCGCCACGGTCTCAACGTAGCCCACCATCCCGGTGCCCTGGCTGATCGCATCCTCGACACCCGGGATGTCCGGCGGGAGGTTGGCCAGGAAGTTCCAGTTGCTGAACTCGTTCTGGAGGAAGCTCGACGTAATGACCCCATTGCTGGCATCGCCGAGCACGTGAATCTGCGCCGCCGGCCACACCTCGTGCAGGAGCGGCCCGTGGAAGAGTGCCCCATAGCCGCCCGCGCTCGAGCCCGTCACGAAGACCTCTTCCGGCGCGAGGAAGTTTTCGCGGGCGAACTTCTCCACCGTCTTGGCGTTCTGGAAGCCCCGGTGCCGGACGGTTACATCGGGAAAGATCCCGCTGTAGACCTGATCGATGTCTCCGAAGTGGATATCGCAGCTGCAGTAGGTCACGAAGACGACGTTCCAGTCCCGGAAGGGGTTGTTCGGGTTCGAGAGATCGGTGAAGCCCGACGTGGCGTTGTCGGGATCATCGGAGACGGGATCCGCACCGTCCTTGCAGACGGGAACGCTGCAGGTCAGGTTCTCCCAGCAGGCCCCCCCACCTTGGTAGTACATGACCAGCTTGTTGACCGAGCCTCGCTTCACGAAGAAGTGGTAGTCGGGATCAGCATCGAACGCACAGCGTGGGTTCAGCGTCAGGTTCCCGTACTGGATCGGGCCGACCGGGGAGATCGGCTGGAACTGGGTCGCATCGAGCCCTGGCGCAACCTCCGTCGCGTACACGATCGAGCTCGCGAGCGACTCCACCACGCTCGCGAGCCCGGACTCCGTCGCCGTGCTCGGGCAGACTCCGGCCGTGGCCTTGGCGAAGGTTTCCGCGAACTTCGCCGCCGCCTTCTGCTGATCGGCCGCTCGCTTCGCCTCTGCTCCCCCCTTTGGAATGAGCTTCACGTGCTTGCTCTCGGCGCCCAGCCACTTCTTGCAGAGGGTCGCGGCGGCCCTCAGCAGCTTGCTGCCACAGATCGCGTGTTTCTTGACGCCCAGGTCGAGCCCTCCGTTCACGCCCGCGACGAGGTCCGCGATGGCGGCGTCGATCGAGGCTGCAGCCGAGGCGGCATCAACGGTCTGGTCGACGCAGTCCACGCCCTTCTTGGCCGACTTCACCTCGGCGGCGCCCCACGCCTCTGAGAGCTTGGCAAGCGCGGCCTGGATGGTCCCGTCGCGTGCCGTGGCATCCTGCTTCTTCTCCCACTTGCTCCACGCCTTGAGGGCGGATTGGCAGTACTTTCCCGCGGCCTTCTGCTTGGCGCCCACACACTTGAACTCCTGTGCGCCGAAGCGTGCCTGCGCGAAGAGCTCGCCGGGCAGCGCGAGGAGCAGGCCCGCGAGCAGCAGGGCGGCGGAGGGGACGCGGAAAGAGGGAACTCGGCGCATGGGGCTCTCTCCCGATTGGGCAGGGTCCGGCGAGGTCTGAATCGGTCCCGGTAGGCATTCCCAGCTTACGGAAACCCCGCCTCCGCTGTCAATCAGCGTCCATGACCGAGGACGGCCAGCCGTGAAGAGAAGAGAGCCACCCGGCGACCGGCGCGGACCTCTGTGCCGCCGACTCCCGTCGGCCCGCAGACGTGCGGCCCATCGGATGATGAGCGGGTGCGGAAATGACTCACCTGGCGCGCGGAATCTTCATGGACACCCACGACCAAGTCCACGGCCACGGCTATGCTCAGCGGGATGACCTTCAGGAGCTCCCAGGACCGGCCGGACGAGCCCTCTCCAGGACGCGCGCCCTCGTGGCTCTCCACCGCGCTCCGACGCGACGTGGTGCTCCGGTCGCTGCGCATGGCGGCGGTCGTGGGCACGCTGCTCGTTGTCATCAACTACGCCGATCGGGCGCTCGTCGGTGAGCTCGGCGCCGCCGATGCCATCAAGATGGTGCTCACCTATCTCGTTCCCTACGGCGTGGCGACCTACGCGGCGGTGGCGGCGCTTCGGAATCGCGGCTGATCCCGGGAAGCGAAACGGTCGTGGAGGGCGCTCGGAGCGGAGACACGCCTCGAGGATCGAAGCGTAGAGATCATCATCGAGAGCTGGCGCTCCGGGCGCTCCTTGCGCACCGCGGCCCATGCGCCAATGGATGTCTCACGTTGACGGAGGTTGTAAGGACATCCCCGGGGTGGATCAGAGACGGCGTGACGGAGGTGGGGGGTGTTGACGGACGGCGGTTGACGACATGGACGTCGAGGAAAATCGGGCGTCGGCGCCAGATGCCCCGGACGCGCGAGGCCTACGCGGAGGCACGGCTTCGCTTCGTTTCCGATGCCGAGCGAGAGGGAGACCGAGCTCGCTGAGAGCCGCTCGGAGCGTCGAGGCTGCGCCAGCGCTGCAGGGTGGCCTCGATCTCGCTGTGGGCTCTCTCGAGAATCGCAGCCGCGTCACCGTTGCCGGTACGGGCGATGGGGGCCGCGAGACGAAGGCGCAGCCGTACACCGAACGGTACGGGCAGCAGGTTGTGGCGGAGCAGCCGCCACGATTCGTCGATGGTGACCGGCAGCACCGGAATCTCAGGTGCCGCCTCGAGGAGGGCCAGCGTACCGGCCGGCTTGAACGAACCGAGCCGGCCGTCTCGCGAACGCGTCCCTTCGGGATAGACGACCGCGGACACGCCGCGCTTGGACACTTGCCGACCCAGTGCACGAATCGCCTCGAGCGCCTGCGAGCGATCGCCCCGGTCGATCAAGGCGTTGCCACCGCGGCGCAGGTTGTACGACACACTCGGAATCCACCGGGCCAGCTCGCGCTTCGAGACGTACTTGGGGTAGTTCGTGAAGAGGAGCGCCCCCAGGATGGGAATGTCGAACATGCTCTGGTGGTTGGAGATGATCAGATAGGGCGTGCGTGCATGGATCTCGGGTGAGCGCTCGACCTCGAGCCGGGCGCCACAGATTCGAAACGCGCCGAGCAACGAGGTTTGGAGCAAGGCCACCACGATCTCGTGCGGGCGCGGCCCCAGCAGGCGCGCACCGCGCTGAAGCGGGTCGAAGACCAGCAGGATCAGCCCGAAGGCGACGAGGAAGGGCAGCGTGAAGGCCCAGTCGATCGTCCGCATTCCCACGCTTGGCACTCTCACGTCGCGTAGTCTACTTCCGGGCGGTCTCAGTGGAAACCGTACGAATGTCGGATTCCTGTCAAAGCTGCCCACGCCTCTGAGGGGCCACAGCGGCCTGGGCGGGCCGATGGCATGCGCAGAGCCAGAGTCCCTGCGCCGGAAGTACCGGGGAGCTCTACGATCAAGCTTCGAAGCCGGGGTGCCCGCGCTTGTTATCGCACGGCCGATGGAGGAAAATGGCAACGGGTCAACCTGATGATAGGAGTCGTCGCCGATGACTCGAATACCCGCTCGAATTCTCTTGTCCGCTCCATTCCTGTGTGCCTGCTTGTTGCTCCCCTGGTCTCTCGCCAAGGCCGCACAGACGCTCCAGGTCTCCCTCACGGTCGGGGGAATCGGTCTCGAGTGCGCGAGCAGCCAGGTATTTCCGGGAGTGCTGGGCGCAGCAGAGGCCTTCAGCCTCGGGAGCAATCTCACGGTCGAGAGCGATCCAGGGACCGGTCAGCCGACAGGCCAGATCCGGGTTCGGCCGATCCGAATCATGAAGCAGCTCGACGAGTGCACGCCGCTACTGACGCAGGCACTGGTCCAGGGCCAGACGGTCGAGGTTATCTTCCGATTCTTTCGGCAGGTACCAGGGGGCGAGGTCGAGCACTACTTCACGATCTCGCTGCCAGACGCGAGAGTCAGCAGCCAGTCGATCGTGTCGCCAGACACGCTGGATCCTGCAAGCGTAAACCGGCCACCGCTCGAGAGTGTGAGCTTCATATTCAGTAGGATCACTTGGACGTATGAGCCGACGGGTAATGGGTTCGAGCACGACTTTACCACGCTGCGCTAGTCTCTTGCGCGCTCCTCTCTCCTTCCTTCTGGCTCTCGGGTCTCTGCTCATCGTCTGCGACGTGCAGGCGGGGAGCGGTCTGGTCCTGCGCGGCCGGTCCGTAACGGAGGGATCGCTCGAGCCCCTGATCCCGCTGCCCAACGGTGTGATGATCCAGACGCTCCCGGTAGCCCTGGCGGTCACCACGCTCGACTACGAGGACACGGGGCTCCTCGTCTACGAGCTCACGTCGAGTCGGGCCTACAAAGCCGAGGTTGCGGTGGGAGCGATTCATCTCACATCGATCTCCGAAGCCCTTGCAACACTCGACGAGCTGCTGAGCGAGCCGGGCGCTGTGGCCTACTTCGAGTCCCCGGGCCCCGTGGACCCCGAGCGCAGCGAGCACTTCTGGGTGTATCGCCCCAGCCAGGGCGCCGTGCTCTACAGGCTGCCTGGCATCGTGTCGGAGTTCGGCGGCACGGGGCCTGTGTGCGGCAACGGCACCTGCGAGTCGGGCGAGAGCTGCGACACCTGTTCGGCCGATTGCGGAGAATGCGGACCCGTCTGCGGCAACGGCGTCTGTCAGCCTGGTGAGACCTGCGCGAGCTGCGCTTCCGACTGCGGCGTCTGCCCGCCGCCCTGCGGCGACGTGACCCTCGATCATGCGGTGACCGGAGCTGATGTGACCCTCTACCGTCGCTACCTCGCGAATCCCGACCCCCTGGCCGGCATCTTCAACCCCGGCGCCCTGGACCGCTGCTCCGTTATCGGAGCCCCCACGAGCTGTACGATCCTGGACCTCGTCGTGCTGCGCCGCCACCTCGCCGGCCTCGCCCCCTTCATCGCCCAGGTCTGCTCCGCCGCTCCCTGAGCGAACCACACGGGCTGGCTTCTCAGCTGGCTGCCGCCGCGCCGTCGAGGACCGTTCGCTCCGGCCGATTCCGCGACGGCGATCTAACCGCATCCCGAGGCTGAGAGTCTCCTACCTCGAGTTCCTCGAGGCCTTGGTCGAGGGCGAGCTCGGGGCGCGCGGGAACAAGTCGCTCACGAAGCGCATCAAGGCGGCCCGGTTCCCCGTTCCCAAGACGCTCGCGGAGTTCGACTTCGACTTCCAGCCCAAGCTGGACGTGAAGCTCATCAAGACCCTGGCGACCTGCGAATTCATCGCCAAGAAGGAGACGGCGATCCTCGTCGGCCAGCCGGGGACCGGGAAAACCCACCTCGCGATCGCTCTCGGCATGAAGGCCTGTGAGGCCGGCTACGTCGTCCGCTTCACGACCATCCAGGACCTGGCTGCCGAGCTCCGCGCCGCCCTGGCCGACGAGACCGTGGAGGAGCACATCGCCGAGTTCGTCGATCCCGATCTCGTAATCATCGACGAACTCGGCTTCACCCGGCTCGATGCGCTCCTGGCCGATGCCTTCTACCGCATCGTCGCCAGCCGCTATGAGCGGGCCGCCACGATCGTGACCAGCAACAAGAGCCTCGAGTCCTGGGCCGAGATCTTCCCCGATCCCGTGATCGCCAGCGCCGTGCTGGACCGCCTGGTCCACCACGCCCACCTCGTCGCGATCGTCGGCGAGTTCTATCGGATCAAAGACCTCAAAGGCCACCACAAGAAGGGAGGAGCCACCGCTACGTCTTCGGCCTAGCCCGCCACCCCCACAGGCGGCGCCCTCCGAGGGGTCACGTTCGATGACCGCAGGGGGGTCATCTGACATGACGGGTCACATCAGCGGCGACCGTCGTAATACCAGGCGAGCTGGCTTCGGTCCCGGTGGTAGACGCCAAAGCGGAAGAAAGAGCGCCAGAGATGCTCGAGAGTCTCCCGTGTCGTGAAGAGCCGGAACTTCCGGCCCGAGCTCAAGTGCGGACGGCGCGCGAGGACGCGGAACCCGCAACCGCGCGCTCGGGCCCACTGCTTGAGCCGTCGGCTGAAGTCCATCTCCTCTCCTCCGAACAGGTCCGTGCTGAATCCTCGCAGCTCTCGAAACGCATCCGCTCTACAGAAGAGAAAGCACCCCGGGGCCCACTTCACGATTCGCATACACAGGTTGAAGAGAGGAAGGCCCGCCCTGATCCAGGCCGGCACGCCTTCCAGGGCGATGATGCAGCCACCACCTGCGACGGTCCCGCTGCGGAGCACATCGACCAGCTCCCCGAATGAATCCGGATGCAAACGCGAGTCTGCATCGAGAAAGAGAAGCCACTCACCCACCGCGACTTCCGCGCCAGCATTTCTGGCGCGAGAAATCTGGTTGACGGGCTCGAAGACAACAGCTGCACCCGCCGCACGGGCCACATCACACGTGCCGTCGCTCGAGTTGTTGTCCACGACGATCAGCTCATGCTCAACGTTCTTTGCGGATCGCACGGCCCGACCGATGCTCGCGAGACAGCCGGGCAGCTCCCGTTCCTCGTTGAAAGCCGGAACGATGATCGACAGCATTAGGGCCCCTCCTCTCTGCTGCGGACGTCGCGAATGATCTCCTCCAGGAGCTCCAGGTACGAGGAAAAATCACGCCGGCCCCGCTTCGTTGCGGTGTAGACGGTTCGACGCATCCGGCCCACGAATCCTCTTCGGACGCGGACGTAGCCGGCCTCCTCCAGCTTGCGGAGGTGGATCACCAGATTCCCCTTGCTCAGCCCCAGGCCGTTCAGCAGCTCGTTGAAATCCACGCCCGCCGGGCGCGTCACGAGCGTGCTCATGATTCCTAGGCGGGCACGCTCGTGAAAGATCTTCGAGAGGGCGGCGAACTTCGGCGTCGGAGTCATCGGGCCGGGGCCGTCAGGCGGGGACGCAGCAGCAATGCGCCGAGGATGAGCGTCCCGCCCCAGACCGCCGCCAGCTTGTAGAAGGGCCACTCTGGGAAGGTGAACATCGCGAGACCCCCGCCGATCAGCAGCAGGACCCCGAAGATCGAGCACTCCGGCAGCGCGATGGCGCCACTCAGCGGAATCAGCAGAGCCCCGACGCCCGCAAGCACGAAGCCCAGAATCAGGTCGTCCCCGTCCACGCTATGGAGCCCCAGCGAGCCGAGCAGCAGCAGCAGCGCACCGGGCAGGACAATCCGGACGTAGTCGGCTGTAAAGACGGAGCGCAGAACGGCGCTGAGGTCGTAGCCGACGCGGCGACTCGCCGCATCGATCACCATGAGCTTGGCGATCTGAAGGCCGACGGCCAGAACGGCTCCGAGGACCCAGACGAAGCCCACAGGTGAAAGCCCGAGAACGGACTCGCCCCCGTAGTCCAGCGCAAGCTGGGCGCCCACGCCGAACGCGACGACGATCACGCCCACGACGACGCAGAGGCCCAGCCAGGGTCGCGCCACCATGCGCACGGGATGATGGGCCCGCACCCGATCGACGACCTCGCGAATCTGTCTGAGATCCTCGAGCGCCCTGGCAAGCTCCTCCGGAAGGCCCGGGTCTTGCTCCCTCATGATGCACCTCGCAAACTAGTTTGAATTACAAACTACCTCTCGATCGTCCCGTGTCAACCCCAAGATCGTCCATTCAAAATCAGCTAGTTACGAGGTTACCCAGCGGAGCGGCGAGCCCCGGAGGGCCGATCACACACAGGCGCCAAGCACGGGCACGGAGCGGGGAGTGGGACGGTCCTTCCCGCTCCGCTTCCGATCGTCACTCCGGATCGGGAGAGTCATCCACCCCGCGCGTCGGGGCAACCTACGGCTCGCTGAATCGACCTTCGGGCACGTGCCTCTCCCCGCCCTCATGACGAGAAGGCCAGCACCCTGCTTGGACCGAGACTCGGGCTTCGGGTCCGATCTTGGCTCAAACAGAAGAAAGACGATTGCCAGGGCCGGACTGAAACGGCTGTACTCGCGGAGACTCCAGCCGCTCCCGGGGTGGGCGATTCGTGTAACCTGTGCGCGGCGACGGGGAGACGCAGGTGGATTGCCCGAGCTGTGGGCACGAGAACCGGGAGACCGCGCGCTTCTGCGGGGAGTGCACAGCTCCGCTGGTGCGGGAGATCGTGTGCGCTGAGTGTGGAACTCTGAACCCGGCGGGACAGAGGTTCTGTGATCACTGCACGCATCTCCTTGCTGCAAAGGGGCCCGCCCCGATGACGCGCTCTAGAGCCCCATCCGGCGATCCGCGCTCCTACACTCCCAGGCACCTGATCGACAAGATTCTTCAGTCGAGATCCGCCATCGAAGGCGAACACAAGCGGGTGACGGTGCTCTTCGCCGACGTGAAGGGATCGATCGAGCTGGCCGAGCAGACAGGCCCCGAGGAGTGGCACGCGATCCTCGACCGCTTCTTCCAGCTCCTGACCGATGGGGCCCACCGCTTCGAAGGGACAGTCAACCAGTACACGGGCGACGGGATCATGGCGCTCTTCGGCGCGCCGATCGCGCACGAGGATCACGCGCAGCGCGCCTGCTACGCCGCGCTCCACCTGACCCGGTCCGTGGGGGAGCTGGCCCAGGAGCTGCGCCGGGAGCACGGCCTCGACTTCCAGGTGCGCATCGGACTCAACTCGGGCGACGTCGTAGTCGGGAAGATCGGGGACGACCTGCGCATGGACTACACGGCGCAGGGCGAGACGGTGGGGCTCGGACAGCGCATGGAGGCGCTGGCCGAGGCGGGGCGACCGTACCTGACCCAGGCAACGGCCGCGCTGGCCGAGGGCTGGTTCGAGCTGGCCGATCTCGGCGAGTTCAAGGTCAAAGGCGCACCGGGGCCGGTGCGCGTCTTCGGTCTCGACGGTGTGGGGAGCATCCGCTCACGCCTCGATCTGTCGCGCACCCGAGGTTTCTCGCGCTTCGTGGGCCGTGCGGACGATCTCGCCACGCTCGAGGCCGCGCTCGAGCAGGCGCTGGAGGGACGGGGACAGGTGGTGGGCATCGTCGCCGATGCGGGCGTCGGAAAGAGCCGCCTTTGCCTCGAGTTCACCCACCGCTGTCGCGCGCGCGGGATCACGGTGCGCCAGGCGCAGGCCGTCTCGTACGGCCGCAACCTCCCTCTGCTCCCGGTTCTCCAGCTCCTGCGCGACATCTTCGGCATCGAGGCACGCGACGGGGACGCTGTGGCGCGCCAGAAGATTGCCGGCGCCGTAGTGCTGCGCGACGAGAGCCTCCAGCGCGATCTCCCACTCCTCTTCGAGTTCATGGGTGTGCCCGATCCGAATCGGTCGGCCCTGCTGCTCGAGCCAGACGAGCGTCAGCGTCGGCTCACGGGTCTCCTGCGTCAGCTCCTCCAGGCGCGCAGCCGTGAGGAGGCCAGCGTCTACCTGGTGGAGGACCTCCACTGGATCGACTCGGCCAGCGAGGAGTTCGTGGAGCGGATGGTGGAGGTGATCCCGGGGACTCAGACGCTCCTGCTCGTGAACTTTCGGCCGGAGTATAAGGTGCCGTGGAGCGGGAAGTCGTACTACCGGCAGCTCCCCCTGCTCCCACTCGGGCCCGACGCGATGCGTGAGCTGCTGGCGCACCTCCTGGGCGCCGATCCGTCGCTCGGCGATCTGATCGAGCGGATCCAGCAGCGCGCGACCGGGAATCCCTTCTTCATCGAGGAGATGGTGCAGTCGCTGGTCGATGCACGCAGCCTCGAGGGCGAGCGGGGCGCCTACCGGCTCGTGACTCCCGTACGCGAGCTCGCCCTGCCGGAACGCGTAGAGACGCTCCTGGCCGCCCGAATCGACCGCATCGACGCGCAGGAGAAGCACGTGCTCCAGACCGCATCGATCATCGGCGGGGAGTTCTCGCGCATCGTGCTGGGGAAGGTCTGTGAGCTCGACGCCGAAGATCTCGACGCCGCCCTGCGAAAGCTGACGGCCGCCGAGTTCGTGCACGAGCGCCAGATCTACCCCGAGCTCGAGTACGGCTTCAAGCACCCGCTCACTCAAGAGGTGGCGTACCGCTCGCTGCTGGGGGGTCGCCGGCGCGCCACTCACGCGGCCGTCGCAAAGGCCATCGAGGAGCTCGAGAGCGAGCGCCTGGAGGAAGCCGCTTCCCTCCTGGCCCACCACTACGAGGAGGCCGGCGATACCCTCGCGGCTGCTCGCTGGCACGCGCGCGCCGCGGGCTCCTGGACCACGAGCGCGATCCGGGAGTCGTTCCGCCACTGGAAGCGCGTGCGCGAGCTAGGTCACGAGCTGCCTGATTCGCAGGAGGCCCTGCGGCTCCGGCTACTGAGCATCGGAGGGATTCTTCGTCTGGTCTCTCGCGTCGGACTGGACCGCGTGAAGGCTAGCGAAGAGATCGCCTCGCTGATTCGAGAGGGACGCGAGCTGGCCAGGCAGCTCGATGACCCGCGAGCGAAGGCAGACTTCCTGCTGGGTGCGGTGCCGGCTGTCGCCGCCATGGGGAACCTGGCCGACGCCATCCCCCTCGCGCTCGAGGCCGTGGCCGACGCGGACGCCATGGAAGACCCGATCTTCAGGATGGAGGTGCGGAGCCGGATCGGCGTGTACGTCGCCGCCGCCTCGCCACGGCTCGCGCTCGAGATCGCCGCGGTTGGCGAGTCGCTTCTGGAGCAGGCGCAGTCGGCAGGTATAGAGGTCCCCGGCCTGCTGAATGCGCTGTTGAATACGAGGCGGGGGATTTCGCGCCGCGCGGGGGGGCCATTCGCA
>JBHHVJ010000022.1:0-53550 GCA_046754285.1 Myxococcota bacterium | reverse complement strand
GCCACGAGGTCTGGGTCCGCGGGATCTCCCGCCCGCAGGTTGCACTGTCGCAGGCTCTCGAGGCTCGCCTCCCAGCGCGCGGGTGTGAGCCCTTCCGCATGATCGGTGAGCGCAAAGAAGTCCAGCATGGAGCAGTGACGAGCGAAGTCACAAGCATCGGCGGGCGGGTGGACGCCCTCCCCGCCGAAGAGCGGTAGCGAGAAGACGAAGGCGTCGATCGAGTAGGTCGTGTGCACGTGCAGGTCGCCGAAGAGGATGTGTTTCGCGGGAGCGGCCCGGGGCACCGCGGCCGGAGGGCCGAGCCGGTCGAGGGCCCGTCGCTGCGCCGCGGCGGCGGCCTCATCGACCTCGGGCGAACGCGGGCCGCCCGTGATCTCGCCGGGCGCCTGCTCGCCGCCCCCGCAGCCGACCAGGAGCAGCAGGACGATCCAGCCCCAGCCCCTCACGGGACGCGCTCCACCCATTCCACTCGCCCCGTGCCGCGCAGCGCGTCGAGGCGCCGACGCAAGGCCCGATCCCCCTGACGGCGCCGCAGCTCCGCCGAGACCTGATCGGCAATCTCCGCGTACGCGGGCGTATGCTCGGGCTCCCGCTCGACGAGCTGAAGCACGACCCAGCTCTGCCCGGAGGCGAGCGGCGGCGTCACCGCGCCCGGTTCGAGGCGAAGTGCCCGCCGAACGAGCGATGCACCCAGGTACTCGTGGAGCTTGCTCGGCGGAATCAGCGCGTCGGGAATCCGGACCGCCGCGGCGTCCCCCAGCTCGGTGCGGAGCGATGCGAAGGGCTCGCCCGCCCGCAGCCGTCGCGCGGCCCCGAGCGCACGCTCTCGCGCCTGCTCACGGGTTCGCACGGGCGGGCCGCGCACGCGCAGCCTTCGGACACGAACCCGGCCCGGGATGCGAAAGAGCTCGCGGTTCTGGTCGTAGAACTCGCGGCACTCGGCCTCACTCGGCTCGGTCATGCTGGCCTCCGCAACCTGCGCCGCCACGACCGCCGAGATCAAGGCCTGGCGGACCCGAAGATCCCGCCAGCCCAGGCCCAGCTCGAGGCCGTACTGAACGAGAAGCGCCTCGTCGACGAGGCGCTCGAGCACACGGCGTCGGGAGGCCTCATCCAGGAGAGCTCCCCGCTCGGCCTCGAGCGCTTCGACGGCGCGCTCGTACTCCGCCCGCTGGATCAGCTCCTGGTTGACCCGTGCGATCGCCCCCTCGGGCAAAGGGTCACGGCCCACGCCCACACCACCGAGCAGGCTGAGCAGCGCGAGCCCCAGCCCAGCGAGGGCGCCGATCCCGAGCAGCCCACGCGCGCGGCGCGGAGGGTCGGGTTCACGTTCCGCCTGTCGCTCCAAGCTCACTCCTGTGCATCGCTGGGCAGCGGCTCCTCCCACAGGGCCCAGCTGTCCGCCGTTGCCGGCCGGCAGTCTACCCGAAAAGGTGGGGACGGATCCTGCCCTCATCCGCGCGCTGCGCAGCGCTCAATCACACGCCCACGCCGAACGATGAAGAAGACGGGGCAGAGGTGCTCCCGAGTAACGCGAGGGAAGCATGCGGAGGAAGAAGCGCACCAGCGGCTTCAGCAGCCTGGTCCCTCCAACGCCCGTCGCGCTGCTCCGGGTCGCGCTCTGCATCTTCGCCTCGGCGATCGCTCTGCGGGGGCTGGCTGCAAAGGCTCCATCGCTGCGGGCCCTCTTCGGAGCCGACGCACTGCTGGGCGCGGGGGCCATCGCGGCGGGAAGTACACTGCTGATCTGGCTCTGGGTCCTCCGGCCGGGGCGTCGAGCGCTGCGGAACGCGGAGCTCGCAGGCCGAGCCAGGACGAGCTTCCTCGCGACCATGAGCCACGAGATCCGGACGCCGATGAACGGCGTGCTCGGAATGACCGGCCTGCTGCTCGAGACGCCCCTGAGCCCCGAGCAGCGTGGCTTCGCGGAGACGATCCAGAGCTCCGCCGAGGCCCTCCTCTCCGTGGTGAACGACATCCTCGATTTCTCGAAGATCGAGGCGGGCAAGGTGGAGCTGGAAGAGATCGACTTCGATCTGCGCAGCACGATCGACGAAATGGTCGCGCTCATCTCGCCCCTCGCCCGCGAGAAGAGCCTCGAGCTCATCTCGCTGATCCACTACGACGTTCCCGTGGCGCTGCGTGGCGATCCCGGCCGACTCCGGCAGATACTGCTGAACCTGCTCGGAAACGCGATCAAGTTCACGACCGACGGAGAGGTCGTCCTGCGAGCCAAGCTGGCGAGCTCCGACGCGACGCACTCCACGATCGCCTTCGAGGTCGTGGACACCGGGATCGGGATCCCGCCCGAGCGGCTGAACAAGCTCTTCGAGGTCTTCACTCAGGGGGACGTCTCGACCGCACGGCGCTTCGGAGGAAGCGGGCTCGGCCTCGCAATCGCACGCCAGCTCACCGAGCGGATGGGAGGAAGGCTGCACGTCGTCAGCGAGCCGGGCCGCGGAAGCACCTTCACCGCCACCGTACGGCTGAAACGCCAGCCCAACGCGATCCAATCTCGCGCCAATCCGCGCGCGGACCTCTCGGGACTCCGGGTGCTGATCGTCGATGACAACCGCACGAACCGGAACGTGCTCCGTCACTACTGCTCGACCTGGGGCATGAAGATCGGGGCCGTGGGCCGCGGGAGCCACGCGCTGGTGGCACTGAGGAGGATGGCGGAGCACGGTCGGGGCTACGACCTTGCCCTCCTCGACATCGGGATGCCCGGCATGAACGGCTTCACGCTGGCCGGCTTGATCCGTCGCACTCCCGAGCTCGCCTCCCTTCCGCTGATCGCCCTCACCTCCTCCGGTATGCCGGGCGAGGCCGAGAAGGCGCGCAAGCATCACCTCGACGCCTATCTGACCAAGCCGGTGCGTCGATCACAGCTCTTCGACTGCATCGCCGAGGCCCTCGGGCGTGGCCATCAGCGCGAGACTCCGGAGCGACGGAAGCTGATCACGCGCCACTCCCTGGCCGAGTCCCGACACCGGACCCAGCCGCGCATCCTGGTCGTGGAAGACAATCCCACGAACCAAAAGCTGGCCGCGCTGCTGCTCGAGAAGATGGCCTACCGCGTAGATTTGGCACGCGACGGCCTGGAGGCGCTCGCGGCGGTGGAGCACACGCGCTACGACGCCGTACTCATGGACTGTCAGATGCCTCGCATGGACGGCTTCGAGGCCACACGTCGGATCCGGGAGAAGGAGCAGGGTAGCGAGCGGCGTGTACCGATCCTCGCGCTCACGGCCGACAGCATGCCGGGATACGAAGAGCTGTGTCTGAGCGCGGGCATGGACGCCTACCTGTCGAAGCCGATCCAGCGCACGGAGCTCCGCGCTGCGCTGGAGCTCTGGATCCCGCTGGAGGACTGAGCCCCCCGCCGACCATCGATCAGACCCCGGTCTGAAGCGTGACGGGAGGTCTCGGTCCCCGGTAGGGACGGGACGCTCGCGATCGCATGATGCCCTCGCGCTCGCGCAGGCCGTACAGGCTCTCCAGACGACCCGAGTACGAGCGGGGCTGGCGAAGCATCCAGAGCACGCCTTCAGCGGCCACCTCACAGGGCTCCCAGTCCGAGCGATCGAGCCCCGGCGTATTGGCGACGAAGCCCTCCGAGGCCACCGGAAGATCGATCCGGAAGCCGTTCACGGCGACGCCACGATCTGCGCACTGCCGCGCCGCATCCACGGTCAGCCGTTCCAGGCCCGCCTTGGAAATTCCGTAGGACATCAGACCGGGGTGCGGAACGAGCGCCGCCACCGACGAGATGTTGAGGATCGCGCCTCCACCGTCTGCGGACAGCGCGGGAAGTGCCTCGCGGATGGCCACGAGCGGCGCACGCAGGTTCACGGCCATGATCAGATCGTGACGCTTCAGGGGGATCTGCAGATCTCCCACGAAGGTGATCGCCGCGTTGTTGATCAGCACGTCCAGCCGCCCGAAGTGCTCCACGGTGGCGTGGACCATCCGGACGACCTGCGACTCCACGGCGAGGTTCGTTGGCACCGCCAGCGCCTTCCGCCCGCAGCGCTCGATGCGCTCCGTCGTCTGCTCCAGCGTGCCGGGCGTCCTCTGCGGAGCGTCCCGCGTCGACCGCGCGGCACAGGCCACGTCGCAGCCGGCCTCAGCCAACGCCCCCGCTATAGCCGCGCCGACGCCCCGGCTCGCACCGGTCACGAGCGCCACCTTCCGCTCGAGCTCCATGCCCTCCTCCCTCTTCCGTGGGGTCCGGTAGAATAGCCGCCCGCCGTCCCGGTGGAAGCCGGTGCGCGCACGGCGTGTCCGGGGAGGAAACGACCATGGCATGGGACTTCTCGACCGAGCCCGAATTCCAGGTCCAGCTCGACTGGATGCTTCGCTTCGTGCGAGAGGAGATCGAGCCCATCGATCTGATCTTCGATGACCCCGGAGCCCCCTACGACCCGGGAAACGAGGCGGCCCACCGCATGACCGCACCCCTCAAGGACGAGGTCCAGAAGCGGGGCCTCTGGGCCTGCCACCTGGGTCCCGAGCTCGGCGGGCAGGGCTTTGGACAGCTCAAGCTCGCGCTGATGAACGAGATCCTGGGCCGCTCGGCCTGGGCACCCAGCGTCTTCGGCACCCAGGCGCCAGACTCCGGCAACGCCGAGATCCTGGCCCACTACGGCAACGACGCCCAGAAGGAGCGCTTTCTCAGGCCGCTCCTCGAGGGAGAGATCGTCTCGGCCTACTCGATGACGGAGCCTCAGGCAGGTGCCGATCCCATGCAGTTCACGACGAGGGCCGAGCGCGACGGAGACGAGTGGGTCCTGAACGGTGAGAAGTGGTTCACCTCCAACGCGCGCTTTGCCGCATTTCTGATCGTGATGTGTGTGACCGATCCCGAGGCCGATCCTTACCGCCGGATGTCGATGTTCCTCGTGCCCCGCGATACGCCGGGGCTGCACTTCGTGCGAAACACCGGCCTGGCCGGCGAGGAGCTGGGCGCTGGAGCCCACGCCTACCTGCGCTACGAGAACGTTCGCGTTCCGGCCGAGAATCTGCTCGGAGAGCGGGGTTCGGCGTTCCGAATCGCGCAGACACGCCTCGGAGGTGGGCGCATCCACCACGCGATGCGAACCGTCGGCCAGTGTCAGCGTGCCTTCGACATGATGTGCGAGCGCGTCCTGAGCCGAGAGACGCAGGGCTCCCGCCTCGCCGAGAAGCAGAGCGTGCAGAACTACGTGGCCGACTCCTGGTCGGAGCTGCAGCAGTTCCGGCTCTTCGTGCTGCACACCGCATGGCTCATCGATCGCGGCGAGAAGGACCGAGCCCGCACGCAGATCGCCGCGGTCAAGGTCGCGACCGCCCGCATCCTGCACGACATCGTCTGGCGGGCGATGCACGTCCACGGTGCCCTGGGCGTCTCGAACGAGATGCCGCTCGGGCGCATGTGGCTGACCGCACCCATCATGGGGATCGTGGATGGGCCGAGCGAGGTTCACCGCGTGACCGTGGCCCGTCGGGTCCTCCGAGACTACACACCCGCTCCCGGGCTCTTCCCCAGCGAGCACATCCCCACCCGGCTCAGGGCCGCACGCGCCAAGTTCTCCGAAATCCTCGAGCACGAGATCGGGAACACTTAGGAGACCGGCTCGAGAGTCGCTCGACGCACGCGAAGGCGAGCCGGCTCGGCCCAGAGCAGCTCACCGTCGCGGAGGCACGCGACGACCCGAACACTCGCGAGAGCCTCGCGGGCCCGTACCCAGCTTCGATCGAGCACGCAGAGATCGGCCGCTCCGCCAACCACGACGCGGCGCGGCTCATCGCCCGGTCTCGCGGCCGGCGAGGTGAAGAGCGCAAGCGCCTCCTCGGGCGTGAGAGCTTCCCGAGCCGAGAGCCTCGCTCCACCGCGGCTGCGTCGGTCCACCGCGGCCTGCATCGCCGACCAGGGATCCGGTGACCCGAAGGGCGCATCCGTCCCTCCGGCGAGCGGGACACCGGCCTCGAGAAAGCCGCGACCGCGGTAGAGCCAGGCGCGCTCGCGGGTCTCGACCTCCTTCAGGTAGGCATCCCCGCGTTCGTAGAGGAAGCCCGGCTGGGTCACGACACGCAGGCCGAGCGTCGCGATCCATTCGATGAGCTCGGGCGCTGCAACAGCCGCGTGCTCCAAGCGGTCACCGGGCCTCACACCGGCCTCGGCAAACGCGCCGAGCGCCAGGACCAGCTCGCTCCGTGTGACACAGTGGATCGCGGCGGGACGCCCCAGACGATGCGCGTGCTCGATGCGTTCGCAGAGCTCATCGAACCCAGGCAACGCACCCTCGTCGAGCACGAGCTTGACCGCCCCCCGGCTGACGTGCCCGCAGCGCGACCTCGGCAAGGCGGGGGATCCCATCATCTGCACCCTTTGCCGCAGCTCGCCCCCCCGCACGGCCCGCTCGATCCAGCCGAGCTCATCGAGGGAGTTGCCCGCCGTCGCATCGGTCACGCCCGTTACACCGAAGCGGGCCAGCCGCTGGCTGGCCTCGCCGAGCGCGGGGGGGCGCGGTGGGCCGAGCTGCTCGCGCAGCCAGGTGTCGAGCCTGAAGAGACGGCCCGTCGCCTTTCCGTCGGCGTCCCGCTCCACACCCGAGGCATCCCGACCCCGATCGAGGCCCAAGCGATCGACGGCCGTTGAGTTCAGCATCCAGAGGGCACCGCTGCGATGCTGGATCCTCAGGGGCCTGTCCTTGAGCCAGGAGTCGAGCCGCACTCGATCGAGATCGCCGGCCACGGACTCGTGATACCCGACGCCGCGCACCCATGAAACATCGCGCGAGGCACGGCCGAGTGCCCGCACAAGCTCCGTCGCGTTGCGAATGGCGGGCGGTCCGCACACCACCGAGTGCTCCACCGCGGCCAGCGCCAGCAGATGCAGGTGATGGTCGTGCAGACCTGGAAGCAGCGCTCCCCCGTCGGCCTCGAGCACCGACTCACCCTCCTTCGGCACCAGCGAGAGAGCCACCTCCACGAGCCGTCCGGCGCGGATGCGGACATCGATCGGAGCGGCACCGCCAATCTCGGCGTGGCGGATCAGCACGACCCGATCCAATCCCGGAGCACCGCCGCGGTGTCCTGGCCGACGGCGCGCGGGGAGATGGTGGCGGATCGGGCGCGGGGGCGTGAGACCGGCGCGCGTCCCGCCGACGTGTGAACCTCCCAGCTCCCTCTTCTCCGGACCACGGCAGCACGGCCCTGGTGCCGTGTGGTCACCAGAGCGTGCGCGGTCACGTCGCGCAGGGCCAGCGAGACCAGACGACCGCCACCACTCTGCCAGCTCGCCAGCGCCGCGAGCGTGGCGTGCAGACCCGTGAGCGGATCGGCGATCGCATCGCCACAGAAGAGCGGGAAACCGAGCTCTCGCCCCGTCTCGAGCGCGAGGCCGGCCGCCACCGCAGCGTCGTCCCCCAAGGCCACCCAGCCCGAGGCGGGATCGCGCCGGCCGTAGCCCGTGATGCTGATCCAGGTCAGGCCCACCTGGCGCTCGACGAGGGCCTCCGCGTGGAGCCCGAGCTGCGCCAGGGCACGGGGGCGGGAGCTCTCGATCACGATGTCCGCTCGTGCGATCAGCCCTCGCAGCCACTCGAGATGCCGTTCGCACTGGAGATCCAGCGCGGCGCTGGCCTTGCCCCCGTTCAGCAGAGCGAAGAGCTCTCTGGAGCCACGGCGCATTCCGTCGGGTCGGCTGCGACTCTCGAGCTTGACCACGTGCGCACCGGCGAGGCGCAGCAGGCTCGCACAGAGCGGGCCCGCCCAGAGCGACGAGAGGTCCAGGACGCGCGGTGGGCGGAGCGATCCGCGCGATCGCGCCGGGCCGCACGCCGTCACCTCAAGCCAGGAGGGCGGTGAACTCGGGGCGGCCGTTGCCACGGCGGCCGGCAGCCCGATCATCCGGGCCCGCGCGACGAGCTCGCTGGCCGGGCGCTTCGCGACCGCGTTCGCCGCAAAGTTCCACGGCTCTCCGACACGATCCGCGCAGAGCCACGCTGGAAGCAGCTCGACGTCGTCTGGACGGGCGAGGTTCAGCGCGAGCCAGCCATCGACCGCACGCAGCAGACGGCAGCTCCCTCCGGGCGCGACGCTTCCGGCGCGGCGCAGCCCAAGAGCCACCGCCCGTTCACCCAGCAGTGCCGGCCCATCGAGACCCCGAAGTGAGGCCGGACCGGTCAACACTCGGATCGCCCGCAGGGCTCCGCGCGCGCACGATGCCAGCGCGGCGGGCGCCAGCCGAGGGGGGCCGTTCCGAGGACCCGTCAGCCACATCGCACCGCTGCGCGCCCAGTCGAGATCGGGATCTGGATCGGCGGGTCCCGGGGCGCGCCGAACGCGCGCACCGAGCGAAGCGAGCAGATGAGCGGCATAGGTCGTGGCCTCGCCGTCGCCCGTGAGCTCGAAGCTCCGTCCGTGCAGCAGCTCCAATGGCCTGACGACCTGCGGACGGACCCGTGCAGGCGAGCGCTCAGTCCACGATCGCATCGATGAGCCCCCAGCCGAGTGCCGTGGCCGCGTCGAGCCGCATCCCCGAGAGCGCGAGGCGAGCCGTGCGCTGGCGACCGATCCGGCGCGGCAGGCTCACGGTCCCACCGGCCCCCGGAATGAGTCCCATGCCGACCTCCGGCAGCTCGAAAAAGCTGTTCTCATGTGCCACGACGCGGTGAGCGAAGGCGGGAAGCTCGATCCCCGCGCCGACGCACGCACCGTGCAGCTCACAGCGCACACGTTCCCCGCAGCGTGCGAGCAGCCGGGCGGGACTCCGGAGGCAGCGAATCGCGTGCGCCGTGCCGGCATCCGGAAAGCTTCCGAACTCCGTGAGATCCCCACCGCTGCAGAACGAGGGACCCGCCCCGCGCAGGACGATCTCATCGAGCGCGGCATCCACAACAGCGACCTCGAGCGCCTCCACCAGAGCGTCACGCATCTCCGTCGAGAAGGCGTTGTGCCGCTCGGGTCGGTTCAGCGTGATCTCCAGACGCGAGCCGCTGCGCTGGGTGATCACGGCAGGCCCCTGCGCGGCAGCGCGCCGTCCCCGGCAGCGGTGCTCCCGCAGCCAGGCCGTGAACTCCGCCCCGCCTTGGAGCGTGGAGTAGGCCAGCGACTCCGCGACGAGTCCGGCGTGCACGCCACGCGCGTGGGCTCCTCGCAGGAGCTGAATCAGCACCATCGCCGCCAGCGGCGCCCGTCGCACGCGGTCGACGAGCGGCGCGAGCTCTCCGCGTGAGGCCACGACCACGTCGAAGGCATCGAGCCAGGCCTCGTTCGCGGGATCCGGCACGTCTGGGGCCAGTGCGATGCTCGGAACGGTGAGCTCCGCAAGATGCGCACGAAGCCGCGTCCACTCACTCTGCGGCACCTCCTCTCCGCCGTCGAGCGCCACGGCCAGGAACGGCGTATCGCCGAGCGGCGAGTCGCCCTCCCAGACGTGGGGCATCGAGAGCCGCTCGAGAGCCTCGGCGAGCGAGAGGATCGGGAGTTCGGCCTGGAGTCCTACGGCTCGTCTCCCGCGAGCTCGGCGCGCAGCTTGCGTCGCAGCAGCTTGCCCGTCTCGTTGTAGGGGAGCTCATCGCGAAACTCGATCCGCGCCGGGGTGCGCGACGAGCGCAACCGCTGCCGCACCCACTCGCGCAGCTCCTCCTCGCTGACCCGTGCCCCGGGCCGGGTCACGATCACCGCAGCCACGGCCTCGCCCCACTGCTCGTCGGGAACACCCACCACCGCCGCGTCACGCACCGCGGCGTGGTCGAGCAACGCGGCCTCGATCTCTCCGGGTGACATGTTCTCGCCCCCGCGCACGATCACGTCGTCGGCACGTCCCTCGACGAAGAGGTAGCCCTCCTCGTCTCGCCAGCCACCATCCCGCGTCGAGAACCAGCCGTCCGCGTCGAGGCGACTGCCTCCGTCCAGGTACTCCCCGGAGACCTGTGCGCCGCGCACGTAGATCTCGCCTCGCTCCCCAGCGCGGAGCCTGCGTCCCGACCCATCCCGGATCTCGACCTCAACGCTCGGGAGCGGCCGGCCGACCGAGCCCAGCCGCCGACGGCGCGCCGGATCGCTGCTCCTCGCCGCTTCGCGATGGTCCTGCGGTCCGAACACGGCGATCGTGGAGCTGGTCTCGGTCAGCCCGTAGGCGTTGGTGAACTCGGTCTCGGGAAAGAGCCGCATCGCCGCCTCGATGACGGACTGCGGCATCTTGCCGCCGCCGTAGGAGAGGGCTCGCAGAGCGGGAAGCTCCGCGCTGCGCGCGGCCCCGAGCTTCTCCACGATGCGGGCGAGCATGGTGGGCACGACGAAGGCGTGGGTCACGGCTTCGCGACGTGCGAGCTCCAGCCAGCTCTCGGGGCTGAACTGCGGAAGCTGCACGATGCGGCGCCCCGCGTAGACGGCGCTCACAATCGCCGCGACGCCGGCGATGTGGTAGGGGGGAACACTGACGAGAACGGCCTCCTCCTCCCCGGCCGAGCCGAACTCCACCGAGCCGAGCACATAGGAGACCAGATGTCGATGCCGAATGATCGCGGCTTTCGGAGCTCCCGTCGTGCCGCTCGTGAAGAGCAACGCCGCGATTGCGTCCGGCTCCCCAGAGCCGCCGCCGGGAGCTTCCGCCGCCGCCCTGGAGCTCCGAGCACGGCCGAGAAAGTCTTCACGGTCCACCACGTGGGTCTTGGGGAGCTGAGTCAGCGCCGCCGTACGCTCGGGTCCCACGATCAGATAGGAGGGGGCGATCCGCTCGACGAGTCGTTCGATCTCCGCTCGGGTCAGCCGGTAGCTCAGCGGGACGAACGGAAGCCCGGAGGCCGCCGCCGCAAAGAGCCCGATCGGCACCGCCAGGCTGGTCACGTCAAGCAGTCCGACGCGCTCACAGCCCGTGCCGCGAATCTCCCGCGCGGCCACCCCCGCGGCGTTCCGAAGCTCCGCATAGCTCAGGCGATCCTCCTCGAACTGGATCGCCACGCGATCGGGGAAGCCCGAGGCGGCCATCTCGAGCAGCATCAGGAGGTTCATGGCTCAGTCCGAAGAAGGGAGCGGCTTGGCTTCCTTCCGGCTCAGCGTCCCACCGTCAGCGGCGAGCGATCCCTCCCCAGGCCGGGTGCAGAGCAGCTCCAGGTCGCCCGCCTGATTCACGTAGCGCTTACCGAGCAGGGTTCCGCCCGCCGCATCCGGGGAGAGTGAGGCGCTCCCCGACGGCTCCTCATCGACGGGGAGCATCGGAGCACCGCCGCAGCACACCTCGACCTCGCGCGGGGGCGCGGTGACCACCATGACCTCGGTCTTGCAGACCGCGCTGCGCAGCCGAGTTCCCGGCTTGAGTCGAGCCATCGAGTCCTCCTGCCTCTCGCGCGGCATTCTACCCGATGCGCAGGCCCCCGTCAGAAGCGCTGCGGCCCAGCCAACGTCTTGCGCCGATTCGACCCCTTCCGGTCTCCCGCACGCTCACGCCGAGCAGGGGGTGCCGAGCAGAGCCTCGAGTGCGCGGACGAGCTCGAGATAGAAGGGCGGCGGATCCTGGGCGGCGAGGCGCTCTCGCAGCCGCGGCACCCAGCGACCCGGATGGCGCGCCACGAAGTCCCGCTGCGCGCGCTGGAAGGGGCCGGGGTCGGCTCCCGTTTGCAGCGCCTCGGCCTCGCGAAAGGCGAGGTAGTGGAGAAACTCGAGCTCGGTCGTGAGGTGGTCGGGTAGCTCGCGCGGCTCCTCGGATAGGGTCAGCCCGAAGTGGTTGTAGAAGCGCACCGCCTCCTCCATGGTCTTCATTCGGGCGTCTCCATAGAGCCCCCCATAGAGAGGACAGGGGGGGCCCGAAACTCCCACATCGAAGAGACGCGTGTACTCGACGGCGAGCTCGTCGTCCCGGCCGGCGTTCCGCAGCGCATCCCAGTCGATGGACTCGTCGACGAGGCAGCCGATCGCGGCCAGCACGTCCCGGAGCGCGTTGGCCAGAGCTCCTTCGCGGATCGCCTCGAGCAGCGGACCCTCGGGGTACCCGAAGGCCTCCGCGAAGAGACGCCAGGCACGACTGTGGGCTGCGGCCGCCCGCTCCCCTGGGCTCTCGAGATCCTGAAGCACCTCTGGGCTCATGCGCTCTCTCCTCCGACGCGCTCCACCTCGATGGGTGCGCCTCGGGGACCGTGTCCCGGCGCGCCATAGTACATGCGATAGTGTAGCTGCCCGTAGCCGCCCGCGAGATGGAGCGGCTTCCACGGTGACTCCACGGGATTCTGCGAGCCCCGCCAGCCTGCAAACTGGTACGGCTCCCAGGCGTGGTAGACGATGACCTGGCCGGGCTGGACCGATGGGCTTGGCTTCGCCAGGAGCTCGCAGGCGCCTGCGGAACCCCGGATTCGCACCCGTGCCATGTCCTGAATTCCCCGCCTGCGGGCGTCCGAGGGGTTTAGCAGGCAAAAGGGCTCGCCGCGCTGCAGCCGGAGCATCAGCTCGTGGTCCCGCCAGATCGCGTGGATACTCCAACGCGTGTGACCTCCGTACATCCGCAGCGGGTAGCCGTCGGCCGCGGCCGGAGGCTCCTTGTGTACGGGGAGGGACTCGCCGACTTCGAGGTACCAGGGATGATCGATGTAGAACTGCTGGCGCCCCGTCAACGTCGGCCAGGCGAGCTTGCCTTCCACGAACCAGCGATGCGGACCGTACGGCTCGTCGGGCCGGTAGTCGCTGGCGGTCTGATGGATCGGAGTGAACAGACCGGGACTCGTGATCCGCACCGCACCGACGCGCAGCGACTCGTCCAGACCGCGGCCTCCGATGATCGGGGTCCGCCGCAGTATCTCATCCATCGCGCCCTTTGGGTCCTCGGGATTGAAGTCCCCGCCGCGGCTCCAGTGATCATAGATGCGGCTCAGATCGACCGGCTCGTCGCCCGGTCCACGCACGCGCGGGACGTCACGCTCACGGGCACGCTCCTGGATCCGGCGAGCCAATCGGCCGAAGATCTCCCACTCCGGTCGCGCCTCACCGAGGGGCTCCACCGCCTTCGCGGCCACGATCAGATACGGCACGTAGGTCTGCGCGTACTTCACGCCGTACTTCTCGTAGTACGCCGCAGCTGGCAGGATGTAGTCGGCCGCAAGAGCGCTCGTGCTCATGCGGAAGTTCACCGCCACGATCAGGTCGAGACGCGGCCAAAGGTGCTCGTGTGCGCGCTGTGGCGCCGGCCAGCGCCGCAGTGGATTCGAGCCCGTGAAGAGCAGCACGCGCGGGCGATGCCCGGGCGGCGGATGAATCGGGATCCAGCCCCGCTCGATGGCCTCGCTCAGATAACGGTCCAGAGGCCGAGGCAGCCCGTCCGAGGGCCGATCCTTCTGCGACCAGAGCGCGTCGTAGCCCCCGTGCACGTACAGGAAGGGCATGAGCGGAGTGATCGCTCGCCGTCGGCTGAAGTCGACGAAGAAGCGCTCGAAGTCGCGCGGCGTCAGACCGCGTAGCGACCTGAGCAGCAGGCGCAGGCGCTCGCTCCACGGGATGTGGGGCTCAGCCGCTCCGATGCGCTCGAAGCCCTCGACCGCCCACCACGCCGCCACTCGCAAGCCCCCGCCCGGTCGTCCTTGGTTTCCCGTGAGGGCCATGAGCAGGATCATCGCGCGCTGGAAGAGATCGCTGTGGTAGTGCTTGCAAGCCCCCCACGAGCTGAAGATCATGGCGCTCGGCGCCGCTGCGAGCTCCCGTGCGACGCGGCGAACCAGGGGCGGCGAGAGTCCCGTCACCCGCTCGACCCGCTCCGGTGAGAAGCCCTCGAGATGCTCCCGCAAGCGAGCGAAGACCGGCCGCACCGAGACCTCCGCGCCGCTCCTCGTCCGGACCGAGAAGCGGCCCTCGAGTGCGGGGCGCGCGCGGCCGAGGCGCAGCAGCCGCCCACCTTCACCCTGACAGCCCGGCACCGCGGCGAGCCGGTCGCGCGTCTCATCCCAGAAGTAGAGCAGATCGTCGCGTCCGCCGGGCTCGAGATCCGCCTCGCGCAGGAAGCGCCCGTCATCGTCCCGCACGAGAATCGGCAGATCGGTCTGCTCGCGGACGTACTCGGCTTCGTAACGTCCCTCCGAGACGATCACCTGAGCCATCGAGAGCGCAACGGCAGCGTCGCTCTGCGCGCGTGGGGCCAGCCAGAGATCAGCATGGATGGCCGTCGCATTCAGGTCGGGAGCGATCACGATCAGGCGCGCGCCGCGGTAGCGCGCCTCGTGCATGAAGTGCACCTCCGGGATCCGCGTGAAGGCGGGGTTGCCGACCCAGACGATGATGTAGTCGGAGCGGAACCAGTCGTCCGAGGTACCCTCGCAGTTGTAAAGACCCCAGGTCTGCACCGCGCCCATGGGCATGTCTCCAACTCCGGCCCAGGAGTCGAGCACCGTCGCGCCCAGCGCGTGGACCAGGCGCATCTCTCCGGCTGTGTCCGGCCCGAAGTCGATGTTCGTCGTGCCGTGATCGTGCACGATCGTCTCGGTGCCATCCGCCACGGCGGCATCGATCAGGCCATCGGCGATCGCCGTGAGCGCCCGCTCCCACGGAATTCGCTTCCAGCGGCCCGAGCCCCGGGGCCCGTCGCGCTGGAGCGGGTACAGCACGCGCGACGCCGAGAGCTGCAGATCGCTGTAGCACGCACCTTTCTGACACCCCCGGGGGTTGAAGTCCGGCAGGTCCGCCCGCGTCGGCTGGTAGATCGCGTTCTGCTCCTCACGCCAGACGACCCCCTCTTTCACGAAGAGGTTCCACGAGCAGGCCGAGATGCAGTTCGCGCGATTGTGCGTACCTCGTACGACGCGGTCCCAGCGCCAGCGCGCACGCCACACGTCCCCCGGCCCATCGTAGCGGAGCTCCGCCAGCGCGCGTGTGCGAGCGCGGCGAGGGGCCAGCGTCGAGAGGTTCAGCATCAAGACGCTCGCGCCCCAGCCCGCGAGGAATCCGCGTCGTGAGATTCGCATGGACACCGGCGCCCTCAAAGCGGCACCACCTCCACATGCGTGTCGCGGTCCGTGTGGCTCGGCTGCATGCAGAGCGTGTAGGGCCGCAGATGGAACTGGCCGCCAGCCAACTCCACCGGATTGAGCGGCGTGGGGATGAGGTTCTGAAAGCCTCGACCCCCTCGGAACTGGTAGTTCTCCCACGCGTGGTAGAGAATGAGTTGCCCGGGCCGAAGCGCGGGGGAGAGCTTGACGAGAACCTCGAACTCCGCCAGGTCGTTGAAGACCCGGACCCGGTTTCCGTCGGCGATACCGCGCTCGCTGGCGTCTCGCGGGCTCATGTAGACGACGGGCTCGCCGCGCTGCTGCTGCAGCATGAGCGCGTCGTCCCGCCAGGCCGAGTGGATGCTCCAGCGCGTATGGCCGCCCGTCAGCAGCAACGGATGGGATCCGCCGGCCCGTGGCGGATCCTTGTGCGCTGGGAGCTCCTCGCCCATCTCGAGGTAGAGCTCGTGGTCGAGATAGAACTGGATCCGGCGAGAGAGCGTGGGGTACGGCTGCTTCTCAACCACATGCTTCGTGAGGGGGGTAATCGTGTCGTCCGCACGGATCTCCGTGGCGTTCCCGATCGAAGCCGCGCTCCGCCCGGCTCCGGTGAAGCGCGCCCAGCCGCGTCTCCTGAGCTCCTCCCAGGCCACACCCTCGAGGTTACTGGCGCTCTCGACCAGCAGACGGGCCACCGGCTCATCGTCGGTCGGGCCCAGTGTGCCATCGATCGAGAACCGGTCGTAGACGTCGTCGAGCCGCCGGACGCCGCCAAAGCGGTCCGTGAACCGGTCGAGCTTCCGCTCGATCGCGCGGCGCTGAACGGCGCGCGCCAGCCGCGAGAGGATTTCCCAGTCGGACTTTGCCTCGTAGTAGCGGGTCAGCTTCTGCCCCGCGTGCAGGAAGGGCATCAGCGGCGTGACCCACTTGTGCTCCGTGCGCTCGTACCATGCGGAGACCGGCAGCACGTAGTCGGATTGCAGAGCCGTGGAGGTCATCCTCCAGTCGAGCGTCACGATCGTGTGGAGCTTCGGCCAGAGGTGCTCCAGCAGCAGCGGGTAGCTCCGCACTCGACGCAAGGGATTGCTGCCGTAGACGAAGAGCATTCGCGGGCTTCGGTCTGGCTTCGGCCAGACGTGCTGCCAGCCTCGAGCGAGGGACTCCTCGAGAATCTCCGCCACCGGTCGCTTCAGATGGGGATCCCATGACTGGAGCTCGCGGCTCGCTTCGAGCAGGCCCCCATGGACGTACCAGAAGAGCGCACCGCTGGTGGCCAGCCCACGCTCCATATTCATTCGGCTGCGCTCATAGACGATCATCTCGTCGGTGAAGCCACGCAGGCGGAGACGTGTGTCCTCGATCAGAGCGCCCGCCAGAATCTTGAGCCGCTCCTGCCAGGGAAAGACCGAGAGCATCTGCTTCTCGAGTCCATCGTGGGTAAGAAAGGGGAAGCCTACGAACCCGCTTCCCTTCCGGCCGTACTGGCCTGCGAGCGCGAAGGCGAGCGCCTGGCTGCGTTGGATCAGGTTCCCGTGAAAGTATTTGGACAGACCGCTGGTGGTCACCGAGCACGCCGCTCGAGCCTTGGCCAGCCGCCTCGCGAGCGCACGGATCAGGCCCGGCGGCGTCCCACAGAAACGGGAGGCGAGCTCGGGCGTGTAGGCGCGAAGGCGCTCACGAAGCAGGGCCATCACGGGCCGCACACCGATCGCACGTCCGTCGTGCAGGTGAACCCCAAAGCGTCCCTCGAGTGAAGGCTCCAACCCGCCGAGGAGGAGCGTGCGCTTGGGGGCTGGAACGATGCCGCGCTTCGCGTCGTGGAGCAGCAGCACCTCTTCGGACCCTTCCCGACGAAGATCGGACTCCCTGAGGTAGCGACGCGTATCGTCGCGTACGAGCAGAGGCAGATCCGTCTGCTCCAGAACGAAGGAGCGATCGAAGAGCCCCTCCTCGATCAGGACCTGGGCGAGCCCCAGCCCGAGCGCTGCGTCGCAGCCGGGTGCCACAGGCACCCAGAGGTCGGCATGAACGGCCGAGGCGTTGTAGTCGGGGGCGATACAGACGAGCTGCGCTCCCTTGTAGCGCGCTTCGAGAAGAAAGTGGGCGTTCGGAATCTGCGTGCAGATCGGATTCCCGCCCCAGATCAGGATCAGATCCGAGAAGAAGTAGTCATCCGCTGACCGCTCGAAGACGATCTTTCCGAAGGTCTCTCCGACACCCCGGTGCCCATCTCCGATCTCCGTGTTCATGTCCAGGCTCGTGGAGTCGAGCAGGAAGGAGAGTCGCTGGTGCGCGGCCCCGAAGGTCCCGAAGGTGTAGAGGGGTCCCAGGTCCCAGATCACGCGGTCGCTCCCCTCGCCCGTGAGGGTCTCCAGGAGTCGATCGGCAATCTCCTCCAGGGCGCGCTCCCACGAGATCCTCTGCCATCGGCCCGACCCTCGCGGCCCCACGCGCTTGAGCGGATGGCGCAGACGCGACGGATCGTACATCCGCTCGCTGAAGCAGGCGCCCTTCTGACATCCGCGCGGGTTGAAGTCCGGTACGTCCGGTCGCGTCTGGGGGTAGTCGGCCGCCTGCTCCTCGCGCCAGACCAAACCGTCCTTGACGTAGACGTCCCAGGCGCAGTGCGACTGGTACCAGCAGTTCACGAAGTGCGTGCTGCGGCCGATGCGATCCCAAGCCCAACGCTGGCGATACACGTCTCGCCAGTCGCGATAGGTCGTCACGCTCCGAGAGACCGTGGCCGCTCCGGCGGGGCGCAGTCGGCCCAGACCCAGCGCCAGACCCGTGGCCAGACTCGAGCAGAGAAAAGAGCGGCGGTCCAGCAGGGGCGAGCCGGTCAGGCACTCTGCCATTCAATCGTCGCCGGATCGCGATCGAAGCCCCCGAACATCTCCTTCCACCGGTAGGCGATCAGGAGATCCATGAGCTCGGACCGTCCACCGCTCCGGGTCTTCGCCATCTCGCTCTTGAGCGTCTCGAGGGCCTCGAGCACCCTCGGCCCGAAGAGCGAGATCAGGTACTCGTTGGGGATGCGCGGCGACGAATCGTCGATCTCGCCGTTCTCGTCGAAGCGCGGAGGCGCCAGCGGAGGCACATAGAAGACGTTCGGATCGGTGCCCCACTCCGGGTGCAGCGGAAGCGCCACCTGCCAGCGGTCGACGAGCTTGGCGATGGGCGCAGTGGGATCGTCCCGATAGCCAACGAAGCGCACACGCCCGGGACACATCCGCGCGCAGGCAGGCGCCACGCCCTGCTCGACGCGCGGGAAGCAGAAGATGCACTTCTGGGCCACCTTCGTGGCGTGGTTGAAGTAGATCTTCTTGTAGGGGCACGCTTCCATGCAGAAGCGATAGCCGCGGCAGCGGTCCTCATCGATCAGGACGATTCCGTCCTCCTCCCGCTTCACGATCGCCTTGCGCGGACAGGCGGCCAGGCACGCCGGGTGCGTGCAGTGGTTGCAGATGCGGGGGAGGTAGAAGTAGTAGGCGTTCGGATACTCGCCTGCCCCCTGATCTTCGTCCCAGTTCGGGCCCCAGTCGGGTTCCTCACCCACCACCTTGAGATGGACGCGGTCACCCTTGCCGCCGAAGAAGACCTCCTCGTGGTTGAACTTCCAGGCTTCGCCGAACTCTCGGCGAGTGGGCAGCTTGCCCGGAAACGCGTGCCCCTCGCGGAACCCTCCACCCATCTTCTCGAAGTCGCGCGGCGTTCCACGTCCGGGCATGGTATTCACGCTGTTCCACCACATGTAGTCCATGCCCTCCTCGCGCGTCCAAAGCCGCTTGCAAGCGATCGTGCAAGTGTGGCAGCCGATGCACTTGTTCAGATCCAGGACCATCGCGAGCTGCCGCTTCACGGCTCCCATCTTCACCTCCTCGCCTCGGGCACGCCGTCGAGCTCGAGACCCTGCCAGTCCCCAGAGAAAGCCTTCAGCCCGGCCCGCTCGCCGCGACTTCCTTCCCAAACCGCGACCGCAAAGAGCGTTCGCGCGCCGGCCGTGAGCTGCGCCACGGGCTCGCTCGTACGAACGGCCAGCGGACGTGCGATCACGACCCGCCAGCCTCCCTCTTTCCAGACTCCGCGGGCGCGCACGAGCTCCCGGTCCAGCGTGCGCGAGGTCCCGATGCCCTCAGCCAGGAGATGGCGCGCGCGGCCAGCCTCGTCGTCCGCGCGCCAGTACCAGACGTTGACGGGCGCTCCAGGCGCACCCATCGTCACGAGCGGGGCACCCGGCACGGCAGGCAGCACGACGGCGGCTGCATCGGGAAACGAGGTCGTGTCGCTGATCTCCTGATCCGCGCTCGGGTCACTCCAGCTCAGCCGAAAGGCGAGCGTTTCACCGTCGTGGAGAACGGAGACCGCGACCCCATCGACCGCCCCGATGGGACGCCTCGCCCAGCTCACGCGGATCGCCTCCGTCGGCTGGAGACCGAGCGGCGTCCCCACCAGGCGCAGGGAGTGGGGCCGGACCCGACGCCAGACCGCCGCGTCGGGATCCAGGAGCTTCTCCATCCCGGCTTGGGCTACGTGGCGGGCTCTCATCGCGTCCTCCCGATGTGAGCCGACGGCACCCGCGCTCCGCCGCAACCCTAGGAATCTGCCATCGACCCCACAGCTCGCCTATGACTGCGCTCATATCATCGAGCGGCGCGCTCAGTGGCGAGACGGTGCCGAGGCCTCCGGACGGTTCACGTCGGGGCTGGAAGGTGAACGCAACAGACCCATGGCCGCCGCCGCAACGGTGATCAGCGCGGCGTGGAGCAGGAAGGCCGGACGGTAGCCTCCCGTCACGTCGAAGATGCGGCCCGTCAGGATCGGCCCCAGCGCGGCGCCGAGGGTGGCGGAGATCATGATCAAGCCGAGGAGTCTTCCGTAGCAACGGAGCCCGAAGCACTCGCCGACGAGCAGCGGGATCAGCACGGCCGTTCCACCCAGCCCGAGACCGAAGCTCACGAGGAAACCCTGCAAGGCGCCACGCTCGCCCACATCGAGCAGGCAGAGCGTGCCGACGGCGAGAAGCAGCATGGCGAGCGACATGATCCGGCCCTTCCTGCAGCGGTCCGCCAGGATGCCGAAGACGACACGCCCGGCCACACTCAGACCGATCACGAGGCCCAGTGAGGCCGCCGCCCGCGTGCTCTCAAACCCGGCGTCTCGAAGATGAGCGACGAGGTGCGCCACAACCGAGAGAGAGGCGAAGACGATCAGGAAGTTGCAGGTCGAGAGAATCCAGAAGGGGGCGGTCCGAACAGCCTGGGCGAGCTCGAGCCCCGCGAGCGTATCCTCGACGTCGAGCGGACCGGCGTCGGGCGCTTCGATCGCCTCACCGTCCGGCTTGAGGCCCAGCTCCGCGGGCCGGCCTCGAACGACGGCCAGCACGATCGCCACGACGGGCCCCAAGATCAGCAGAGCGAGCCCCACGAAGGCCATTCGCCATCCGGCTCGCCGGATCAGGAGCTCCGCGAGGGGGGCCATGGCCAGACCCCCGAATCCGATCCCGGCCAACGAGATTCCCATCGCGAGGCCGCGTCGCCGTACGAACCAGTTCGCGATGAGCGTCTGGTTCGGAATCCACGCGACGCCCGCAATGCCCGCGGCCGCGACCAGGTTGCAGAGGTAGAGCTGCCAGAGCGACGCCATCGTGCCGAGCAGCGCAAAGCCCGTCCCCATGATCAGCGCGCCCGTGACCATGACCGGCCGGACTCCGTAGCGGTCGATCCAGACTCCGACGAGGGGAGACAGCACACCCGCCGTGAGGGCCGCCACCGAGCTGCCCCCGGCGATCGCGGCCCGGCTCCAACCGAACTCCTCTTCGAGCGTCACCAAGAAGACCGGCGGCACGTAGAGGCCGATGCCCACCGTGAGGCAGAGAATGAGGGCCGAGGCCCCGGTGATCCACCAGCCGTAGAATCCCACGCCGATCACGTGAGACGGGCTGCGCTTCGATCGAGCTCGATCTCCACCGGGGTTCCGCGTAGCACGCGCATCGGGCCCACCTGGAAGACGCGGTCACGCAGATGGCCGTAGTCGCCGACGAAGTGAAGAGGCGGGTCGGGTGAGAGGATCAGCTCCATCTCCGATCTCCGGACGGAAAACTGGAAAGGCTTCCAGCCATGATAGAGGATCGCCGCGCCCGGAGGCAGCGCAGCAGCTTCTTCTGCTAGGATCGGAGGGACGGAGGGTTGACGATGCCGATGCCGCAGGGTCGCGATCTGGAGCTGACCCGGAAACAGCTCCGCGAGTTCTTCGCGGCGGAGCTGCCCGACGCGGAGGATCTCCGCCTCTCGCCGCTCAGAGGCCCCGGTACGACCGGCTTCTCCAACGACACGTTGATGTTCGACCTCGAGTGGCGCGAGGGTGGTCGGGCCAGACGCGAGGCTCTGGTCGTGCGGATCAGCCCCAGCGGCGTGCGCGTCTTCCCCGATTACGATCTCGGTCTGCAATACCGCGTGCTGAGGCAGCTCGAGCCCACGTCCGTCCCCGTACCCCGCGTTCGCTGGATGAACGCCGATGGCCGGGTCCTCGGTGATCCGTTCTACGTGATGGAGCGGGTCGAAGGTCGCATCCCTCCCGACAATCCGACCTACCATGCTGAGGGATGGATGACGGAGATTGAGGACTCCGATCGTGAGGCGATCTGGTGGAGCGGGTTGGAGGTACTCACCCGCATCCACCGACTGGATTGGCCGCGGCTCGGCTTCGACTTCCTGCTCACGGCGAAGGCCGGCGCGGATCCGCTCGGGGAGCAACTCGAATACTACGAGCGCTTTCTTGCCTGGGCCGCCGAGGGCCGGCCCCAGCCCACGACCTCAGCCGCGCTCGAGGAGCTGAAGCGCCGTCGGCCTCCCCTCGAGAGGTTGGCCCTGTGCTGGGGCGACTCGCGGCTGGGGAACATGATCTTCCGCGAGAATCGCTGCGTGGCCGTGCTCGACTGGGAGATGGCCATCGTGGCCGATCCCGAGCAGGACCTGGCCTGGTGGCTCTTCTTCGACGAGCACCACAGCTCCGGAGCCGACATTCCCCGGCTCGGCGGCCTGCCGTCGCGCGCGGAGACCGTCGCCCGCTACCAGGAGTGGACGGGATGGAAGGTCCGCCACCTCGAGTACTACGAGGCCTTCGCGGCCTTTCGCTTCGCTGTGATCATGATCCGCATCGCGCGCATGCTGGCCGCCCATGGTCTGCTCCCCGAAGACTCCGAGTTCGAGCGGAACAACACCTGCACGCGAATGCTCGCACGCATGCTCGATCTGCCTCCGCCCGAGGCCTAGAGTCCGCGCCGCGCGCGGTAGACGTTCGGCGCGGCGGGCGAGAAGCGCTCGCGAAGCAGGCGCTCTTGGGGCTTCTCGGAGATCGTCTTGGGGATTTCCTCCACGATCTGGAGATAGCTGGGCACGAAGTTCGGCTCCAGACCCGCGCGGCACGCGACGAAGATCTCCTCCGCGGAGAGCTCCACGCCCGGCAGCGGAACGATGGCCGCCACGACGTCGCTCTCCCCGGGGGCACCCGAAGCTGCCGGAACACCGTAGACGAAGACGTCGGAGACCGAAGGATGCTCCGCGATCAGCTTCTCGACGAACCCCGGATTCACGAAGTCTCCGTTGTGCCGGATGCCGCCGCCCCTCCGGTAGTCGAAGAAGAACCAGCCCTCCTCGTCGCGATGGCCCATGTCACCGCTCCGCAGCCAACCCCCCTCGGTCTTCCGGCGCGAGGCCTCCGCGTCGCCGAAGTACTCCACGGAGGCCGGCACCCCCGAGGCGGGTCGGGAGACGATCTCGCCGATCACGCCCGGCGGGCTTTCCCGACCCTCCTCATCGACGATCTTCATCTCGAGCCCGGGGACGGGCTTGCCGAACGACCCGATCGGGCCCTCGTCGATGGGCTTGTACGCCAGCCCCCCTTCGACGGCTCCGTACCACTCGAAGATCCTCACTCCGAAGCGTCGCTCGAAGGACTCCCAGATCGCCGCGGGCATGCCGGCGCTGATCACGACCCGTACGGGATTGTCGTGATCGTCGGGACGCGCGGGCTCGCTGTAGATGGCGGTAGCCATCCCACCCAGCATCGAGAAGCTCGTGCAGCCGTAGCGACGACACACCTCCCAGAGAAGTGACTTGGTGAAGCGTCGGCTGAACACTGCGCGCAGACCCATGCGCAGGGCCGGCGCGAGCGTGACCGCCTGGGCGTTGCCGTGGGTCAGGGAGAGTCCCGTGTACGGACGATCTTCCGCGCCGTAGCCGAAGAGGCCTCCGAGCATGCTGAAGACTCCGAAACGCAGGTTGGGGAAGACCACTCCCTTGGGATCCCCCGTCGTTCCAGAGGTGTAGATGATCTGCAACGGAGTATTGGGGTCACAGCGTTGGAGATCGAGCGCGGGAGCCGGCTTGTCCAGCACCTCGTTGAGCGGAGCGACGCCTTCTGCGCCTCGAAGCGGAGCCCCTTCCGTGGCGGACGGATCCCGCAGAGCCAGGACCCACTCGAGCGCCGGCAGACGCTTCCGCACCTCGCCCACCGCGGGGAGGCACTCCTCTGCGCAGAGCACACCGCGGCATCCCGCGTTCGCGAGCACGAACGCCAGCTTCTCCCCGCGCGTACGCGGATCGATGGGCACGAAGACACACGCCGAGAAGGAAGCGGCGATCATGGTCTCGACGAACTCCGGGCGGTTCCTCATCATGAGCCCGAAGCGATCACCCGGCTCGAGGCCGCGCGTGCTGAGCGCCGCAGCGATGCGGGCGCCGTTCTCGAGCAGCTGTGCGTAGCTCCTTACCTCGTCGGACGTTGCGCCGCCATCGAGGCTGTGGTGCTCGAAGGTGAGCACGTCGAGATCGGGCTGCTGCTCCGCGCGCTGACGGATCAGATGGGCGAGGACCAGATCGTTGCGTTCGCTCATGCGTTCTCTGCCGTCTTCATCGGGTCAGCATCGTCACGCACATCGCCGCCGCGTCAACGCCGATGTTGCCTCCCCCGTTCTGCGCCAGCGCCACGCGCGCTCCCGGTACCTGTCGTTCGGCCGCGCGTCCCTGGAGCTGCTCGGTCAGCTCCACGATCTGGGCGATGCCCGTGGCCCCCACCGGATGTCCCTTGCGGAGCAGGCCCCCCGAAGGGTTCACGGGGAGTCGGCCTCCCAGCCTCGTCTCGCCGGCCTCGATCAGCTCGCCCCCCTTCCCCTTGGGGCAGAGACCCAGAGACTCGTAGGCCATGATCTCCGCCGGCGCGGAGGCGTCGTGGCACTCCACCACGTCGAGATCCTCCGGTCCGGCGCCCGCCTCCTCGTACGCCTCTCGCGCGCAGAGCTCGACGGTGCCGGGCTCGTCCACCGCGTGGTCCCACCCGGAGTGGAGCACGCTGCTGACCACGTGCACGGGGCTTCGCACCCCGATCTCGCGCGCCTTTCGCTCGCTCACGATCACGGCGGCGGCGGCGCCGTCCCCGATCGGCGAGCACATCGGCCGCGTCAGCGGCTCCGCGATCAAAGGAGCCGCCAGCACGTCCTCGACACTCAGCCGCTCGCGGAACTGGGCCCGTGGATTCAAGCTTCCGTGGAAGGAGTTCTTTGCGGCCACACCCGCGAACTGCTCGACGGTCGTCCCGTAGCGCTTCATGTGGGCGCGCGCGGCGAGAGCGTAGATGTCCATGAACATCGAGCGCCTCTTTCCCGCACCTTCGCTCGCCGCTCTCGCCCCCCCCTGCTTCGCGGACCGACGGAGCTTCTCGAGGATCCCGGCCATGGCCTCCACGTCCACCGCACCGCTGAAGGCCGCGAAGCTGCGCTGCTTGTCCTCGTGGTAGAGCTTCTCCACGCCAAGAGCGAGGACCACTTCGTACAGCCCCGCCGAGACCATCGCACAGGCCTGCTGCAGGGCCGTGGAGGCGCTGGCGCAGGCGTTCTCCACGTTCACGACGGGAATCTTCCCAAGCCCCAATGAGCGGAGGATGACCTGTCCGCGGATGGACTCCTGCCCGGTGACGACGCCCGCCGCAGCGTTTCCGACGTACGCGGCCTCGAGATCCCCGAGGGAGAGACCCGCGTCTTCGAGCGCCGCACGCACCGCCTGCGCGCCCAGCTTCTTGAGGCCGGTCTCCAAGTGCTTTCCGAAGCGGGTCATCCCGATGCCGGCCACGATCGCATTCAGGTACATCTCGATCCCTCCCGCGAGGGGGCGCCCGTCAGAGCAGGCCGTGCCCCTCGAGATCCAGCGCCCTCTTCAGATACTCGAGCTCCTCCTCACGCCAAGGGAGCGGGGCGGGATCCTGGATCATCCCGTCTCGCTCGAGCTCCTCGACAATCGCCCGGGAGCGGGGGAAGGGGTTGCCGTAGGCGTTCATGTCGAAGATCTCCTCGAACGGCCGACGCGGTCTCTGACCCCCCGCCTCGGGGCTCTCGGCCGGGTAGCCAACGGTCTGCAGCAGGAGGATCCGGCAGTGATCGGGAAGCCCGAGGTTCTTGCGGATGCGATCGGTGTTCGGGGAGCCGAGGCAGCAGGTGCCGAGCCCCTGCTCGAACGCCATCAGGGTCGCCTGCGCGATCCCCTGGCCGCAGTCCACCTCACCGAGGCCCGGCTCCTTGAGCTTCTCCCGGATCGAGTCGAAGATCGGGATGAGCTGCTCCTCGAGCGCCTTCGCCTTGCCTTCTCCGAAGCCCAGCGCTCCCGCCCGCAGCAGCTCGCGCAGGCGATCCGCCTGCGCATCGACGGCGGACGTATCGAGGTACCAGACGATGATCACGGGCGCGAGGCGGATCTGGTAGCCCGCGATCGGCGCGGTGATCGAGTCTAGCACCTCCTGCGATGCGCTGTCCCGAAACACGACCACCGCACGCAAGCTCTGCACGTTCCCCCAGTGAGACGCCAGGCGCGCGGCCTCCAGCATGCGCTGGATCTTCTCGATCTCGACCGGCTTGTACGGACGCAGGAAACGGATCGACCGTCTGCGTCCGATGACCTCTCTCAGCTCCATCTCCCCTCCTCCAGCTCTCGGTCGGCCGCTCAGAGCTTGGCGGCGCCCAGCAGGCTGAGCAGCTCGTTGCAGCCGTCCTCGATCATCGAGGCGCGCGCGTCGCGCAGCAGCTTCTCGATCGGATACTCACGGCTCAGGCCATTGCCCCCGAAGATCTGGAGCGCGTCGGAGGCGGCCTCGAAGGCCGTGGTCGTACAGAACACCTTGGCCGCAATGGAGTACTGCAGCAGCGGCGGCGACGTCGTGTTGTAGAGCAGCACCCGACGCGCCAGAGAGCGCGCGGCCTCGACGCGGGCGAAGATTCGGAACAGACGCGCACGCACACTCTGGTGCTCGAAGATCGGCACTCCCCCCTGGACCCGCTCCTTGGCGTACTCGAGCGCGAGCTCGAACGCGCGCCGGGCCACGCCCACGAAGATCGTCCCCATGGAGGCGTTCGCCAGCGTAAGCACGGCCTGCACGACATCGGCATAGTGCTCGGCCCCGACCACCATGTAGTCCGCCGGGATGCGGACCTCGTCGAAGAAGATCTCACCCTGGTTAAGCGCGCGCTGCCCAAGCTTGTCCAGCGGGCGGCCGCGCGAGACACCGGGCAGGTCGAGCGGCACCAGAGCCACCCCTCCCCCCTCGAAGCCTCGGCTCGGCTCGATCGTGCAGAAGAGCGCCGCCACGGTGGCGATCGTGCCGTTCGACACCCAGGCCGCCTTCTGGCCGCAGATCACGAACTCTTTGCCGTCGCGACGCGACACGCAGCCGGGCTTGAGGGACGCATCGTGAAAGTACGGCTCCGTCACGCTCAGGGCGTCACTTCCGTGCGCGGGCTCGGTGATCGCCCAGCAGCCGATCTCGCGGCGTCGCGGGTCGCAGAAGCGCTCCATCAGGGCCGGCCGACCCGACATCTTCGCGAAAATGCGATGAAAGCCGGCCACGGCCAGCCCGATCGCCAGCCCCGCATCGCCCCAGCCGAGCTCCTCGTTGACCAGGCCGCGGATCCGTGCGCGCTCGATCGGGTCGCCCACGGCGTCGCTCCCGTCGAGATCGTCGAACCCCAGCTCGCGGAAGCGCTCGAAGACCTTCCACAGCACCGAGTCCGGCGCGATCACGGCGGCAGGGTCCGCCAGTCGATCCAGCTCCACCCCCGCAGGCCGCAGCACCTCCTCGGCGAACTCGTGGGCGCTGTCGCGTGCCGCTTGCGCCTGCTCGCTCAGCCCGACGTCGATGTCCACCCGTGCCACGCCCTAGCCCTCCGATCCGGAGCCCACGGGCGCCACATCGACGCGGATGGCCCGGTCGATCGGGATCGGCTGCCAGTGAATGCCGCGGTACTGCAGGTGACCGTAGCCCCCCGCCAGGTGAAGCCACTTCACCATGCCCGGCTCGAGATTCTCCGGCCCGATCCAGCCGCGGAACTGGAACGGCTCGTAGCCGTTGTAGATCACCACCTGGCCCGGCCGCGTTCCCGGGGAGCGCCGCACGTGAATCCGCATGCGGCTGAGCGCGTTGAAGACTTCCGCCTCGTCGTCGTCTTCCAGGCCGCGAGCCTCCATGTCGTCGGGATTCATGTACATGACCGGATGGCCGCGATGCGTGCCGAGCATGAGCGGGCTCGTGTGGTTCATCGAGTGGATGCTCCAGCGCGGATGGCCGCTGGTGAGCTGCAGCGGGTAGTCGCCGCCCTGACGGGGGTTTTCCTTGTGCACGGGAAGCTCCTCGCCCGCTTCCAGATACCACTCGTGGTCGATGTAGAAGGAGGCGCGGTGGCTGAGCGTCGGGTAGGGCTTGAGCTGCTCGACGTGATTTCTCCAGGGCGAGTGGGTCCGGTGCGGCTCGATCGGCGACTGCTGGCAGACCATCATTGCCGAGCGCCCCCAGTCGACCGCTCGCACGATTCCATCGCGGCGCAGCGTGGCCAGGTTCGTGTCGGGGGGAAGCGTCCCCAGGAAGGCGCTGTCGCGAAGCACCTCATCGACCAACCGCTCGTCGTCTGCCAGAACACCTCCCTTGGTGATGTGCTCCCAGAGCCCGTCGAGCTGTACCGGCTCGCCGCTGCGTCGCAGCCAGGGCTTCGTTCCACGCGCCCGCGCGCGTTCCTCCAGCGCACGGGCGAGCGCTTGGACGATCTGCCACTCGCTGCGCGCCTCCCCCTGAGGCTCAGCCGCCTTCTCGATCAGGAGCACGTGGAGGTGCATCGGGCTCGCGTAGGGCTGATTGATTTTCTCGTAGTGCTGCGCGGCGGGCAGGATGTAGTCGGCGTGAAGACCCGTCGTGTTGATGCGCCAGTCCACCGAGACGATCGTCTGGAGCTTGGGCCAGAGATGCTCGAGGAGCATCCGTGCCCCGCCCCGCTGGCGCCGCAGCAGGTTCCCACCGACCTCGATCAGGAAGCGGGGCTCGGCCCGACGGGCGGGACCATCCGCCGTGCTCCACCACCCCTTCGCGCACGCTTCCGCGAAGTACTCGTCGAAGCTGCGCTTCATGGCGGGATCCCCGTACTCCCGTCGATTCCAGACCTCGCGGTAGCCGCAGTGGTGGTACCAGAAGAAGGCAGGTGGGGTGAAGAGACCCAGCATCGCGACCATCATCTGCTCGACCCGGTAGGCGGCCATCTCCTCGGTGAGCGTCGGATCCTGCTCGAAGAGTGAGGCCATGATCTGATCGCGCAGCGCTCCCGTGGCTGCGGTCTGGTCCTGGCCGACACCTTCCTTGAGCATGACGGTGAACATCCCATCGTTCAGGCCCACCGCCCAGCTCCGGAGCCCGGTTCCGGAGCGCCCCCAGTTCCCGGTCAGGCCGAGAATCAGACTCATGGCTCGCTCCATCAGGTCGCCGTGATAGAACTTTCCAGAGTTCCATCCCATCAGGATGCGTGTGCGCCTGGCAGCGATCTTGCGGGCGAGGCTTCGTGTCGTCTCCGGATGGATCCCGCAGATCGCCTGGACCTTTTCAGGCGTGTAGTCCCGGTCGAGCTGCTCACGCAGCCGCACCAGGACCGGCTGGACCTCCACTTCCCGTCCATCGGCCAGGCGGGCTCGGCCGCAGCCTTCGAGGGCGGGATCAACGGGACCCGGATCGAGCGTGCGGCGCGGCGCCTCGACGATCTCTCCACTGCGGGCGTCGAGCCAGTAGAACTGCTCCGCCGAGCCTCCACCGAGATCGCTGGCTCGCAGCAGGCGTCCGTCGTCGCGGCGGACGAGCAGCGGAAGATCGGTCTGGGTTTTGACGAATTCTCGGTCGAGCAGATCTTCGCTGAGCACGACCTGCGAGAGCGCGTTGGCGAAGGCCGCGTCGGTTCCGATCTCGATCGGCAGGTGGTAATCGGCGTGAACGGTCGAGGGACTCACGTCCGGAGCGATCGTGACGATCTGGCTGCCGTGGTAGCGCGCCTCCTGGACGAAGTGGACCCACGTGATGTTCGTGTAGATCGGGTTCGCATGCCAGATCAGGATGAGCTCACTCTTGAAGAAATCGTCCATCCCGGGCGCCGGGTCGAACTTCCCGAACGTGGTGTAGATTCCCGGGCTGAAGTCGTTGATCTCCGCTTGCAGATCCGTGACCTGGAAGCCGAGCTGGGCCGAGAAGGAATTCCACAGGATCTGCTGCAGCCCGCCCTCCCCGGGTGTGCCGATGTGGTAGAGCGACTCCGGTCCCTGTTCCTCAACGGCGTCGAGAATGCCATCGGCGATTTCGTTCAAGGCCTGCTCCCAGGAGATTCGCTGCCACTTGCCCTTGCCGCGCGCACCGGCGCGCTTGACCGGGTGGAGCAGACGCTCCTCTCCGTAGTGCTGCCGACTCCACGCTGCGCCCTTCTGGCAACCCATCGGATTCATGTCCGGCACTCCCGGCTCGATGGTCGGAAAGACACCGGCCTGCTCCTCGCGTACGATGCGTCCGTCGCGGCTGTAGACGTGCCAGGGGCAGCCGCCCGGATAGCAATCCACCGCGTGGCACCCCCAGGTGACGCGGTCCCACTTCCAGCGCTCCCGGTAGCGGTCCTCCGAGCGTCGAAGAGCCTGCGACGTCCCCTCGCTGACCTCCTTCATCATCCACTCCTCCAGTCCAGCTTCCCGCGGCTCAGTCCCACGCGATCTCGGCGGGATCACGGTCGAAGGGACCCAGCAGCTCCTTCCACTGATAGGCGATCAGGATCTCCATGAGCTCGGAGTCCTCTCCTCTGCGTGCGCGCTCCATCTCGACCTCGAGCACATCGAGGGCGCGGCGTACGCCGTTCCCGAAGAGCGTCTCGAGATACTCCACGGGGATCCGCCGTTGGGATTCATCGATCGTCCCATCCTCCCGCATCAGGTAGGGCGAAAGGGGGGGGACGTAGAAGACGTTCGGAAGGGTGTTGAACTCCGGGTGCAACGGCAGAGCCACGTACCACTCGTCGACGAGCCTGTGGATCGCCCCGCTGGGATCGTCCCGGTAGCCGATGAACGCGGCGCGTCCGGGGCATTGGCGAACACAGGCGGGGGCCACCCCCTTCTCCAGGCGCGGGAAACAGCCGATGCAGTGACTGCCGATGCGCAGCACCGTGTCGAAGTGGATCTTCTTGTACGGGCAGGCCCGGGCGCAGAGCTGCTCCGCCTGGCACCGTTCCTCGTCGCGCAGCACGACGCCGAAGTCGTCTCGCTTGTACATCGCGCCATTTGGACAGGCCTCGACACAGGCGGGCTTCAAGCAGTGGTTGCAGATCCGCGGTAGGTAGAAGAAGTAGGCGTTCGGGTATTCTCCGGCGCCCTGGTCTTCGTCCCAGTTCATCGCCCAGCTCGGAGTGGGCTCCGTGGGCCGAAACGGCGTGTGCGAGGCCGAGCTGTGGACCTCGCGCCAGTTGTACGGTCCAGCCCGCCCGAACTCCTCGGACGTCGGAAGGTGCCCGAGGACGAGTCGGCCACGCCCATCGTAGCCGCCGCCCATCTCCTCCCAGTCGCGCGGGGACCCCCGTCCGGGCTGTGTGTTCACCGAGCACCACCAGAGCCCCTGTCGTGACTCCTCCGGAGTCCAGAGCACCTTGCACGCGACCGAGCAGGTTTGGCAGCCGATGCACTTGTTGAGGTCGAAGACCACCGCGATCTGTCTTCCCATCTCGCCTCCTCCCTCGCAGCTCTTGGCGTGCGTCACGCTCGCGTCGACTCCCGGTCGAGCTCGATCTCGACCCGCGTATCCCGATCCACCTGGTTGGGCTCGTAGTGCGCGTAGTCCCAGTGGAGCTGTCCGTAGTCCGCCACGAGCTGCGTCGCCTTGATCGGGCTCGGCACCAGAGCCTGATGGCTGTGCTGGCCCGCAAACTGATAGGGCTCCCAGGCATGGAAGATGTGCGCCTGACCCGGACGGATCGCCGCGCTCGAACACGCGCGCGCCCGGAACGAGCCGAGGTCGTTCCGGACGACGATTCGGTCGTGGTCGCCGATCCCTCGCTCCGAGCAGTCGCGCGGGTTGAGGTGGACGAGCGGCTCTCCTCTCTGGAGACGGAGCAGCAGGGGGTCATCGCGCCACTGCGCATGGATGCTCCAGCGCGTATGTCCTCCGGTGAGCACGAGGGGATGATCTCCGCCCGAGTGCGGCGGGGGCTTGAACGTGGGCAGTGCCTCACCGAGCTCGAGGAACCATGGGTGGTCCAGGTAGAACTGCTGGCGACCCGTCAGGGTGGGGTACGGCCGCTTCTTCGTTACGAAGTCGCCCAACGGGTGAACCGACTGATCCTGCGAGTACTCGGAGTAGACGCCCGCCGTTCCGCCCTGCATCCCGAGGCTGCGGATGCGCAGTGCACCGGTGCGCCTCAGGTCCTCGAGAGACATTCCCGAGCTGGGGCTCGAGTAACGCAGGATGAACTCGAGTGCGGCCTCGTCCTCGTGGGGCCCGAAGCGGCCCGAGTCGCTGAAGGCGCGGTCCAGCGTGCGCAGGTCGATCGGATCTCCACGCCAGGACCGCAGCGGGCCGAGCTTCCGCTTGCGTGCGCGCGCAGCCACGCGGGCGGCCAGCCTCGAGAAGATCTCCCACTCCGCGCGCGACTCACCCCGTGGGGGGACCGCCCGATCCGCGAGCGTAACGTACGGCACGAAGGCCGGGATGTACTTCAGGCCGAGCTTCTCGTACCAACCGGCGGCGGGAAGCAGGAAGTCCGCATGGCGGCCGGTCTCGCTGAGGCGGAAGTTCACGTCTACGATCAGACGGGCGGGCGCGAAGAGCTTCTCCCGAAGTCGAGGGTAGGAGCGGGCGTGGCGCAGGACGTTCCCAAAGACCGAGAGGATGACCGGAGGCGGGGGACTCTTCGGCGGGGGCCCGATCGGGATGTGACCCGCCCGAAGCGCCCGCTCGAGATACGAGCCCCCGCCCGGCGCGCTGTGGTGCGCACCCTCGGGGGGCTCCTCCGGATCCTGGCCGAGCCCCGCGTGAACGGCGTGGAAGAGTGTGCTCGAGACATACGCCTCGCTGAAACGTCCCCTGAGCTCCTCGGGCCAGAGCTTGGAGCGCAGCATGAGCCAGAGCAGGCTGGGGAGGCCGAGCTTCTCCTGCATCGTGAGGAGTCCGAAGCCCTCCAGGGCCAGAAACGCGCCCGACCGCCAGCCTCCACCGGGCTTGCCCAGGTTGCCGGTCAGGGAAACGAGCAGAATCTGGGCTCGCTGCACGAGATCGGAGTGGAAGTTCTTGCAGCTTCCCCACTGGGACAGAATCAACACCGTGCGGGCCGCTGCGAGCTCGCGCGCGAAGCGCCGAACGGTCCCCGGCTCAAGGCCGATCACCGCGCTCGTACGCTCTGGTGTGTATAGCGCGTTGAGCTGACGGCGGAGACGCCGCAGCACGGTCTCCACGACGATCTGCCGACCGTCCGGGAGCCGAATCTGCTGCTCGGTCTCCAGCGCAGGCCGAAGGTCTCCCAGCCGCAGCGTCCGACGTGGGTCCCCCTCGCTGCCGGGCGCAAACGCCAGGTCGTTCGAACGCTCGTCCCAGATCACGAAACGGCGGGTACTCCCGGCCGCGCGTAGATCGGATTCGCGCAGGTAGTGGCCGTTGTCCGCCCGCACCAGAAAGGGGAGATCGGTCTGCTCGCGCACGTACTCCCCATCGTGCAAACCCTCCTCCAGAATCACTTGACAGGCGGCCAGTGCGAGAGCGGCGTCGCTCCCGGGGGCGACGGGCAGCCACAGGTCCGCGTGGATGGCGCTCTGGTTGTAGTCAGGGGCCACGACGGTGAGGCGTGCTCCCCGGTAGCGTGCCTCATGGAGAAAATGCGCATCGGCGATGCGGGTGGCCGCCGGATTGAACGCCCAGAGGACAACGTGGTCGGAGCGAAACCAGTCATCGGAGCTGCCATCCGTGTGGGGTGTCCCGAGCGTGATCGTGCCCCCGACGGCCAGATCCCCGATCATTCCCATCGAGTCCGTCATCGGCGCACCGAGCAGCCGGAAGAAACGCATCGGGGCCGCGCTGTGGGGTCCGAGATCGATGTTCGGCCCGAGCTCACAGATCACGCTTCCCCCGCCACGAAGGGCGACCTCGTCCACCAGCACGGCGGCGATCTCGTCGAGCGCCTCGTCCCAACTCACTCGCTTCCAGCGTCCGGACCCTCGCGGCCCCACGCGCTTGAGCGGATGCAGCAGGCGTGACGGTCCCAGGAAGAGAGCGCTCGCGCACGCACCCTTGTTGCAGCCGCGTGGGTTCCAGTCGGGCAGCGAGGCGTTCGACGCCTCATAGGTCGGCCGCTGCTCCTCACGCCAGACGATTCCCTCGCGCACGTAGAGGTCCCAGGCGCAGGCGGAGACGCAGTTCGTGTTCGTGTGGGTCCCACGAACCACGCGGTCCCAGCGCCAGCGCTGCCGGTAGACGTCGCGCCAGTCTCGGTACGGGGGGACCTCGACGGTGGAAGCCGCACGCAGCGCTGACCCCGGGGTGAGTCTTACGAGCCCCAGGGCGAGCGAGCTGGCGACTCCGAGCCGGATGAAGTCCCGTCGCCTCAGCTCGAGCTTCATCGCGTCACAGCCTAACCTGCGGGGTGCAGAGCCCCTATGAGCGGACTCATACCGGATCCACCGACGGAACGGACGGCTCAGCGCGCGATCGAGCCACCGTCGGCGACGCGCTGGAGTGCCTCCCGATCCAGCACCCGGATCCACCCCACGCCGCCCTCGATCCAGCCCTCGCGCTGGAAGCCGCGCAGCACACGAATCGTCGTCTCGACCGTCGTGCCCACCGACTCTCCGAGCGCGCGCCGCGTGAGCTCGATCCGCTCTCCGTCCGTCTCCTCGAGAACCGCCCGAGCGAGGCGGGCGGGCACGTTGTCGTGCGCGAACGAGCAGAGCCGATCGTGCGCGCTCCGCAGACGCGTGGCGACGATCGCGAGAAGCGCACGGCTGAGCATCGGCTCCTGCTTCAGGAGGACGCCGACGAGGCGACGGGAGACCCGCCAGGCCTCCCCGGCCACGACCGCCTGGGCACCCTCTCCGTAACGGGCAGCGCCCACGGCTGCCGCCATTCCGAACAGCGCTCCCGGCCGGAGGCGCTCGAGGGTCGTCACGTGACCCCCCGCGCTCGTCTTGAAGGTGCGGACCATCCCCGCACGCACGACCCAGAGCGCCTGCGCGCTCTGGGTCTCGAAGTAGAGGTACTCACTTGCTGCGAAGGGTCGGAGCTCCAGATGCGCCCGAAGCTTCGCGAGCCGGTCCCTCCCCAGCGCGCTGAAGAGCTCCGTCTGCTCCAGCTCGACCCTCTTCACCTTCCGCTCCGTGGCGCCCCTCCCGCTCTCCTCGGGCCGTCGGAGCCACCCTCTGCGACATCGAGCCGCACCGCCTGTGCCACTCGGTCCACTTCGGGGCCGCCGTATGATCCCGATCATGGCCGACGAGCCCCATTGCGGGTAGTGTGCAGATTCGATGCCAGAGCCCGATATGGAGACGCAGCCGGGAGGTGCCGGGGAGCTCGAGCGCTGGTGGCGTGACCACAGCGAGCTCGATCGTCTGGTCGCATGCCTGGTGGACACGATCGACACGGGTAGCGCGGCCGCCGCAGAGTCCGCTCTCGAGGAGCTCGCCAGCGCTCTGGAGGGCCACCTCTCGGTCGAGGAGGACGTCTACTTTCCACTCGTAGAGAAGCTCTCCTCGGATCACCGGGAGGCACTGCGCGACGCGTTGCGGGCGCACGACCGCGTGCGCAGCGACCTGGACGGCCTGCGCAGCCGGCTGCGCGAAGGGGAGCTCACCGGCGCCCGTCGAGAGCTCATCGCGTTGCTGAATCGCTTTCGTCTCCATGAGGAGGCCGAGGCGCGCCTGATCACCGAGCTCGCCGGATCCTGAGCGCGCGGTCCGATCGCGAGAAAGCGACGCGCGGATCCCGACGGTCCTGCGCTACTCCTCCTCGTCTTGCTCCTCGACCGCCTCCTCCCTGGCCATCTTCTCGGCCCGCTCCTTCTTCTCAAGCTCGATGTAGTGGCCCTTGACGTCCTCGGGAATCGGGTGGCGGATCTTCTCCTTCGCCTGCTCGAAGTCGAACCCAGTCTTGCGGCCGTCGGCCAGCGTGAACCTCTCGGGATCCCAGCCGGGGCTCTCGTCGTTGTGGCACTTCAGGCAGATCTGCTCATCCGTGCCCGCTTCCCAGAGCCCCTTCGCTACCGCCTTGTCGCGGTCGGCCATGGTCTTCTTCTTGCGGTAGTCCTTGCCGGGGCCGTGACAGGACTCACACTGCACGCCGTCCGCCTTTCGCAGCGGACCCTTCGAGAATCGCTCTGCGGGCTCTCCATAGCCGGTGACGTGGCACTTGAGGCACTCGTCGGCCTCGTGCGGGGCCTTCTCGAGCCCCTTCTCCTGGGCGTACTCGAGCGCCTTGTCCGTCTTCAGGGTCTCGAGGGCCTTGGCGTGCGGCCCCTTCTTCCAGACACCGTACTGGTTTCCCATCAGCTGTTTCTTGTGGCAGGAGCGGCACTTCTTCAACCCGACGTACTGGTGATCCTTCCCGGACGCATCCGTGGCTCCGACGACCAGCCACGCGCTGGCCAGAATCCCGATCCCCAGCGCGGCCCAGCGGAAACCGACCCGCGTGATCCCCCGACTTCGTGCGATGCCCATTCCATCATCCTCCCACGGCCACGCCAGCCACTGGCTCGCTCGACATACGCCAAGCTCGATCGTAACGAAACTCACCCTTGGTGATCGCCATGGCCACTCGTGCCATCCACGTGAAGACCAGAGCGCCTACGCCCCAGACGCCCGCCCCCACGAGAACCTCCGTCGTACTCGGATGGTAGGCGTAGACCTCACCCATCATGTCGGGCGTCATCCCGGGGAGCAGCAGGCCCATGCCCTTCTCGATAAACACACCTCCCACGGCGAGTACGCAGGCTGCGCTGAGCAACGGCAGCCTGCGCCGCAGCACCGGAACCATGAAGACGATGAGTGCGAGCAGATCGGCCCCGAACGCCAGCCAGGTGTAGATCGCGATGTCCATCCGTCCATGAATCCCGAACCACTGGAATTGCGCATGGATGCTGTGTGCGGTCTCGGAGTAGAACTCGGCGAAGACCTCGGTCCCGAGAAAAAAGAGATTGACGGCCATGGCGTAGGCGAGCAACTCGCCGATCTTCTGGAGAGCCGCGTCCAAGATCGAGATCTTTCCAACGCGACGTACGATCTGGAAGATCAGGAGCAGCAGTGCAGGTCCCGAGCAGAATGCGCTGGCGAGAAAGCGCGGCGCCAAGATGGCGGTGTGCCAGAAGGGGCGGGACTTGAGCCCCATGAACAGGAAGGCGGTCACCGTGTGAATCGAGATCGCGAGCGGGATCGAGAGGAAGATCACCGGCAGGATGAACGTCGGGTTGTACCGCTGCCCCGTGAATCCCTTGAACAACAGGTAGGTCACGATGAAGTAGTTGATCAGGAAGTACGCATTCAACACCAGGATGTCCCAGACCAGCAGCGAGTACGGGAAATTCGGATTCCCCACGATCGGAAGCAGGTGCCAGATGCGCTCAGGACGGCCGAGATCTACGGTGACGAAAAGGATGCACATGACGATCGCGGCGATAGCAAGAAGCTCTCCGAGCAGCACGACCTCCTTGATGGGTTTCCAGTCGTACACATACGCAGGAATCACCAGGACGACCGCCGCCGCCGCGACGCCGACGAGGTACGCGAAGTTCCCGATGTAGAAGCCCCAGGAAACCTGGTCGCGCATGTTCGAGGTGATCAGGCCGTAGCTCGCCTGGTGGACGTAGGCGGCGATCCCCGTGACGATCACAAGCGCGAGGAAGCCGATCCAGATGTAGTAGCCGCGACCTCCCGAGGTGATCAGCCGCGCGCTGCCCACCACGAAGCGCCAGAAAAGTCTCAGGTTCTCGGTCATCTTCACACTCCGTGCACACTCATCCGTAGAAATAGAAGAACTTCGGCCGTGTACCGAGCTCGGACTTCAGAACGAACGTTCGCTTCTTGCGCAGCAGGTACCGGATCTCGCTGTTCGGATCGAGCAGGTTTCCGAACTTGCGCGCGCCCACCGGGCAGGCCTCAACGCAGGCGGGGTAGCGGCCCTTGCGCACCCGGTGGATGCAGAACGTGCACTTCTCGACCACGCCCCGCGGCCGCGGCCGGTTGCCCAGGTAGTGAGTGTCCGGATTGAGCTTTTCCTTCGGGATGCGGGGCTCTCCCCAGTTGAAGTGGCGCGCTCCATAGGGGCAGGCCGCCATGCAGTAGCGGCAGCCGATGCACCAGTCGTAGTCGATGACGACGATCCCATCCGGCTCCTGCCAGGTGGCCCCGGTCGGACAGACGTTCGTGCAAGGGGAGTCCTCACACTGCTGGCAGGCGATGGGGAGGTAGAGCTTGCCTTCGGCGGGAACCTTCTCGTGATCGTAGTAGGGGTTCCCCTCCTCCAGGTTGAAACCGCGAATCACCCGCTCGCGTTCGAACTCGAGCACCCGGATCCAGTGGATCTCCGGATCCCGGGACGGGTTGTTCTCCTCGACACAGGCGTACACACAGCGGCGGCACCCGATGCAGCGCGACACATCGAGCCCGTAGCCGTAGACCACACCGTCGATCGGGCCCGTGGCATCCACGCGGACGGGTTTCGCGTAGCGCCGGGAGTACCTGCGCTCCAGACGCTTCAACACCGCGCGCAGCTCGTCGTCCGAGAGCTCCCGGAAGTGCTTCTGCATGAAGGCCTCGATGTCGAAGGCCTCGGCTGCGGCCGGCACACCCGCCAGAGCTCCCGCCCCCGTCAGCGCGGTCTTCAGGAACTCGCGACGGGACGCGCCACGCACCTCGCGCCGCTCCGGGGTTTCGCGCTCTGGTTTCCGGGCCGAGCTCATGGCGCCCTCCCCGCCTCCTGGGCCCGGCTCAGCCGGATGGCCTCGGGACGCGTCGGCGGCGGCATGGGTTCCAGGGGCTCGAAGCGCGGCGTGTGCGGATCATGGCAAGCCACGCAGGTCCAGTACTCCTTGGGTCCCCACCAGTTCCCCATCCGTTTGCCGTGCACGCCGGCCTCCCAGTCGGCGCGCTTCTTGGGATGGCACTGCGTGCACAGGCGCCAGGACTCAGCGAACTCGATCCGCCTGCCGTCGGCCCGACGCAGGCGATCCCGGTCATCGACGTCGTGGCAGTGCAGGCACCAGAGATCCCCGTGCGCCAGCACCGTGTCCTCATGCTCGTCCTCCAGCTCGCGCACGCGACGGTTGGTGGGCTCATCCTCGTGGCAGTCGCTGCAGGGCAGGTACTCGTCGTCCATCGGCGGCGGGGCCCGGAGCACGGGCCTCGGCTCGGGTGGCAAGCTGCGACTCGCGTAGGCCCGGGCCCCCTGGGGCCCCGGTCCGCAGCGCAGCGAGAACAGCGCGAGCACACCGACCACGGCCAAGCCCAGCACGGTCCAAATGGCCAGCTCGTGCGGCGCAGGTCGCGGCACGCGCGAGGGGGTCGAGGCCATCAGCCCGCCTCCCCGACCGGCAGGCGGCCACGGTGCCGCAGCACCGCGATGGATGCGTAGGCGGTCAGCGCCTCCCTCATGGACCTCACGGATCCTCCTCCAGCTCCCGCGCGTGCAAGTTGCAACGGACGTACCAGTCGGGAGACGCTGAGATGGGCTGCTGAGGCCACGAGAGGCGTGCGGGGAGGACGCCGATCAGCGAGGTCGAGACCCAATGGCACATATGAGACAAAGAGGCGCAAATGTGACGGACTTGCCCCACCGAATCTCATCTGGCGCGCGGGCGGCCTGGGTCTCGGACGGCGCAGGCGGCACGCCGGCCACGCTCCCGTGGGTCCGAGCCTACTTGTAGCGCTGATCTTGGTGGCGCTTGCCGTGGCAGAGGAGCGTGCAGGCCCCCTGACGGAATCCCTCGTCGACGAACTCCAGGCGGCCGTTCTGGGGGTTGGGTTGGACCACGCCGGTGTCGAAATTGATCAGGTGCGAGTTGCCCGTGGGGCTGCCCGAGCCCGCCGGGATGCCGTGGGGGTCGTGGCAGACGGAGCAGGGGGCGCGCTCGCCCTCGATGTGCTTCTTGTGCTTGGCGAAGCTCTCGTCCCCCAGGATGCTGCTGCGATCATGGCACTTATAGCAGAGCGCATAGGCCTGCGCGCTCTCGGGCGTGTTGTCGACGGTGCGGTACTCGCGCTCCAGCAGGAACGGCCAGCTCGAGCCATGGGGCCCGGCGGGGCCTCCTCCCCCAACGCCGGGGCCGTCGTCGCCGGCGTGGCAGTCCGTGCAGTAGATCACGGAGGACTCGGAGAGCGGGCCGATCAGGCTCGGCACGTCCGGGTTGCGACCGGGACCCTCAACGGGATGGAAGGAGGGACCCCCGAGGCTGAAGCGCAGCCGCAGGTTGGGCTCGTGGATCACACGCTGGATCTGCGGTAGCGGTGCGGCCGGGTTGTCGGCGTGACAGCGGAAGCAGACCTCGTACTGGAAGCTCGCAGCCGCAATCGGCGTCCCCCCTGCGGTCACGCCTCCGGCCCCCGTCAACGGTCCGCTCACGTCGGGAGCCAGCGCCGGACCGGCTCGCGCCTGGTGCGGCTCGTGACAGTCAGCGCACTCCACGTGCCAGGGCATCGACAGAGGGTTCTCGTCCGGCTCGTGGGCACCCACGAAGCTGTCTACGGGGTGCCGGTAGGGCTTCTGCAGCTCCCCGGCGATGTCGAGGCTGGCCACGTTTCCGTTGTGGCAGCGCAGGCAGTTCTCCTCCTCGAAGAAGAAGTTCAGCAGCCAGGCACCTGAGCCGGCCGCGTGAGGAGCGTGGCAACCCTCGCAGCCGTTCTCGCCGACGGTCGGCGCATCGGTGTGCGGCCAGGGATCCGATCCCGCGCCGTTCCACGTCGCCATCGAGCTTTGGTGCGCACTCGCCAGCCAGCCGGTCTTCTCGTGACACGCCGTGCAGAGCGCCGAAAAGGCGTTGTCCAGGACCAGGAAGTCGGGATGCTGCGCGGAGTGTGGGTCGTGACAGCTCGTGCACTGGAGCTCGCCCGCGGAATCGAGGGAGACCGCCGGCGGCAGCAGCCCGGGGTCGAGGAGCTCCGGATCCTGGCCCGCCAGAACCGCATCGTAGGCGAACGAGATGGGATGATCATCCGAGAGATCCGTGGTTAGATCGCTGCGTCCCGAGAGCGGTTCGCTCATGGCGATCGGCTCTGCGCGGCTCAGCACCGAACCCAGTGCGATGGTGCCGTCGTGGCAGCTCAGACAGAGCTTGGAGGTCCCGGTGGGCTGGCCCGTCGCGGCCTGGAGCGTCGAGCTCGAGTACAGCGTGTAGGCGAGCGTCGGGAGCGAGCGGTTCCAGAGTGGCGTTACGGGACTGGCCGTGTGCGGCGCATGGCAGAAGATGCAGACCTCCGGCTCCTGCAGCGCACGAATGGGTCCGGGGCCCGTGGCCGAGAGGTCGTGCGCCGTGCCGACGATCTGCGCGTGGAGGACCGCAGCGTGCATCCAGATCAGCAACGGGACTGCGGACATGAGGCGCATCCTCACTCCCCCTCTTCGATCAAGCGGAAGATCTGGACACGGCGGTTGAACGCATCGGCCACGAAGATCGTGTTCGAGGCATCGATGAAGATTCCCGAGGGCAGCGAGAGCTCCCCGGGTCCCGTGCCCGGTCCGCCGAAGGCGAGCAGGAGCTGCCCCCGCGGCGAGAAGATCTGGACGTTCTCGAAGGCCGCATCGACGACGTAGAGCCGGCCGGACCGATCCAGCGCGATCCCCTTCGGTCGCGCGAAGGCCCCGGACGCATCCCCGGCCCTGCCCACGCTCCAGAGCGGACTGCCGTCGGGCGCGAAGCTCTGAACGCGGAAGTTCAGAGAGTCGGCCACGAGAAGCTGCCCTTCGGGGGCGAATGCGAGGTGCGTGGGCGCGTTGAGCTCCCCCGGGCCGCTGCCGCGGCGCCCGAAGCGAAGGACCTCCTCCCCACCCGCATCGAAGACGACGATCTGGCACGCGCGCGTATCCGCCACGTACAGACGCTCCGCGCTGGAATCCAGGGCGAGCCCCGTCGGTCGCTCCAGGACGCCCGCCCCGATCTCGCCCTGCAGCCGCCCCTTCCGGTCGAAGACGAAGACGCGGCCTCGTACGGAATCGGCCACGTAGCTGTGTCCGCGGGCATCCAGAGCCACCCCCACGGGAGAACGCAGGAGCTCTGCGTCCTCGCGGGCCAGGGCGCGGTACCGCCGCCGAGCGAGATCGAAGAGGTGCAGCGTCGGAACGCTCGGATCGGCCACCGCCAGAAGACCTTCGGCGTTGACCGCGAGCGCGACGGGCTTGATGAGGCGTGTGTCCTCCTCACCGAGGAGCGTGCCGAGCAGCCGCGCGACCAGACTGCGGCGGCGGCCGAGATCCCCGGGGGTCTCGATCTGTCCGAGGTGGACGATGCGCGGGGCATCGGGGGGGGTCGGCCAGACGCGGGCCAGCGCAGGCGACCGCCACGCGGGGCCGCTGGCCGGGCTCGACACGCAGGCCAGGCTTCCCCAGAGCAGCAGAGCGGCCCAGACTTCCCGTCGCGTACCCCGACCCCCGATCAAGCTCAGAACTCCCTTCGCACCCGCAGAAAGACCCGATCCACGCTCTCCTCCTGGCCGAGCCGGTCGAGCCGTGAGATCCGGGTGCCGAGCTCGGCGCGCACCCGGCGGAAGGACCAGAGCAGGCTCGCCTCCACGCCGATGGCATCGACATCGTTGAGCTCGGAGTCCGTCTGCCCGCTCCAGCGCGTGCGCTCGTACTCCACCTCGACCCTCAGCAGACCCCGCCGACCGATGGCGGCCTGAAGCGTACCCACTAGAACGACACGGTCGACCTCTTCGTCGGTGTTCGTGTAGTCCAGCGCCCGGTGGCTTCCGCTCAGCCGCGCCCGCCAGCGTGAGCCCGGCGGCGTGTAGACAGAGGCGGCCTGGGAGAGCGCTCGGAAGGACGAGAAGCTGCCCCGCTCGTCTTCGTACTCCACACGGGCCGAGAGCCAGGGCCGCGTGAAGCCGATCCCGGTGAGCTGCCGGTCCCGGGAATCGAGCGAGAGCTTCCCATTGCCGGACGTCTCGCGCTGGTTCCAGCTCGTGAGCCGCCAGTACAGGGCGAGCCGATCGAGGAGCTCGAGCCTCGCACGCGTGGACACGCCCGTGGTGAGCACATCGGCCTCGCCTCCCAGGTCGTGCTGGTAGTCGACCAGAACCGTCTCCCCATCGGTGATGTCGCCCCCTGGAATGCGCGTGATCTCGGTGAGCGCGCCGCGCAGCGTCACCCGGTAGTCCTCGTTCTCGTCGTAGAGGATGGCGCCGCTTTGGTCGGTGACGAGCAGCGTGCCCACGGCGATGTCCGTGCGCCGCAGCTCGATCGGGAGCGAGTCCGCCAGCACGACGGGCTCGTTCACGACGAAGCCCGTGTCCTGGCTTGGGTCGCGGATCTCGAGCTCCGCATGGGGACGCAAGCCGAGGCGAAGTCGGCCCCAAGCCCCGAGCCGTTTGGAGTAGCTCTCATCGACGATTCCGCCGAAGGCGTGCGTATTTCCGAACGAGGCGTCCTCGAGCCGGCTGTAGACGTCCACCGTCGAGCTCAGACTCTCGTATAGCTGATGACGAAGGGTTGCGCTCAGGTTCAGGTTGCTGACCGAGTCTCCGTTCTGCTCGGTCCGCTGAATATCTCCGCGGTACTGCGCGGAGAGGGTGTTCGAGTGACGCCAGTCCAGGCTCGCGAGCGCTGAGGTGACCGAGAGATCATTCACATCGGACTGGTCGTGGTAACGCAGGTGGCCGCTGAAGCGCTTGCGCTTTTCCGGGTCGAGGTAGGTCGTGTTCGTCGCCGAGAAGAGCTGGCGATCGATCTCGAGGTTCTGCTGCCCGATGTCCTCCCGCGTCTGCGTGTACGTGAGCTTTCCCCGCGAGCGTTCTCCGATCCAATAGGTCCCCCGCACGTTGAACTCATCGACGGTCTCATCGATGTCCAGACTCAGATCCGAACCCTCTCGAGAGCGGTGATCGTAGGAGATCTCGAGCGGGAGCGGTCCCTCGCGGTAGTGGAATCGCGCGCCCAGGAGCTGCGTCCGCAGCTCGAAGCTCCGCGAGAACTCGCGCTCCACATCGCGTTCGGAGCGATCCCCGTAGAGCGAGAGTCCATAGGGGTGCTCCGGCAGGAAGTCGAGACCGAGATTGCCCCCGAGCAGCGAGCCATCGTCTCCCGCGAGGATCTCATCGCCGTCGTGCTGCCGCTGCAACAGCTCGAGGTCGACGGCGCCGAGCAGGCTCAGGAAGCGGGGATGGTAGACGTACCCGGCTCCGTCGAGGTGCAGGAACTGGCTGAACTCCAGCTCATCGCCGCTCAACGTCGTCTGGCCCTCTGAGCGCTCCCGTTTCTCGCTCTCGGATTCGACGCCGAGCTCCACGTACCCCCCCAGCTCGGTAAGGGCGAGGGGAGCAGTCTGCTGGGCTCGCACCTGAGCAGGCCACAGGAGCGGAAAAAGCAGGAGTGCTGCAACCGTGGGCCACGGCGGGGCTGTCGCGCTCCGCGGCGTGCGTGGGCTCCTCATGAGCGGCCCACCTCATCCTCGAGCATGTACTCGCGATCGGAAGCGTGAGGATTGTGACAGCCCACGCAGTCCTTCCCCCGCTCCTCGCGATGCCGCTCGAGCTCGGCAAAGGTCTCGAGATCGTGGCAGCCCTCACAGAGGGCCGTACCGGGGCGCACGAGCAGGCTCTCGTTGTGCGAGCGGTGTGCATCGTGACAGGCGAGGCACTCGCCCGCGGCCATGGGTCCGTGCACCACCTCACCTTCGAAGTCCTCCCGGTCGTGGCACGTCCAGCACAGCGCCTGGCCCTTGCGGAGCAGTCGGTTGGAACGAACCTCGTCGTGGCACTCCTCACACTCCTTCCCCGCGTAGGGATCGTGCAGGACCCAGACGGGCTCGACCGGACGGCGCGCGGGCCCGCGCTCAGCGGGTGCCGGATGCTCCGGTACCGAGGGCTCGACGGCCTCGGCGTGCAGCGGCGGCACTCCGTCGAGAAGGGTCGTCAGCACGCGGTGCCGGGCCTCGGGCGAGAGACAGCCCGACGCACCCGCCAGCAGGACGGCCACGAGGAGCAGCGCTGGAGTCAGCCGGTGCGCCCTCATTTTCGCGCCTCAGAGACGACCCGGTCATGATCGGTCCGGGAGTAGCGCTGCGGCTCGTGGCACCCCGGCCGGCAGGAGCCACCGGCCGGCCGCTCGCGGAAACGAATCGGCAGCTTCCAGCTTCCGTAGGGCACCCACTCCCGAAGCTGATGAGATCGCGCGCTGGCGTGCACGTCGTGGCAGGCGCGGCAGCTGCGACCGCGCTTGCGATGGTTGACGTGGACGAAGTGGAGGTTGAGCGCACCATCGCGGAATTCCGTGGCGGTCCGTGTTCGCTCGAGCGTCGCCAGCTCCTCATCGTGGCAGTCGAAACAGAGCCCATAGCGCTCCGGGGAGAACCGTACATAGAAGCGGCGCGGGAACGGCCCTTCGAGGAGGCGGGCGAAGGGGCCCGAGTGCGGCGTGTGGCACTCCGTGCAGCCCTCCTCGACTGGATCGTGGACGTAGGGTAGAGACGCCACGGCCTCGGTGATCTCCTCGTGGCAGAGCGCACAGAGCTCCGAGCCCTCCTCGAGAAGCAGCCGCTCGTTGTCGGAGGAGTGCGGATCGTGGCACGCGCTGCACTCCCCGTTCGCGACGGGCTCGTGCCGGTGACGTCCCACGATCAGTTCCTCGTCGTGGCAGCCGAGGCAGAGATCCAGCTCGCTGTCCTCGGTGAGCAGCGCACCCACCGGCGAGCCGTGCGGATCGTGGCAGTCCAGGCAGTCGTCCTCCGCGGGCTCGTGCACGACCGCCCCGTCGGTCATCGGATCGTGACACTCCAGGCAGAGCTCCGGACCCTCCTCGAGCTCGAAAGCATGGGCGTCTCCCTCGGAGATGTGGCAGCGCGCACACTCGGAGCTCAGCGCCTCCCAATGGGGCGAGGCCAGTGCCCCGAGCTCGGCGTGGCATCCTGCATCGACGCAGGAAGCGCCCAACGCGAGCGTCTCGGGCGGCTCAGCCGCGCCGGCGAGGGGGGACGCGGCGAGGAGGAGAATCACCAGCGCGGACGGGGGCTCCGGAAGCCGGCGCGTCTGGCTTCGGCACTGGGACGCCTGCTCCTCTCCCCGGAAGCTCATGGCTCATTACCGCTCTCACCCCTCGAGAGAAAACCGTAGACGTTCACCTTGTTGCGGCCGAACTGGCTCGATACGACGATCAGGTATTCGAGCGTGTACCCGTCCGCGACGCGGTCCGCGAAGAGGTCGATATTCTCGTAATCGATCAGCAGATCGGCCGGAAGGTTCAGGCCTCCGGGAACGTTCCCGGTGGTGCCGAAGAAGAGCAGCAGACGGCCATCGGGCGCGAAGATCTGCACGTTCTCGAAGGCTGCGTCCGCCACGTAGACCCGCCCTTCCCGATCGACGGCGACTCCCTTCGGGCGCACCAGCTGGCCCAGCCCCCGACCCAGCCCGCCAAACTCCTGCAGGGGCTCCCCATCGCGTGAAAACTTCAACACGCGCGCATTGCCGGTGTCGGCGACATAGAGGTTGCCCTCCGCGTCGAGCGCGATGTTCGTGGGAAAGAAGAGCTCCCCGCGCCCGCTGCCCTTGCGTCCAATTCGATCGAGCTCCTCGCCCGTCTCCCGATCGAGGACGACGACCCGGCCATTCTCCACGTCGACCACGTACGCGCGGTCCTCGAAGAACACGACGTCCGTCGGCACCCAGCGCTCGGGATCTCCAAGCGCGCGCACGTAGCGGCCCTGGGGGTCGTAGATCATGAGCCGCCGGTGACCGGTATCCGCCACCCAGCGATAGCCTTCGGGATCGACCGCGATGTTGATCGGCTTGCGGAGGCGTCCCGTGGCCTCCTCGCCGAGCAGCTCCACGGCGCGGTGCGCGAGGTCGAAGACGACGACGATGCTGGGGCGGGTGTCGCAGATCAAAAGCTGGCCGTCGTGCAACGCGAGCCCGTAAGGCTTTCCGAGCTCCGCATGCTCCCGCTCCCCGAGGACGAAGCGCTCGAACGCACTCGGCCCCCCCGTGACGTCGCGCTCTCCCACGTAGGTCGCGAGCAGCTGGATGCGCGGCTCCAGCGGGGGCGCTGGATAGAAGACGGGCGCGCTCGCGTCAGGACTGGCCTGTGACCCCGGCAGTGCACAGGCACCCAGCAGCAGGAGCCCGGAGAGACGAAAGGTCGCGGACGTCCGCCTCGGCTGCCGGGCCGCTCCCAGTACTGGACGCGTCCAGATCACGGCGCACTCCGTCCTCTTGCCCAGGCCCGCCCCTGCCCGGCTGGGTCTCCGGCTCGCGGATCCTCACCCGCTACGGACCTGGCCCCGCACGCCACGGTCCCGGGCTCACCCGTATCACGCGGGAGCGCTCTCCGGGGAGTGCGCTCCCGCGGCCCCTCTCAGCGCCCTACTTGTCGTGGCAGGTCAGGCAGAGGGCGCTTCCCGCATTGTCCTTGCGCAGGAACTCCCCGAAGCCGGCATCGTGCACGTCGTGGCAGGTGCCACACTCGAGGCTCCCGTTGAAGAGCATGTCCCCGTCGATCGTATCGCCCAGACCCGAGCTCGTCGTCGTGGGGTCGAAGAGCTCGCCATCCGTCGAAGCCAGGGCGGCGTCGTAGGTGAGTGAGACGGGGTGATCCCCGGACAGGTCCGTTCCGATCAGGGCGCCTCCCGTCATGAAGTCAGTACCGTTCCGCCCGCCGAAGCTGTCGATTGCAACGGTGCCGTCGTGGCAGCTCAGGCAGAGCTTGGAGATGCCGTTCGGCTGGCCCGGGTTGGCATCCAGCGTTGCGCTCGAGTAGGGCGTGTACGTCGCCTGGGTCACGTCGTGGTTCCACAGCGGCGCATCGGCCACGGTCGTGTCCGCGCTGTGCGGTGTGTGACAGACCACGCAGATCTCGCCCCCGGTGTAGCCCTTGTTCGAGAAGTCGTGGTCGGTCCCCTGGATGTCCGCCCGGCCCACCGACGCGAGCGAGAAGGCGAGCAGCACGGCTCCGAACCAGTACATCCTCCGCAGCATCCCCTCTCTAGGTCGTCTCATCTTCCTGCCCTCCAGCACTCTCTCTCACCCCGACCCCGAGGATTGCAAGCGTTATTCCTGACTCTTGGTCGCCCCTTCCCGCGCGCGGAGGCCGCCTCCGAGAGCAGCCCCAGCCCCTGACAGAGACACCTGCGACCCTCTCGAGTGTAACAGATCGCCTCATTCCCGATCAATTAATGTCGCCCACTGTCACAGCTACAGGGGATTCAGCGCTTCTCGAGGGGGACGTAGTGGCGCTCGTTCTGCCCAATGTAGATCTGGCGGGGGCGATAGATGGCATTGGCCGGCTCCGCATGGTACTCGAGCCACTGGGCGATCCAGCCCGCCATACGGCCCATCGCGAAAATCGCCGTGAAGACCGGGATGGGGATCCCGATCGCCTTGAGGATGACCCCCGAGTAGAAGTCCACGTTGGGGTAGAGGTGGCGCTCGATGAAGTACTCGTCTTCGAGCGCGATCCGCTCGAGCTCGACGGCGATCTCGAGCAGGCGCGTCTGGACGCCCAGCCGCTCCAGCACGTCGGCGGCCGCCTGCTTGATGATCCGCGCCCGGGGGTCGTAGCTCTTGTAGACGCGGTGCCCGAAGCCCACGAGCCGCTCGTTGCCCTTCTTGGCCCGCTCCACGAACTCGCGCCCGGAGAGGCCCTCCCGCTCGATGGTCTCGAGCATCTGGATCACCGCCTGGTTCGCCCCTCCGTGGCGCGGTCCCCAGAGCGCGCTGATCCCCGCCGACATCGACGCGAAGATGTTCGCTCGCGAGCTGCCCACCATGCGGACGGTGCTGGTGGAGCAGTTCTGCTCGTGATCCGCGTGCAGGATGAGCAGCAGATCCATCGCGCGCGCGATCACGGGGTCCACGTGATACTCCTCGCAGGGAGTGCCGAACATCATGTTCAAGAAGTTCTCCACGTACCCCAGCTCGTTGTTCGGGTACAGGAAAGGCTGCCCCACCGAGTGCTTGTAGGAGTAGGACGTGATCGTGGGGAACTTCGCGATCAGGCGCTCCACCGACGCGTTCACCTGCGCGGAATCCGTCGGATCGAGATCTTCCGGGTAGAATGTCGCCAGCGCGGCGACCACGGCCGCGCAGACGGCCATCGGGTGGGCATCCTTGGGAAAGGCCGCGTAGAGCCGCCGCAGGTCTTCGTGCAGCATCGTGTGGTAGCGAATTCGCTCGCGCCAGCCCGCGAGCTCGTCGGGGGTGGGGAGCTCCCCGCGAATCAGCAGATAGGCCACCTCGAGGAAGCTGCTCTGCTCCGCCAGCTCCTCGATCGGATAGCCTCGGTAGCGCAGGATGCCACGCTCCCCGTCGAGAAACGTGATCGCGCTGCGGCAGCTCCCGGTGTTCTTGTAGCCGGAGTCGAGCGTGATCAGGCCGCTCTCCGCGCGCAGCCGCGAGATGTCGACCGCCCGCTCGCCCTCGCTACCCGTGACCAGCGGAAGCTCCCAGGTCTTGCCGTCCAGCTCGAGTCTCGCCGTCTCGCTCATCGTTCCTCCCTCCAGGCTCGCACCCGGGTGCGAGCGGGCGCTGGCGGGCCCGCGCCCCTGCGCCGGGTGACGGCCCTGGATACGCGATGCAAGCGATGTGCCGGACTTCTGCCGATCCCGGCGCGGGGCTTTGGAAGGGTCGCCGTAGTATAGTCGCAGGCCATGCGATTCTCCCTGGGACTTCCCGTCGACCGCGTGGACTCGCGCGAAGAGTTCGGCAGCGCGGAGGCCGTGATGGAGATGGCCGCGGCCGCAGAGCGCGCCGGCTTCGATGCGGTCTACGTGACCGACCACCCCGTTCCCGAGTGCGACTGGCTGGCCGCCGGCGGCCATCAGACACTGGATCCCTTCGTCGCGCTCGCCTTCGCAGCCGCCGCGACGCAGCACCTGCGACTGCAGACGAACCTCTGTGTGCTCCCCTATCGCAACCCCTATCTGGCGGCCAAGAGTGTGGCCTCTCTGGACTCGCTCTCGGACGGTCGTGTGCTCCTCGGCGTCGGCGCCGGCTACCTCGCCCCCGAGTTCGCCGCTCTCGGCGCGGACTTCGCGCACCGAAACGAGCTCTGCGACGAGGCGATCGTGAAGATGAAGCAGGTCTGGTCCGGAGCGCCGGTCCGGATCGGGGCGCACGAGCACCGCGTGCTCCCTCGCCCGCGGCAGGAGCCCCACCCTCCGATCTGGGGCGGAGGTAACAGTCGCCGCGCCATTCGTCGTGCGGTCGAGCTCTGCGACGGCTGGATGCCCTTTCGCAACCCCCAGCAGATCGTGCCCATGGTCCGCACGCCCGCCCTCATGAGCCTGGACGACCTGCGCACGCGCCTCGCCTATGCCCACGAGCACGCCGAGCGGCTCGGCCGCCCTCCGTTGCGCGATGTAATGTTCTCCGCGCTCACACGAGGCTTCTACGGTCAGACGGGCTTCGACGTGGCGGCCCTGCTCGCGGAGATCGAGGAGCAGGAGGAGCTGGGCGTGACGCAGATGGCGGTGGGCTTCGAGCGCGTGGGAACCACACGTCTCCCCTCTCGCCGCCGCCTTCTCGAGCTCATCGAGGGCTTCGGGTCCGAGGTGATCTCCAAGCAGGTGGGCTGAGGTCGGGCGAGGTGGAGCTCTGGGAGCTGAGCGCGAGGGAGAGCATTCGAGAACTCGTGGCACGCTACAACGGCTGGGGCGACACCGGACGCTTCGACCCGATGCTCGAGCTCTTTGCGGAGGATGCGGTGATGTGCGTCCCGCCGGACCGCGTGCTGCACGGTCGCGAGGAAATTCGCGCCCTCTTCACGGCAACCGCGCGACGAACCGGCCGTCACAAGGGCGCGCGGACCACGCTCGTCCGACACTTCACGGCGACGCACCAGATCGACCTGCAGAGCCGGACGACCGCGATGGGCCGCGCCTACTACCTGGTGCTCACCGATCGCGGGCTCGACCACTGGGGGCGCTACATCGACGAGTACCGCCGGGTCTCTGGCCGCTGGGTCTTCCAGCGACGGCGCGTGACCGTCGATGGACGCGCCCCCGGAGCGGTCTGGGGCGAGGCGAGCGAGCGCCCGCGCCGTCGCTCGCGGAGCTGAGCCCCGACGCCCCCCCTGCGGGGCACCCGCCGATCCGCACCCGATCCCCCGGCCGGCACCCTCGGTGGTTTATCCCATCGACCAAGTGGTTTTCCGATCGTGTATGATGCCATCGGTGCCGGCGGGCGGCCTGGCGAGCGCGGGGGCACCGAGCCTGGCCCAGCCGCGGACCGGGAGAGGGGGAGCGGCGCATGAAGATCGAGGATCGGCAGGCGTACGCGGAGCGCGGCTACCTGATCCTGCGCGGCCTGTTCGAGCCGAAGGAGCTCCAGATCTGGCGCTCGCGATTGCGCACGCTCGTGGCGGAGGAGCAGGCACGCCCCGCCGGCCTGCTCGTCATGCGCGATGTGATGGTGGTCAAGGGGGCTGTGCAGCCCCGCTCGCCCGAGGCCGCGATCGCCAAGGTGCAGGACTACGAGAAGGACCCGATCTTGCGCGGCTACCTGGAGCATCCCCGTTTGCTCGATCTCGTGGAGGTCTTCACCGGCCCCGATATCGCCTCGATCCACACCATGCTGATCAACAAGCCCCCCGATGTGGACGGCCGCCATCCGCTGCATCAGGATCTGCTCTACTTTCCGTTCCGGCCTGCCGATCGGATCGTCGCCGCCTGGACCGCACTCGAGCCCTGCACACGCGAGAACGGCTGCCTGGCTGTCGTTCCGGGCTCGCATCGCGGAGAGCTGCTGCCGCACGATAATCCCCCGTGGGACTACGTGAATCTGGCCTACTTCGGCGCACGCGAGGTCGGGGCTCACCCCGGTCGCGTCCACCTCGAGATGGCGCCGGGGGACACCGTTCTGTTTCATCCCTTGCTTCTGCACGGATCGGGGCGCAACCGCAGCCGCGGCTACCGTCGGGCCATCAGCACCCACTACGCCAGCACGGCCTGCCGCTACATCCACGACGCCCCGCGCTTCGGTGGGCGCCCGTACCAGCTCGTACGGGGCCGCATCGACCCGGAGGGAATCCTCGGCCGCTCTGCCCACGACCCCGAGCCCCCCGACGGGCGGAGCGCCTAGGGCGGGCTCCGCCCCCGATACCCCGCTCGCTAGGATGATCTTCCCGAAGCGGACTCGCTCAGGTCCGCGATGACGCGGCAACGTCCGCTTGACTCGTGCGCTCGGCAAGCCTCCAGGGCTGCCCCGAGCACGCGCTGGAGGTGGCGAAGCTCCCGCAGACGAGCCTGAACGACGGCCAGGCGGCCCTCGATCAGCCGCTGCACCCGACTGCAGGAGGCGGGTCGCAGCAGGGTCCGGATGTCCTGGAGAGTGAAGCCGGTCGCCTGGGCGGCACGGATGAAGCGCAGCCGCTGCAGGTCCTCATCGGTGTAGCGGCGGTAGCCGGCCGAGCTCCGTCCGCTCGGCTTCAGAATCCCCTCGCGCTCGTAGTAACGCACCGTGGAGGTCGGCACGTCCGCTGCCCGGGCCAGCTCCCCGATCGTGCGCCAGTTCTTCACCGGACCCCCTCGCCGGACGCGCCCCGGTCCCGCAGCTAGCTGATCGCTCCGGCTTCCTTGAGCTTGGCGATGCGCTCCCACTCCAGGCCGAGCTCGAGCAGGATCTCCTCCGTGTGCTGCGCGTGCTCGGGTCCCTTGCGCAGCCCGGGCACCTGCTCGTCGAATTGTACGGGGCTCGCGACCAGGCGGAAGCTCGTTCCGTCCCCCGCGTCCACCTCGCGGATCAGGTCGTTGGCGATCACCTGCGGATCGCTGGGGATCTGGTCGGTGGTCTGGAAGGGGCCCCACTGCCCCTTCATCTTGGCCAGGCGATTGCGCCACTCCTCGAGCGTGGCCGTCTCGAAGATCTCCTGAAGGACCTGCCGCGCCTCGGCGGAGTTCTCCGCGAAGGCCTCGGGGGTGGCGAAGCGCGGATCGGTCGCAAGCTCGGGTCGCCCCAGGTGCTCGACCGTGTCGGCCCAGTAGAAGTGACCCTGGAGCATCGTGAGCATGAGTGAGCCCCCTTCCTGGGTTCGGTAGATCCCGACCAAGGGGTTGATGAAGGCGGCGCCCGCCATCGGCATCGCGCCCCCCCCCGATCCCTTGGCGAGCATCGCTCCCGCCAGCGACGCGCCCATGGCCCAGAGGCCCGTGCCGAGCAGAGAGATGTCCACCACCGATGACTCGCCCGTACGCTCCCGCTTGAAGAGTGCCGCCGCGATGCCCCCCGCAATCGTCATACCACCAAGCGAGTCCCCATAGGCGGGGCCGGGCTGCATGGCCGGCATGTCGGTCGGTCCGCGACCTGCCATGCCGCTTCCGGAGCGCGCCCAGTAGTCCGTCGAGTCGTAGCCTCCCTTGTGTCGCTCTGGACCGCGGATGCCGTGCGCGGTGCCCCGCGCGTAGATGATCCGGGGCTGGATGCGCCGGATCGATTCGACGTCGATCTGCAGCCGCTCGAGCGTACCCGGCAGCAGGTTGGTGAGAAAGATGTCCGCCGAGCGGACCATCTCGTAGAGCAGCTCACGACCCTCAGGATGCGCGAGGTCGAGACCAATGCTCCGCTTCCCACGGTTCGAGTGCTCCATGAGAAAGTTGATGTTCGCGGTGTTGTCCTGCCCGCCCACCCGGATCAAGCCTCGTTGAGCGTCTCCGCGTAGGGGGTGCTCGATCTTGATCACGTCCGCGCCCCAGTCCGCGAGCACGGCTCCCGCGGCGGGAACGAACGTGAACTGCGCCACCTCGACGACGCGAACGCCCGCCATCACCTGCTGCATGACCTGCCTCCCTCGCGCTCCGATCATCCCGATCGGACTCATGTTGGAGGGTATCAGCTCCCCCCGGTGCGCGGAAGCACACAGGCTCGAGGCGTCCACGCTCGCTTGACCCCTTTCCCGGGATCCCATAGGGTCGCCAAGGGTCGTCCCGCGGGCGGCCCCACACGAGCCATGGCGGAACGGGACGACTACAGCGGACCCTTCGATCCGGACTTCCAGCTGGAGGACCTCTCGCGCCAGGCGCTCATCCGGCTCTGTCGCGAGTACATGCTCGCCACCCACATCCTGGATCGCGCCATCATGCCCGCGATCGCACGACGCTCCGGGCCCGAGGCGATGC